>NZ_JASATN010000028.1:0-75753 GCF_038440355.1 Dyadobacter sp. OTU695 | reverse complement strand
AATGGCTTAAAATTTTACCGGTAATTTAAAGGTTCCATTAACGTGTCCATTCCCCCCCCCCCCCCGCTAATTCATGAATTTTCTGAAGAGCCAGATCAGCAGGTTCAGCAAGCCACTGAGGAGCAACATTGTTGTGATCGGAAAATAGAATCTGAAATTCTCCTTTTCGACCCGGATATCGCCCGGCAGGCGGCCCAGCCAATGCAATTTATCGCTGAGAAAGTAAACGGCGACACCTACCAGCACCACCAGCAGACCAATGATAATCAGATATTTACCTGCTGCCTGAGACATTATTAATCGATATTATCCAATGCGAGATCGATATGCGCCAGGTGGTGCCGCACATGCCATACCGACATGGCGAGTGCCTGTTTTTGGTCAAACCAAAGCTTACGTGCAGGATGATAATACCGGCGTGCGAACTGCTCTTCCGTGAGTGTACCCGCCAGATGGGCGTAACGGGCATGTGTACCCTCAAAAATTCCCAGCGAAGCCGCAATCGGCACGTTCAGGGAATCGGGCGTGCCGGCCCAGGCATTCATATCGATGAGCGTTACCTCGTCGTAATCGGGTTCGGTAATGGCCTTTTTCATCCGCAGGTAATGGACAAATTGCAGGTCGGCTACGTGATGGATCAGTTGCCTGATATTCCAGCTTCCTTCCCGGTATGTTTTCAGTAAGTCCTCATCCGAAAGATTCTCCACCCGTTTGCGATATTCCGCGGGAATTTCAGCGATAATGCGGATGAACTCGCGAATTTCTTCGTCGGAATACGCGTCTTTCAGGGCAATGGGCCCGATGGGATAGCGGCGGTCGGTCATACGCTTTTCTTGCTTTTGGATTCAACAAACAAGGCTCCGGCAATCAGTCCGACCAGCAGCAATGAGCTTACCAGGTCAATCTTCTTGCCCGCAGCGACCGAAACCGGTTCGAAGCGGAATTTAATCGTATGCTTGCCCGCAGGTACACGCAATGCACGCAGCACGTAGTTAGCGCGCAACATATCAGCAGGCTTGTCGTCGATCGTCACCTTCCATTCGTCCCTGACATTGTAGTAAATTTCTGAAAACACTGCCAGCCCTTCCGCACTGGAACTCGCTTCATAAATCAGCTCGTCCGGTTTGTAAGATTTCAGGCTGATCCTGGCCGTCGAATCGGCACCTGCTTTAAGCCCTTCCAGTTTGGATGCGAAACGCTGGTCGATCACTGCTTCGGTACGCAGATTGACCGTCCGCAGCGCCGCCATTTCGGCATCCGCATTAGGAGCGACTTTATAAGATTTTACAAACCACGCATGTCCGTACGCCTGCGGGTTCGCCTGCGCCACTTTGTTACCTTGCTGATCAGAGATAATGAAATATTTCGTATTCAGCATGTTCAGGATTTCCATATTTGGTTTCTCAGTAGAAACCTGATTTTCAAAAAGCTCCTGGTAGCGGCGCATCTTGGCAGCATGATATCCGCCTAATGATTTATGGAAATAGGATGCCTGTGCGCTGTTGAACGGTCCGCCCTGCGAGGCAACGTCATACACCCTGTAATCCGGATCGGTATCCCGAAGTATCTGTTCATCGGCTGGTGAAGGCGTTGTAACGCCCTGCGCAACGTAAGCGCTGACGAAATCATCGTTATTGAGATATCTTTTATCGACTCCAAACAAATCAAAAATCACCAGCACAAGCAGTACGACGTAGAACAATACAGGTTTTAGCTTGTCCTGCGCATAGAACCACACCAGCCCTGCAGCCAGTGCAATAAATATCAATCCCCGGATCGCATCGCCCTTCATGAGGCCTTCACGGTCCTGAACAATAGCATTCACGATCTGCTGGCCAAATGCCTGGTCTTGTGCCATTTGCGAAAACTGCTGTCCAAACTCCTGATCATGGAGTCCTTTGAAACTAAAAAAGACGCCCGGCAGCAATGCCATCACCAACATCAGACCTCCTGTTATAGCCACCGATATGAGGAAAGGCTTCTGCAATTCGCTGGGTGTAATCTTCTTCTGAGCAATGGCCGACAGCGCTAAAACGCCCACCAGCACCATCAGCAGCTGGGCTAGCGAGATCACCATTGTCATCGCCCGGAACTTGTTGAACATGGGGAAATAATCGAAAAACAGGTAGTTGATCCCCGCAAAACTTTTTCCAAGCGCCCAGATCACGTAAAGCACGATCACTCCCGCTGCCCAGTATTTCAATGGATTTTTAACAATAAACAATCCGAGTACGAACAGGAAGAAAACAACCGCTCCGATATAGTTAGGCCCGCCCATAATCGGCTGATCGCCCCAATAGAGCGGTAGTTGTTGCACGATATTTTGGGCAGTAGCAGCGTCTACACCCCTACCTGTCAATGTTTTATAAATCTCCGATGTATTTGAGAGGGGGCCGTATGAAGCTCCGCCATAAGCATTAGGGATGACCAATGTGAGTAATTCGCCTACGCCATAGCTGTATGTAAATGCATATTCCTTATCGAGCCCGCTACCTTTTTTAGCATTGGCGTCTTTGCCCGTCACCACTAATTCCGATTTACCACGGATCGTTTCCTTCGTGTAGTCATAGGCATTCCAAAGCCGCGTTGTGTGCGTTCCAACTGCAATAACTGCTGCCAAACCAAGCCCGCCAAGTATCAATACCAGGTCTTTCGCCAGGCCTCTTTTGACCAACGCCACACTTTCCATGATCACCAAAATCACAATACCGATACCCAGGTAATAGGTGATCTGCACGTGGTTGGCATACAATTCGAGAGAGAGGAACAAGGCCGTAAGTGCGGCTCCTGCCAGCCAGTTACGACGAAAAGCGAGGATCACGCCTGCGATTACACCGGGCGCATACATAATCGCGATCACCTGCGAAATGTGCCCGGCCTCCAGATTTATGACGTTGAAACACGAGAATGAAAATGCTACCGCACCTATTGCCGCCAGCCACCCGCCGGCCCCGAGCACCAGGAACAACACATAGGCGCTCACCATGCCGATAAGGAAATAATTGGCCGGCGCGGGAAGCAGCTTGTTCACCCCCTGCCCTATTTTCGTCGGAATGCTGGTAGGATAGTCGGCTGCGACGAGATACGAAGGCATCCCACCGAACATACTGTTGGTCCACCACGACCATTCCCCGGTTTTCTTTTTATAATCGAATACCTCCCGTGCAGCTCCTTTCGCCTGGATCTCATCGGTAGCACTGAGTTTCTTGCCTTGCAGGACCGGTGAAACGTAGGCGATGGACAAAATCATAAAGCCGATGACAGCCACCAGATGAGGCCAGAGACGTTGCCAGGAGAACAGATTTTTCATTTTGGTAATATAAGCTATGGATTGATTCGGATAAAAGCGGTACCGGCAGCGGTCTGCCTTGGATATGACTTTTCAAACAGTAATAGTAGCAACGAACGCCGGTTAGGGGATATTAAATTTCCATTAACCGGCGCAAATATATAAGTATTGGTATATGTTTGAGATGCTAAAAACGATTCTTGTTCGCGCATTTTTTTAACATAATTAAGAATCAAGGCATATATTTTAAGAAAATACCGGATAAATTTGCGGAAATTGTGCCTTTAAGGTTCAATATGGAGCTGTACATAGAAAGATTAGAAGTAACCCGAAATTATTAAATGAAACGAATTGGAGTTTTTACCTCAGGAGGAGATGCCCCTGGTATGAACGCCTGTATCCGGGCGGTAGTACGTGGAGCATGCTACCATGGTATTGAAGTATTTGGAATCAGAAGAGGATATAGCGGAATGATCGCCGGTGATGTCTACAAGATGGAGTCTCACTCGGTCAGTAATATAGTTCAAAGAGGAGGAACAATCCTCAAATCGGCAAGAAGCAAGGAATTTATGACTCCCGAAGGCCGCAAGAAGGCTTATGACAACTTGCAGGCACTCGAAATCGAAGGATTGATCGCCATTGGCGGTAATGGTACATTTACCGGCGCGATGATCTTTGGCAATGAGTACGGTATCCCTACGGTGGGCGCTCCGGGAACAATCGATAACGATTTGTACGGAACCGACTACACGATCGGATTCGATACAGCAGTAAATACAGCATTGGATGCGATCGACCGGATCCGTGACACGGCCAGCTCGCACGACCGTATCTTCTTCATCGAAGTAATGGGCCGCGACTCGGGTTATATCGCTATCCAGTCGGGTATTGCAGGTGGTGCGGAGCTCGTAATGGTTCCCGAAGTACTTACCCCGATCTCCCAGGTAGTGGAAACCCTCAAACAGGGATGGAGCCGCTCGAAATCATCCTCCATCATTATCGTGGCGGAAGGAGACGAAGAAGGCAGCGCACAGGAAGTAGCCGACAAGATCAAGGTTCAGGTGGACGAAAACGCGGATATCCGTGTGACGACACTCGGCCATACACAACGCGGAGGTACCCCATCTGCTTACGACCGCATCCTGGCCAGCCGCCTTGGATTGGGCGCATTGGAAGGCCTTATTGCGGGACAAAAGAATGTAATGGCCGGTATCATCAATAATGAGCTGGTTTATACTCCTTTCGAAGATACCATCAGACTTCCCAAGCCCATCAACGAAGATTTGTTGAGAATGGTGAAAATACTGAGCGTATAATGCAGGCAGGGTTAGCAGTAACCCATTGCTTTATAGGCCATCAGTCCTACAAATTCATGCCATAGCATGCAAAACTGCGCGAAGGCATCGGGATCCGGCACCAATCTCTGAATGGTGAAACCGTTGTATCCCCCACGAAAGTCGGCCGGGAAGGGGTCTGTTTTGATCCCCACTTTTTCGAAACACCCGGTCGACCGGCGCATGTGAAATGCGGAGGTAATCAGCAGGTACTTTCCGGAAGGGAACATTTTCTTCAAAATACGGCCCGAGAACACGGCGTTTTCGCGGGTGTTACGTGCATTTTCCTCAAACAGGATATCCTTGGCTGGAACGCCCCAGCTTGCCAGCAGCCACGCTGCCTGCCTCGTTTCACCCAGTTTCCTCGCCATCAGCGTTTCCCCGCTTGCGCCTGTAATCAATATCTTTCTGATCTTGCCCTGCTTGTAGAGCAGGAAGGTTTGCAGAATCCGGTCGCCGTGATCGCCCAACGCAGCGTGGTCCTGCCTCGGTGTGCTATTGGTGATCAGCCCGCCGGAAAGCATAACCCCGACATCATAAGTGGTTTTCACTTCGGCCAGGTTAATGAATTTATGTTCCCAAGCGTTGATGGCCTTTGTAACCAGGTAGGAATTTGACGCCAGCAGCAACAGGACGATCACCAAAGCCACCGTCTGTCGCCGTCGCCGGTCATTTTTGGTGAGGAATGAATAGATCAATATGAAAAACACAATGCTCAATGGCATTATGAGGAAGTCAATCGCTTTGGAGAGAAAATAAAACATTTGAATAAGAACCCTGCTGATGTTAGCGTTTTGAAGTTAATTTTACAGACTTCAAAATTTGAAATAATCCAATAAACAGCTTTAAAGCAAACTTTCCATAGCCTGATGAGAGATTATACCCGCACTTACCTATTGCTAGTACTGGCCATTTTCGGCCTTCTTTCCACCAGTTACGCCCAGGGCTACCGCATCGAAGCTACCATCAAGGGAATGCGGGACTCCTCGTTCGTCATCGGGCATTATAATCGAAATGCTTCTCTGTTTGTTCCCAAAGACACTGCCAAGGCCGACGCCAGCGGGAAAGTCGTATTTGAGGGTAAAACAGCGCTTCCAGGCGGCTTGTACGTAATCCTCTTCCCAGGCAACCAGAAGATGATCGAACTCATCTATTCCGGCAAGGAGACCAACTTTGCGCTCGAAGCCGATACGGCCGATGTAAA
Source organism: Dyadobacter sp. OTU695 (assembly GCF_038440355.1). Classification (NCBI taxonomy): domain Bacteria; kingdom Pseudomonadati; phylum Bacteroidota; class Cytophagia; order Cytophagales; family Spirosomataceae; genus Dyadobacter; species Dyadobacter sp. OTU695. The sequence goes on along the minus strand of NZ_JASATN010000028.1, from coordinate 69,926 downwards.
CACCTCATTGAAAATAACCGGGTCCAAAGAAAACGAGCTTTTTTATGATTATCGAAAAGAATTAGCCAAAGGCAGCAAAGAGATTGAGGCATTGGGCAAGCAGCCGACGCCGGAGAACCAGGCACGCATCCGGACGATTCAGGATGGATTTGGCACCTATCGTAAGAAATTATTGTCCGAAAATGCCGGAAGTTTCACCGCGCAGCTGCTCAAAATGTCGGCTGACCCCGAAATCCCAACCGCACCGAAATTAGCCAACGGCAAAACCGATTCGATGTGGGTCTTCAATTACTACAAGGCGCATTACTGGGATGCATTCGACTTTTCGGACCCGCGCATTGTGAACACGCCGTTTTTCGAACCTAAAATAGAGCGGTACTTCAAAAATCTGGTGGTGCAGGTACCCGATTCGATTATCAAAGACGCCGACCTGATTGTAAAGAAAGTTTCGGTCAACAAAGATTTGAAATCCTGGACAGTGTATTACATTACTAACCAGTACGAGAATCCTAAAACGGTAGGAACCGAGGCTGTTTGGGTGTATATGGCCAACAAATATTACCTCTCGGGCGAAATGGGTGTTTCGGAGGATGTCAAAAAACGCATCGCCGAAAAGGTGGCGACTATGAAGGATCTGCTGGTGAATAAAACGTTCCCTGCGCTGACGCTGACTGATCCCGCCGGCAAAAAGGTGAGTGTACAAGCCATAGACGCAAATTACACGGTGCTGTTCTTCTTCGCGCCTACCTGTGGGCATTGCAAGGAAGCCTCGCCGGTACTGAAAGCATTTTACGACAAGAACAAGGCCAACGGCATCAAGGTAATGGCCATTTCGACCGAGCACAATATCGAAGAATGGAAATCATTTGTAAAAACGTATCACCTGGAAGAGCTTATCAACGGCTACGACGCCCTGAACCAGATCGATTTCAACCGCAAGTTCGACGTCGTAACAACGCCTACGATCTACATTCTCGATAAAAACAAAAAGATCATCGCCCGCAAGATGCCTGTGGAGCAAATCGAAGATTTTTTGAATTACTACCAAAACAAAATGGCCAGAAAACTCTGACCATTTCGCTAAGATTCAATTCTGAGCTCAATTAAAGGAACGCTACGCAAATGGGCAGTTTCACGGCAATGCTTTCGTGCTTGAACGTGAACTTGCCCGTTTCTGCATTGATATCGTACACCACGAGGTTGTCCGACGACTGATTAGCAACGATCAGGAATTTGCCGGTCGGATCGATGTTGAAGTCGCGCGGGGTAGCGATGGATTTCGTTTGTTGATCGACCATTTCGAGTTTTCCGTTCCCTTGTATCCTAAATGCAGTGATCGAATTATGCCCACGGTTTGACACATATACGAATTTACCGTTCGGATGCAGATGGATGGCGGCACTCGTATTGCTGGGACCCGAGTAATCGGCCGGGATCGTCGGGTAAGTCTCAATGGCTGTAATAACCCCTTTTTTGTCAATCGAGCAAGCCGTTACAGTAGCATCAAGCTCATTGAGCAGGAACAGTCGTTTACCCGACGGATGGATGATCAAATGGCGCGGGCCGGCCCCGGGTTTGCCTGAGAAAAACGGCTGGGATGTATTAAGTGTTAGTTTACCTACATTGGCCTCGACGCTGTAATTCATCACTTTGTCGCTTCCCAAATCCGTCACATACACATATTTCCCATCCGGACTTGCCGTCGCGAAATGCGCATGGGCTTTTTCCTGCCGTTTGGCGTTAGGCCCGGTTCCGGTATATTGCTCTTTGTAAACGGAAGCGCTTAGTTTTCCATCGGCTTCAATGTTGTAGGCCGAAAAACTACCCCCGCCATAATTGGAAACGAAGGCCATTTTACCGGTCGGATGTACCGAAACGTGGCAAGGCCCCATTCCCTCCGAAGGTTGGCTGTTCAAAAAGGTAAGCTTGCGATCAGCCCCGATGGCATAGGCAGAAACCTTGTTATCCGATCCTATTGCATACAAATTTCGCTTGTCTGGTGAAATGGCTACATAACCCGGCGCAACGGACTTGTTAATGGTATCAATCAGCGTGATTTGCCCCGAAGCAAGGTTCAACTCGCATCGGGTGATCGAAGAATTCGCTCCCTTATCCTGGGTCCCGACATAAAAAGTAATATTCCTGTCCTGTGCGAAGGCCTCTAAACCCGCCGAAAGTAACATGATGGACAACAGCAGTTTTTTCATTGTTTGTGTTTTAAATGAATCCCCTCAATGCTTGGGAAAGGGAGGCAAAAGGCTTTTTTAATGTTAATTTGCCAGATAAGTATCATTAAAATCAAACCAGAAGCCCATGAGCACAATTACCTGGCAGGAATTTGAGCAAGTCGACCTGCGCGCCGGAACGATCATCCGGGTCGACGACTTCCCGAAAGCCAGAAAGCCCGCATTCAAACTTCTCATTGATCTCGGCCCTGAAATCGGTGTCAAGCCAAGCTCGGCACAAATCACAAAACGGTACACTAAAGAGCAGTTATTGGGCAGGCAGGTACTTTGCGTAGTCAACTTTCCTCCGAAGCAAATCGCCGATTTCCGTTCCGAAGTGCTCACAACCGGCTTCGTCCTGCCCGATGGCGAGGTAATCCTCGCAAGCCCCGATTTCGCTGTCCCTAACGGAACGCGCCTCGCATAGCCGCTGTTTCCACGAATCTTGCAAGCCACGGCCAGAATTGTGTAATGGTACGGGCAGGGTTGGATTTTATTTTTGTATACCAATTCTGAAAGACTATGGAAACGACAACAGATATAAAAAAAGCAACACTCCCGGTCACCGGCATGTCATGCGCGGCGTGTGCGGTGAGTGTGGAATCGATGCTAAGCCATACCAAAGGGATCACGAATGCGGCGGTAAACTATGCCAACCAGTCGGTATCGGTATCCTACGACCCCGACCTCGTCGACTTTGCCGAAATGGACCAGGTACTGCAAAGCATTGGTTATGGGCTCATTATCGAAGAAAATGAGGAAGACGCGATAGCCGAGCAAGAAAAAATCCAGCAGGAGCATTATCAAAAACTGAAAAACAAAGCCATTTACACGGGCATACTCACCGTGCCGGTAGTGATATTGGGTATGTTCTTTATGGATTGGGCCTACGCCAACTACATTATGCTGGCGCTCACGATCCCGGTGTTATTTATTTTCGGGAAGGATTTCTTCGCCAATGCCTGGAAGCAGGCGCAGCACCGCAAGGCCAATATGGACACGCTGGTCGCCCTCAGTACCGGGGTAGCATTTCTTTTCAGCACATTCAATACATTCTTCCCGTCGTTCTGGCACTCGCGCGGCCTGCATCCACATGTGTACTTCGAAGCGGCTGCCGTCATTATCTTCTTTATTTTATTGGGGAAACTGATGGAAGAGCGCGCCAAGTCGAATACATCCGACGCGCTGAAAAAGCTCATCGGGCTGCAACCCAAAACCGTCAGAGTGCTTCGTGATGGCATCGAAATGGAAATACCGGCAAGAGAGGTAAATCTGGGCGACGAGGTCGTTATCCGGTCAGGCGAGAAAATACCGGTCGATGGCAAGGTTGTCAGCGGTAGCTCGTTTGTTGACGAAAGCCTTATGACCGGCGAACCCATTCCCGCGGAAAAGAAACCTGGCGACAACGTCTTTGCCGGAACCCTCAACCAAACGGGCAGTTTTACTTTCACTGCTGAAAAAGTAGGGAAACAGACTGTTTTGGCACAAATTATTAAAACCGTTCAGGCCGCGCAGGGCAGCAAAGCCCCGGTGCAACGGCTCGCAGATCGCATTGCCGGCATATTCGTGCCTGTCGTGATAGGTATCGCCATTCTTACATTTATAGCCTGGATGCTGTTAGGCGGTGAAAACGCGATTACCCATGCCATGCTTACGGCAGTTTCCGTGCTTGTGATTGCCTGTCCTTGTGCGCTGGGCCTTGCCACTCCCACAGCTATGATGGTAGGCGTTGGTAAAGGTGCTGAAAACAACATCCTGATCCGCGACGCCGAAAGTCTGGAAAAAGCGTATAAAGTAGATGCCGTGATACTCGACAAAACGGGTACCCTCACCGAAGGCCGCCCCGAGGTAACCGACTGGAAGTGGGTCAGTTCGCTATCAAACCCCGACACACACCTCGCGGCCGTGAAAGCGCTTGAAGCGCGCTCGGAGCATCCGCTTGCGCAAGCAATCGTGCAATACATCGAAAACGACACGAAAATCAACGTCTCCGATTTTCAATCCCTGACCGGAAGCGGCATACGCGGCATTGCAGGTGGCAGCGAATACATTATCGGAACATTGAAATTCCTCGAAAAAGAGCATATCCGCATTGCCGCGGAGCTTCATCCGGCCTACGAGATACTCACTACCCAGGCCAAAACCGTGATCGGAATTGCGGTCAACGGCGAACATGCAGGACTGATCGCCATTGCCGACCAATTGAAACCGACCTCCCGCGAAGCGGTTCAAAAACTACACGCGCAAGGCATAGAAGTCCATATGCTAACCGGCGACAACGCGCAAACAGCCGCTGCCGTTGCATTGCAGACCGGTATCGACAGCTACCAGGCCGAAGTGAAGCCGGACGACAAAATGCAGTTTGTTAAAAAATTGCAAGCTGCTGGCAAGACTGTCGCCATGGTAGGTGACGGCATCAACGACTCCCAGGCCCTCGCGCAGGCAGATGTAAGCGTAGCGATGGGCAAAGGCTCCGACATCGCCATAGACGTAGCCAAAATGACGCTTATCACCTCCGATCTTCTGGCATTGCCGAAAGCCCTGAAACTATCGCACAGAACCGTCGTAACGATCAGGCAAAATCTTTTTTGGGCATTTATCTACAATGTCATAGGCATCCCGGTTGCCGCCGGCGTCCTCTACCCCATCAATGGTTTCCTCCTCGACCCGATGATCGCAGGAGCTGCGATGGCGCTGAGTTCGGTTTCCGTGGTGATGAACAGCTTGCGGCTGAAAGGGGCGAAGTTGTAAATTCGGTGGTAAGCTTAGTTATTTTGGTTGATCAAGCTTACTACCACTTTGACCATTATGTCTTTTTCCATTGGGCTACTTTCGGCGATCATCAGAGTGAGCGCCACCAATGCATTATCTGCGAGCCGTTTTGAGCCATCCGGCTTATAGAGCGTACTGTTTCGTTCAAGAAACCATACAAAGATTAACGCAGCAATTCTTTTATTACCATCTGTAAATGAGTGGTTTTTGATAATAAAATAAAGCAAATGCGCGGCTTTTTCCTCAACGCTTGGATATAGTTCGATACCATCAAATGTCTGGTAAATCGTGTTGATCGAACTCTTAAATGAGTGGTCCTTTTCATTACCGAAAAAGCTATGGCCCTCAAACTTGCTCCTAAGCCCCTGGATTGCCGAAATAGCTTCTTCATAAGTGATGACAAAAAGCTGTTTTTCAGATACACCTTCAATTCCCAGCGCTTGATGATCGTACCTGTCGAGGATGTCGAGGGCATAAGCGTAATCAGTAACCACTTGGAGGAGGCCAGTTGCTTCGCCCGCAGTGAGTTCTTTACTCTGGATGACCTTAGCAAGCAGGCCAACTGTCTTTTTCAAATTCGCCAGCTGATCGGATTTCAACTTTTCCTGTATTGAAAAGCCTTTGATCAGGTAATCCTTCAAAACCCGGTTAGCCCAAATCCTGAACTGCGTTCCCTGTTTGGACTTGACCCGGTAGCCGACAGAAATGATTACATCCAAATTGTAGTAGGTAGTAACATAACTCTTCCCATCAGCGGCAGTATGTCGGAAATCCCGACATACTGATTTCTTATTCAACTCCCTTTCTTTAAAAATGTTGAGTATGTGTTCAGTAATAGTAGACCCCCCTTCCCAAACAACTCCGCCATTTGCGCCTGTGTGAGCCAGACGGTGTCATTTTGCAATTGCACTTGTAAAGACATTTCGCCTTTTTCCGATTTGTATAGAAGGACTTCACCCTGAGTTTTGAGCGCTTGTGTTGCCATGGTAGTATCGCTTTTAGTTAAAAGTTTTACTACTGTTACGACATAATACCTAATTGGTAACAGGTTGTAGAAGTCAGCATACCACCCAAAAACTCTGCAATACCTTCCCACAATTCTGTAACACTTGCTAGTTGGTTGCAGCCGATATTTGTAAAACAATTTAACACATAGCACACCGGACCAGGATCCGGATTTTTAGTAACCATGGAAACCTTGCAATTCAAAACCAATATTAAATGCGGCGGATGTGTCGCTACTGTTACGCCGTTTCTCAACGGCGATGAAAATGTTGAAAACTGGGCGGTCGATCTCGAAAGTTCAGATCGCGTGCTGAAAGTGGAGACGAGCCATTCGCCGGAAGAAATTCAGGAACTGATCAAAAAGGCGGGGTATGTAGCCGAGGAAATCGCCTGATAATTAGTATTTTTGGCCCGGAATATATGTTTCGGGCCACACCATTCGCTCAAAATCAATTTCCGGCATTTATATGAAAAACAAACTGCATAGATCGATCACCATCCTGATGGCCTTTCTGGTCCTGCTGAGCAGCACCGGTTTCGTGCTGACAGACCGCCAGTGCGCGATGATGGGTGGTAAGTCGATGCAGCTTGTGGGTAAATCCAAAGTCAATTCCTGTGAACCGAAAGTCGTTTCGTCATGCTGTGCCAAAAGTGCGGCAATGAAAATGGCCAAGGGCACAATCATCAAGAAAACAGCTTGCTGCAAGGAAACTCAAAAGCTCGAAAAGCTGCAAGTTGCTTCGGTGGATGCGCAGTTGCTTGCGAAACTGCTCAAATCCGTAGCGACGGGTGTCACCTGGTCGGTAACACGTTATCAATTCATCCAGTCCGAGTGGATGCTCCCGGCACCTTCTTTTTCTCCCGATATATCCTTCTCTTCCCGTCTTCATGGGAGAAGTATGCTCGCATTTATCCAGTCGTTCCTGATTTGATATCATTGAATAACAGCCATTAACGAAAACCGTTCGCATTCCAGCCAATGGTTTCAGCAATGAATCTCTTATTCCAATGAATCCATGAAATCATGAACAAATACCTCTTGGGAGGATTACTTTTACTCTTATCCTCCTTCATTTACGCACAACGTATAACCGGGTCAGTCAACGAACAGGAACCGCAGACGAAGAACCTGAAACCCATCACAGGGGCCAACGTGTACTGGTCGGGAACCTCGCAAGCAACCGCCACCGACGAAAACGGGCGGTTCAGCATTCCCCGGTCAGCCCAATCGACCCTGCTTGTGGTGAGCTTCGTCGGGTTTCGGAATGATACCATTAAAATCGGTCAGGAAAGTGAATTGCAGGTAGTATTGCAAAACGACCAAACACTCGATGAAGTCGTGGTACGCGCCGGAAACACGTCCATTGACCGGCTTTCTCCACACCAAACCGAAATCATCACGACCCGTGCATTGGCCAAAGCGGCCTGTTGCAACCTGTCTGAAAGCTTTGAAACCAATGCATCCGTCTCAGTTTCTTACAGCGACGCCGTGACGGGCTCCAAACAGATCCAGATGCTCGGACTGAATGGCACTTACATTCAGACAAACGTTGAAAATATCCCCTCCATCCGCGGTTTGGCATCTACATTCGGGCTCAATTTCATTCCTGGAACGTGGATCCAGTCGATTGACGTCGGCAAAGGTGCCGGTTCAGTTGTGAATGGCTACGAATCCATGACAGGGCAAATCAATGTGGAGCTGCAAAAGCCTGACACGCAGGAGAAATTATACCTAAATACCTATGTCAACAATTTTGGTCGCGGAGAGGTAAACCTGAACCTCGCACACCAGCTGACCAAAAAATGGAGCACCGGACTGCTCACGCACGGCAGCACATTGCGTAACCGCATCGACAAAAACGGCGACGGATTTCTCGACCTCCCACTTTATACTCAATACAACGCCATTAACCGCTGGAAATACCAGGGAGATAAATTAATGGCCCAGTTTGGTGTGAAAGCGCTTTACGAAGACCGCCTAGGTGGCCAGAAGAGCTTCGAACGCGAAATGAAAGGCACAACACAAGCTTACGGGTTCGGCGCACGCGTGAACCGCTATGAGTTTTTTTCCAAAATCGCCCGGCTATTTCCGGAGCAACCCTACAAAGGTCTGGGGCTGATTCTGAATGCTTCGGTACATGATTCAAAATCCTATTTTGGCCTCAGTAATTATGATGGCACCCAAAAAACATTGTACGGAAACCTGATTTATCAATCGATCATCGGCAATACGAATCATTCCTATAAAACGGGCGTCAGCTATATGCTTGATAACTATGATGAAGTTTACAAAGACATCCGCCTGAAACGGAATGAATCGGTGTCCGGCGCCTTTTTTGAATACACCTATAATTACCTCGATAAGTTCGTGATGGTGGCTGGCGGACGGGTAGATTTCCATAATCTTTACGGCACACAATGGACGCCTAGACTGCATTTGAAATACAACCTCACCGACCAGACGACCCTACGGGCATCGGCAGGCCGCGGGTTCAGAGTGGCTAATCCGCTGGCCGAGTACTATGGTAACCTTGTGAGCTCACGCAGTGTGGTTTTCCGCGAAGCGATACGGCCGGAGGTTTCATGGAATTACGGTGCGAGCGTCACGCAGGAGTTCAAAATAGGTGAAATGAGCGGAAATTTCGTGATGGATTTCTATCGGACAAATTTCGAGAACCAACTCGTGGCCGACATGGAAGATCCGCGTTACATTCGCTTCTATAATTTGGAAGGCAGGGCTTACGCCAATAGCTTCCAGGCCGAAGCCAATCTGACGCCCGTCAAACGTCTGGAACTGAAACTGGCCTACCGCCTCTTCGACGTGAAACAGACGATCCGCAACGTGTACGACCAAAACACCTTGCAGCCGAGAATGATGGTAAGCCGCGACAGGGTGCTTTTCAATGCCGGATATGCCCTGCCTTACGACAAATGGAAGTTCGACGCTACCGTGCAATGGAACGGCAAACGCAGGCTCCCGTACATGGGCCACATTCCAGACCACCATGTTCCAACGGACCTTACCTCGACACAGGCGCCTTCGTTTTACAATTTCAATGCCCAAATCACCCGCACATTCCCGAAATGGGACATTTACCTGGGCGGCGAAAACCTTGCTAACTTCCGCCAGAAAAACCCGATAATGGGTGCCAGCGAACCATTTGGGCAACATTTCGATGCCGGAATGGCGTGGGGTCCGGTAATAGGACGAATGATTTACGCGGGAATGCGTTATAAGATTATCAGGTAGTTTTAAGGAGGAAAGGGAGGAGGGAGAAAAGGGAGGAAGGATTTTAGCCAAATTGACTGGATTATGAAATTATATATCAAAAATATGGTCTGCGACCGCTGCAAGCGGGTGGTACGTGAGGAGTTGAACGGGCTGGGCATTGATCTGACATTCGTGGAACTCGGCGAAGTGGAGACCGTTGCCGAGGTAAATGCCGATAAGTTGCAGCAGGTGAAAGCGGTATTGGAATCCAACGGTTTCGAGCTGCTCGACGACCGCCGCCTGGCACTGGTGGAGCATATTAAAACGCTCGTCATCGACGAGGTGCAAAATCTGAAAGGTCACAAACCCGCGCAGATGAACTTTTCCGACTATTTATCGGAAAAGATCGGTTATGAATATTCGTACCTGAGCAACCTGTTCTCTTCTGAAACCGGACAGACCATCGAGCAATATATCATTGCGCAGAAAGTCGAAAAAGTGAAAGAATGGCTCTCATACAACGAACTCACTTTGAGCGAGATAGCGTGGCGACTTTCTTACAGCAGTACAGCCCATTTGAGTAACCAATTCAAAAAAGTGACCGGCATGACACCCGGAGAATTCAAAAAAGGCGCCTTACAGCGAACGGCGCTCGATCAGGTTGGGCAGTAACAATCGCTATTAAATTAATATAAAACATACATTGACAAGAACTTACTAAACTTCAACCCTATGAACAAAGTCATTATTGCTTCCCTGCTGTTTCTCTCCATTGCCTGCTCGGGCAACAAAGAAAAAGGAGGCGCGGACACACACGCAGTAAGCGAGAAAAAATATGCCTGCCCGATGCAATGCGAAGGTGAAAAAACTTATACGGAGGCGGGAAAGTGCCCGGTTTGCAAAATGGATTTGCAGGAAGTAGCCCTGGCCGAAACCGATTCAACAACCCATCAACATTGATTTTAAACTGATTCATTATGAAAACGACCATTTTAAGTATCATGACCGCCCTTTTCCTGGGCCTTAATATTGCCTTTGCCGACGGTACCAAAGAGGTAAAAATCAAAACCTCGGCCATTTGTGAAATGTGCAAAGCACGCCTCGAACGCAATCTCGGGCTTTCGAAAGGAGTAAAGGAATCGAACCTTGACCTATCCAACAAGGTCATTACCGTCAAATACAATCCGGACAAAACCACTCCGGAGGCCATTAAGGCGACGATCAATAAAACCGGCTACGACGCCGACGAGGTGCCTGCCAACCAGAAAGCGCACGACAAACTGCCGAGCTGCTGCCGCAAAACCGCCGCCGCGCACTAGTCACCAAATTCCTTCATTATGCTTCTCAACAAACTTATTTTGCTGACAGCCGTGGCAACGGCGGCTGTCACACTTCCCGCATTTGCCCAGCACGAGCACCATCACGAGCCTGCGAAAGATACTGTTAGCCATGAAAACCATACTATGCAGGGCATGGGCCAGGGGAGGCACATGACCCACAGCTTTTCATTAAGCCTGCCAATGACCCGGAATGGCTCGGGCACGGGCTGGCAGCCGGACGCCACGCCCATGTACGCCTATATGAAACATGGCAGTAAGTGGAATTACATGCTGCACGGAAGCATTTTCCTTCGCTATACCGCGCAAAATTTCAATAACGACGGCAAAAAGGGCTCGGATTCGAAATTCAGCGTCCCCAACTGGTTTATGGGAATGGCCCAGCGACAGGTTGGCAAAAACGGCTTGCTGAACCTCCGTGCCATGGTTTCCCTCGACCGTATTTTGGACGGCGGCGCAGGGTATCCGCTATTATTCCAATCCGGCGAAACCTGGAAGGGCAAGCCGCTCATCGATCGGCAGCATCCGCACGATCTCATTTCCGAACTTTCGGTAGGCTACACACAGCGGATCAATGACAAGGTAGATCTGACGATTTACGCGGGTTACCCGGGAGAGCCTGCTATTGGCCCCACGGCGTTTATGCATCGGATGTCTGCGTTCAACAATCCGGATGCCGTACTGGGGCACCATTGGCAAGACGCTACCCACATTACATTTGGCGTGGTGACGGCAGGCATCCGCTACGGGAAGTTCAAACTCGAAGGCTCATCGTTTACCGGTCGCGAGCCGGACGAAAACCGTTTTGACTTTGACAAACCACGCTTCAATTCTTACAGTTACCGGTTGCTGTTCAACCCGTCGGCAAACTGGGCGTTACAGGTTTCGAGAGGGTTTATCAAAAGCCCGGAACCATTGCATTCAGATGAAGATGTGAACCGCACGACGGCCTCCGTGCAGCATTCGGGTAATTTGGGAGGAAAAAACAAATGGATCTCTTCGACGCTCGTATGGGGCCTCAACGATGCCGGCGACCATCATAAGGAAAATTCCGTACTTGCAGAAACTAATGTGCAACTCGACAAATGGGCCGTTTATGGGCGCTATGAATGGGTACAGAAAAGTGTGGATGAGCTGGGATTAACTACCTCTCTGGGCGAACTTGGCTTCGAAAGGCTGCCTGTTTCGATGTTTTCACTCGGTTTGAACCGCCAGATCACTTCTTTTGCGAATACATTATTGCAGGCCGGCGCGCAAATGAGTTTATACAAGCCCGATCGCGCACTAGAAGCGGCTTATGGCAAAACGCCCCTTTCCGGACAGGTTTACCTGCGCATTACCCCCTCGCTTATGCGTATGTAAGCGGGCTTTTTTAGTAGTTTTGGATTTAATTCAAACCCAAATTACTGCCGTGGCCTGGTACCATACCTATTTCAAGGGACTTCCGCAACGCGCCTGGAAACTCCACCAGGACGAAGAATATACCGATTATGAGGTCGATTTCCTGCGGGACGTGCTCGAAATAACACCTGAAAGCAAGGTCCTCGACCTGCTTGCCGGCTACGGACGGCATGCTTTGCCGCTCGCGGAACAAGGTACCGAATTGACTTGCATCGACATTTCGCAGGAATATTGTGAGGAATTACAGACGGTCAGCAGCCGGCGACAACTGCCGGTGGAAGTCATATGCGCCGATGTGCTGAACTATGCCCTCCCCGAGGGGCAATTTGACGCCGCATATTGTTTTGGAAACAGTTTCAGTTTCTTCCCGAGAGCGGAAATGCAGCAATTCATCGGACAGATCGCATCAGCTTTAAAACCCGGTGCGCATGTGGCTGTGCATACCGAAAATCTCGCTGAAAGCATTCTCCCTAATTTCCAGACGCGAAACTGGATGCCGGTGCAGGAAGATATCGTTTATCTCGCCGAAAATGAATACCGGGTGGAAGGTAGCTACATAGAAGCTGAACAGACATTCATATCCGGCTCAGAAAAAGTGACCCACAGCGTGCGTCAGCATATTTATACGCTAGGTGAAATTACCTATATGTTCGAGCTGGCGGGATTGCACGTAGTAGGTACATTCAGTAATCTCGAAGCCGATCCGTTTATGCTCGGCGACGAGCAACTTTACCTTGTGGCCCGCAAACAGTGATCAATGCGGGAGCCGCGCACGGACGAGTCCGTAAACCCAGGTTCCCGCAATGGCGCTCAATAAGGTAATAGCCACGGCAAGGTAACCGGCACCGATTTGTGCAAACAATGGTCCGGGGCAGGCTCCGGTAATGGCCCACCCAACGCCGAACAGCAGCCCGCCGTAAATCTGGCCTTTATCGAAAACCTTGTCGGCAATGCTCACCGTTTCTCCGGATAGTGTTTTGATATTAAACCTCTTGATAAGCCAAATAGACAATAATCCGACTCCCACAGCCGAGCCGATCACCCCGTACATGTGAAACGAATCCATCCGGAACATTTCCTGGATCCGAAACCACGAAACAATCTCGGCTTTGACAAACACGATCCCAAAGATGACACCTACCAACAGATATTTCAGGTTGGCAGTGAAACCCTCGGCAGATTGCTGGCGGTTCGCGCCGTCGCAGCCGTCCATTTTGATACCGTCGAAATCGGGATGCTCCGGTTCTGCGAGCGGAGAATGCTGATTAAATTTTTCCATTGTTGAGTGAATGTTAAAGCTAATGGATGACTGTCCAGGCCACCTATCTGGCGAGATTTAGTAGAAGAGGGAGCAACAAATGCGTGCAGGCAAATCCTCCGATCATGAAACTGACCGTAGCAACCAGCGACGGCCATTGCAGGTTGGAAAGCCCCATAATCGCGTGTCCGGAGGTGCAGCCACCCGCATAACGCGTCCCGAAACCGACCAGAAAGCCGCCTAACACAAAGAATATCAATCCCTTTAAGGAAAACACATTGGTGATCGCGAAGATATCCGTCGGCATCAGGCCCGAGAAATCCGTTAGGCCCAGCGTCGCCAAAGTCTGTCTCGTATCGGTTGAAATGACAATAGCGTCCGGGTTACCCAATGCAAAATTCCCGACAAACCCGCCTACCGCGATCCCGGCCACGAAAAACAAATTCCAGGCCTCCTTCCGCCAGTTGTATTTAAAAAAGGGCAGCCCGGCTGGAATCACCGCCGCGCAGATATGCCGCAACGACGACGAAATCCCGAAAGACTTATTCCCCAACAAAAGCAAAACCGGCACCGTAAGACCAATCAACGGCCCTGCAACATACCACGGCCATGGCTGTTTGAGAAATTCGAATATGCTCATATAAATATTAAGTATATAGATTTTATATATTAATTTAAAGCAAAAAAAATCCCTGTCAAAATACTATCGCCCACAAACTCACCAATCTGGGTTTCAAATCCGCTCTTCCAGGATAGTAGCTCAATTTGGGTAATCACCGACAATGCCGGAGTAGCATCAATGATAGAATCCAGCAGCTGCTCTCCTGCTGCTGGAAGCAAGCCGGACAAATATTTGGAAACAATATTTGTATCAATCAAATATTGCTCCATTCGTTACGCATTTGGTCAACGTGATTGATCAACTCTTTTCCGGCCTCTTTTGTCAAAATGCCTTTATACTTTTCAGATATTTTCTTTCCCTCAGCACGCTGACTGCCACGCAGGCGGATAATGTCAAGGGCTTCCAGGTCCTTCAAGAGTTGTAATGCATTTTTATGGGTTAGCTCCACTACCAACGTTTCCATATTTAACCTATTTGTTTCTCCAATCTACAAATAATCAACCAAATAATCACGCCTCCGTCAATATAGGCACGTCGGTTTTGGTTACGGCGCCGAAGCCTCCGTCGATGTTGACGACGTCGTCGATCCCCCGTGATTTAAGGATCGAGGCCGCCACCATGGAGCGATAGCCGCCTGCGCAGTGGATGTGCAGTTTGCGCCCTTTTGGAAATTCCGGCATGAGGTCGTTTATATAGTCCAAAGGCAGGTTACGCGCTCCTTTAATATGCCCGGACGCAAATTCATCCGGCTTACGCACATCGATCACCTCCACATTGCCCGATTCAAAACGTGTTGCAAACGCCTCAGCGCTTACCGATTCTACCGTATCGACTTCCTTTCCGGCTTCTTTCCAGCTCTCGAAACCACCATTGAGATAGCCAATCGTATAATCGTAGCCAACGCGGGCGAGGCGTGTTACCACTTCTTCTTCCTTGCCCGGCTCCGTTACGATGAGCAACTGCTGTTTCAGGTCGGGGATCAATGCGCCGACCCAGGGGGCAAAGCTGCCTTCGATGCCGATATTGATGGAATTGGGGATAAAACCTTTTGCAAAGTCTGCCGGTTTGCGCGTATCGAGGATCAATGCGCCCGTATTGTTGGCTTTCGCTTCAAATGCCTCAGGGGATAGTGCCTGATGCCCGCGTTCGAGCACGTCGTCGATGCTTTCGTAGCCGTCGCGGTTCATTTTCACGTTTTCCGGGAAATACTGCGGCGGCTCGGACAGGCCTGCTGTTACTTCCCTGACAAATTCTTCGCGGGTCATATCGGCGCGTAATGCGTAGTTGAACCGCTTTTGGTTACCCAGCGTGTCGGATGTTTCTTTACTCATATTCTTTCCGCAAGCGGAACCTGCACCGTGCGCCGGGTAAACGATCACGTCGTCCGGCAAGGGCATTATTTTGGAACGCAGACTATCGTAGAGGATACCTGCCAGGTCGTCCATCGTCAGATCGCCCTTTTGCGCTAAATCAGGGCGACCCACATCGCCTATAAATAAAGTATCCCCGGAAAATAGTGCGACAGGTTTGCCAGACTCATCCAGCAACAGGTAACTCGTGGATTCCATTGTATGCCCGGGCGTATGCAATGCGCGGATAATGACATTCCCTAATTTGAACTCTTCACCGTCTTTGGCGATAAGCGCCTTAAAACCAGTTTGTGCACCAGGGCCATAAACTATTTCCGCACCCGTCTTTTCCGCCAGATCGATGTGGCCTGAGACAAAGTCCGCATGAAAATGGGTTTCAAATACATATTTGATCCGGGCGCTAGTCTTTTCCGCTCTCTGAATGTAGGGGGCCACTTCCCGCAGCGGATCGATTACCGCGGCCTCGCCGTTTGAAACAATAAAATAAGCGCCCTGCGCCAGGCATCCGGTATATATCTGTTCTATTTTCATGTCGTTTCTACTATTGTGGTCAAGTGTTGTCAGGTACAGTCAGGTGTTGGTCAAGTTTTGTCAGGTACAGTCAGGTGTGGTCAAGAATAGTCAAGTTTTGTCAGATGTTTTAAGATTTTTAGTGATATCAACCTGCAATCCTATCCTAACAACTCCTGACTACATCCGACAGTTCCTGACTAACCCAACATCAGCTGACCATTCATGACAACATCTGACGACACCTGACCACTCCTGACAACACATGACTATTCCGCCTCACCTCCGCCGTACAATTGCCAGGCAATAGCGTATCACGATCAGAAAACTCCTGACCAACCCCAACAATAAAAGGCCCCCACGAATAATTCCCGGCATAGTTAAACTTTAACGACCTTCCATCCCCCGAGACGGAACCGCCAGATGCCCAGCATGGCCAGAACGGATTCCGCAATGGGTACCGCAGCAAACACACCAACCGGCCCAAAACCGAGGATAACGGCCAGTACATACGCAGTCGGGATTTGCACAGTCCAGAATGCGATCAGGTTCAAAACAGTCGGCGTTTTCGTATCCCCCGCGCCATTCAGCGACTGGATTACCACCATTCCGTATGCATAAAATCCGTAGCCCAAACAAAGCACACGCAACGCAAGCTTACCGGTTTCGACCACATGCGGCTGGGAACTGAACAACCCGATAATGCTTTCGGCACCGATAAACATGATTACCGCAAGCACGCCCAGGAAAATCAGGTTAAACGAAGCACATTTCCAGACCGAAGCCTCGGCACGCTCCGGCTTCCCGGCCCCGAGGTTCTGCCCTACCAGTGTCGCCGCCGCATTGGCAAGTCCCCAGGCAGGCAGCAATGTGAACATAATCACACGAATGGCAATGGTGTAACCCGCCACAACGTCGCTGCCGAATTCGGAAAGAATGCGTGTCAGGAAAATCCAGCTCGCAGAGCCGATCAGGAACTGTACCGTCCCTCCGGTGGCAATTTTAACGATCGCCCTGATCGTTTCCGGGTTCGGTTTAAGGTCTTCCCAAAGCAAACCCAATGCCCTTCTTCCTTTCGTAAGCGAAAACAGCTGATAACCAACACCAATCGAACGCCCTGTGGCTGTCGCCAAAGCGGCTCCTGTTACGCCCAGCTCAGGAAACGGCCCGATACCGAATATGAGGATCGGGCCCAAAATCATGTTGAAACCATTAGCGATCATCAGCGAACGCATAGCCGTTGCCGCTGCACCCGCACCGCGCAATGCACCGCTCAGGGAGTAAAGCAGCACCACTACCGGACTGCTCAGAAACTGGATACGCGCAAAATTGGTCCCTGTTTCGATTACCTTATGGTCGGCACCCATCATGCGTAGAATGTCGCCAGCGAGCAAATAACCGGCCACGGCCGTCACGGAGGAAATCGCCAGTGAAATGAATATCACCTGCCCAACCGCGTGGCGGGCCTGGTCCATGTTCCCTTCGCCGGTACGCCGGGCGATGGTGGCCGTAGCCGCGGTACTCAAACCAATGGCAACGGAGTAAACCAGTGTGATAACAGATTCGGTTAGCCCAACTGTCGCTACGGCCTCAGTACTTACTTTTGAAACAAAGAAAATATCGACCACTGCGAAAAGCGACTCCATGACCATTTCGAGGATCATAGGTACTGACAGCAAGAAAATGGCACGGTTGATGCTTCCCTCGGTAAAACTTTCTTCGGAGCCACGAATAGCCTGGCGAAGCAGTGTAAACCACTTTTTCATGGATAATAAAAATTTGCAATAATGAATAAAATAGAAAATTGCACGGCCAGCGAGGGCCGTAAAAAGTTGCCTGTTAAGAGGCGGAGAATGAGTTGTGGCTAAGTATTAGCCGAGGATGAGCACCAACATAGGCTTAAAGAATCTCGGCAAAGATACAAAAGACTTTTTCGAACAATCAAATAAAAAAATGGATTTGTTAAATGGTAAATGTAATTTCACGAATTCCCGTCGTGAACTTTTGCGCCGGGCAAACCGTTGCAACTCTGCCCCTTTTCCGGCGTGCGGGTTTGCTTTTGCAGTAGTTTTTGAGCCGGGAACAAGCCATTAAAACACCAATGCATGATTGATAAGAAGAAGTTATATTCCACAGCCGCCCAAAAAGAAACCGCCGTACTGGTGGCTGTAAGTACCCAGAAGCAAAACGCTGAAAAGACCAAAGAATACCTGGAAGAACTCGCATTCCTGGCAACAACACTGGGCGTGGAGACTGTCCAAACGTTTACCCAAAACCTCGAACGGCCCGACATCCGGACCTATACCGGAAAAGGAAAGCTCGAAGAAATCATGATCTACGTCACTGCCAACCCGGTGGACATGATCATTTACGACGACGATCTATCGCCTTCGCAGGTCCGCAACCTCGAAGCGGTTTTTAAGGATATTAAGGTAATCGACCGCAGCTTGCTGATCCTTGCCATTTTTGCCATGCGTGCGCAGACAGCCCAATCAAAATTGCAGGTGGAACTCGCGCAGTACCAATATATGTACCCGCGGTTGACGCGAATGTGGACGCACCTTAGCCGCCAGTCGGGTGCAGGCGTGGGTATGCGGGGCCCCGGTGAAACCGAGCTCGAAACCGACCGCCGGATCGTGAAAGACCGGATTGCATTCCTGAAAGAAAAGCTCGAAAAGGTCGATAAGCAGAGCGTTACCCGCCGCAAGGAGCGCGACCGACTCGTGCGCGTGGCCATTGTAGGTTATACCAACGTGGGTAAATCGACATTGATGCGGAACCTGTCCAAGGCCGACGTTTTTGCCGAAAACAAGCTCTTCGCAACCGTCGACTCTACTGTACGGAAGGTAAATATGGAGAATATCCCCTTCCTGCTTACGGACACCGTCGGCTTCATCCGGAAACTGCCAACGACGCTGATCGAATCATTCAAATCGACGCTCGACGAGGTGCGGGAGGCGGACATCCTGATGCACGTGGTGGACATTTCACACGCTTCTTTCGAGGAGCATCTGGATGTAGTAAACAAAACGCTGGAAGAAATCGGCGCAGCCAACAAACCTTCCATATTGGTTTTCAACAAGATAGACCTTTATAAGCCTTCTTACAACGACGACGAAGACCAGGAGGAAACTGCGCCGTCCACACAGGACGTACTCGACCAACTGAAACGAAGCTACATCGCCGAAAAAGCCGATCGTGTGGTATTCATCTCCGCACAGCAGAAGGAAAATATCGATGAATTAAAACGGACGTTGTTCGCGTTGGTGAAGGAAAAACACTTCTCCATTTACCCCAACTGGCTGGATCTCGGTTACACAGCGGTAGAAACCGAGGAATAATCATTTGTAATTCAAACGAATTTTTCTCAGTTTTGCACCCCGAAATCCCAGTATCGGGAACGGGTATTGACTGCGTAGTTCAACGGATAGAATAGGAGTTTCCTAAACTCTAGATATGGGTTCGATTCCCGTCGCGGTCACGAAAGTATAATTTCACATCATTATACAACCTCAAAAAAGTGCCTTGCAGCAATGTGAGGCACTTTTCATTTTTATACACCCTGATATATTCCGACACAGTTTCCTTCGTCTTCTTCTGGATCATTATTATCTGGAATATTAGTGTCGTCCTCCTGTCGGACAAAGTTGGTTCTGAAAAGTGGAGGCCTTTGGCGGCATCTTATTGGCCTTCAGGATAGGGTTTTGGTTCTTCAGTTTGTTCGGTACGGCATCCGCAACAAATAGTCTTGTCTACATTCTATAGCCCCCCAAATGGATAGCACTAATTTCCAATCACAAAACGGCCGGTTCAGTCTGACACTACCGACAGGCTGGTTTGAATATGACGATAGCGAGGAAGACGATGACACGATGACCTACGCATTTTTCAATAGCTCTACCGAGGATTGGAGTGGGAACCTCAGGATCACCCCTTGCCGATGGGCCATATCGGGAGATCCAACTGTCGACAACGCGGCTAATCACGTCCAGAGCGTACTGAGAGACACCCTTGATGCAGTAAAAATCAAATTGGGTCAACTTGAACTAGCCTTCTACACAGAGGAGGATCCTGATGGGGGGAGGCGAATGCTTTCTACTATTGGGTCAGAGGTATTCGAGACGACCTTTTCGTTTGCTCTTTTGTCATAGACAAAAAGCAAAAAGGTACTGTTCTAAATTCTAAACAGCTAGATTCGGTACAGAGTATCCTCAGGAGCCTTGTCATCCATTAACCAAGGAGTAGCAAGAAGAATCCCAATTTTTCTCAACTGATACAAACGATAAACCTAAACAGCCTCTGATGGACTTCAAAAATTTACGCTCCGCAACAAGTCGAGTAACCACGATTGCGTTCTACGCTGGATTCGGACTCATAGCCATTGTACAAACCGTATTGATCCTCGTAGAAGAAGCCCCCATCTGGGACAAAGTAAAAGTCCTTGGATTTGCCTACCTTGTACTCGGGATAATTTACGGCATGTTTCGATTCCTCCGATATATTTTTCCGAGTAACACTACCCTCACTATGAAGAAAAAAATCATAGGCGCCCTGGGACCATCCTGTTGGGTTGTTGGCGTCAGCTTAATCCCCCTTTACGGTGTTTTTATTGCAATTCTGGTGTCCACTGCCCTTTGGGCAATTTGGCGATTCACCTATCTGAGATTGTATCCGGAAGTAAAGCCAGAAGAGTGAAGGCTACATGGCCTCGTGCAAGAAATGTTTGAAACAATACCTTTCCCTATCTCAATATGGATCCCAAAGACTTATTTACCTACCCACGCAAATTTGTTAAAAAATCGCCCTTGCCATCTGGGTTACAGCCTTCATTTATCTTACCGTCGTAATTGACGTTTCAGAAAAAACGAACCTGGAGAAATTGGAGGCTTTGGCCGGCACGTCATATAGCATTTTGTGGCCCTTGCGTCACTTACGGCTCCGCACCTACTCTATTTTTATATTTTTGAGGAATTGATATTATTGTGGTGACTTAACTACCTCCAACGTGAAAAACATCTTATTCCTATTTCTGCTGCTATCATTTAGTGCCGTATCTCAAGATGTTCTTAATAAAAAGAATGGCGAGACAATCAATGCAAAAGTATTGGAAGTGAACCCCGACAATGTCAAATACAAAAAAACAGATAACCAGGATGGCCCAACTTATACCATTGACAAAAAGGAGCTGGCCGGGATCACCTATGCTAATGGAGAAGAAGACATTTTTAAAATAGAATCGAAGGGTGACAAAAAGATGTTCATCTGGGCCCCAAGTATGAAGAAGGTTGAGCTACCTATGCTTTCCAAATCAGCAAAAATTCAAATCATCGACAACCGAAAAACGTCGCCTGCCAAAAGCAAGGTTGAATTTTCAGGTAAGGAATTAGTCGATCTTTTGGCCGAAATACTAAAAAACCCAAAAACGGAGGGAGTTCATATTGTTGAAGCGGGCTCAGCGTCCCCCGATGTCAAAATAAGCATCGAGGCCTATGATGCTGTATTTTATCCTGGCGCGTGGCATACGCAAACCCGCTACTTCGTTACCGTATACAAAGGTGGAAAGCCCGCTATCAAAGAAATCGAATCTTTAAAAGGGGCTTTCAATACATTTGGCGCAGGTACGGCACGGGCGAGGCTTACAAAGTCGTTTGAAGAGGCCACCACGCAACTCATAACCTTCTTAAACGAGAAATTATAGCCCGAATCCTCTCATTGAGATAGTGTTCAGCCTTTCTAGTCTGTCAACGACGTCATTAAGTCGAATCGTAGATAGCGCGGGATTAAGAGGGCGAGCCACCCTCGTGCATGCTTCCATCGTCTTCCGGCAGTGACCTTCTCCGCACTCGACAACATCGCCAAAAAATAAAACACCAGACATCCTCAAAATCAACACACTAAAACCCAAACACTCCCCTTCCCAATCGAATTAAATCCCCACTTCGATCCAAGGAGGTACTGGCCGGCGTAGATTGGTCGTGTTGATCGATCACACACACTATTTGTTCACTTTCAAGCTGACATACAATATGAAAAAGTTAAATTTTGTTTTCGCCCTGATTGCTTTGATGGCGATAGGTCAACGTTCGTTCGGTCAGGAAAAAACCGTTACCGTTGGTGGAGCGGCTATGTATCCATCTAAAAACATCATCGAAAATGCAGTAAATTCCAAAGATCACACCACACTCGTAGCGGCCGTCAAAGCCGCGGGACTGGTCGAAACCCTGTCGGGACCCGGACCATTCACCGTATTTGCGCCCACAAACAGCGCTTTTGATAAATTGCCTAAGGGCACCGTTGAGACGTTGGTTAAACCTGAAAACAAAACGACGTTGACGGGCATTTTGACTTACCATGTCGTCTCCGGCAAAATGAGTGCCGAAGATCTGATGAAAGCCATCAAGGACGGCGGCGGTAAGGCGACACTCACAACCGTGGCGGGCGGAACGCTGACCGCCATGCAGAAAGGCAAAAAAATCATTTTAACCGATGCCAAAGGAAACAATGCAACAGTCTCGATAGCCGATGTTTTCCAATCCAATGGCGTGATTCATGTAATCGACACTGTACTGATGCCGAACTAGGTTGTACGACACCACACCCATTACAATCGCAAAAGCCAGGCATCTTGTCTGGCTTTTTATTTGCCTGAATGAACTCTCTGATACAAAGCCAGTAGCCGTCAGCGCTATGACCTTTTGATAACGGCACGTCGGCATGTAATCGAAAAGACGCTCTGAATGCCACGAAGGCACGAACTAGCACGAAGAACATTCGTGTCAAATTCGTGCCTTCGTGGCATTTAAATCTATCCAAAATCAAATCAAATACTTTTATGCAAACGTTTGCATAAAGTCGCACTTACAGTTGCATTACTAGATTTAAATACTTTATTTTGGCTCAAATTCAATCATTTTATATTAATTAAAATATTTTAAAAATAAATTTTCATCAGAAACTTGAATTATTGGAAATGTCAAATATCGATAAGAAGATAAAAGTGGCGATCGTAGGCGTTGGAAACTGCGCCAGCTCGCTTGTGCAAGGCGTTGAATATTACACACGCTATTCCGAAAAAACATCGGGATTGATGGCCGACAACATCGGTGGTTACCGCGCAGCCAACATTGAATTTGTATGCGGCTTCGATGTAGACGAACGCAAAATCGGCCTGGCACTGAAAGACGCCATTTTCACAAAACCCAATTGCGCGATCGAGTTGTATACCGACATTACCAGCGCGGCGCCGGTCTACCGCTCGCCGGTACTGGACGGCGTTTCCCCCCAAATGCTTGCTTACCCGGCCGAAAACCGGTTCGTCGTAAAAGAAGAATTGAAAGAAACCGATTTGCTGACCAGCGGAGAAAGGTATAACGAAGCATTAACGGCCACCATCCGTCAGGAAATCATATCCCGCCTGCAAGCGCACGAAGCCGAAGTACTGATCAACTACCTGCCGGTCGGTTCGCAACTGGCTACGGAATTTTACGCTGAAATCTGCCTCGAACTCGGCATTTCGCTCGTGAACTGCATCCCGGTATTCATCGCCTCCGACCCGGAATGGGAGCAAAAATTCATCAACGCGAGTATTCCGCTGATCGGCGACGATATGCGCAGCCAGTTTGGAGCGAGTATATTGTCTCAAATGTTGCAGGAACTGGCCTTCGAGCGCGGCCACCACGTGAAGGCGCACATCCAGCGAAATGTAGGCGGCAACACCGACTTCCTGAATATGGAAGACAAAAACCGCCTGAAATCGAAGAAAATCTCGAAAGAGAATGTGATCCGGGCTCAAAACGACATCCGCGGTATCTCTACGGCCGACAGTTTCCTGCACGCCGGGCCGTCGGAATACATTGCATTTTACGGCGACAATAAGGTTGCCAATTTCCGTCTCGAACTGGAAGGATTTATGGGCTCACCCGTAACGCTCGACGCGCAACTTTCGGTGCAGGATTCCCCCAACTCGGCGGGCGTCGTGATCGATGCCGTGCGTTATGTGTACGTGGCGCGCGAGATGGGGCTCGTGGGCGCATTGCGCGGACCTTCGGCAGCCACCCAGAAGACTCCACCGCAACAAATGATGTTCGCCGACGCTACTTACGAATGCCACGCGTTAGCTAAACGTGAACTCACCGCTTCGACCCGCAAGCAGCTGAAAATGAGCTTCGAACTGGCCGACAAAATGGATTAAAAAGCAGACTTACTTACCTAAACCCTTACCTTCCTGCGACCAGCACTTTCACGCCACGGTCTTCCAGGGATTTGACGGCCTCGTCCGGAACGCCGGCATCGGTTACGATGTACTGCACCTGGTCGAGGTCGCAAATTTTGCCAATCCCCCGCTTGCCAAACTTGGTATGATCGGCAAGTACCACCACCACTTGCGCCGTGCTGATCATCTTCTGGTTCAATCCGGCTTCTGTTAAATTACTGATAGACAGCCCAAAATCAAAGTCAATCCCGTCCACTCCGATAAAAAGAACGCCGCAGGAAATATGCTCGAGAATATATTCGGCATAGGAGCCGGCCACCGACGACGAGTTCTGCCGAATCAGTCCGCCTAGCTGCAACACCTCTACATTCGGCCGGTTATTGAGTTCCAGCGTCACCTTCACCGCGGGCGTGATCACCGTGATCTGCTTGGTCGGATGCAGGCAGCGCGCCAGTTCGAATACTGTCGTACCTGAGCCGATCATGATCGAATCCGTTTGCCGGATCAGCGTCAGGGCCTCGCGTGCGATGCTTTGCTTCTCGTCGGAATTGATGAATTCCTTTTCATTGATCGGCCGCTCTACGGCATAAGGATTGTTGAGCGAACCTCCGCCGTGCGTTCTGAATAGCAGATTTTTGTCTTCGAGGAGTTTCAGATCCTTCCGGATTGTCACGCCGGAAACCTGCATTTGCTCCGAAAGCTGCACGATACTGACCGTACCTGCCCTTTTCAGCTCCTGCAAAATGAATTGATGCCTTTCCGTAATAGTCATTTCGATACACTTTGAAAGCAAGTATAACCATAGTTTCCAAAACACGGAAACCTTCCTACACATCTGCACGCTCCCATAGCGGCAGATTTATTTTTTGAATATAAATAATACAATAAAGAATCCTAAATATGGGCAGATTACCACGCCTGGCAGCATATTATCATATCGTTAACAATCCAAAATCGGTGTTTCATATACTTTAATAAACTTTAATTTTGTTTAAATAATTTTATTTCACTTTGTTTGTGATGCTATTTTACTACAATATGTCATGGTTTTTATGACAATTATACCAAAAGGCATTCCAAATGGCATCCAAGGCGCCGGATACCGATTGGAAAGTGAAATAAATTTTAACACATCATTATGAAAATGTAAAATTTAGATCTACTCAATCCACCCATGAAATCCTTCAACACTTATCTGGCAGCCTTCACGCTGCTGCTGGCGCTACTCGCGGGTGCACATTGTGTGCATGCCCAGGCCACCGATGCCTCCATTACCGGTACGGTCAAAGACGCTACGAACAACGAACTGCTGCCCGGCGCCACCATTACGATCCGTAACGATGCCACCGGTTTTGAAACACATACCATTACCAATGCCAAAGGCGAATATGCCCTGCACCAATTGCCGCTGGGTAAGCCCTATTCGATCAGCGCATCGTTTGTAGGGCTTCAAACCGTGAAACAGACCGGTTATTCACTCAATTATGGTGATAAACTGAATGTTGACATTACTCTTTCCGCTTCGGAAACCGCTTTGAAAGAGGTGGTTATTTCCGAAAAGGGGTTTACAAAAGAAGTACAACAGGCGGGTGCTTCCACATCCATCACCGCCGCGCAGATCAAAAGTCTGCCTAACGAGGGCCGCAATTTCACCCGCCTCAATAACCTTTCCCCATTGCAGGGCGGCGACAATTTCAGCTTCGGCGGCCAGCGCGCTACCGGCGCAAACGTGACGATCGACGGAATGAACGCTAAGAACCAATGGACTAACGGTACCGTTGCGGAAGGACCTTACGCCATTTCCCTGGAAGCGATCCGCGAGTATAAGGTGATTACCAATGATTATGACGTGACACAGGGCAGGCAGTCGGGTGGTGCCATCAGCGCGGTGACTAAAAGCGGTACCAATAAGCTGGAAGGTTCAGCATTCCTTTATTTCAGGAACAATACATTGTCCAGCGGCTACGATATCCGCGGGGTGAAACGCGAGCAGGATTTCAGTAACTACCAGTCGGGATTCAGCCTGGGCGGGCCATTGATCAAAGACAAACTGCATTTCTTCATCGCCTACGACCGCCAGGATGCCAGCCAGCCGTTGATTATAGCCGATATCAAAAGCGCCGATGACGAGCAGCGTTACGGCATCCGGAAAGACACACTCGACAAACTCATCCGCATTGCCTCGGAATTATATGGATTGAAAGGTCAGCAATACGGTCAGTTTCCGCGCAAGACGACTACCAATACGGCATTCGTCCGGCTCGACTGGCAGATCAACCAGAAACATAAACTGACGCTCCGGAGCAATACCACGCGCTACGTCTCGCCATTCAATGAAGGCGATAACTCGAATATCAACCTGCTGGAATCCTACAACGATTTCAAGGATGTTTCGACCACCGCCATGGCCGCATTACGCTCTTCGCTCAATCCGCGGTTGACCAACGAGTTCAAAGTACAATATATGTACTCCTACAAACCGAAGACACCGCAGAGCTACCTGCCGTTTTCGAACATTCCGCGTGCGATCGTGAATGTGACATCGCCCTTCCCGACGGAAGCTAATCCGAATGCGACGCAAACGAAGTCGGTACAGTTTGGCGGGCAGCGTTTCAGCCCCGAATCCAACCGCATGAAACAGGTGCATTTGAGCAACACCGCCTATTGGAATACCGACAAAATCAATTTCACCTTTGGTACCGACAATATGCTCACCTACATGGAAACTTACCTTTCCAGCGAGCAGAACGGCCGCTTTTTCTTCAACAGCCTCAACGACCTGGCCGCATTGCGCCCCTACCGTTATGCCCGCGAAGTGCCATTAAAGGGCGCGCCAATTGTGGAGCAAACCGTGCTCGACATTTCCGCGTTCGCACAGGCTGAATACAACCCGCACCGCGACCTGAACCTCGTGCTCGGTGTGCGTTACGATGCCACGGCGTTCCTCACCAACGGCGATTACAATGCAACTGTCGACAGGACGCTGGGTGTTCGTACCGACATCAAACCGCAGGATTGGAACAATATTCAGCCGCGTTTC
The DNA here is from genome assembly GCF_038440355.1 of Dyadobacter sp. OTU695. Lineage (NCBI taxonomy): Bacteria > Pseudomonadati > Bacteroidota > Cytophagia > Cytophagales > Spirosomataceae > Dyadobacter > Dyadobacter sp. OTU695. Next base: position 42,963 of record NZ_JASATN010000028.1, on the reverse strand, counting down.
CAGGTAACGTGGGATATGGGTGGGCGCAAGAAGGATATTCTTAAAATCGGCGGCGGCATGTTCTCCTCGCAGCCGCATTACTACGCACAGGTGAACAATATCCAGAACAGCGGCACCATGGTAGGTGCGATAGACGTCACCGGCGCGGCTGTTCCGAAACCCGATTTTAATGCTTACCGCAACGATCCGTCCACGATCCCCGGCATTCCGCAGGGTGTAAACTACATTTCGACGATTAATGCCGTGAACAAGGATTTCCAGGTCCCTACCACTTACAAGGCCAATATCAACTATAATCACTTCTTTGGCGACCGCATTCGGGTTGGATTAAATGCAATCGTGGGCCGTACCGTTAACAATTATGTGTATGTCGACCGCAACCTGGCCGATAATCCGGCATTCAGGCTGGCCAATGAGGATAACCGCGGCGTATTCGTACCGGCCTCGACGATCTCGGCCAAGGGCGTTACCGACTGGCTGCAATCGCGCAAGACCGCCGATGTGGGCCGGGTACTGGAACTGATTTCTACCGGCGAATCCAACCAGCTTACATTCGTCGCGGACGCAAGCATTCGCATTGGAAATGATGGGTATGTCAATGCGAGCTATACCATCAACTCGGCGAAGGATAACTCCTCCTATAACTGCTGCGTGGCCAATACTTCCACATTCCTTCCGGTAAAAGACGACCCGCGTAACCTTAACTACAGCTATTCCGATCAGCAGTTCCGCAACAAGCTTGTTATCAACGGTGCGGCGCCGTCGTGGAAAGGCTTCCAGCTCGGTGCGACGCTCATCGGCATCGGTGGCAGCCGTTACAGCTTCCTGGTGGGCGGTAACACGAGTTTGAATGGTGATTTTGTTTTAACCAATGATCTGGCCTACGTTTTTGACCCCAACAATCCCAGCACGCCCGAAAACATCCGCAAAGGTATCAGCGACCTGTTGAGCAACCCGGAGACAGATCAGAGTGTGAAGGATTATATCAACTCTAACATCGGCCAGGTAGCGAAGCGGAACGGCGGCTCCAACCCGTTCTACACTACCGTAGATCTTCGTCTGACGAAGGCATTCAGCATTGCTAAAGGCCATAACCTCGAATTCTCCGCCGACGCATTCAACTTTTTGAATATCCTGAACAAGGAATGGGGACGCAACTATAACCGCGGCAATACTAACCTGCTCAACATTAACGGGTTCGATCAGGCGAAGCAGCAGTACAACTATTCGGTACAGAACATTGCCACCCGCCCGATCGGCGGTACACCCTGGCGCATTCAGCTGGGGGTGAGATATTCGTTCTACTAACCCTTTTATTTCCCTAAACCAATCCAAGATGACACCAACGACACCTTTTGACCGCATCGGATTACCCAGGCACCTCGCCTGGGGGTATCTGGGCATCCTGATCTTCATGATGGGCGACGGCGTGGAGCAGGGCTGGCTCAGCCCCTACCTCCTCGACCGCGGCATGACCATCCAGCAATCCGCATCCCTGTTCACCGTTTACGGCATTACCATTGCCATTTCATCGTGGTTCTCGGGCGTGCTGGCAGAAGGGTACGGCCCGCGCAAGGCTATGTTGATGGGCATTTTGCTCTATGTGGTCGGTACGCTGGGTTTTGTCGGGCTTGGCATGGAATCGCTGAATTTCCCGGTTATGCTGCTCACTTATGCGGTCAGAGGGTTCGGGTATCCGTTATTTGCCTATTCGTTCCTGGTTTGGATCACTTACCGCACGCCTGAGAATGCGCTTGGGCGCGCGGTGGGCTGGTTTTGGTTTGTATTTACAGGCGGGCTCAATGTATTCGGCGCCTACTATTCCAGTTGGGCCATTGAGCGGATCGGTTACCAGAACACGCTTTGGAGCTCGATTTTCTGGGTTTCCGTCGGGGCATTTTTTGCTTTGGTTTTAAATAAAGATCAATTCCACTCTACCGGTGAAGCGGCCGGCAAGGCAAAAGAGCTTTTGAAAGGCTTTACGATTATCCGTGAAGAACCCAAAGTGCTCATCGGCGGCATTGTCCGCATTATCAACACCACGGCGCAGTTTGCATTCCCGGTCTTCATGCCCACATACATGGCTGCGCACGGGCTGTCCACGCAGGAATGGCTGTGGATATGGGGCACCATTTTCACCAGTAACATCATTTTCAACCTCATTTTCGGTTTCGTAGGCGACCGGCTGGGCTGGCAGAACACCATTATGTGGTTCGGCGGCTTCGGTTGCGGCGTGAGCACCCTGCTTTTTTACTACTCACCGGCCCTGTTCGACGGCAATTTCTGGCTCATCCTCATCCCCGGCATCCTTTGGGGCGGTCTGCTGGCCGGCTACGTGCCGCTTTCGGCATTGGTACCGTCGCTGGTAAAAGAAGAAAAAGGCGCCTCCATGGCCATCCTGAACCTCGGCGCAGGCCTGCCGGTATTCATCGGCCCGGCCATAGTTGGGCTTTTTATAGGGTCAATAGGCAGTGAAGGCGTTGCCTGGACGCTCGCGATCCTGTACTTCATCAGCGCCATTCTGACCCGGTTTATTACATTACCCAAAACAGAAAACGTTGTGGCACAACAAACTACCATTAATAATACCATTTGAAACTCGACACCAGATATGAAAGTCCTCATCACCGCGCCCTACCAAGACAAGGCGCAGCAAGCGTTGAAAGAACAATTCGGAGAGATCATCTATAAGCCATGGAAATTACAGGAGCGCGCCTATAACGAGGGCGAGCTCATTGCATTGCTGACTGAAACCGGGGCCGACGCCCTCATTACCGAGCACGATCACGTGACATCGGGCGTCATCGAAGCGTTTCCGGGTTTACAGTTCATCGGTGTATGCCGCGGGACACCTTCCAACGTCGCCGTAGCGACTGCCACCGCCAAAGGCATCCCCGTTTTCAACACCCCTGCCCGAAACGCACAGGCAGTGGCGGAAATGTTTATCGCCAACCTCATCAACCTCCTGCGCAACACGCTCGAAGGCATTGCCTGGCTCGAAGGCGAGCATTGGGAGGCCGGGGCACATACTTCCTATTTGCAGTTTAAGGGAAATGAAATTGCAGGAAAAACGATCGGAATGGTCGGTTTCGGGGCTGTGGGGCAGACTATCGCCAATCTTGTAAGGCATTTCCCGGCGGAAATTCTCTATTACGATCCTTTTTATACTTCCGATGATCCTGATTATAAAAAGGTGAGCCTGGAAGACGTTTTTCGCCTCAGCGACGTGGTATCGATCCATTTACCTGTGAATCAAGAAACTGAGGGCATGATCGGAGAGGAATTGATTAATTTGATGAAAAAGGATGCGATTTTCGTGAACACGGCGCGGGCGGTGGTCGTGAAACGGGAGGCATTGCTTTCTGCCATTGAAAATAATGCGATCCGCGGTGCTATTCTCGACGTTTTCGATCACGAACCACCCGACGAGCTGGATTACCGGCTGATCCACCACAAACATGTACTCGCTACCCCGCACATCGCCGGGGCCACTTTCGAGGTCGAAGATCACCATGCCGACATTATGAACAAGGCCCTGCGTGACTTTTATGTGGAAGGCAACCGGAACATCCGCCAGTTGGTGAACCGTGAAATATTGTCTGTCAAAACCCATTAATCCTAAACCAATGACATTGAAACAGGCATACCTCGTGGCCGACATCGGTACAGGCAACGTGCGCGTCGCCATAGCCGACACCACCGGCGCGATCCTCGGCGTAGCGAGCGACGACATGCGTTATGAAAAAGACGAGCATTACCCCGAATCCATATTTTTCGACCCGGGTGCACTTTGGGAGCAAATAAAAACCCTGGCTAAAACCGCATTGGCGCAGGCCGGGCCGGTCACCATCGCCGCCGTTACCGCCACCAGCCAGCGTGAAGGCATTGTGGCGCTCGATAACTCCGGCCGTTCGCTGATTGGCATGCCCAACATCGACCACCGCGGCCGTGAATGGGAGGATATTACGCCCGACAAACACGGGGTATACCTGCTTACCGGCCGCTTCCCTACCTCGCTTTTCTCCGCATTGAAACTCGTAGGCCTCCGCAATGGCCGTAGTGACCTCTGGCAGCAGGTTTCGACGTTTGTAAGCATCAGCGACTGGGCACAGTTCATGTTCAGCGGCGTGCAGGGTTACGAGCATTCGCAGGCCTCCGAAACGCTGCTTTACGATGTTGCCCAAGGCAAATGGTCGCAAAACCTTTGCGACCAATACCAGTTGGGTGCCTCGCTTCTGCCGCCATTGGTGCATTCGGGCTCCATTCTCGGTAAAGTGCTGCCCGAAGTGGCCGCGCAATTCGGCATTTCGGAAACAGCCGATGTGGTCGTGGGCGGGTCGGATACGCAGCTGGCGATCATGAGCATGGAACCGTCGGTAGACGACATCGTGATCGTTTCCGGCACGACCACCCCTATTCTCAAAATAGCCGACCATTACGTAACCGACACGCAGGCACGCACCTGGACCAACCGACATACCGACCATGCCAGCTTTCTGCTGGAAGCCAATGCGGGCGTCACCGGCCTGAACTACCAGCGTCTGAAAGGAATTTTCTACCCCAACGAGCCCTATGAACTGATCGAAACCGAGGTAGCGGCGATCCGCGATACGCATTGCGTGGGCGCGCTGGGCTCTCTACTGGCCAATGAAAAGACGCCACTCATCCGCGGCGGATTTATTTTCAACACGCCCGTATCGCACCAGCTTAGCCGGGCACATTTCGTGTGGGCAACGCTTTGGGACATTGCGTGCAGTATTTCGGAAAATTATCTGGTGTTATGCGAAGTAACCCGCCACGACCACGATTATGTGTGGATGTGCGGCGGCGGCGTGCAAAGTCGGTTGCTGCGGCAGTTTATTGCCAATTTGTTAGGTAAAAAAGTAATCATACGCGCCAATTACCGCCAGGCCTCGGTCTCGGGCGGGGTAGTGATCTGTAATAATGCCTTGGGTATCCCGAACCTTTCCCCTGAAACGCTCGAAGTAACCGAGCCGAACGGCGACGGAGCTTATGGAGAATGGTATAAGGATTGGAAACGAAGCAGAGAGGCATTTAAAACATTGAATTAAAGGATGCATTCATATTTTTTAGGAATAGATGTAGGAACCCAGGGCGTGCGCACGGTGCTGCTCGACGAGTCGGGAAACACCATTGGCAGTACTGAAAAGGTTTTCCCGCTCACGCGGCATTCGCGCGAGGAGCAATCGCCGGCGGTGTGGTGGGAATCGGCATTCGAATGTTTACAAAACCTGTTGGTTTCTGCCGGAAAAGTCATTGATATAAAAGCTGTTAAAGCCGTATCCGTCACTTCCACTTCGGGCACCGTCATTCCGCTTGATGAACACAATGAGCCGCTGCACGATGCATTGATGTATTCCGATACCCGTCCGGCAGCCGAAGGCAAACTTTGCCGGGAAACCGCGGAACGCTATCATCCCCATGGCTATACCGGCTTTAATGCATCCAGCGGACTTTCGAAAATGGTGTGGTTTGTCAACCACTTTCCCGAAAAAGCGGCGCGCATTAACACCTGGATCCATGCTACGGATTTTATCATCGGAAAGCTCTCCGGTGACTATTCATACACTGATTATACCAATGCATTAAAATCAGGGTTCGACGTTGGTACCGGCGAATGGCCTGCCTGGCTCACGGAGCATTTGCCCCTGCGCAGGGAATGGCTGCAAGAAGTGGTCCCATCCGGCACGCAAATTGGCCGCCTGCTTCCTGAATTAAGTAAGAGCCTCGGTTTGAAACCAATTCAAGTCATAGCAGGCATGACCGACGGCTGTGCATCGCAAGTAGCCTCCGGTGCCGTACAACCCGGCGATTGGAATACTACTATCGGCACCACGCTCGTCGTGAAGGGGGTTACCACCCAGGAAGTCCGCGACCCGGAAGGCCGGCTTTACAGCCACCGCCACCCCGAAGGCTACTGGATGCCTGGCGGAGCAGGCAATATCGGCGCCGATTGGGTCTCCGCAGGCTTCGCCGACGAGCTCCCTGCATTGACCGCCGCCGCCGCAGAGCTCATCCCAACCGGGCTGATCGCCTACCCGCTATTACAGCAAGGCGAGCGCTTCCCCTTCATAGCGCCGCAAGCGCGGGGTTTTGCACCCGACAATGCAAATCGGGCAGCCACATTTGCTGCGAATATGGAGGGCGTCGCATTCGTGGAGCGTTATGCTTACGAGATGATCGAAAGTCTTTCGGGAGAGGATGTGAATGCCGTTTACACGGCCGGAGGCGGCAGCAATAGCGATATATGGCTCACGATTCGCGCCAATGTCCTCAACCGGCCCGTGCATAAATGCGCTAATGTCACCGGTGCGGCGGGTGCCGCCATCGTAGCGGCTGCCGGATCGTATTTCGCGACGCTTACCGAGGCGGCGCGGGCGATGACACGCATTGAAAAAACGATCCGCCCCGAACCTGCATTGACCGAAGCTTACGAGCGACAACACCGGAATTTTATCCAAACTTTAACCGAAAAAGGTTTCATAGCAGGCCCCGTGCCCATAACTCATTGACTATGCTTCGTGTGTATCTGCTCCGTCACGGAGAAACATTCTGGAATGCCGACGGTAACCGCTACTGCGGCGCCACAGATATCGGACTCACCGAAAAAGGCCTCGAACAGGCGCACCAGGCCGCAAGCTTGCTGAAAGGCATTCATTTCGACGCGGTTTATACCTCGCCGCTCCAACGCGCACACCACACGGCCAGCATCGCCTCGGGCAACAATCCGGACATTATCGTCGACCAACGGCTGATCGAAGCGTCGTTCGGTGAATGGGAAGGAAAAACACGGGCGGAATTCATTGCCGAGAATCCCGCGCTCTGGGACGCATGGGCGCAGGAGCCCGACTACGCACGTGCGGGCGGTACGGGCGAGACAGCCATGGAGATCGTGACGCGTGTCGACGATTTTTTCAATGCTATTACCCAAAAACATCCCGATGGTACGGTGCTCGTGGTGGCGCACAATGCCGTGAATCGGTTTTATATGGCCTGGAAACTGGGTATGCCGCTTAAAAACTACCGGCAGATCGTCCAGGAGAACTCTTCGGTAACATTGTTCAGTCTGGATGCGCAGGGTGAATTCAGTCTCTTAAAACTCAACTGCCGCTCTTAATTTTTGATATGATTATGAAAAAGAACTTCCTTAACCCGCTTGTAATTACTGCAGTACTAACCATCGGCAGTCAAATGACGGGCTTTGCGCAGGACAAACTCAATGTTCTGAAAATCAAGACCGCCAAGGATCTTCATGCCTATTTTCAATTCACCGGCAACGATCCGCTCCTCATTACGGGTCACCGCGGCGGAATGGTGAAGGGGTTTCCTGAAAACTCCATTGCCACTTTTGAAAATACATTGAAACACACCCCGGCATTCTTCGAGATCGATCCCCGGCTGACGAAGGACAGCGTGATGGTGCTCATGCACGACGCCACACTCGACCGCACGACGACCGGCAAGGGTAAACTGTCGGACTACACCTATGAAGAACTCAAAAATTTCCGGTTGAAAGACGCCGAGGGCAATATCACCGATTTCCCTATCCCGACACTTTCGGAAGTGATCGAATGGGCACGCGGTAAAACCGTCCTCAACCTCGACCATAAGGATGTACCGCTGGCAATGACCGCCGCATTGATCAAAAAGCATAAGGCCGATGCATTCGTCATGCTCACCGTGCACAGCGCAGCGGAAATGACTTACTATTTATCTCAAAACAAAAACCACACATTCTCGGCATTCATCCGGAATATGAAGGAGTATGAGGATTACGAGAAAGCCGGTGTACCTTTCACCCAGATGATCGCCTACATCGGCCCGCACGTGAAGCCCGAGAACAGGGAATTATATGCATTGCTGAATAAAAAAGGCACGATGTGCATGATCTCGGCAGCGTCTTCCTATGATAAACTGAAAACCGCCGAAGAACGAAAAGCCGCCTACATCGCGATCGCCAGAGACGGCGCGTCCATCCTGGAATCGGATTACCCGATCGAGGCGGCCGAGGCGGTGAAGGAGTACACGCAGAAAAGCAGTTCGAAGCAACAGTTTTTTGGGAAGAAGTAGTGAAACCGTCTTACCTATTTAAGCTTCATTTTTATCAAAATCTAAGAATGAAGATTTCTGTTCCTTCTTAACAGACTTGATTATATCAAGCTGCTCTAATGTTTTGCGTTGGTCATGACAGGTTTCGTCCAAGATTTTAAAGCGCTCTCGCTTACCCAATCCGGTTTTGATTAACACAGAATTGAGATTTTCAAGATTTGAAAGTATCGTTAATTCATTGATACTGGCCATGTCGCGAATGTTTTCGCCTGTCAGATGGCGTTGCGGATTAGCGTCACGCCATTGCTTCGCTGTGCAACGAAACAAAACGAGGTTGAGCAAATCGGCCTCATCCGCGTAAAGCAGCCATTCCTTCGCTTGGGAATAGCCGGCTTTCGGAATGAGATAGTCCCGCACGGCAGTGGTATGTATTTGATAATTGGCTTTTGATAGAATGCGCTTTACGTTCCATTCCAACTCAGAGTGATTGTTTTCAATCTCTTTAAGCCTCTGATATTCCCGAATAACGTAAAGCTTAAATATCGGACTAATTGCCGACCCAAATTCGAATGCTATATCCTTGTGCGCATAAGTACCCCCATACCTGCCTGATTTAGAAAAGATTCCAATTGCATTGGTATTTTCAATCCAGTTTGAAACACTCATGGTAAAAGTAGGCACACCGGCTTCCCGTCTAAAGTGGTCGAATTCGACCACTTTAAAATCGGAATTATATATCGTCTCCCATGTCCCTAGAAATTCAATGGTTGAGCGATTCCTGATCCAGTTTTTAATCACATCTGCTGCCCTGCTCGCATCCCCTTTTCCCTTCACCATATCGGTGAGGCAGATGTAGTCATTATCATGGATAGTTGTAATGGATATGTCGACGTTATCCACCGTAATTTTACTCATCTTCGCCATAGTGTGATGATTTTGATGTTATGGTACTTGCAACCTGATAAAGGAAAAGCTTTGCTGATTCTATCGCATCGAATTTCCTGATAACTTTTAAAAACCCCGTGCAACACCGGACGTGCCTTGTTCGAAAACGAACAGAGCCTTTTCATAAAATAGCATTCATTTCAACATAAATGCAGTTTTCAATATCTGGCAGGATTATTTTACATACAGAAATAGATATAATAACTCCGAACACATTCTATGAGACGAAGCGATCTGGGAGAATTTGAAGAAATCGTACTGCTGGCGGTGGCTGCATTGGCTCCGGGGGCCTATTCGGTGAGTATTGCCGAAGAGCTTGAAAAGGAAACCGGGCAGACCATGAGCACCGGGGCCGTGCATGCTGCATTGCAGCGACTCGAACAAAAGGGTTACCTAACCTCGCACCTGGGCGAAGCCACCCAGGAGCGCGGCGGACGTCGCAAGCGGCTCTTTACCGTAACCGCTTACGGCGGCAAGATCCTGCACGAAGCGCGAACCGTGCGGAACAGCCTCTGGAACCGTATTACGCCGGCAGAATTATCAAAAATGGGCCTCGATTTTTCAAACAGCTGAACCATGCAACCACTCCCTCCCCGCTGGCTCGACAAGCTGGCCAACCGCATTTGCGCCCCGCATCTTCGTGAAGAACTCCTCGGCGACCTCTACGAACGCTATGCCTTGCGCCACCATCGCGTAGGCGCGCGCAAAGCCAACTGGTTTTTCCTCCGGGAAGTCACAGCATTACTTCGGCCCTCCATTATGAAACGAAAACCCTCTCCTTACGCCTCTCCATCCGCATTGAACTCCGAAATGCTGCGCAATTATTTCAAGATCGGCTCGCGCGTCTTGCTGAAAAACAGCCGCTATTCGCTCATCCACCTCACGGGGCTCTCTATTGGTTTATGGACTTGTATGATGGTAGCTACTGTGGTGATCGATAGTTTGTCGTATGACAAGCAATGGAGCAGGAAGGATGATATTTACCGGATTGTGACGGTCAATAAAATGGGGAAAGACCTTTCTGAACGCAATTCTTCTTCACCCATGGGCCTCGCTCCGGAATTGCAGAAGAACTATGCAGAAGTTGAATCCTGGTCGACCTTGAGTTCAAGTGAATTACATTTTAAAATCCGCCCGGAGGATGGCGACGGCATAAATACAAATTTACTTTCCGCTGATACGGCGGTAAGTCGGCTACTGGATTTGAAGCTGCTTACAGGAAGTCTCAAACATTCGACGCAAAAGCATTGGAATTTGCTTGTAACGCGATCCTATGCCACCCGGATCTTTCCGGGCCAGGACCCGGTCGGAAAGATCATCTACGACATTCCCACTTTCAGCGCCGAGCCAACCCCTTATGAAATTACAGGCCTGATCGACGATTTGCCATACAACAGCCACCTGCGCGCCGATGCCATCAGACTTGAGGCCCCAAAGCCGGAACCCCTTCTCAATAACGGCGTCATGAGCTTCGGGCGAAATTACATTCTGCTGAAACGTGGCACGGATGTGGGGGAATTCACGAAGAGAGTCAATGCATGGTATGCCCGGTTTACGAAAAACAATAACCGGGAACAATTTGAATTCCAGCCTTTAAAAGAAGTCTACCTCCATTCCGATTTCGCGGAAGGGCAAAGTGTGAAGGCCAGCATTCGGACAATCTACATCTTTGCCGGTGTGGCATTACTGCTGCTATTCATCGCCTGCGTCAATTTTGTCAATCTCAGTACCGCCAAGGCATTTGCCCGGGTAAAAGAAGCCGGCGTCCGAAAAATCCTCAGCGGATCGCGGACGCAGCTGGTCATGCAGCTTCTGACGGAAACGTTGCTATTATTCGGTATTTCCATCGGCATTGCTGTGTTTGCTTACTGCCTCACATTACGTCCCGTCGAAGATTTCCTCGGGCATCGGCTCGTGGTCACATTTACTTCCAATATCCTGATGGCCGGAGGCGCATTACTGATGTTCTTCCTTACCGCCTTGCTGACTGGCCTTTACCCTGCCTGGGTTATTTCGGGTTTTAAACCTGCCAACACCTTACGCGGCATATTTACGGCCTCATTAGGTCAAACAGGGCTTCGCAAAACACTCGTTGTCGCGCAATTCTCCATTTCGATCATCGTACTGCTCGCTACCATTGGGGTCTGGCAACAATTCGATCTGATGAAAAATAAGGAGCTCGGCTATGATAAAAATAACCTCATCGGTATCGAGCAGATTTCCTGGAATGGCAAGGGCGACGCATTTAAAAACGAGCTGCAAAGGATACCAGGCGTGGTGCGCAGCAGTCTGGCCATGTGGATGCCTACTGAAGGCGGCGGCTACATGCAACGCGAGGTCCCGGATCCGGCACATGCCGGTCGTCGCCTTCGCGTGTGGTACGTTGCCGGCGATGTGGATTTGCCGACCACTTTAGGACTGAAACTGGTGAAGGGACGTATGTTCAGTAACCGCTTCGCCGACGCGCTCGACGCCGATTCCTTACAGAAAGAAGGTTTTGAAAAATTCGAAAAAGCGCAGATCAACCAGAATTCCCTAATGACCGCGTCGGCCGCGAAAATGTTGGGGATCAAACAGCTGGATGTTCAGACGCAAAATGCGCATTCCGTGCCGGTAGGGATCGTGGGCGATTTCCATAATGAATCGCTTTATGAGCCGATGAAGCCCACATTCATTCTCGCGGAGAAATCTCCCGAATATGCAGGTATGCTCATCCGCATTCAGCCGGGGACGGAAATGCAGGTCGCGGTGGGTGTACGTAAGCTGTGGAAGCAGTTTTTCCCGGAGAAATTACTCCAAATCAACAATATTGAAGAACAAATCACCAAACAATACGAAGCCGAGTCCAAACTCCATGAGCTCTTCCTGTTCTTCAGCGGGCTTACGATGTTCCTTTCGGCATTAGGCATATTCGGATTAGTGGTACAGGCTGCCGAACAACGGGCGAAGGAAGTGGGTATCCGCAAGGTACTAGGCGCGTCGGTGGCAGGTATTGTGGGTTTGATTTCCAAAGATTTTGTCAAACTGGTCGTCATCGCCATTGTCGTTGCATCACCGCTTGCCTGGTATGCGTTGCAAAAGTGGCTGGAAAGCTATCCTTACCGGACGACGATCGATTGGTGGGTGTTCGTAGCGACGGGTTTTGCCGCATTGGTGGTAACGATTGGTACCGTGAGCTTTCAGGCCATCCGCGCAGCCACCGCCGACCCGGTCCGCAGCCTTCGCAACGAATAGTCGATTTAGGGAATTAAAGTACAGCGATGCCACTTTAATTCCCCATTTTTGAGCTGCTGGCAGCACGCTTATGCTCTTTTTAACTTAGCATAACAATTGTACTGTTTTTGCCAGCACCAAAATCAACACCCCTCATGAAAATGCTCTCCGGCCTGGGCAAAGCCCGGTACATCCCCCTCCTGATTCTTTTTACGCTCGCGATCATGCAATCCTGCCGGAAAAACCCGAAGGAAATGACGGACGACGAGCTCGCCGAAGCCATCAGCGAAAAGAAAACTTATCAACAACTCATCGACCTTGCAGGCAATGCGGGGATCGATACACGCAAATTCGAGACGAAGGCCGGCGCGCAACCGGTATTTGGATTGTTGGAAGAAATCGCGTTCGGGCATAAACCTACCATCCGGTTTACCCAGAAAAAAATCAACGCCGACACCGCCCTGATCCGCGACGCGGCCGAAGAGCTTTTCAACGGACAATCTGTGGAAAAAGTGCTGGAAAAGCTGGAACCGGTTTTCCCTGTTTACCACAACCTTAAAATCCATTATGCCCGGCTATTGAAGGAACAAAAAAAGGACAGCGCGGCCTATGTGGCCCAAACCCTGAATGCTTATCGCTGGATTCGCCGACAAACTAAGGGCGCACCGCGGTTTGTGGTGGTCAACATCCGGGGCGCTTACCTGACCGCGATGGATTCGGCCGGCCAGCATGTGCTTACCATGCGCACCATCGTAGGCAAGCGCGATACGCCCACGCCTACAATCGACACCTACGCGACGAGCATTGTCACGCACCCCTACTGGAATGTGCCCAAAAGCATTGCGATTAAAGAGATTTTCCCGAAAGCTGCGGCAAACCCCGAATATTTGGCTAAAAACCGCATTCAGGTGATCGACAAAGATGGTCAGGCGATCAATCCCGAAGAACTGGAATGGGGCGACCTTACCGCTGAAAAATTCCCGTACCGTTTCAGGCAGGAAACCGGTGAGGACAATTCGCTGGGCTTGCTGAAAGTGGAAATCAGGAATCCGCTTTCGATTTATCTGCACGATACGAATGCGAGATATCTGTTTACCAGCAACCAGCGCTGGCGCAGCCACGGATGCGTACGTGTGCAACATCCTACTGACCTGGCCAACTACATGGCGGGCACGAAACTGCTTGACAGCGATTTCATGACCGAACCGGACACCATTTCGCATCCGCCCAAATGGCATAAGCTGGAAGTCAGGGTACCTGTATTTTTGCTGTATTTACCTGCGGATTGTAATCCAAAAGGTGATGTGATGTATTTCCCTGACGTCTACAAACGCGAAACGCCTAATGCCTGAACATCGGCCATCGCTTCCATACCTGCCAGCAATGAGGATTTTTGGATATAATGCTGATCCCCGGAATAAATGAAGAGCCCTGCGCCATTGTAAAGCAGGTTGATCAGCTTTTTGGAATCGGCGATCGACACGGCAGGACAACCAAGGCTACGGCCAAGCCTGCCGGTGTTTTTGATAAAAGATTCGCTGACATAATCCGCGCCGTGCATCACAATGGCACGTTCCAATGCACGGTCGTTAATGCCTTTTTCAAGACCTTCGAGCCGGAGCGAAAGGCCATGTTTGCCCTGGTAGGTGCCCAATGTTTTATAAAAGCCCAAACTGGACTGAAAAGAAGAATTGGCATTAGAAAAGCGCTCGGCAAACTCATTTCCCGAGTTACGGCCATGCGCTACGTAAGTATTTAAAAGCAATTTCTTTTTCAGTAAATCAATGACATACAGCCGCTTATTGCGCGAAGATTGCGTGAAGTCGCAGATCGCCATGATCGGGTTATCGAGTTTGATTTTTTGAAAACCAAACCATGCACAATAGAATGCACGTTCCGACAAGCCTTGCTTTTTAAGGCCAAGCGAGTCATACAATGAAATCCATTCGGGACGGGTAAAAGCCGAATCGGTTTTCGCGATCGGTAATTTTTTTGTGGTAGAAAGATTAGAAAGTGAGTCGGCCCGGTGAACACCTAATGAAATGCCTGCTGCCACCAATACCGCTGCCAAAACCCCATGCGCTTTTGTCATTTCTTATTGTTTTATTGAGTATGTGCTTCAAAATCAATCAAGAAGATGCGTCGCCAGGCGACCCTAACCTAACAGGTCTTAAAACGCAAATGGTTCCGAAAAATTTCAGAACCATTTGCAATATACTAATTATCAATTACTTAAAAGAAACAATTCTAGACTACACCTGACTATTTCCTGACCAGAATGACCCTGATCACTCAGTCATTCAGTCATTCAATCATTCAAAATTCATCATTTCTTCTCAATCCCCGCCAAAACTCTTCCGATATCATTTGCCCGGGCCATATAGGAAAGGCTGGCATCCATATCGCGGCCATCGATCGCGTCTTTGAATTTTTTCAGCAGTTCGATATAATCGCCCAATGCCTTGGAGACATTCTTTTTATTTTGGTCAAAAATCGGGGCCCACATTTGCGGGGAGCTTTTGGCCAAACGGACCGTGGAAGAAAAACCGGTGCTGGCCATATCGAAGATCGCGCGCTCGTCGCGTTCCTTGTCCAGCACGGTCATACCCAATGCAAAAGAGCTGATATGGCTCAGATGCGACACATAAGCGAGGTGCAAATCGTGCTCCACAGGGTTCATATAATGGATCTTCATACCCGCATCGCGCAGGAATGTTTCCACGAGTCCCCACGAATCGGGGTTGCTTTTCTCCTTGTCGCAAATGATCACGTTTTTATCGATCAAAAGCTCTTTGAATGCTGCACCCGGGCCCGAGTTTTCGGTACCTGCCATCGGATGCGCGGCTACGAACTGGCCGCGTTTGGGATGCCCGTCCGCCAGCTTGCATATCAGCTCCTTGGTAGAACCCAGGTCCATGATCGTCCGGCCGTCGGGCAGGTGATCGAGCATGTAGGGAAGCAACTTGATAATGGCATCCACGGGCGTGGCGAGCACGTTCAGCTCCGACACCTGCAATGCCTCGTCGAGCGTAAGAATCTCGTCCACAATGCCTTTCGCCAATGCTATTTTCTGATTGACCGCCGAATTGTCCACGCCTACGAATTTCACGTGCGGGTATTTCTCGCGCAGTCCCAGGGCAAACGACCCGCCCAGCAGGCCCACCCCTATGATACTGATTATCATTAATTTGAATTTAAATATCCTGAAATATTACCCTTTGATCCGCTCCACGGCCTGCCAGATTCGTTCCTTCGGCAAACACAATGACAAACGGATGTAACGCTGACCTTTCGGGCCAAAAATGAAGCCGGGCGCTATGAAAACGTGCTTTTCAACGAGCAGGTTATTCACGAGCGCTTCCGCCGACTCGGTGGAATCGGGCAGCTTGCCCCAGAGGAACATACCCTCCTGCTTGTCGTCCCAGGTGCAGCCGAGCGTTCGCAAAAGCGCTTCCGACGCATCCAAACGCCCCTGGTACACGGCATTGCGCTCCGCATGCCATTCCGCGGAGTTGCCTAATGCCTTCGCACCAGCTTCCTGCATAGCCCAGAACATACCCGAATCAACATTGCTTTTGATCGTCAGCACGGCGCTGATGTACTCCTTCGCGCCCGCCAGCCAGCCAAGCCGCCAGCCCGCCATGTTATGCGACTTGCTCATCGAATTCAGCTCGATCGCCACCTCTTTCGCCCCTTCCACCGAAAGCAGGCTGATAGGCGCTTTCTTGTTCAGGATGAGGCTGTAAGGATTATCATGACAGAGCAATATGCGGTGTTTTTTGGCAAATGCAACGGCCTGTTCGAACAGCTCCTGCGTAGCGGGCGCTCCCGTAGGCATATGCGGGTAGTTGAGCCACATGATCTTCGTTTTTGGCGTCACGAGGCTTTCCATGGCATTCCAGTCGGGTTGCCAGCCGTGATCTTCGCGCAGCGGGTATTCTTTCACAACAGCCCCTACCATCTGGCTCACAGCACGGTAGGCCGGGTAACCCAGCTCGGGCACCAGCACCTCGTCGCCCGGATCGAGGAACGTCAGCGATATGTGGGTAATGCCCTCTTTGGAACCAATGAGCGGCAATATTTCGGTATTCGGTTCGAGTGTTACGCCGTAGGTACGATAATAAAAATCTGCTACTGATTTTCTGAAAGCTGGGGTGCCTGTATAAGGCTGATAACCATGCGCCTGCGGTTGATAGGCAGCGGTTGTCAATGCTTCCAGCGTTTCTACTGAGGGCATCATATCCGGGTTTCCGATCCCGAGATTAATGACGTCATGCCCTTCGGCAATCAGTTTGCGCACTTCGGCCAGCTTCACCGAAAAATAGTATTCCGATGTCTGCCTGGTGCGCTGTGCAGTTTCTATGATCATTATAATGATTAAATTGTGCTTTTAGCCATTGGCTATCAGCGGTTAAAACGCCCGTCCGGAACAGCCCGGCGAAACGGGGCGCAATTTACGACAATTTCGCGAACGACACGGGATGTAACGAGGCCCCGACGGGGCCAATGCGTGGTTGGATGCGGGTTTATATAATCCATTTTTACCTAAATTGCGGCATGAACAAATTCTGCATTCTCGCCCTCTTCACTGCATTTCTGGCCGGCTGTTCCAAACCATCGGAGAAAATCGTCGTCGCCACGGCCGCCAATGTGCAGTATGTGATGAAGGAAATCCAAAAGGAATTCGAACAGGAATCAGGCAAAAAAATCGAGATCGTAGTCGCATCTTCGGGTAAACTCACGACGCAAATCCGCGAAGGCGCGCCATTCGACGTGTTTGTTTCCGCCGATACCAAATACCCCGAAGAAATCTTCAAAAACGGCGGTTCCGACCAAAAGCCGGAAGTTTACGCCACCGGCACATTAGTCCTCTGGTCGAAAGACATCCCGGAAACCGGCCTCAAACCGGAAATACTGATTACCGAAAAAGTCAAAAAAATAGCCCTGCCCAACCCTCAAACGGCGCCATACGGCGAAGCGGCCGTTCAGGCATTACAAACATGGAAACTCTACCCGCAAACGGAAAAGAAACTCGTCTACGGCGAAAGCATCGCCCAAACCGCGCAGTATATTACAACAGGGTCCGTCGAAGCCGGTTTCAATGCATTATCCATTGTGCTATCCCCTGAAATGAAAGGCAAAGGGCATTACATTATCGTGGATTCAAGCCTGTACAAGCCCATTCAACAAGCCGCTATTCTATTAAAACACAGCAAAGACTCCCCCAAAAAAGCGTCCAGCGAGCAGTTTTATAAATTCCTGTATTCAGCCAAAGCGAAGGCAATTTTCAAACGGTATGGTTACAAATAATGTCAGACGTGGTCAAGTATAGTCATGGGTAGTCAAGTATGGTCATTAATAGTCAAGTGTAGTCAGGTAAATCAGGTGTTGTCATTAATAGTCAAAAATCGTTATTAAATCCCTTGGAACAGCACATGACAATACTTGACAACACATGACAACACTTGACAATACCTGACAACACCTGACGACAAATTCACTCATTCACTTATTCAATCATTCAATCATTCAATCATCGCACCGGCGACCCGGTCAATCATTCAAAATTAAATTGAACGCCCAACCTATCCTACTAACTTTAAAACTCGCCAGCATCACCTCGGTCTTGCTGCTCGTGATCGCATTGCCGATCGCCTACTGGCTGGTTTTCGGGAAGTTCAAAGGCCGGGGCGTCGTGGAAGCGCTGATCGGCATGCCGCTGGTGCTGCCGCCGTCGGTCATAGGCTTCTATTTGTTGCTGGCGTTCAGCCCGTCGCATTGGTTTGGGGCCTGGATTGAAGAAATATTCGGGTTAAGGCTCGTTTTTTCGTTTCCCGGACTGGTCATCGCCTCTATTTTATACAGCCTGCCATTTATGATCTACCCGATCCGCGCAGGCCTGCAATCACTGCCGTCGTCGTTACGGGAGGCCTCCTACACGCTTGGGAAAAGTGAATGGCAGACATTCGTGCAGGTGCTCCTGCCGAACTGTAAACCGGCCATACTCACGGCATTTGTACTCACATTCGCGCATACCGTGGGCGAATTTGGTGTGGTGCTGATGATCGGCGGCAATATCCCCGGCGTGACCAAAGTGGCTTCCGTAGCCATTTACAATGAGGTAGAATCGCTGAATTACCCGGCTGCCAATGCTTATGCGATGGTGCTTTTTGCCATCACTTTCATTATTTTGCTGCTGGTCTACTCCATTAACAACCGCCTGCTCCGTGTCCGACAGCCAGCTTGAAGTCCATATCCGGCATACTTTGCACACCGCGCATGGCATTCTGCCCATGGAAGTCGATTTTTCGCTTGCGAGAGGCGGCATTATGGCATTGACGGGGCCTTCCGGCGCGGGAAAAACTACCTTGCTCAGGCTCATAGCCGGACTAATCCATCCGAATTCCGGCCGCATTGCGTTTCAAAGTGATGTTTGGCTCGACACTGCCTCGCGTGTGCATATACCCGCGCAAAAGCGGCACATCGGCTTTGTTTTCCAGGACTACGCATTGTTCCCGCACATGACCGTCAGGAAAAATCTGAGTTTTGCGCTCGGTGAAAACCAACCGCCGGAAATTGTCGATGAACTACTGCAAGCCACAGGGCTGACGCAACTGGCCGATCGCAAACCGACTCATTTATCGGGCGGGCAGCAGCAGCGCGTCGCGCTCGCACGTGCGCTCGTACGCAAGCCAGACTTACTCCTGATGGACGAGCCGTTCGCCGCCCTCGACCCGGAAATGCGCCTCCAATTGCAGGATTTACTCCTCACACTGCACCGGCAGCATAATTTTTCGGCAATTCTCGTCACCCACGACATGGCCGAAATATTCCGCCTCGCCGACCGTGTAGGATTAATAGAAACCGGCAAACTGATCCGGTTCGGAACACCTTCCGAACTCTATTTAAACCAAGCATCACAACCCGGCCCGGTGCTGATCTACGGCGAAGTGCTAACCTGCGAGCGGCAAGGCGACACACTTTCGGTCCATGCCTGGATCGACGGCAAAATCAGGCAGCTCACAATACCGGCTCACTTCGAGGCACAAATGCAGCCTGGCAGTACATTTACAATGCATTACACCACCGACAATGCCGATTTCCGAATTATTAAACCCGGAATGAACGATCTTCCGCCAACCGACCGTAGTCCCTAAACCATAGTCGCCTGCCAGCGCACAGTGCATAAGGGTAACTTTAACAACAACCAGTCTTTTTCCCAAAAATCATTCTTAACACTCAACCATGCGGGTATTTTTCAAACTATTACAGATTGTATTTTTAGCGCTGCCATTGCTTGCTTTTCGCCAGGACAAACCGGTACGCGTCGTTTTCTTCGGCGATTCCATTACACAGGCGGGAGTAAGTCCTACGGGTTACATTACCAAAGTCGGCGAAATGCTGAAAGCGAAAGGCCAGGATAGCCAGTACGAACTGATCGGTGCAGGAATTGGCGGGAACAAGGTATATGACCTCTATTTAAGGCTGGAAGACGATGTGCTGGCCAAAAAGCCGGATGTTGTATTTATTTACGTGGGTATCAACGATGTATGGCACAAGGCGTCGTCCGGAACCGGTACTGATCCCGATAAATATGTGAAATTCTATGAGGCTTTGATCAAAAAGCTGAAAGCGCAGAATATCCGTGTAATCGTGTGCACGCCTACCGTCATCGGTGAGCGCAATGATAACTCCAACCAGCAGGACGGCGATCTGAACCAGTATTCCAAGCTGATCCGCGAGATAGCGACCCGAAACAACCTGCAACTGCTCGATCTGCGCAAGCACTTCCTTGATTACCTTGCCAACAATAATCCCGAAAACAAGGAAAAAGGCATCCTCACCACGGACCGCGTGCATTTGACCGAGGCCGGCAACCAATTCCTGGCCGAAAAAATGCTCGAAGCGCTGGTACAGAAGTAATTCAGCCGCCAACATTAAAGAGTGCCAAATCATATGATCCAGCCCCGGAAACTAATTCCGGGGCTCTTTTTGTGAAAAGCCGTTTGGTAATCACTACCCTCTTTTGATCATCGGATTAGTAAGGAATTTACGGAAGCTGCAAAATTGGTCGCAGACCGATCGCCGGTCGCCAGCACTTCACCTTAAACTCCTTCTGATCGATGAAAAAACACCTCCTGCCCTTGTCCATCGCGACATCCGTCATTACCCTCTTCGTGTACGCCTGTTACACCTGTTTTTTCCCAAATCCTTTTCATAAACCCGCGCCGGACGCTTCCATTATCAGGCCTGCCGACCCTGGCAAACGCGGCGGCAACGATCTTCTGCCCGGCTTCGCGGAGACCATTGCCGCCCGTGAATACCACATTTCGATGGACAAAGCCAGGCAGCTTTTGCAAAGTCCCAACCGAAAGCAC
This sequence comes from Dyadobacter sp. OTU695, assembly GCF_038440355.1. Taxonomy (NCBI): domain Bacteria; kingdom Pseudomonadati; phylum Bacteroidota; class Cytophagia; order Cytophagales; family Spirosomataceae; genus Dyadobacter; species Dyadobacter sp. OTU695. Next base: position 22,357 of record NZ_JASATN010000028.1, on the reverse strand, counting down.
AATCTCCGCGCCTATTACCGGCCGGGACTGCTGACCGTTCAAAACCGCACAAATTCTTCCGATGGGCATTTTTCACTTTCATTGCACAATCAGGGAATCCGCGCCGATGGTCAGTTGATCGGGCAGCCCAACCCCTGGGCAGAACCTGAGATATTGGGTAACAGGTTGCTCATCCGCCACTCGAAATTCTCGGAAGAGTTTATCAACAATGAGGAGGGTGTAAGACAAAATTTCATCGTCGAACAGACCCCTGCGGGAACAAGCGAATTGGAAGTCGCCCTGACCGCCCGAGGTGTACATATTCAGGATGGCGGTGAGAATGAATTGTTGTTTTTAACTGAAAATAACAAAACGTATCCCGGCCTCATCTATCGTGACTTGAAATGCTGGGACGCACACAACCGGCCATTAACAGCCCGGCTAACCGGCAAGCAACAGCAAATTCTAATCACTGTCGATGTCCGCAACGCCGCCTACCCCGTCACCATCGATCCAATCATTGTCAACGGTAATCCGGGCAATGCCAACGCCCTGCTGGAATCGGACCAGGCCGGGGCATTGCTGGGCTTTTCCGTTGCATCGGCAGGTGATGTGAATGCCGACGGATATAGCGACATCATCGTTGGAGAATCTGGCTACGATCTTAGTAATTGGGAGTATTCTGATGAAGGCAGAGTCTGGATCTATTACGGCTCGGCTAACGGATTAATCCCCAATGGAACAATACTCAATGGTCAATTGGATAATTTATATTTTGGGTTCTCGGTTTCCGGCGCAGACATTAACGGCGACAGTTACAGTGATGTTCTGGTGGGATGTACATTTTTTGCAGACGGGGAATACTACGAGGGTGCAGCATATGTTTACTATGGGTCTCAAACCGGTGTAACCCCCTTAAACCTCACAATTGTGCAAAGCAACGTAATGGGGGCGCAAATGGGCAATAAGATCGCTACCGGCGATTTCAATGGTGATGGTTTCAATGATATTGCCGTCGGCGCTACCGCGTATTCAAATCCCGAAAATTCGGAAGGGGCTATTTTTGTCTATTACGGTTCAGGTAATGGGATAAACATAAAGCCACTAATTATAGAAGGTAACATTCATGATGGGTATTTTGGTAGAGTTTCATCTGCAGGCGATGTAAATGGCGACGGATTTAGTGATTTAGTTGTCGGAAGTTATGGCTACTCAAATGGTCAGGACAACGAAGGAGCGGGTTACTTATTTCTCGGTTCCCCTAACGGACTTATTAGTAGTTCTAATATTCTGCTACAAAGCAATCAGGCAAGTGCATTTTTAGGGAATGATGTGGCAGGTGCAGGAGATATAAATGGAGACGGTTTCAGCGATATAATCTTGAGTGCCCATCAATATGACAATGGCCAATACAATGAAGGGAAAGCATTCATCTATTACGGCAACAGCGCATTAGGCGTCCGCAACAACCTCCGCCTCTACAACTCCGACCTCACTACTCCCATCAACCATACCCAATTCCCTCAACCCAACTTCGGCGCAAGCATTTTCGCTAAATCATTCCAGGGCAGAAACAAAGGCAAACTGGTTTGGGAAACAAAACCGGTGAACCAGGGATTTTCAAAAGGCAGCAACAACCGCATTACCAACAGCACACAATCCACCGGCTCACAAAATGCATATTCCAATCTCGGTACAACAGGGTTCGAACTGAAAAATGTAATCGATAAGCAGGGAGCGGAGACGAAAGTGCGGGTACGGGTCAAATATGATCCGGTATTGGCGCTAACCGGGCAGTCGTATGGTCCGTGGCGTTATTTACCGGCTTACCTGATGGGAAATAGCGCTTCTCCGGTGCCAGAGGAAACACAGGAACGCCTTTTGGGAAACATGCAGCCGGAAAATACCCAGATGAAAAGCGAGGCAAGATCTGAACCGGTTACCGTATACCCTAACCCGGTCGCCGATCGATTGGACATTGATTTGAAAGATAAAGACCAGGTAGAAAGTCTGAGAATCCACACGGCTAGCGGATCGGTAGTATATCAAGCAAGCGGGTTCAGGTCATGGGTTGATGTGAGCAAACTCTCCCAGGGGACCTATTTCCTGACCATTACCAAAACTGACGGCTCGCATACCACCCGCAAAATCCTCATCCGCCGATGAATGTGAGAATTCCATGAGTACAAATAAGGTTTAGCGGTAATGCAAAAGGCGTTCGCGAGTGGTTCGTGAACGCCTTTTTATTTTTTGTCAATCCCACAACTTCCCGGGATAAACCCCTGCCTCATGCAATGCATTCAGCGATGCTTGTACCGATGGTTTGTCTTCCGGATAAGTAACCCCGAACCAGTCCGAAGCAATACGGAATACCCGGCAATCGCCCAGCCCGCTTTTGATGATATGCGTCATCACGGTCGGGATGTAGAATTCTGCTTTCGGCGTGTTTATATTTTCGCGGGCGTATTTTTCGAAAAGGTCTTTGGTGATCGGGAACATCGATGGTTTGAAGCCCCAGAAGTTCATCGAAACGGGTGTTTCAGGAGCGAGTTCGGTGCGCGTTTCGCCTTCTTCGAAATAAATAGTACCGTTTTCTTCAAAGATTTTGGTTCTTTCAACCACCGATTCGAGGTTATGGTCCTCACGCTCCACGCATATGCCGCGCGAGACAGTGCCGTTTTCGGAAAGCGTGCGTTTCAGCTCGTAGCCGATCATCGCATGCTGCTTATCGTTGGTATCCGTTTGCAGGAATTTGGCCATTGTTTCGAATGCGTCGCGCCCGTAAAAATCGTCGGCATTGATGACGGCAAAAGGGGTATCTGTCTGCTCCCAGGCACAAAGCGTAGCGTGGCCGGTCCCCCAGGGCTTGGTGCGTTCGACGGTGCCGAGATCTTCAGGTACATACGACTGTACGCCCTGTATAGCGAAGTCGAAATCGATTTTACCTTTCAACTTAGGGGCGAAAATGGCTTCGGCGCTGTCCTTGATCTCCTGGCGGACTATAAACACTACTTTTCCAAAACCTGCGCGAATGGCGTCGTATAAAGAATAATCGATGATGGTTTCTCCGTTGGGACCGAACTGGTCGAGCTGCTTGATACCTCCGTACCTGCTACCGATGCCGGCAGCCAAAATCAAAAGAGTTGGTTTCATTCAAATGGATTTAAACGTTCCTTAATGTGGTGTGTTAAAGACGGTTCAAAATAAACCCATTCAAAACGATAAAAAAAACGCGTTCCGGGTTTCGGAGCGCGTTTTTTCAAAATAAAATATTTTAATAATTTAATTATACCGCGAAGCTCTCACCGCATCCACAGGTGCGGGTTGCGTTGGGATTGATGAACTGGAAGCCCTTTCCATTGAGTCCGTCGGAAAAATCAAGTGTCGTTCCGGCTAGGTAGAGCAGGCTCTTTTTGTCTACGATAATCTTCACTCCCTTGTCTTCGAAAACCATATCGTTCGGTTTCGATTCGGAGTTAAATTCCAGATTGTAGGTCAAACCCGAACAACCGCCTCCAAGCACACCGACGCGGATTTGATAATCTTCCTCAAAACCATCGGCCTTGCGGAGTTCTACAATTTTATTTTTGGCTGTATCGCTTACCGTAACCATTTTTCTAATGTTTTATTACCTGTCGAACTAACGTTCTAACAGAACCTGAAAGTTCACCAAGCCGCAGAAAACGTCTCATTCTTCACAATACTACAAAATTACAGCCCCGCCCTGGTTAATAGCCGAAACGTGCACGGCCGAATCGATACCCGCACTGGCAAACCTTGCTTGCATCGCATTACCGGCATTCTGAGCGTTTTCAATGCCCCGGCTGAGGGCAAACATCGACGGCCCTGATCCCGAAATACTGCACCCCAAGGCACCATTCGACATAGCCTCCTGTTTCACCTCCTTAAATTCAGGAATGAGGATCGAACGGACCGGCTCGATGATCACATCCACCATCGAACGGCTGATCAGGTCATAATCCGCTTTCATAAGCCCGGCCACCAGACCGGCCACGTTGCCCATTTGAGCAATGGTATTTTTCAGGGAAACCTCATTACGCAGAATGAAGCGCGCATCTTTGGTATTGATCTCGATATCGGGATGCACGAGCGTGCAATAAAGATCATCCGGAACAGGGATCGTGAAGATATCCAGCGGGTTATAACTACGAATTACAACAAAACCGCCCAAAAGCGACGGCCCCACATTGTCAGCGTGCGCCGAGCCCGATGCAATGCGCTCACCTTCCATCGCGAATGGCAGCAATTCTTTGCGGCTTAACGGGTTACCCAGCAACTCATTCATCGCCACCACACCAGCCACCGCGCTCGCCGCGCTGGAACCCATTCCGCTGCCCAAAGGCATATTTTTGTTCAAAACCACCTCACAGCCCAGGTCGTTGATTCCCAGGTGTTTCAGCAAAGCCAGCATGACTACCGTCACGGAATTCTTCTCTGCCTGCCGTGGTAACCGGCCCTCATCACCCGTAATCTCCGTGATCACAATCCCAGGCTCGTCGCGCCTGCGTACCTCAACCGTATCCCCCGGCTCCTGAATAGCAAAACCGAAAATATCAAACCCACACGACACATTAGCGACTGTCGCCGGCGCAAAAGCTTTTACTGAATTCACTTTATGTGGTTGTTTTCCTTTAAATATCGAACGACTACCTCGAAAAAATGTGTCGCATCCTCGAAAGACTCCAAAGCCTCAGATTCCGCCACCTCATCATAATCGTAGTCGCCAAACTGTCTTTTTTCGAATGTTCTTTGCAGTCTCATATTTAGGGACATATCCATCACACCCGTCTTGATAAATATGTCTCTAAACCTATTGTGGGTTCCGACATGTGTTTTTGTCTGAACTCCCGATACTAATAACAAAGCGTGGATGGAATGGAACATGGCATAATAGGCTCTGTTAATGCACGCCTCAAATGATTTGCGATCAAATGCTTCTCTGCTGTGTTCCAAACAATCCGCAGCCTTTTTCATAATCCGGCCTGCGGTTAGTTCTGTCATACAACGATTCCTTCTTTTTGAACATTAATAGCCAAAGCTACCTCACCTCGAAGCAGCCTGTTTATCGAAATAGGAACCGTTGATATCCAGAAATTAAATTTCAACCCAAGCTCGGCACTGATGCCGGACATTCGGCTTATTTCTGCAAAAGCATTTATTTTCTCGTCATTCAAAACCACCAAAAAGTCAACATCCGACTCTTCGTGCTGCTCTCCCCTTGCGTATGAACCGAATAGGACTACCTTGTCAAGCCGGTCACCATAGAGTCCACGAACCTTTTCCGCAAACTCCCTGGCCAATGCCGCTATCGATTCGGGGACTTTCCTATTGCTCATCACTCAAATGGTTGAGAATAACTATCGCAATTTAGCTTCTTCTATCCCAAATAGCTACTGATACTCATGATATCCGCGAACACGCCGGATGCTGTCACCTCTGCTCCCGCACCCGGGCCTTTGATCACGAGCGGGCGGTCTTTGTAACGTTCCGTAGTGAAGGAAACGATGTTGTCGCTGCCCGAAAGCGTGTAAAACGGATGCGAGGCGTCGACGGTTTTGAGCTCGATCGTGGCTTTGCCGTTTTCGAGCGTCGCGATGTAGCGTAGTTTTTCGCCTTTGGCTTCGGCTGCTGCCTGCATATCGGCGAAATAGGCGTTGGAAATTTCCAGCTCGCCGAAGAATGCATCCACGGTGGGTGCATTAAGGCAATTTCCCGGAAGGATCTGCGAGATCTTTACCTCTTCCGGCTCCAATGCTACCCCTACTTCCCGCGAAAGGATCAGGATTTTGCGTCCTACATCCGCCCCGCTGAGGTCGTCGCGCGGATCGGGTTCCGTGAAGCCTTTGGCTTTGGCTTCCTTCACGACATCGACAAAACGGTTGTCGCCGCCGAAATTGTTGAATATATAGGATAGCGTTCCCGACAGGATCGCTTCGATTTTCAGGAACTTGTCCCCGCTGGCCATCAGGCCCTGAATGGTATTAATAATGGGCAGCCCCGCGCCTACATTCGTTTCATACAGGAACTTCACGCCGCGCTGCAATGCGGTGCGCTGCAATGCAATGTATTCAGAATAGCTGCCCGAGTTGGCCACTTTATTAGGCGTTACCACGCTGATGCTCGCATCGAGCAGCATGTGGTAGTATTGTACGATATCCTTATCAGAAGTGCAATCCACAAAAACGCTGTTCGGCAGGTTGAGCTCGATCATGCGCTGCACGAACGCGGGCAGGCTCGTTTTCACGCCCTCATCCATCACGCGGTCGCGCCAGTTTTCGGGTTTGATACCGTCCGGGTCGAGAAGCATTTTTTTTGTATTGGACAAACCGGCGATATTCAGGTTCAGCAACTTTTCCTCGCGCAAATACTGCGTTTGGTTGCGGATCTGCTCGATTAATGTGCCGCCGATCAACCCTACGCCGACGATAAACAGGTTCAGCGAGCGCGTTTCCGATTGGAAGAACACCCCGTGAATCGCGTTCAATGCCTTCGAGAGGTCGCTTTTTGAAATAACCACCGAAATATTGAGCTCGGAAGAGCCCTGCGCGGTGGCCACCACATTGATACCATTTTTCCCGAGGGCCGAGAACAGCTTGCCGGAAATACCGGTGTTCTTCTTCATTCCCTCGCCGACAATCGCAACGATCGACAGGTTTTTCTCTACCGAAATGCCATCAATATGCCCCAGACCAATCTCGGTCGCGAACTCTTTTTCGAGGACATCGATTGCCTTCTGCGCGTTTTTCGGGTCTATGGAAAAACAGATCGAATGCTCGGAAGATGCCTGCGAAATGAGGATCACGCTGATCGCATTGTTAGAAAGGGCTGTGAACAAACGGCCGGAAATACCCGCCACGCCGATCATCCCGCTACCCTGGATATTCACCAGCGCAATTTCATCAATCGACGAAATCCCCGTGATCACATATTCCTTACCGTTAGCGGATTTCTGGACGTATGTCCCTTCGAAACCGGTATTGAATGTATTTAGGACTTTTAAAGTAATATTCTTGGCAAATGCAGGCTGCAAGCTTGGCGGATAAATCACTTTCGCGCCGAAATGTGACAGTTCCATCGCTTCCGCGTACGAAATGGACGGGATCGTAAATGCATTCGCGACCTTGCGCGGGTCGGCGGTCATCATACCATCAACATCCGTCCAGATTTCGATCGAATCGGCTTCGAGCGCGGCACCCAGGATAGAGGCAGTATAGTCGGAGCCTCCCCGGCCGAGCGTCGTCGTAACACCTTCGGCAGTCGATGCGATAAAGCCCGTAACGCATTGCAGCGCCGTGCTTTTCGCGAAATGCTCTAATATCAGGTGATTGGTTGTTTCAAAATTTACATCGCCCATGCCATAGGTAGCATTGGTACGGATGATCTGGCGCGCGTCGCAGAACTCTGCGGCGACACCTTTGCTTTTGAGTATCTCGGCGATTACCATCGTGGAAAGCCGTTCACCGAAGCTCATAATGAGGTCGAGCGTGCGTTCGGACAGCTCCCTGATCCAGGAAACGCCGCGGAGAATGTCCTCCAATTCATTGAAAAGCCCTCTTACGGCCGCAAATGTGCTGCTCTGGTTCTTCACGGGGATCAGCCCACGCACGACCGCAAAATGCCGTTCTTCTACCCCTTTCAAAAACTCGACATATTCCGTATTGCCGGCAGCGGCCATTTTCCCGATCTCAATCAGCCTGTTCGTGACCCCGCCCATAGCGGAAAAAACGACCGCAATGCGTTCGCCTTTTGACAGATTTTCTTCGAGGATACTGATTACCGTTTTGATACTGTCGACCGATCCGACAGAGGTGCCGCCAAATTTAAGAACCTTCATTTAAAGCTATATTCGAAATATGCGAATGTGAACGGCACAGGGCCGCTCATTTTGAACAGAATGCAAATATAGCAATTCAATCGCCGCTTACTTTCAATAATACCCCTAAATGCAGCAGGCTCCCGGCATTTAAGCTGACCGAGAAATACGAAGACAATCCGCACCCCTCACCCTCAGCAAGTTGCCAGTGAGTGTAACTTCATATAAACATCTCTTTTAAAAATATTAAATTTCAAACAAAATCATATTTATCAAGGAATATTTCATTAAAACATTTTTTCCCAATTAGATATTTTTTGAAATTAATTAAAAATAGAAGATTCTTCTGTTTTAATAGAGTTACCTAACTGTTTCACTCCATTACCTAATCAATCATGAAGAAAGTCTTTACATTAGGCTTCTTATTGCTCTTGCTGTCCCTCACCAGAACAGGTTTTGCACAAGACCTGAGCATCAAAGGCAAAGTGCAATCGGCGGACGGGTACCTTCCCGGTGCCAGCATCCTCATCAAGGGCACGAGTCGTGGCAGTACCACGGACGCCAACGGCGATTTTACCCTCAGCGCGCCGGCTAATGCAACCCTCGTCGTTTCGTTTATCGGGTACAAAACCATGGAGATTCCCGTCGGCTCAAAGACCGTTTTCGACATTATGCTCGAAAGTGACGCGACGCAGTTCAACGAGATCGTCGTGACGGCACTCGGTATTGCCCGAGAGAAAAAGGCATTAGGCTATTCCGTACAAGAAGTGAGCGGCAAAACCCTCACGCAGGCCCGAGAGACAAACCTCGTGAATTCACTCTCCGGTCGCCTGGCGGGTGTGCAGGTAACCAATTCCAATGGCGCGCCGGGTTCGTCGTCCCGGATGATCATCCGCGGTGCCAGTTCCATCGGAAGCAACAACCAGCCCTTGTTCGTAGTGGATGGCGTGCCGGTAGATAACAGCAACTTCGGCTCGGGAACAGGGATCGATTATGGTAATGCTGCGGCGTCGATCAACCCCGACGATGTGGAATCCATTAACGTGCTGAAAGGCCCAAGCGCAGCAGCGCTTTACGGCTCCCGCGGGGCGAATGGCGTTGTTTTGATCACCACCAAAAGCGGTAAGGGCACGAAAGGGATCGGTGTTTCGGTCAATTCCAATACGGCCTTCGAAAGCCCGTTCAGGTTGCCTGAATGGCAAAACGAATATGGCCAGGGCGCTGCGGGTCAGTTTACTTATGTGGATGGCAGAGGCGGTGGTAAGGGCGACGGTGTGGACGAAAGCTGGGGACCGAGATTGGATGGCCGTCTGATCGCACAATTCGATTCGCCGATCGCGGCTGATGGTACAAGGACTCCCACACCCTGGATTGCCCATCCGGACAATGTAGACAAGTTTTTTGAAACCGGCAGAACATTTACCAACAGCGTTGCCGTGACAGGTTCGAACGACAAAGCGGATTTCCGGCTCGCATTCACAAACCTGGACCAAACGGGTATTTTACCAAACACCAACTACAAAAGAAGAACTGTTTCACTGAATGCCGGCTGGAACCTCACCAACAAACTGAGTATCCGCGCAACGGGAAATTACATCAAGGACGGCTCTGATAACCGTAACAATTTCGGCCTCTATTTCATCTGGTTCGGTCGCCAGGTTGATATGGACAAGCTGAAAGCGTATAAAAAACCCGGGAGCATTTACCAGTACAACTGGAACGACAATTACTGGACAAACCCCTATTACCTGCTCAACGAGAGCACCCGGGCCAACGAAAAGGACCGGCTTTACGGCAATTTCTCGGCAACTTACAAGTTCACCGGCTGGCTCTCATTGACCGCCAGGACCGGTACCGATTTCTACGAAGACCGTCGCAAGACAAAGAGTGCCGCGCGGCAGGCTATTATCGGAACCTCGGCACTTTACGACGCATACAATGAAGAGCAAATCTTCGTCCGCGAGTCCAACTCCGACTTCCTGCTCAATGCGACCCATAAGTTCGGCGATTTCGACATTACTGCCAATATTGGCGGAAACCACCGCACCAACTACGCGCAACGCAACTACATGGGCGCTACCGAGCTGGCGATCCCCCGGGTTTACAACTTCGGAAACTCGCGTCAGAAGCTCGTTGGTGAAAACAGTTATATCAAAAAGACGGTTAACAGCCTTTACGCAGCGGCTAACCTCGGCTTCCGAAATTACCTATTCCTTGATCTGACCGCACGAAACGACTGGTCAAGCACATTGCCGTCCAATAACCGCTCGTATTTCTACCCGTCGGCAGCGGTGAGCGCGATCGTGACGGATATGTTCGACATTAAATCATCGCTTTTGTCCTTTGCAAAAATACGCGCCGGCGTTGCCCAGGTGGGAAATGATACCGATCCCTATCGCCTGGTGAGTACTTACAAATACGAAAACGCGTGGGGAAGTACGCCGAGCCTGTCGGAGAACAATGCGATGCTGAATGCTAACCTGAAACCGGAAATCACTTCCTCTTATGAAATTGGTGCGGATATCAGGCTTTGGCACAACCGGGTAGGCCTCGACGTCACTTACTACAGTAAGGTTTCCAAGAATCAGATCCTGGACGTTAATATTTCCAATGCGACCGGGTTCTTGTCCAAATTGCTGAATGCGGGTAAGATCAAAAACTCGGGTATCGAAATCCAGCTGACCGCCACGCCTGTGAAGCTCGACAAGTTTTCATGGGACATCGGGGTAAACTGGGCTAAAAACAACAATAAAGTGGTGGCACTGGACGGCGGGCTTACCACCTATCAGCTGAACAACAGCTATAATGCATTGACCCAGGCGACATCGAGCAACAATTTCAGAGGGTTATCAGTGGAAGCGCGCGTGGGCCAGCCTTACGGCACCTTCTTTGGCAAAGGATTCCTGCGCGCGCCGGACGGCCAGATCGTGTACGATAGCCAGGGATACCCGATGATCGACCCAGTGAGCCGGGTACTCGGCAGCTTTACACCCGACTGGATCGGCGGTATTTCCAACACATTTACCTACAAAGGCTTCTCGCTCAGCACACTCATCGATATGAAGCAGGGTGGGGACATTTTCTCGCAATCGATCAATATCGGCAGATATACCGGCGTGCTGAAAGAAACCACTTTCGGGCGCGAAGATGGTGTCGTCGGACAAGGCGTGGTGAATATCGGAACCTCAGCCGCTCCCGAGTATGTGCCTAACGAAAAGCGGATCTCGTCGGAAGAGTACCATCATAAATATTACCTGCTGACCAACAACGAGAACACCATTTTCGATGCAAGCTACATCAAACTGCGGGAGGTGAAGCTTACTTACATGATTTCCGGAAAGGTATTTAACAAGCTGCCATTCCGCGACATCGCGATCTCCATCGTCGGGCGTAACCTGGCCCTATTGAAGAGCAACCTACCGCACATCGACCCTGAAACCAGCTATTACAACGATGGCAACCTGCAAGGGATCGAAAATGGGCAGATCCCGACCACCAAAACCATGGGTTTTAATATCAGTTTCAACTTATAGGATAATTTTTCGAGACGATGAAAAAGAAAATATATTCATTGGGCATTTCGACGCTGCTTTCGTTCCCTATTATCTGCGCAACGAGCTGCACCGGCGATTTCGACACCATTAATACCAACAACAACAGCGCGGCCACCGGTACGGCAGACCTTTTCCTGCCGCACGGCATCCAAAGCGCCGTCGATATTTACTGGGGCGGCTCGCTGGGAATGGATATCGGCGACGGCTATTCACAGCATTGGGCCCGGATCCAGTACACAGACATTGACCAATACACGGTTTCAAGCGATGTATATACTGCCGCGTGGCAGGGATTATATGTGGAATCACTCGCGGATTATCAACGCATTTATAAAATCGGCAAGGAGACAGGCAACGTCAATTACCAGGCAGTAGCAATGATACTGCGATCATGGGCGTTTACGCTGCTCAGCGATGTATATGGCGATATCCCTTACACCGATGCGTTGCAGGGATTGGAAGGAAACCTTTTGCCTAAATATGACAAACAAAAGGACGTTTACGCGGGCATTGTCGCCGAACTTAAATCGGCGGGAGAGTCTATCAACACGACCGACAAGAGTATGGCGATAGCGGGCGACATTCTCTTCAATAATGACCTTGCCAAATGGAAAAAATTTGCCAATTCACTGAGTCTGCGTGTACTAAGCCGCATGATTGACAAAGCCGACGCGCCCATCGACGTGAAGGCCGAAATCACCCGGATTTTGAGCGACCCTGCCAAATATCCCGTGATCGCATCTGTCGCCGACAACATTCAGCTCAATTACCTAGATGCCACCAACAACCAAAACCCGGTGAACGTGAACCGCAAAACCCGCGACGACCACCGCGTAAGCGCTACTTTGGTGAATAAATTGAAGGATTTGAAAGATGCACGCCTGCCAATTTACGCCAACAAGCCAGTATTGCGCGACGAATACACGGGCGTTCCCAACGGACTTTCCTCTTCACAAGCAGGAAAACTGGGCCTCGACAGTACTTCTAGGGTAGGAAGTTACTTTACCGGCCCCACAGCGCCGGGCGTCATCATGAGCTATGCGGAGTTGTTGTTCCTCAAAAGCGAGTTTGCCTACAAAGGAATAGCGGCCGCCGGCGAAGCAGCCAAGAACTACTCGGATGCGATTACCGCCTCATTTGCCCAATACAAATTGACCGTTACCCCTGAATACCTCAGCGCGAATGCCTTGAAGCCCGGTGCAGCCGGTTTCACTCAGATTATCGAGCAAAAATGGATCGCATTGTACGGACAGGGACTCGAAGCCTGGACTGAATTCCGCAGAACAGGCATCCCCGATTTGAAACCTCCTGTATTGAATACCAACCAGAATGTCATTCCAACGCGGCTGCCCTACCCGAACTCGGAAGAATCGCTGAATTACGAAAATTTCTCAGCGGCGCTCACCGCCCAGGGAGGCAAGAATGACATGAAAATGAAGCTTTGGTTTGCAAAATAATGCATACCCAAACCCTGTTAAAAAAGCAAAACGGGTCGGATGCGTGCGGCATCCGGCCCGTTTTCTTTGAGTATTGTATTTGATTAAAACGAAATCCCTAACCCCGCACCGATATTCGCAACCCCTACAAAACGCTTTTCATTAATAGGAATACCTACTTCGGGATAACTACCCACGCGTACATTCACCGCCACATTCTTCAACTCAGCTTCCGTAGCAAGAAAATCGCCGGATAGGTGGAAGTACAATGGCCCGGCAATAGGAAGACGCAAACTTGCTCCGGCGCCAACGCCAAAACCGCTCGTGGAGGCCGGACTTAAATGCACTAAAATCTGGTTTTCGCCGGATTGAAATGTACCCGTCATATCCACCGTAGGCGATGTAACCTCCACATAACCGCCCTGCACGTGGCCCTCAATCTGTACCCTGTTGAAATTGAGAAATATCGCCGGTCCAGCCATGATCGCATTGAATTTCCAGCGCGACACGCGGGTGTCCCAGGTGTGCGAGGATGTTTCATTGATAAATCCCTTGATTTCTTCCACGCGGAGGTCGGCAATGTCAACGATCGGCTGGGGGCGGGTGGTATTTTTATTCATACTTCCCGAGAGTTTCAAACCAAACCAGCGTGCGATACGAAAGTCGTAACTGGCCTGTCCATAATAACCCGAGCCTGTCAGACCTGCAAAAGGGTCATTGAGTTTTTCCCTGGCAAGCTCCCCTACCGGCAAGCTGTATCCGGCAGTAACGGAAAGGAAATGCCGGTTATCGTTCTGCGCCTTGGCGCCGACTTGCGTAAATAGGAAAAGTGCAAAAAGCGTGATAGAGAAACGTTGGCTAATTTTCATTAATATGGCTGTTTGTGAGAAGAACTAGTACGTGAAACGAAATTTTCCGCTAAGGTAACATCAAACATCCCCGATATATTACATTTTTATTCAGCTACTTAGTTTGGGGAAATTTTATCAACACAATGTTATATAATTCGCTTGAAAAGTCGCTCAAAAAGTGCTGAATCTGCGCTGGTATGGAAATGGTAAGGGTTTGTTTCAAACTAAATCATTAAACCCATGAACAGGCAAGAAACAGATAAGGAAGCAAGAGCCACCAAGAATGTCAAGAACGTCTGGAAGTGGATTGTCGGCATCGGTATCGTTCTTTCGCTGATCGCCTGGTTTGGCGGCTTCTTTAACCACGACAGGAATTTCTCAGGCCAGGCCGATAACCCGGCCGATCAGGGCACGGTGACAGTGGACAGCGTTGCATCCGATACAGCAGGTACTCAAATGCGGCCCGACACCGTTTATGAGCATGTCCGCGGCACCGAATAAGCGTTATTTGATCAATGCATCATATAAAATTTCCACCGGATGCATCGCTTTGCGTCCGGTACCATCCTTAATCTGATGGCGACAACTTGTCCCGGCGGCCGCGATGATCACATCTTCGGGCTGCTGCCGGACAGTTGGGAACAATACCAACTCGCCGATGTGCATCGATACTTCGAAATGCTCCTCTTCATATCCAAACGACCCCGCCATTCCGCAGCAGCCCGACGGAATGAGCTGAACGTGATAGTTCTCCGGCAATTGCAATGCCTTTTTAGAAGCCGTTAATGTCGAAAGCGCTTTCTGATGGCAATGCCCGTGCAGCTTGATCAGCTGTTTCTGAGCAATGAAAGCACTTTTCTGAATGCGTTTTTCATCGATCTCGCGAGCTATAAATTCCTCAAATAGCAATGCATTCCCGGCGATTTTCTGTGCATTTTCTCGCTCAATCTCCCCTACCAGGTCCACATATTCATCCCTGAACGAAAGGATTGCCGACGGCTCGATTCCCACCAGCGGCGCGTCGTAAGTGATTTTATCTTTCAGCAAATCCACATTCCGGACCGCCAATTTCTGCGCCTCTTTGACAAATCCTTTGGATAAATAAGAACGTCCCGATTCCACGTGCTCGGGGATAATGACCTCATAGCCCAGTTTTTCAAGCAAAAGCACTGCCTTTTTACCAACTTCGGCGTCATTGTAATTGGTAAATTCATCACAAAACAAATATACCCTCCGCGAATGGGGATGTGCGGCGGCTTTCGTCCGCTGATGCTTTTTCCACCAGGCTTTTAACGTCTCGCTATCTAGCTTAGGCATCGACCGGTCGGGATGGAAACCCACCATTTTGTTGGCCATTTTCCGCAATGCGGGTGTTCCGAATATCCCGTTGAATGCCCAGGGAGCGATAGAAGCCAGTTTCATTTGATTGGAAAAATTGGCGATCAGCTTGCTGCGCATTGGCACGCCATGTGTCTCATAATATTGCTGCGTGAATTCCGCCTTC
This sequence comes from Dyadobacter sp. OTU695, assembly GCF_038440355.1. Taxonomy (NCBI): domain Bacteria; kingdom Pseudomonadati; phylum Bacteroidota; class Cytophagia; order Cytophagales; family Spirosomataceae; genus Dyadobacter; species Dyadobacter sp. OTU695. Next base: position 7,199 of record NZ_JASATN010000028.1, on the reverse strand, counting down.
ATTTTACCGATATCGACACTGGAAGGGCATTCGGATTTGCAGCCTTTACAGGAAAGACAAAGATCCAGCACTTCCTTTACCATTTCCTGGCTGGTGGCCGGCGCGGTTTCGGGTGTGAAGTACTGGCGCAAAATGTTCGCACGGGCACGCGTGGTGTCGCGCTCGCTGCGCGTGGCCATGTAGCTGGGGCACATGGTACCGCCAGTCAGTTCGGTTTTGCGGCAATCGCCCGAACCGCTGCATTTCTCGGCCAGCCGGAGAATCCCTTCCTGACGCGAAAAATCAAATATAGTATCGATCTGCGGGTTAGGCGTGTCCTGTGCATAGCGTAAAAACTCGTTCATCGGCGGTGTATCGACGATTTTGTTGGCATTGAAAACGCCATCCGGGTCCCAAATCCGCTTCACCTGCCTGAACATTTCGTATACTTCCTCGCCCATCATGAAAGGAATGAACTCGCCGCGAAGCCGACCGTCGCCATGCTCCCCCGACAATGCGCCGTTGTATTTCTTCACCAGTACCGCCGTATCGGCCAGCACAGCGCGGAATTGCTGCTTCCCTTCACTGGTTTTGAGGTTAATCATCGGCTCGACGTGCAGCTCTCCCGCACCCGCATGTGCATAGTACGAGGCGCGCAAGCCGTGTTTTTCCAATAAAACCTCCAACTCTTCAATGTATGCAGGCAAGTCTTCCACTGCCACGGCACAATCCTCGATCAGGTTCACAGGCTGTGTATCGCCCGGCAGGTTACGGATCAGGCCGAGGCCGGCTTTCCGAATATCCCAGGCTTTGTTGGCATCGTCGCCAAATAGCAATGGATAGGCATAGCCGAGGTTCTCAGCTTTCAGTTGTTGGATCAATGCGGAAGCTTTTTGCTCTACTTCTTCTTTGGCAAGGCCCCAGAACTCGACCATCAGCATCGCGGCTGGGTCGCCTTCCATGAAAAACCGGTTTTGGGAATATACATTATGGTTTTTGGTAAAATCCATGATGTATTTGTCGACCAGTTCGGAGGCTTTCGGATCGTGCAGCATCGCTACCCGGTTCGCGTGCAGCGCTTCCGCGAGCGAGCCCGTATGCACACACACGACGCCCACCGCAGCCGGAGGCGCGTCCACCAATGCGATTTTCGCTTCGGTTACAAAGCATAATGTACCTTCTGAGCCTGCAATGAGGTTACAGAGGTTGATATTTCCTTTCTCGAAATTCCTTACCAGCGCGTCGAGCGCGTAACCCGAGTTCCGGCGTGTGACCGTAGGCTTGGGAAATTGCTTTTTGATTAAATCCTGATCAACAGGGTTAGATATTAACCCGAACATTCCCGCCAGGATCGATTGCAAGCGCTGGCCTTTGACCTGCTTTTCCCGGATTTCAGTGGTAAAATCCGCAATCGATTGTTCGTTGAATACCGCCTCGGAACCGTCGGAAAGCAATACTTTCACTTCCAGCAAATGGTCTCGCGTGGCGCCCCATGTGATCGAATGCAGCCCACAGGAGTTGTTGCCGATCATCCCGCCGATCATCGCGCGGCTGGCCGTGGAAGTTTCGGGGCCAAAAAGCAGGCCGTAGGGTGCCAGGTGTTTGTTCAGGTCGTCGCGGATCACACCCGGCTGCACGCGTACCCACTTTTCTTCTGCATTGACTTCAATAATCTTCCTGAAATGTTTTGAAATATCGACCACGATACCCTTTCCTACCACCTGCCCGGCAAGGGAAGTCCCTGCCGCCCGGGGAATCAATGTCACTTGGTTGGTTTTGGCAAAATCAATCAGCACGCGGATGTCCTCCACGTTTTTTGGCAAAGCCACCGCAACGGGCATTTCCTGATAAACGGATGCATCGGTAGCGTAAACAGTGCGCTGGGCGGTGTGCAGGGTGGAATTGTCAAAATACAGCTCACCCTCGAACCGGGCGCGGAGCGTATTGAACTGAAATTGTGAAACGCGGGTCATGGGAACAATCGATAATCAAAGAGCGAATTTACGGTAGTTGGCCTATTAATGCGTCGAAAAAACTGCATTAATGTACTCCCGGACAACGCTCAATAAGCAGCCGGAAAAGATACCGGTCCGAGTTACGTATATTGGCACAATTTTTACACTTCCTGTTCTGGTAAAAAACTGTTTTCCCTTTCGAAACGATGAAACACATAAACATTCTGATCCTCACACTATTCAGTTGCACATTCAGCTGGGCTGCTTACGCGCAAAATACGGCTAATATAACCCTCACCGCGGCCAAACAAGCGCCCGTGACCGTTACCCTGGTGCTGGAAGATGTACATTTTCACCCCAATCTGGGCACGGGCCTAGCCGACGCCAAGCTCGACGCAGTCGCTTCTATAAACTTTGCAGATAAAACCACTGAAAAAGCCGTGATCCAGCTCAGCGAGCCCAAAATGATGCGCCTGCAATACAGCGGCGGCGGCGTAAATAAAACGTGGATGGTCTTTCTGCAACCCGGCGACGACCTGACGATCAACGTCGCGGAGAATGCGGATGTTACCTTCACGGGCAAGAATGCAGGTTATCAGACATTTTTAAAGAACTACTTTCTTGAAAATCAATACCAATACCTGCCCGTTTTTGGCTATAAACCCTCCCAAATCGATAACAAAAGCGTAGTTCAGCAAAGCGACAGCCTGAAAAAGGTGCGGCTTGACGCTTTCGAAAAATTCAAAATGGCGAACCCGGTGGTACCAGCATTTGAATCTTATGTACTCGCTACCACGGCAACCGAACCCTCGCTGACGCGCCAGCTTATTCAGGAAAAGATCATGCGCCGCAACCGGGTGGCCAAACTCGATGCGACGCAGCGGAAGGAACTCGAAGATTTCACATTGACCGACTTTAAAATCCAGCCCGACGACGCATTGCTCAGCCAGGCCTACCGCGACGAGCTCCGCAACTGGGCGCTTATCCCCTCTACCCGCAAATTCCCGCTGGAATCGGAAACGCGTTATGAGATCAGTCCGGAGGCTTTGAAGGATGTGTACACATTCAGCAAGGAAAAATTGGCCGATTATCCCAAACAGAAGGAGTACCTGGCTACTTACTGGCTCAACTATGCCGCAACGGCCATTCCCGGTATTGAAACGGCTAAAACGCTGCTGGCGGATTACAAAACGACCTTCCCGCAATCGCCTTACTCGGAATACATTTCTAAACTGATCCAAACCAAAGAATCCCTGCAACCCGGCGCAGCTGTTCCCGATATTACCCTGCTCAATACCGACAGCACGGCCGTAACCGTGTCCTCATTGCAAGGCAAGCCTGTTTTGATGGTCTTCTCATTCAGCATCGGCCAGCACGAGCCGGGTTTGAAAGTTTTGGAAGATAAATATGCAGACAAAGTGACCTTCGCCTACATCTCCGTCGCGACGGGCATCCCACTTTCGACCTGGAAAAAATATGTAAAAACAAGGCCGACAGCCAAGCATTTTTGGGCTTCGGATGAAAATATCGAGGTTTTGAAGGAAAAATACGGCATTGATATCCGTTACCCGTTCCTGGTGATCGATGCTACTGGCAAGATCGTGAACCGGTGGATTCCGCAGGAGTTCCCTAACAATAAAACCTTGGAAGCTGAATTGCAGAAAGTTGCCAAATAGTTAAGCTGCGAATAGCAGGCGCGAAGCAGGAGCTTCGCGCTATTTCGCGGCAATGCGGATCAAATGCATCGGCTCATCATAGTGGTACGAGATCTGCAAATCGTAACTATCACAGATCTGCTTCACAATCGCCAGCCCTAACCCCAGCGATTCCGCTCCGGCAGACTCCTTTTTAAATCTTTCAAAAAGCCTTTCAGGATCGCTTTTCAGCGGATTTCCGGTATTGCTGACCTGTACATAATCGTTCCCGGATTCCAGCCTGAGCTCCCCGCCGGTGTAGTTATGCCTCACCGCATTATTAATCAGGTTGGTAAGCAAAATCTCCGCCAATGCGGGTGACATTACCTTCCGGAAACTCGCCGTCGACTGCACGCTGAGTATGATCTCCTTATGTTGCAGAATATCTTCGAAATCTTTCAGCTTATTCAATGCAAGTTCCGAGAGGTCGATCTCTTCCTGTTCTGTAAACTGCTGATTTTCAATTTTGGCCAACAACAGCAGGCCCTGGTTCAGTCGGGACATGCGGCGCGCGGCGTGGTAGATCTCCTCGATCCAATAGGTATGGGTTTCGCCCAGATCCTTAGACTGGATAAACTGCTCTACCCGCGCATTGATGAGCGCCAGAGGTGTCTGGATTTCGTGGGAGGCATTTTCGGTAAATTCACGCAGGCTGCGGTAATCGTGCTGCATTTTCGAAGCCATTTTCTCCATCACATCACCCAGCTCATTGAACTCCGTGATTTCGCTCCGTACTGTTTCCAGCGGCTTGTTCTTCGTCCAGTCAAACTCTTTAATTCTTGACAGCGAATCATAAAACGGTTTCCATAGCTTGCCCGACAACACCCGGTGAAAGAGAAATGTACTGACCAAAAGCAATCCCAGAAAGGCGACCATTGCGACGGAAATCGCCTCGATCAGCTTATAAGATTCGATCATCGACTTTCTGATCGCGACGCGGTATGGTGAGCCACCGATCAATGTATGAAATGTAAGCTGCCGGAACGGGTCAGCACTTTCCTCGTAGCGATTGCGGATGAGCGTGTCGGTAAAAGTAACCCTGTTATCGACTTTGCCAAAAACCGGTACTACTTCAATTTTATTCTCGACAAAATAGGAATTATTGCTCCAAGTATCATTTGTGCGGATGTAAGTCTCAAAGTCCTGCTTTTCAACCATAAGCCGGCTTTCCACTTCATCGTAGATCATGAATTTGATGATCCAGAAAAACGCGATCCCCACCGCCAGGTAAATCAGCAGCGAGGCGAGCAGGTAAATGCGACTGGCTTTTTCGAGCAGTTTCAAGGCGCGGTGAATTTGTAACCTATTCCGTAAATCGATTGAATGTAATCTTTTCCTCCTTTTTCCACGATTTTCCGGCGGAGGTTTTTGATATGCGAATACACCATATCCAGCGAATCGGCCGAATCCATATTATCGCCCCAGAGATGCTCGGCAATGGATTCCTTCGTTAATGCCACATCGATATTGGAAAGAAAATAAAGCAGCAGATCGTATTCCTTGCGCGACAATGCGGTTTCAATATCCCTGATAAAAACCTTCCGTGCGGGGAGGTTCACTCTGATATCCTTCCACGTCATATCATTGTTCCCCCCAAAATTCCTGCGCCGGATCAGCGACTTCACCCGGGCATTTAGTTCGGAAAGATGAAACGGCTTCGTCATATAATCATCCGACCCGATTTCGAGTCCTTTCAGCTTGTCTTCCAATGTATTACGTGCAGAAATAATGATAATACCCGTGGCTGCGGCAATCTTTTTCAATGTCTGGATGATATCGAAACCGTTGCCGTCGGGTAATGTCAGGTCTACGATCGTGCAATCGTACTGGTATAGGCTGATCTTTTCATCGGCCTGCCAGAAAGTGTTGGCCACTTCGCAAACGAACCCTTCCCGGGAAAGGTATTCGGTGATACTTTCTGCAAGCCCTTTTTCGTCCTCGACAATTAAAATTTTCATTCTCTTTCAAAAGATACTTTACAAAAATACACCCGGAAGTTGGAAACATTTAGGAAGGATAATCCGGTAATAAACAGTCCATTGTACGGCCAGGCTTCCCAAATGTTTCCAGAATTGAGCTCTAATTTCGGCTAAAAATCTCTTTAACCCGAATTATGAAGCACTCCAAGTATCATTCGTTTCCACGCATTTTTCCGCCGGGAAACATGCATTCTCCGGAAAGACTTACGCTCCGGTTCTTCAATATCAGAAACCGTTGGCTCGCGCTGCTTTTCGCTGCCTTCGCAGGTATACAGGCGAACGCGCAGCACATCAAACTGCACGAAGCGCTGGAACAGGGCAAAGGCAATTTTCCCTTTCTGAAAGCCAAAAGAGCAGAAGTACACAGCGCCGAAAGCCGCATAAAGTCTGTTAAAACCGATTACCTGCCCGCATTCATCGTGCAGGACCAATATACCTATGCCACAAGCAACAGCGTGGCCGGTGCATTCCTGCCCAACGAGGGTAGCGCATTGTCGCCTTCGGGCGGCATTCGCTCCGAAAATATTTACACGCCCACATTCGGCAGCTTCACCACAGCCATGGTCGACTGGAAGGTGTTTAATTTCGGAAAGGTCAATGCGAACGTAAACGCCGCCAAAGCCGACCTTGCCCGTACCCAGGCCGACTACGAGAACGAGCTTTTTCAACATCAGGTCAAAATCATCGATGCTTATCTGCTGCTTTTGATCAACCAGAAACTGGTAGAAGCCCAGCGGCAAAACCTGCAACGCGCAACTGTTTTCAAACGCGTCACCGATGCCGCCGTGACTTCCGGCATGCGCCCGGGCGTCGATAGCTCGCTGGCCGCTGCGGAATATGCCAAAGCACAGTTGCTGTTACTGGAAAGCCAACGTTCGGAAAAAGCACAGCGCCTGCGATTTTCAGAGCTGACCGGCGAGCTGCACGACAGCATCGAAGTCGATACGATGGGTTTTTATTCCCAGCTACCTGTCGTACCGGGAGAAACCGGGTCATTTCTTAAAAACCCTGCATTGAGGTTTTCACAAGCTCAGATTGACGCCTCGGTGGCTCGGAGCCTTGCTGTAAAACGGTCGTACCTGCCATCCGTTTCGCTGGTAGGAGCAGGTTGGGGGCGCGGCTCGGGGGTTTCGAATAAGGACGATTCCTTCCGTACCGATTTCGGAAGCGGAGTCAAATATCAGGTGTACAATTACCTCGTAGGCGTTTCGACACGCTGGAACCTGACCAACATTTTCAAAGTCAGAAACGACTACCGGGCCGAGCAATTCCAGGCAGAACGATTCAAATCATTGTATCAAACCCAGCAACTCCAACTCGACCGCCAGGCGCGCGAATCGGAAATGCAGTTTCAGCTCTCGCTCGCGCAGGCACGCCTCACGCCCGTACAGCTCGCAGCCGCGAAGACGGCTTTTAACCAGGCAGAAGCCCGCTACCAGAGCGGCCTGACCGACCTTTTCACGCTCGCGCAAAGTGTAAATGCACTCAATCGTGCGGAGATTGACAAGTTCGTAACCAACGGCAATGCATGGCGCTCGCTCTTGCTGAAAGCCGCCGCTGCCGGAGACCTAAGTATGTTCTTAAATCAAACA
>NZ_JASATN010000027.1:0-77763 GCF_038440355.1 Dyadobacter sp. OTU695 | reverse complement strand
GGATCTCATTGCTAGAACAGAGAGAAAAAATCGATTCCGACATCCTGGAACAAGTATCAGCTACACTCAAAATACCCGTGGAAGCGCTCCGAAATTTCGACGAGGAAAAGGCGGTGAATGTTATTTCGAATACGTTCAATAACAGTTCTATGCTCAATGCCGTTAATAACAATCCGACTTTTCATCCTATTGATAAGCTTTTGCAGCTTCATGAGGAGAAGATTGCGCTTTATGAGCGGATGTTGAAGGAGAAGGATGAGATGATGGGGCGGTTGGAGCGGTTGATTATGGCCAGATAAAGCAGAGCATACAGTAACAAAAAAACAAGTCCAATCAGAGTACTTTATAAAATCAACCCCTCCTCAAATCAAAATGATAAAGCTGATTGAACTCGAGAACATAAAAGGCATCGGATCTGGCAGTCAGAAGAAAACCTTAAAATTAGATCTCTTACCAAACAAGCCCAGCCTTTTAGTTGCACCAAATGGTTTTGGAAAAAGCTCAATTACCGCAGCATTTAAATCTTTGAACAGAAACAAAATCAAGCTTAATGAAGATGACTATCACAGAAAAAGCGAGACATTAGACCCAAAGATAACAATTCGCTACAAAGACGAAGCTGGCACCGAGATTGAGCTGTATGCCGACAAGAACTCAAATAGTATATCGCACCACTTTGATCATTTCGTTATCAACAATCAAGTTCGAGCAAAAGGCACAGCAAGGAGTTTTGGCGGCGCGAACACTGTTAGTGCGTCGCTTAATATAGATCCAATTATATTGATAGACAATATCCCACCGACAACTCAACTAGAATACACCTATGGAACCATTAAAACAGGCTTTGGAAACAACGGAAAAGTATTACCAAATCTAGGGCCTATTTTTTCCAATTTAGAGCTATTTTCCATTCTATTAGAACAAGAAAACCTTATAGCACTAGATAGATGCTACAATTCCTCGATCAAAGAGAAAATAAACCAATTCATTTTAAGGCTGAATAGCCAGCCTCAGGCATGGTCCAAGACGGTTTTATTGAAATGGATTGAAGATAATGAGATCGATTTTTTAAACAACATAGACTATCTTAACAAGGTCAGGGAAGTTGTTTTTAGTATGGATTTAGCACTTCTAGAAAACAAGATTGTTGAATCCTATTTGATTTCGATCCAGTTAATAAACTTATATCACTTAAATAAATTTAATTTCAAATCATTTTGCAAACGCAAGGAATATGAGCGCGACAAGGCATCTTTTCGGCAACTATTTGATAGCCTTAATTCATCTTGGATTGAAATACGGCCAAAGGAAAAAGATGGTTCGTTAATTTTAGACTTTCCAAAGCCCCACCTAGTGTCTAATGGCCAACGAGATGTAATATCTTTTATGGCCCTTCTGGAAAAAGCTAGAAAAAAGCTCAAAAAAAATAACAGTATTCTGATAATTGACGAAGTATTTGACTATTTGGATGAAGCAAATTTAGTTGCCGTACAATATTATACTACACAATTCATTGAAGAATACAAACAAAATGGAAGAAAACTATATCTTATTATTTTCACGCACTTAGACCCTGACTATTTTAAAGGTTATGTTTTCGGCAGAAAACATAGAGTTAAGGTTCATTACCTTAACAAAAGTAACGCAAACGTTCATGAGCAGTTTATTAAAGTATTAAAAGAGCGAAATATCGCGACCTCTCCTTTAAAGAATGATATTGAAAAGCACCTCCTCCATTATCATACCTCAGCGCTAAGCAGACGCGCGGATTTTGATGCACGAGGACTTAAACCAACTTGGGGAGAAGGGAATAATTTTGATCAATATATATTTGGCGAGGTCGACAAGTATTGCAATAATGAACAAACATTTGATCCGCTAGCAGTATGCTGCGCTGTACGCAAAAAAATCGAAGAAAAAGTATACAATCTCATAAATGAACCTGATCATCAGAATACATATCTCAACGACAAAGACGGGGGTACGAATGAAAAGCTAGAATATGCAGAAAATATCGGGATAAACGTAAATGAGATGTATTATTTCCTCGGAATTATATACAACGAGGCTTTACACTGGAAAGATGATCGAGACAATAATTCAAATATTTCACCAGCACTTGGAAAACTTAATAATCTAACAATCAAGGCCCTAATCAAATCTATCTTTAATTAAATCGGTTCGCTAATCAAAAAAAAGAAAAAACTTATTCATCATGAGTCCTCAATAAACGATAACATGGATGATGTATCTTTCAAAGTAAAAAATTTTGCATCCCAGATGAATGTGCATCCGTCCACCGTCTACAAATGGATAAAAAAAAGGAATTTTAACAGCTTCCCAGGAGAACGGGGCGACATATATTGTTAGCGATGAATTATCTTCAAAATTAATTGTTAACCACCTCAATAAGAGTTTGTCTACTCCCGACGAGGCATACACTCCTGACGAGCTTTTAGATTATAGCGACTGGCACCAAACTTTGGATTACATCGCCTGGCTTTTCAAAACTTGTTACACTACAATAGACAATATTAAGAAGAAAAAGTTTAATATTCATCATATTTTTGTACAATACTTATCCGTTAACAAGATTGAATTAAAACATATAAAGAAGGAATTTACTTCTCCACATGTTAAGATAAAAAGTATTACGGATGACATAAAAAGGGGATGGTACAACGAATTAGCATTTATTTATCCATTAAAAGCATCTACACTTGGTGTTTCGTTTGGAGATATCAATGAAAATTTACAGATCTCGACTGCTAGGTTCACGTTCCCTTCCTGGAAAATAACTGAATTTTACTATTCTTCATACTTTTATCTCCGAACGATAGCGCAATATAAAAATCCAGATTTTAGAATTCAAGAGCACAAAGCCACGCTAAATTCATTCAAAAACAACGCTTTGGACTCTTTTCAAAAAGTAGCTTGGAAGTTTCCATTAGATATCGCTTACAAACCCAAACGCAAATATTTTGTAGCGAAAACTATGGTTGGTTATCTTAAACACTTAAACCATATGTATAGCTATCATCCACGCACACCGAATCTCTCATCTCCGGAAATTACAAGAGAAATCTATAAGCGCTTTAAAAAGAGGGGAAGACGTTTTAAGAGACCAAGTCACTATACTCTGTTCGATTTTATTCTAGAATTTAGGATATGGGCAAATTATTTGGACATTGACAATCTGCTTACGCTATATGGTTCTGGATTTAAAGCATTCCTAGATCAAAACCTATCATTGCTACTTTTTTTCATTGGTGGAATAACCGAGTTAGTATATATCGCAGTTTTTGGAGAGATAGCATATATCACGGAACTACAAAATCTATACGACTTATATGCCAAAAACAACAATAATATCAAAGACACCTTTATATACTCATCTATATATCAACGAATGAAAATTTTCAAAATCCAGGGATTCATTTCAAAAGAAATCCAAATAGAAAGTGTCATAAACTCTAATTTGATCGAATGAGTATAAGTCACGCATGCCTACCCCCTCCATTCCAACTCAACCCCTTCCCCTCTAACAAACTCCTGAAACCCCGCCAACAACCCCTTATCCTCCCTAACACCCCGCGGAAGCACCTTCTTCTCAGTTGCATACTTCACCAACAACCCCACAGCCTCCCCAATGCTCCACTCCACCGGATGCAGCCTATAACAACCATTGGTAACATGCGTGGTTCCAATATTCTTGTTAGCAGGCAAAATATTCTCCATCCGCACGGGCAGCAGCGCGCCCAGGGAGATCTGAAACGGCAATGACCCGAAATCAATGTAATTATCCCCGCCGGTACTCGGGTGCAAATCAATATGGTAGTAGCCGATGCCGACGCTGTCTTCAAACTCAGCAGCTTTCACGCCAGCAGATTGGCCGGTGATGCTCGCGCGCTGCTCGGCGCCTACGTGTTCTTCTTTGATGGTGAAAAGGGCCTTGATGCGGCGGGATTCGCGGACGTAGGGGTATTTGGCGAGGCCGTCTTCGGTGCCCATTACGTCTTTGCGGAGGCGGATGCCGGGCCAGCCTTTGCCGCCGTCGGGGCGCGGCGCTTCGGTTTGGAGCCAGTACAGGAGCGAGAGGCTGAGTTGCTTGCCGCGCTCGAAATGCTTGTCGAAATCCTTTTCGCTGGGGCTGATGAGGTTGCCGAGGGTGTAGTCGTTTTGCGGCCAGTTTACGATGGTAATGTCGCCGGCGTAGGTGCCGGGGGTGAAGTTGGCCTTGTTGATAATGCGGCGGTAGAGCCAGAGGTTGAGCTTGTCGCCGGTGGCGATGCCTTCCGGGTGGAAGCCGAGCTGTTTCGGTTCCAGGGTTTTGGGGTTGGAATAGGAGAGGTCGAGCAGCCTGCCCGACCATGGTTTGGCCATTTTGGGCACGTAGTTCTTCCAGAAATCATATTCGCGCGGCTTTTTGATCACGTGGTTTTCACCCGGGCGGTAGTCTATCGCGTAGCAGACGGTGAATGCCTGCACGTTTTCGGGATCGGCCTTTTCGGGGGCGTGGAATTCGCCGGTTTGGGCCTTGGATTCGGCGCCGGTCACGTATTCGGTACCGGTCATGGGTAGCAGGTCGCCGAGCTCGGTAGCGTCCACAAAATAGGGCGCGGTGAGGGTTACCTGGGTTTTGTTGCGGCGGTTGAGGGCGGTGAGCGATTGTACTTTGTTACCTTTCACGTCCGCGGACACGATTTTATGTTCCAAAAGCAATGTCAGCTTGCCGGAGCTGAGGTAGGGATTGAGCAAGTCGGTGAGCACGGCTACGGCTACGCGTGGTTCGTGGCAGAGCTTGGATACCGACCCGTCACCGGGGTTGAGGTTTTTGCGGCTTTTGGCTTCGGCGGTGAGCGGGTAGTTTTTCTGGTAATATTCGCGCACAGCCGTTCGGAACTGCCGGTAAGTCTTCGTGGCGCCGTGCGTTTCGATCCACTTGTGCTCGTCGGGCGGGACGCCTTGCTGGGAGATCTGCCCGCCGATCCAGTCGGTTTCTTCGGTGAGGATTACCGAGAGGCCATTGCGCAATGCGGCCAATGCGGCCGCGCAACCACCGAGGCCGCCGCCGGCGATGACGAGGTCGGCGGTTAAGGTTTCCTTCGACCTCTTTTCATGCGACAAAGGTCCGGACTGTTCAGCCGGACCTTTGTCGATATTAACCAGTGCACCACTGAGTGCGATACTTTTTAAGAAACTACTACGCTTCATATTTAATGGACATATTTTTATTTGTCACACTGAGCGAACCGGGCCGCCGGGCGGTCGAAGTGCTTGTAAGATGGTACTCACATCTCCCAGTGTTGTCACACTGAGCGAAGTCGAAGTGCATGCACGATGGTACTTACATCTCCCGATGTTGTCACACTGAGCGTAGTCGAAGTGCATGCACGATGGTACTTACATCTCCTGATGTTGTCACACAGGAGCGCAGTCGAAGCGTATGCACGATGGTACTTACATCTCCTGACGTTGTCACACTGAGCGCAGTCGAAGTGCTTGCACGATGGTACTTATCATCTCTCGGTATGGACTGCCTTCGACTGCGCTCAGGCTGACATTTCTCAGTTTTACATTTCTCAGTTTTATATTTCTCAGGATCACATTTCCCAGTTTAACATTATGCACGTTTCCCTGGCCAACATTTTCTCTAACTCACTTTCCCCATCACATACATCTCCTCCATCGTCGGGGTTGGGTTGCCGCCTTCTTTTTCCAGCGTTATGGCAAATGCGGCGGAACCGGCTTTGGTGTTTTTCATTTTAAGGACTTTACCGGTAAATGCTTTATCTAGCATCCCAATGTCGACAGGCTTGCCGTCCACAATGCTCCAAAGCTGATATTGCTTACCCTGAGGCGCTGCGGGCAGGTTTTGCACGTCTAGTAACACCTCATTCGTTTGCGTGTTCCAGAATGCCGATACCGCGCTTTCGGGCGATTTCGGCAGGCCTGCCATGTGAATGTGCTTGTACGAGGGGCTGCGGAACAGGTTGGCCAGCGCCTGGTTGTATTCGGCCTGGCTTTTCATGGCTGCCATATCCGTCTGCATGGTTTCTACCTCGGCGACCAATTTGTTATTGGCGCTTTTCATATCAGTCATCTGCATGGCCGACCATCCTGCAAACAGTGCTAGCAGCACGGCGGCGGCTACGGCGAGCTTCGACCAGAAAGGCATTACTTCCTTCGTTTCCACGCGCTCGAATGCATTCTCGATCACACGGGTATCGGTGTCAACAGGCTGCGCTACTGCCGTTCCTTCGACCAGCGGGACTATCTTTTCATCGGTCGTTTCATCGGACATTGTATCTTCCTCCGCAGCAGCATCGAAGTTCATCTGCGCAAAAATCGACTCTTTCAACGAAGGCGGGGGCGTTGCCTGGTGTTTCAGCGCATATTCTTCCAACGCGCTTTCGGTACGCAACAACTCTTCCTTGATTTCAGGGTAAATATGCGACATACACTCCACCTCCTGCTTCTCCTGGGGAGAAACAGTGCCCAATACATATTCCTCCAATATACCGGACTCTATATAGGCTTGGATATTCATACTGCAAAGTATCGTTTTAACTCTTGTAATGCGGTCCGGATCCGCGATTTCACGGTGCCTAGCGGAATGCTCAATTCTTCCGATATTTCCTCATGGGTATAGCCCTGGAAATAGGCCATGTCGATGAGGATTTTCCTTTCAGGCCTTAGCATGTCGACAATCGCCTTCATGTCCGAACTGACAGTCTGTGAATCTTCGTACGTATCCTTTTCATTGAGGACCACCGTGTTTTCAATATCATCCATTGCCGGCTTCCGGCCTTCCGCCCTGACTGCGTCTATCGCGCCGTTACGGGCGATATTCATAATCCATGTAAACAATCGTCCTTTCTCCGGATTATAGGAAGCGATATTCTTCCAAATCTTCAGAAAGCTTTCCTGCAACACATCTGCGGCTTTCTCCTCATCCCTCAACGTTTTTGAAATGATATTAAACAAAGCTCCCGAGTAATGGTCGTACAGGAATTCGAAGGCGCTTCGCTCGTTCCGTTTGAGCGCCGACACCAATTCCTCTTCCGAGTATTTTACCTTGCTTGTCGCCAAGAGTTGTTTATCATTAAATTGTAAATTACTTACTGGCAATCTAATGAAATTTCCCATATGGCTGGCGGGGCTGTAACAAATTATTGCCTTGTTGCCATTGCAGGAAAAAATCACCACAGAGGGGGTTATTGCCGGTATTCCGTACTGTGTGTATGAACCGATCATCGTAGTGTGTTTTTTTAGCATATACGACGACTGTTCCGGAATGGATCGACAATGTGCGAGTAATCTCCAACCGGTTTTACTTTCTCAGGCTTTCTACCCGCCAGAGGGTCAGGAAGATAAAGAATATGATGAGACTGAGCAGGTAAATGACGTTCCGGGAGTCGATGAGGCCTTTACCGAGTGCCTGGTACTGAACGTCGAGCGCTATACCGGAGAGCAGGCTCGCCGCAAAACCATCGCCAAACATACCGGAAACGGCGCCAAAACCGACGTACCAGATGAATGCGAGGAATACGCCGAGAATGAATGCGACGATCTGGTTATCGTTCAGCGACGACGCCCAGACGCCCATCGCTACCAGCACGCCGCTTAATAGCAGTAAGCCAAGATAAGAACCCGCCACAGCAGCCGAATCGACATCGCCTACGGGGTTCCCCAGTTGGTAAATACTGTAATAGTAAATGAGCGTCGGCAGCAATGTAAGCACCACCAGCACCCAGTTTGCGAAGAATTTCCCGAGTACCAGATCGATGTTGCGGATCGGTTTGGTCAGGAGCAATTCCAGCGTTCCGTTCCGCGATTCTTCGGCTAACGAGCGCATGGTAATGGCTGGTATGAGGAATATCAGCACATAAGGCGCGAGGCCGAAAAACGAACCCAAATCGGCATAACCGTAGTCCAGGATATTGGATTCAGGAAAAACCCAGACGATCAGACCGATAGCAGTCAGGAAGACCGCCATGACAATGTATGCGATCAGTGAATTGAAAAAACTGGCTACCTCTTTTCGGAAGATTGCTAACACTATTCGGGGATTTTGATTTAAGTCTTTTCAGGAATGCGTTACTCAAAGACTGGCTTTTCCTTGCGCATAATGGCGGCGATGATCAGCGAAAAAATAAAGCCCATGACCAGGTATCCGAAAATCACCATCACGAACATGATCCCGGGCGACATGAATTTCTGCGACACTTCCAGCGCCTGTTCAATCTGCGCGTCATCCATCCCCTTCGCTTCCAGCTCTTCGCGCATCTGGTCGAGGCTCTGCGTGAGCATATTGGAGTCGATAAACTGGATGTAAAAGATCGTAAAAGCCGAACTCAGCAAACCCAGGACTGCGGAAGTAAGGGTACCCAGCCCCAACCCTTCTCCATAGCTGATAAAACCTCCATTCTTCTCCCGAAAATCCTTCATGGCCAGTACGATCGCAACGATCATAAAAACGTACGTCAACGAAGCCAGTATCTTGTTCGTTCCAAGCCCGGCAAGGTTCAGGACCGTCGAATATACCATCGTTACAACGGCAACGACCAAGCCATATTTCAGGGCAACACGAGCGGTAGAGGTTTTTTCTTCCATGTGAAGGTTTAAGATTTGTTGTTTTGAAGAATGCTATAATCCTGTTTTCTCAAAATCAGAGAAATCACCAGAATAGGGATAATCGCCATCACGGTCTTCTTACCTACTTCGTCCATAATGATTTCCGAAGTCTTCATTTCTCCCACACCATTGTACATCTTCTGAAACTCCGCCTCCCCGATGTTCTTGACGAGCTCGGCTTTGCCTTGCAGCATCAGGTCTTTCATCTGGGCGATGTATTCCGCAAAAACGGATGGGTCAATATAAGTTACAAAAAAATAGATCAGCCAGCCGGCTACCAATGCACCAACGGTATTTACAACGTAACCGATGGTTAATGCTTCCCATAAATGCAAAAAGCCATTCCCGACTTTCTTGCGGTAATACCAGCAAGCGCCGGCAATGAGGATAATATGAATCCCGATGTCGAGCACCTTGTTGTTTCCGAGCGGTACAATGCCCATCGCGTAAAGGCCCAGGAAGAACAGAAAGACCAATACGCCTAACGCCAGCCCGAACAGCAACGAAAGTTTTAAAATAGGTTTATTAAAATATGCTAAAATCGAATTCATTTGAACCACTCCTGTTTACCATTGTTGATCACCCCTCTTACCTTGCCTCTCAGCGTCTGTCCCAGGAACGGTGTATTTTTTGATTTGGAATAGGTTTTACCAAAAACCCATTCCGCATGCGGATCGAAGAACGTCAGGTTTGCTGCTGAACCTTCTGCCACACCCACCGCCGGAAGCCGCAGGATTCTCCTTGGCTGAGCGGTAAGTTTCTCTATCACATCTTCCAAAACCAGCCCGCTATGCATGATTGACAGTGCAAATGCAGTTTCCAAGCCTGTTATGCCAAAATCGGCATGGTCGAATTCGAGGTTTTTGCTCTCCTCGTCATGCGGGTTATGATCTGAAACAATGGCGTCGATGGTACCGTCCGCCAAGCCTTCGCGAAGCGCCGCATTATCCTCCGCTGAGCGGAATGGCGGGTTAACTTTCAGGTTGGTATCGAAGCCCATCAGTTCCTTATCCTCAAATGCAAGCTGGTGCGCGGCGATATCCGCAGAAACAGGCAGGCCTTTGGCCTTCGCTTCGCGTACCAGTTCGACACCCCGCACGGTCGACAGCAGCGAAACGTGCAGTACCGGATCGGAGGTGTCATAAGTATTTTTCTCCAATGCGTATTCGAGCAGTTTCAGGTCCCGGATCAGCATCATTTCCTCTGCCAGCGACGGCATCCCCTTCATTCCTACGAGCGTGCTCGTTACGCCCTCGTGCATTTGCCCGTACAGCGTGAGCTCACGGTCTTCGGGGCGGTTAATGAGCAATGCATTGAGTGGCCGCAGGTATAGAATGGTTTTCAAAAGCAAATCCGCATTCTGTACCGGGCTTTCACCATCGGTAAATGCAATGGCACCGGCCTGATGCAAGTCCATCATTTCCGTGAAATCGACGCCGTCGGTCTTCTTTGTGACCGCCGCCGCGGGATGCAATGTAACCAGTCCGCCGAAGCCGCTGTGGCGAATATAATTGAGCGTATCCTTCGTATCCACCACCGGCTGGGTGTTGGGCAGCAGTACGATCTCCGTAAACCCGCCATGCGCCGCAGCCTGCCGAACGGAATGTAAATCTTCTTTATGCTCAAAACCAGGATCGCGCCCTTGCACGCGCATATCGACCCAGCCTGCGGAAACCGACAAGCCAGTACCGTCTATCGCCTGCGCATTACCTGCGTCGAGGTTATAGCCAATTTGTTTGATCTTCCCGCCTTCGATCAGGATGTCTTTCACCTGACCGTTGAAGGGCGATTTTTTATCAATTACCCGAACCGAGCTAACTAACAATTTCATATTTATTTCAAACTATACACCGGGAATGCAGCTTTGCGCCGGTTTCAAAAAAAAAGCTCCGAATGGAGCTTCAACCTAATATCAGGCACCTATAAATTCCTGGTACTGCTCTGCGGAAAGCAAGCCGTCTTCGTCGCCGGGGTTAGCCAGACTGATCTTGACCATCCATCCGCGACCGTAAGGATCGGTGTTCACGAGTTCGGGCTCACCGTCGAGTTCTTCATTTACTTCAAGCACTGTACCTGCAACCGGGATGAAAAGGTCGGATACTGTTTTCACCGCTTCAACCGATCCAAAAACATCGCCTTTGCCAAGCGCTTCTCCAACGGTGTTAATGTCCACATACACAATGTCACCTAATTCATTCTGGGCATGCTCGGTGATGCCGATAACCGCTGTATCTCCTTCAATACGAATCCATTCGTGATCTTCTGTGTATTTGAGTTCTGATGGAAAATTCATGATAAAATCAGGTAAGTAGTGAACATCTTTGGAGCGCAAATTACAGGATGTAAGCTGTATTTTCCAAATCAAAATGTTATTCAGCCAAATTGAACTTCAGCTGCACGCCACCGGCTGTGCTGGCGCGATAGAATGAGTTGGAAACCAGCGGATCGTTGAACGTGCGGTCGAAATAGAATTGTACGCTTAAACGGTTGTTAACCATGTAATTCACCGTCGGCCGCAGCTGGAAGTTGATATTCCCGGCAATGGGGATATTCTCTCCGTCAAATTTCCGCTGGATCGAACGCGTATCGCGGAATGTCATCGCGAGTTGCATGGTCATATCGTTTTTCAACTTCTTCTTCACACCATTGATCTTGAACGGCAGCGGCACATTGTTTTTTGTAAAGCCAATGTTGACAGTGATATCCTGGTTGAAGAGCTCGGCTACCTGCGAGTTCGAAAGGTTCAATGCGATGGTGCGATCGCGGTTGTATTCGACACGCGCGGTTATACGGCTCTGCGTGCGCATCTCCACACCCACCAGCGGCTGGAATTTCTCCGAAAGTGTAATGGTACTCATCGCAAACACGGGCACATATTGGCCCAGGTCGTTCAATCGGGATGATAACGGATAACCGGTTACAGCAAGGTTTACATAAAGTGCCTCGTAATCCAGCGACGATGTGAAGTTACCTACGCTGTAATTGGACATGTATTTATGCCGCAAGGTGAACGAGCTGAACAACCGTTTGAACGCCGGAATCGACGAAAGGCCATTGTAGCTCAAATCCCAGTTGGGCATCGGGAATTTCAGGAACGGGTTAGTACGTACCGTTTTAGGGTCCTTGCCGGTATACGCAGCGAAGAAGGCCGAAATGAGTACGTCCTGCGATGTTTCGTTGTATTCGCCGCCGCTTTTGTTCTCTGCATTCAGGCGGTCGCGCAGAATAGCCCGGTAAGCACGGAACTTGTCGAATACCGGCGAAGAATTGTCCCTCCGCATTTTAGCAAATGCAGTCCTGAACGACATGAACGACATACTGAACTGACCATTCCGCAACGGGCTTTGTGACACGAAATTGCCGGACGAATCGGGACGGTAGAATTCCTGGTAAGCATCCTGCCGCGTCAGGCGGGCTTCGATGATCAGCCTGAAATCCTTGAACGGTTCCAATGTCGTATTGGCCGAGAAGTTCTTAGCAATGGTTTGCTGGAACGGCATGTTCTGCTGCTCACTCCGAGTGATCCAGCCCTTTTCTGCTGCCTTCACCTGGAAATTCCGGTCCTGCTGACCTAATACAAAACCCAACCCTGGCGCATTAGCATTGTCCAGCCCGAAATACTTGGGCGCTCTCAGGTAGCCTGGCAACGCGGTCGTTTCCAAAACAGAATAACTTACATTGATACCACGTACAGTCATTAACGCCCTGGTGAGGTTCTTCACAAGGTCGGTCGTACGCATATCGATGTCCTCGATATCACCAGGGCTACGGGCAAAGTTTTTCCTTGCAGCCGACGGTGTATTGGCAAATTTCAGGTAGCGCAGCTTGTTATAAAGCAATACAAAATCCACCTTTCCGGTAACACCCCGCTCGCGGCTGTTGCGGATAATGTCCCCGAACGGCAAGCCTGTCGTGTCTTTTAAACCTAGTGCATTAGCCTGGTAATTGTACCCGATCGAATGTTTGTAATCTGCCGACATCCAGTCCAGAACCGGGATTTTGTCGAGCGGTAACCGGTAAGTCAGGTCTATTTTCTGGTCAAAGTTTTTGATACGGCCCAGCTTTTTGAAATTGCTCCAAAGTGAATCCTTTTTCTCCCCGGTATTGATGTCCCCTTCCGGTTCATCGACGATCGAGTTGGCCGTGGCCGCGTAGGTCAGCGTCATGTTGCGCGTCAGGTTCCAGCCAAAGTCGTAGTAGCGGTTAAACCAGAAATATTTTTCATACAATGGTTGAATGCCATCGGTCGTCAGATCTGCATTGCGCAGTTGGGTTTTCAGGAACCGGCGATCCACATCGGTGCGCAGCGAAACCATGTTCGGCAAGAGCGTCACATTGAATTCCTTAATAAATTCCGCCCAACGACCTGTCGCCTTCCACTTTTTAAATGGTTCGATGGCCTTCGGCTGGCTGGCATACATATATGAGATACCCGCTTTATACATCCGCTGGTTGTACTCCTGTGTCAGGATATTCCGTCGCTTGTCATCACTGAATGCGTAGGTGAACGAAAAGTTTTCAAAGTCGTAGAAATGGTTTCTCGCGCCCGGTTTGGTTTTGATCTTTCGGACGTTCGAGAAGTTGAACCCTCGCTTGACGGCATTCTCTTCCACCATCCGTCTGTAACCATTGCGCTGCTCATCGGTAAGCAGGTTATCCAGCGATGTACTTAATGGCGTATCCGGATCGAGCGGGTCGAAATGCGGTTTCACATTGCGCCGGTCGTAGCTTACAAACAGCGGTATCTGGAAGCCCCAGTTGGCGGGAAGCAATTTGTCCAGAGCGATATTCGAGGAGAAACCATATTCCGAAGTAAAGTTACGCGTGCGTTCACCAATGCGCTGCTGCACGGTCCCGAAACCAAACGTCTCGATCCGGCCGGAAGCGGTCAGCGTCGCAAAATCAGCCAGTTTAGCGTTAAGTTGCGCAATGGCCGCCATACCACCCGTATCGTCGAATCCTTCGACGTGCATTTCATCCACCCATAAACAGAACGATTTCGAACGCTCATCCACCGATTTCGGGTTTCGCATACCGATCATGATCACTTTCAACGCGCTCATATCGGGGTTCCCCACGACGGTGAGCTTATACCGGCCATCGGAAGTCGTAATGGTGTAAGGTACGCTCAGGTTCTTGTCAATTTGCCGGTTTCGCTGTGCTTTCGCGTCTATCAAATCCGACAACGCGATATTGATCTCGTTACCCTCGGGCCAAATCTCCTCCCTTGTTGCCGTCCCCGGGCGTGTTGCCTTCAAACCCGACAGATCGATCTCGTAATAATTCTGGGTTAGGTCCGTACCGATACGCATGAACGCCCCCACCATATTATCCTCGTTCTGCTCATTCTGCATGTGTACATACATACGCAGGCGCTTGCGGAAAAGCAGGTCGAGATTCACATTTTTGAAAACCGCCCGCGAGTCACCATCGCGGAGGTCGGTCACGCAAAGGCTCATCGACTGCTCGTTCAGCAACAATGGTGGACGCTGTGTATTGTCCTGATCGCGTATCCAGCCCGGAGGAATGTCGTAACGGTATTTATCACTGTTACCCTGGCTGTTTTCTTCAACGCTGACAGTTCCGACGGTAAATTTCGCATCATAAGGCTCTGGCACCTCCTGCAAGCCGGGCGCGTCGAGGTTGTAGGTATATTTCCGGTATTGCTGGCCCACCATTTGTAGCTGCGCAAACCGAAGCACTACCGGTTGCTGGAAATCAGTGAGATACATCCGCATAAACCGGATGGATTTAAACCCATTCATACTTCCTACAACACCGGAGAATTCTTTGATAGGTACACGGAAAAGATACCAGGTCTGCTGGTCGGCGGTATTTACGGTTTTATCGACGATATAGCCATTTCCAACCGCGAGCTGTCCCGGTTTTAGGTCTATTTCGTATTCGTAATAGGATTCATTGTCGTTGATCGTATTATCGACGTTCATGTCCTCACCGTCGGGAATGTTGGTCGAAGCCGGCGTTACATCCACAGATCTTCCCTGACTTTCGGGGGAGTTGTTCTCCATCCCTACATAGTTTTTGTAACGTTCCAGCACTTTCAGATCGGCGCTGTCAAGATCGGCCCCGAGGAAGAACTGGAAATCGTCGCCGGAAGGGTCGGCCAGGATTTTTGCACGTGCTTCGGCGGTAAGGTTAGCGGGGAGGCGGTCGATGAATGTTTTGAAAAAAGTACGCTCTTCCTCGTTTGTCAAACCGTCCAGGCCGACATCCTGTTTCTGGCGGGCGCCATTTTCATTGCTGAATGCATTGATCAGGTATTGTGATTTGGTAGCATAACCCCAGGCCGTCGAATCGACATTTACACCTACCTGCTTAGGTACTAGTGGCAAACCGTTTTCAAAGTTGTAACGTTCGTCTGGAATCACGTCTTCCGAAATGTCCCCGAGGTTGAAAACCAGTTTTCCTCCGGTTGTGTTGGGTTGGTCGGAAAAACCGTCCCTAACAGCACTTTTTTTAGAGCCATCATTAATGAACGGATCGAGCATCCAGAACTCAATACTTTCAATATTGGCATTATCAAAGTCATTATCCGAAGTAATCGCACGGCTCAATGCCCCGAAATTGTTTTTCGGGTTTTTCATGCGGCCATCCGGGTTGAGGTCCGTGTTGTAGTTGTACATCCCGCGCTCGCTGGGGTAATATGCAATGTCCAGCACCTGCTGCGGATAAGTTACCAGGCCGGCAATGGCACGGTTCGGGAAAATCTGATTGGGGAGGTAGAGCCGCTCGTAGTAGTTCTTACGGTCTTCGTCATCGAAATTGGTCGGCGGCTGATAACCTCCGCCGAGGCCCTGCGCCCCGCCGAAGATGTTATCGACGGTATATGCAGAGATTTTCGCACGCTTATAGCCGTAGTTCAGGTTTTTACCATCAAAGCCTGCTCTGAACTTGCTCGGGACCGCAGCCAGACGCCATTTCTGAGGCTGACGCGCCAGGTCGTAAACCGTTCTTGCAGCTTCAAAATCGTCCACCAGCGAGCGGTTGTTCACGTCTTTGGAAACACCTGGAAATAATTTAGCAAATTCTCCTTTGAACTGGATCGTCGACATTTCCTTGGTTTGGATCAGCGGCAATGCATCCAGCCATTTGGTCAGGAAAGGTGCGTCCTTGCGGAAGTTCACATCAAACCCCAGCATGGTGTTATTCACAGGCTCGTTACCGATAGATACCCTCGAAAGGAAGCCGGCAGTACGCTCCTTGTATTTCATTGCGGTTAAACCGACACTCAGATTGCGGTTAACAACATAGTCGAGACGTGTTCCTACCAATGTCCTGATCTGGTTCTGGAACATGTCCGGGCGTTCATATTCGATCACGATTTCACGTCCAGAGGCAAGTACGCTGGCATTCAGAATCCGCACACGGCCTATCTGCGCTTCCACAATATAATCCGAGCCCGGAGAAAGCGGCACGCCGCCCGAAGTCACGGTTACGGAGGTTTCCAGCACCCCGAATGGCAACTGCACCTCAGCGCCGCCGCTCGATTGGTAAGCACCTTTGATGAAAAACTTGTTGCGTTCCGAAACCTGCTGCGCATCGATCATCGTCGTGCGGTAGAGCTCGTTGAACACATATTTATTGCGGTAAACGTCCTCGCCCGGCCCGAATTTCCTGGAAAGGTTACTACCGAATGGTTCCAGCACAGGGAAAATGATTCTCCCGGTTTTGCTATCCATCGTAATACCGTCCACAAAGTCAAAGTTACCGTCCGGTTGTAAATCGTTGACGGGATTAAGGCGATCGAGACCCGATAGACGGATCAGCGGAATGTTGGCAATGCTACTTTCCTGCAAATTGGGATTATCGATACCGGTCTGATCGTCTTTGTAAATAACCCTTAATTGAAATCCCTGCTTGTCGATCTGGCTGGTACCGAGCGAATAGATATTTTTCATCATCAAATCCCACATCGGCAACTTGGTGTTGTTACGTATTGTCGAGGATTTAAGGAGTTTCAATGCGATTACCTCGTTGTCCTTCCTTGCCTGGTAATCTTCTGTAAGCTCCCCCACCTTGAAAGCGCGGCCATTTAACGTATATTCATAAGAAACAGCTAAGACTTCATCATTGCGGAGTGCATTGGTAAGGGAAATGTAACCCAGCTGCGGGTGGAATGTATAGTCGCGGTCGACGATCAGACGTTTCGCACCGCGGAGCAATTCGTAGTCTACTGTCTTTTCGAGCCCCAAGCCTGTTATCGCCGTATTTGTATTGTCTACCTGTCTGAAAGCATTGTTACCGGTCAGCGTCTTGTAGAGACCATTGGCGTCGTTTCCGGCTGGTGAGGTGGATCGCACAGGTTGTAAGTTGGGGTTACCGGCACGGTATGGTGCAGGTTCGCCCAAATCGGCAAAACCGGCGATGTTCCGAAGCGATTCGGTGGTGGTCGTGCGGTTGGTAACATACACTTCAAGACGCGTTACAGTCACACCCGAGGTAATGGTCGGTGTATTTTGCAGCGAGCTTTCGTAAATGTTCCGGAAATATTGGGAAAGAAAAAAGTTGCGGTTCTCGTCGTAGGTATCGGCCCGCAATTCAAAATCCCGGCTTTGCGCACCGCCGCGGAGCGTGATCCGCTCTTTGCTGGATTTCTGTTGTGAGGCGACGAAAGTGGCGCTCAGACGGCCAAACTGGAAATCAGTTTTCAAACCAAACAAATTCTGAACACCGGGAATGAGCTGGCTGTTAATGGCCCAGTTGATATTACCCGCTTCTATTTTCCGAATGAAACTCTCCTCTGGATTTTTATAGTTCAGCTTGATCGCATTCTCGAAGTTGAAGTTGGCTTTTGTATCGAAGTTGGTCTGAAAACCGAGCTGATCGCCGAGCTTGGCATCGAAGTTGATATTGATCTGTTCGTTGAAAATGAATTGGGTATTCTTGCGCTGGCGGATCGGGATAGCCGGGTTATCGAGGAACTGGTGCATAAGCCCGAGGTCCAGTGATACGAAACCGGTTGGCTTGAAATTCACGAAGTCATCCCCCAGCAATTTGGTCAGCCCTGGCGGAAGGTCCAGCTTGGGCAGCAGCCCGCGTGCCCCCATGGCACTATTGCCGTCCTGCCTGCCCGCATACTCACGCAGGAGGCTTTTAAATGCACGGTCCTCCTGAATCTTGTCGTATGTTTCAAGGTCCATCCGCTCAGGATAGCGGTAGTTTAATGTACTTCCTGGCATTGGCATGCCGGGGGCTCCGGGTGTCGCCGCACCAGGGGGTGTCTGAATTTTCTCGGTCACCGCAATTTTTCCTGCACTGTCGAGCGTAATGTTCGTAGAGATATTGCTGGGCTCGCGCAGGTAAAATGGTGAACGGGGGCGCGGCTCGGTAAGACGATTGGAATAATAATCTTTCCATCGCATGATCAGCTGAGAGCCCGACCTGTCGATGTTTTTCCTGGTGGTATCATCTTTAAGCGTATCTGCGAGGATGGCCCATTCTTGCGCCTGCTCCGAATATGGTTCACCCTTGCCGCCTGAAACGTTCACGAGTAACACCGCTCCGGCCGAAATGCTTAATACCTTAAAAAGAAATGAGTAAATCGTTGATGACAAGGTAATATACTTATTTAGAGAAGGTTGTATTTACAAACAAATCCATCAACACGATTCCACAGTTGTAAAATTTTTCACCAAATATCATTGCTGTTCCGGTTAACGTAACGCCAGTTTGATAAGATTTTCAACGCTAATAGACTGCCCCTCACGCTTGATGATGACATCCAGACTTTTCTCCGCCGTTGCCTTGGGAATCCCCAGGGTAACGAGCGCAGCCAACGCTTCACTCCGGAGAGTGCCCGACGACGTTTCCGCAGATCTTGGACCTGTTGAAACGAGCTCTTCCTTTCGAATTTTGTCTCTTAGTTCGAGGATTACGCGTTGAGCAGTCTTTGACCCAATGCCTTTGATCGATTGGATCAGGCGCAGGTCTTCATCAATGATTCCTTGCCGTATTTCTGAGGAGGAAAGTGAGGAAAGCATTACGAGTGCTGTCGACGGCCCGATTCCTGAAATGCTTGTCAGATCCAGGAACAGCTTCTTTTCATCATTCCCCCAAAAACCGTAAAGGACGTGGGCATCTTCCCGTATATTGAGAAACGTTACCAGCTTGCACCGGGCACCGAGTTCGGGGAGCGAAGTATAGGTCTGTAATGATATACGAACCTCATATCCTACTCCATTCACATCGATAATAGCGTACGCTGGGTCTTTATAAGTTACAATCCCGTTAACGTAGGCAATCATAAAAATAGTATGTGTATGTTGAAGCGTTAATTTCTAGGTAGAAATAATCAGTTTTTGACCAGGCTTGATCGAGTTGCCCCTGATCTTGTTCCGCTTTTTCAACTGACCGATTTCCAGACCGTAGCGCTGCGAAATAATCCATAATGTATCTCCTTTTTGTACGGTATGATAACGTTTCCGGGTATGACGCTGCTGTTTCGCCAATTGCTCCTCGTCCTGCTGCTGCCTTGCTTTGACAGCGATTCGCGTTGCAGGTACGGTCTCCTTCACCTCTTTATAGATCACCAGGCGCTGTCCCCTGCGGATGTTGTTCCGGCGGATATGGTTCCATTTGCGGAGCGACACTACCGATATCCCATATTTCCGTGCAATGCCGGCGACATTATCGCCCCGGCGTACGGTATATGACACGCGTTTGGTGCGGCTGCGTTGAATTACGTCTTCCTCTCCATCTTCGTCATAGCTTTCATCGTCCGATACGTTCTGCACGTTCGACGCGAGCACGTACGGGAATGAACCGTTACCGCCCAGCGAATCTGTTTTCGTGCTGTCGGCCTTGGCCACCATTACACCGGAAGAAAGATACTTTCTCGTGCAGGAGTCCATAATCGATGCGCGGTTGCTCATCAGGTAAGTGAACTGAACACTAGGCACCTTCAAAACGAAATCACGCGTCTGATCCGGAAGTACCGTTTTGGTGATCTGCGGATTCAGTTTTTTGAGGACTTCAAAATCGATGCTTGCATTGTTACAAAACGTTGCGAGATCGATGTAGCCGTTGATATGAATGGTATCGTTCGGGATCTGAAACTCGGTATTTTCGGGGAAAATGCCGTGGTCGTAGCCATAGTTCATCATGTAGTTCATCGCTACATATTGCGGTACGTACGAGCGCGTTTCGCGGGGAAGTACATTATAGATCGTCCAGAACGTCGTTCCGCGGGAACGGCGCATGGCGCGCTTCACATTACCCGGGCCGGTATTATACGAAGCCAGTGCAAGCTCCCAGTCGCCGAAGATATTGTAAAGCTGTTTGAGATAGAGACAGGCCGCTTCAGTTGCTTTGGCAGGTTCGAAGCGCTCGTCGATGTATTTATCCTGGTAAAGACCGAATTCCCGTCCGGTTGCCGGCATAAATTGCCAGAGCCCGCCCGCTCTCGCGTGGGAAATAACTGTCGGGTTAAGGCCCGACTCGATCATCGAAAGGTATTTCAGTTCGGTAGGTAAGCCGTGTTTCGCAAGCGCCTTTTCAAAAAGCGGGAAATAGAGCGGCATTCGCTCCATCATGGTTTGCGTGAATTTGGCTTTTTTGTAGATAAAGTACTCTACAAATTCGTGCGAAGATTTGTGGTAAGTAAGCGGAATCGACTTTTCAAGCTTTGCAAACCGTTCTTTCAAAAGCTCCTCCGGTACAGCGGGATTGGCTCCAATTTCCTCAACCTCCGGGAGAGACGGCATCAAATCATTTTCGTCCTGAGCAATAGTCTCAACTGTATCCTGCCCGGATGTCAAACTCTCCTGTGGAACCATCGCCCCGCCAGGCGTATTCCAAAACCCTGCACACATGGCTCCGAGCCACAATACTCTTTTCGAAATCCTCATTAATAAATGTTTTTTGAAGGTTAATCAATTCACGGTTTTCAATGGCTTATACCTGTTGATGATCCACTTACAGATAGAAGAATCCTTTTGGGTTTTGAACTGGCCAGATGAATCAGAATAATCTCTAATACATTTTTAAAAATTCACGCAACATTCTCATTCAGAATAACGTAACATGGTTGCCTGTTATTCTGGCACGATAATTTTCTTTGAAACACTGGTAATAAATACAGCCGTTGCCTTCAAAAAAGAGCGCAAAAAAAGGGACAATGCCCTTTTCGCCCTAGTGGCTCTGGTTGTATGTTACAGCCCCTTCCGTATTCAGTTCGGTGAGGTAGTTGGCAAATGCCAGCATTTTCTCCTCTCCGAAATAGGGGGCCATGACTTGAATCCCGATCGGCATTCCCTGATCGTCCAGCCCATTCGGAATGGACACCGCAGGATTACCGACGACATTCGCCTGAACAGTGAAAATGTCCGCCAGATACATTTGTAACGGATCTTCTGTCTTTTCACCAATCGTAAAAGCTGTGGTAGGTGTTACCGGGGAAATCAGGAAATCGAACTGCTCGAAGAACCGGCCTGTTTCCTCCCGCACCAATCTTCTAACGCGCTGCGCCTTGGTATAGTATGCGTCGTAATAATTTGCGCTTAATACGAAAGTACCTAACAGTATCCTTCTCCTTACCTCATCGCCAAAACCTTCTGTACGCGTCTTCTTATACATGGTTTCGAGATCCACGGATTCGGGACTGCGGTAGCCGTACCGCACACCGTCGAAACGTGACAGGTTCGAACTTGCTTCCGCAGTCGTGAGAATATAATAAGTAGGCAAAAGCGAATCCAGCAACGGCATATCGATACCGACCACTTCATGACCTTCAGCGCGAAGGCGGTTGAGCAAATCGGAGGTCTGCTGGCGGATTTCCGGTGCAATGGCTTCATTCTCCACCGCATCTCGGATGTATCCGATTTTAGCTTTGCCTTTCCACTCTAAACTGGCAGTATAAGCTGGAACCGGTCGTTCTGAAACCGTACTATCGAAATCATCGGCACCCGACATCACTTCCAGAAGCAATGCAGCATCAGCTACACTTTTGGTAATGGGACCAATGCAGTCGAAAGACGAGGCATAGGCAATAAGGCCGTAGCGCGAAACGCGCCCGTAGGAGGGTTTAACACCAATCACACCGCAGAATGCGGCCGGCTGGCGCACCGAACCACCCGTATCACTTCCCAAAGAGGCATGGCAAAGCCCAGCCTGAACGGCAACAGCCGATCCTCCCGACGACCCGCCAGGTACTTTGGCATTGTTAATGGCATTCAGTACAGGCCCGAACGAAGAATTCTCATTCGACGAACCCATCGCAAACTCGTCGCAATTTTGCCGCCCGATGATGATCGCATCTTCATCGATCAGCCGTTGCACGGCGGTTGCGGTGTAAGGTGCTGTATAATTTTGAAGGATCTGGCTTCCGGCCTGCAAGCCGTGACCCGTAAGCGAAAGCACATCTTTAAGACCAATCACCATGCCTGCCAGCTTTCCGGCAGTTCCATCGGCAATCTTGGCATCCACAGCCAGGGCGGCTTTTTTTGCTTCCTCGGTATAAACTTCAACGAAAGCATTGAGATGCTTGTTAGCCTCTATTTTTTCCAAATAGTGGTCAACCAACTTGACGCACGTCAAACCTTCTTCACGTAGATCTCTCTGAATTTCGGCCAGCGTCAGATACTCTTTCAAGGCAATTTTTTTGTGGGGTTGTAAATAAAGAATCAGAGCCGTTAAGTGATAGCTTAATGGCTCTGGATCAAACCTTCGATAAGATGGAAGCGTTATTTGGGGTCTTCCATGCTTTTTTCAATATTTTCCTTAACGTCTTTAGTAGCGTTCTTGAACTCATTGATACCCTGCCCCAAACCGCGCATAAGTTCTGGGATTTTCTTTGCTCCGAAGAAAAGCAACACGAACAGAGCAACCAGGAAAATCTCCTGTCCGCCCAACCCCATAATTCCTAAAACGGTTATTGATTCCATATCTGTTTCTTTTATTAATGTTTACAAAAATAACTATTCTTTTTTATAACAACCAGACCTGCGGCCACTTTTATCCGATATTAATTGTCTTCGTGGTCTTCTCCCAATCAGCGAATTTCCGGATATCGTCACCCAGCGTCTTGATGAGCCATACTACCAGCGCAACATCGTCGGTAATGCCTATAACCGGCAGGAAGTCAGGAATAAGGTCTATAGGAGATACGAAATAAATGAGGACAGCGACTATCGACACCAAACTTTTCCAGGGAAGCTGCTTATATTCGCCGGAGGCATAGGCTTTCACCATGCGAAGCAGCAGCTGGACGCTCGACTGGAATTCGGAGAGGTTTCCTTTGAAGCCCACCGTC
Organism: Dyadobacter sp. OTU695; assembly: GCF_038440355.1. NCBI lineage: Bacteria > Pseudomonadati > Bacteroidota > Cytophagia > Cytophagales > Spirosomataceae > Dyadobacter > Dyadobacter sp. OTU695. The sequence goes on along the minus strand of NZ_JASATN010000027.1, from coordinate 54,857 downwards.
TGGAGTTTCCCCAGCACCTCTTTGGCAAGTTCAAACAAGCGGGTAGAATTTCTCGCGTAACGTCCAGCTTTTCCTGTGGCCTTCTTAAAAAATATCGACTGTAAAATCCGAGAAATCATTGACTGGTCATTCATTATACAAAGCAGGGAAAAGTGGTTTATAAAGCCATTATAACTATCAACTTACGGAAAAAATTGCGTTCCGGATGGCGGCCGGGCTTCCAGCCGACCGCTTTGCGGCAAAAAATCAATTTCCGCTTGGTTTAAACAAATTATGTATCATACTTTTAGGAAAAAATATAAAAAGCATCAATTTCTATACAATTAACCATATTTCCCTATGAAGATTACTGTGGTAGGTGCGGGTGCGGTAGGCGCAACCACTGCCGATAATATCATTCGTCGTGAGCTTGCAGAAGAAGTGGTGTTGCTGGATATCAAAGAGGGTGTCAGCGAAGGTAAGTCCCTGGATATGTACCAGACGGCCGCCTTACTGGGATTCAATACCAAGCCCATCGGCTCGACCAATGATTACGAGAAGACCAAAGGCTCGGATGTGGTTGTGATCACCTCGGGGCTGCCTCGTAAGCCGGGCATGACCCGGGAAGAACTGATCGGCATCAATGCAGGAATCGTAAAGGGAGTTACAGAAAACCTTCTGAAATATTCGCCGAAAGCGATCGTGATCGTGGTTTCCAATCCGATGGATACCATGACTTACCTGGCTTTGAAAGAATCGGGCATTCCTAAAAAACGTCTGATCGGTATGGGCGGCGCTTTGGATAGCGCACGTTTCAAAACCTACCTGGCATTGGCCATGGACGTTTCGCCGCTCGACATTCACGGAATGGTAATCGGTGGGCACGGTGATACTACGATGATACCATTAACCCGGTTGGCGACCTACAACGGTATCCCCGTTAGCCGTTTCCTCTCCGCCGACCAGCTCGAAAAAGTAGCTGCTGACACGATGGTAGGCGGCGCGACGCTCACCAAACTCATCGGAACTTCGGCTTGGTACGCTCCCGGCGCGGCTACGATGATGCTCGTGGAAAGCATCGTGCGCAACCAGAAGCGCATTGTGCCTTGCAGCGTTTACCTGAATGGCGAATATGGCCAGAAGGACATTTGTATGGGCGTACCGGTGGTACTAGGCCGCAGCGGCTGGGAAAAGATCGTCAACCTGCGCCTCAGCGACGCCGAAAAAGCTGCGTTTGAAAAGTCAGCGGAGGCCGTTCGGTCAATGAATGCGGCTTTGAACTTGTAAGCGACACTTAAATAGTTAAAATACAGGCCGGTCCGGATTTCCGGGCCGGCTTTTTCTTTGGCCTGATATTTGGTTTTGGCAGCGACTTGTTTTAACTTATGTTTAAATAGTATAATAATTTGATAATTTAATACTATTTATCAGCAAACATTTTATCATTTAAACACACGATCCATGAAAAAAACGCTATTAATTCTGCTTTTCATTTCCATTTCGATTCAGGCTCTGGCGCAGTCTGTGAAAGGGAAAATCACCGACGAAAAGAACGGCGCTCCCTTGCCTGGCGTTTCCATTCTTGTACAAGGCACCAACACGGGAACAGTAACCGACGCGGATGGAAATTTCTCCCTGAATGTGGCCGACGGGAATTACAACATCGTGATTTCCTTCATCGGGTACACGCCTAAAATAATTCCGGCGGTCGTATCGGCAGGGCAATCTTCACCACTGAACATCGCATTGGCCGAGTCGTCCGAAGTGCTTGGAGAGATTGTGGTTACCGGCTCACGCAGCGGCGGGCGTTCGCGTATCGACTCCCCCGTTCCGGTGGATATTATCCCCGTTTCACAGATCACCAACAGCGTCGGACAGGTTGATATCAATCAGATATTAACGTATATCGCTCCCTCGTTCCAGTCGTCGCGGCAGACGATCTCCGACGGTTCCGACCACATCGACCCCGCTCAGCTACGTGGCCTGGGCCCTGACCAGGTGCTGGTCCTCGTGAATGGCAAAAGGCGCCACCAATCGTCGCTGGTGAATGTCAACGGCACGGTCAACAGGGGCACGGTAGGAACCGATTTGAATGCGATACCAGCCACCGCGGTAGAAAAAATAGAGATTCTTCGTGACGGAGCAGCCGCGCAATACGGCTCGGATGCCATTGCCGGGGTCATCAATATTATATTGAAAAGCCGCACCGGGTTAAGCGGAAATGTGTCGTATGGCCAGAACGTCACCAGTTATGACAAAAACTATATTATCAACAACAATAAGGATGCTTCCGTAAACATTTCGGATGGTGGTACCGCTCAGTTGGGTCTTAATTACGGCCTGAAAGTGGGCCAGAAAGGCTTTGTAAACATCACCGGCGAATATGTGAGTCGCAGCGCTACCAACCGGACCGGCACCTACACCGGTCAGATTTTCCCGGCTGTTGACGGCAAAGTGGTAGACGACGAAACGCTGGCTCAGAGAGGCCTCACACGCAACGATTTCGATATGCGTATCGGCAACTCGGAAGTAAAAGGCGGCGGAGTTGTCTTGAATGCCAGCATTCCCCTGACCGAGCAACTTGAACTGTATGCATTCGGAGGGTACAATAAGAAAAAGGGTAATGCGGCCGGGTTTTACCGCTACCCGAATGGAATCCCCGCTGCCGTGCGAACGAATGTGTTCGCAGTGTATCCCAATGGCTTTCTACCCGAAATCAATAGCGATGTGACCGATATATCGGCGGCGGCCGGTATCCGGGGAAAACTGGGCGAATGGCGGTTCGATTTGAGCAATACCTTTGGTAAGAATGATTTCGACTACCGCATTACCAATTCAGTGAACTTCACTCAAGCGGTTTCGGTCAGCAACTTCCAGCGCGAGTTTAATGCGGGTGGGAACGGGTTCTCGCAAAACACCATTAACCTGGATTTCGGGCGCAAATTTGATGTTTTACATGGCCTTAATGTTGCGCTTGGCGCAGAACAGCGGAGCGAGAAATACACGATTACGGCCGGCGAGGAAGCTTCCTACAAAAACTACGACGTGGCCGCAGGCGTTCCCGCGGGTGCCCAGGTTTTTTCGGGATTCTTTCCGCAAAATGCCGGGTCGCATTCCCGCCATAGCGTGGCAGGTTATCTGGATCTCGAACAGGATATTTTCAAAGCTTGGGTTGTCAGCGCGGCACTTCGTTTCGAAAACTATTCCGATTTTGGGAATACGCTCAATTACAAAATTTCGACCCGCTACAAAATCACCGACGGCATTGCATTACGCGCCTCAGCGAGCAGCGGCTTCCGGGCTCCTTCGCTGCAGCAGCGTTATTATGCCAAAACGAATACCCTTTTTGTGACGCAAAACGGCCAGCAAGTACCACAGGAAAGCGGTACATTCACCAACGACAGCAAGCCAGCCGAAATCCTGGGCATTCCGAAACTCAAACAGGAAACTTCCCAGAGCTATACCGTCGGTGCCACTATCCAGGTCAGCAATGCATTTGAGCTGACGGTGGATGCCTACCAGATCGACATCGACGACCGTATTGTATTAACCAACAATTTCAATGACGGTGGTAATGCCAACCTGAAAGCCCAGCTGGCGGCAGCTAATGCGACAACGGCGAACTTTTTCGCCAATGCCGTCGATACGCGATCAAGGGGAATTGAAGGAGTTTTGTCTTACAATACCAAATTTGGCAAAAACCAATCACTTAGGGCCGTGCTGGCAGGGACCTTTATCCAAAACAGGGTAAAGAAAGGGGCGGACGGCAAGCCGGTGGTCCACGCTTCCGATATACTGATCCAGACCAAGCAGGTAAACGCCTATTTCAACCGCGAAGATTTAAGCCGGTTTGAAATAGCCAGCCCGCGGAACAAGCAAAGCCTGACCATTAATTACAAGGCAGGGAAACTCGGGGTAATGCTGCGCGGAGTAAGGTTCGGCGAAGTTACTTATTGGGACCCGACAATTGATCCCAGCAAACCAGACTCGTGGCCGGTGAATACACTTACCGGTAATAAAGAGACGCTCGACCAGACCTTCGGCGCCAAGATAATTACCGACATGGCATTAAGCTATGATGTAGTGAAAGGTATCGGAGTGACGGTCGGGGCTAATAATGTGCTGGATGTTTACCAGGACAAGCACACGCACTCTGGCAATGTCAGCTCGGGCCGGTTCGTGTATTCACGGCGCGTTCAGCAAATGGGCTTTAATGGTCGCTACTTGTTTGCCAGACTGAATTTCACATTTTAGGACATTCCAGGCCAGCCGGGCCCGGAATGTCCGGCTGGTTTAAATTGAAATCTGATACTGCAAGGTCCAGCTACCACGCCGGCCGTTTTTCGCAAGCTCATTAGCCACCGTAGCCGTTTTATAAACCGGCCGGTTCTCATAATTAAGCGACAGCTTGCCATTATGTGCCTTGATCAGCCAGTTGACACCGAGGTTATACACATTTGCCGGATCCTGCAAGCGGTCATAATCTCCCCGTTGCAACGAAGCATAGGGCATTAATGTACCCTGGTCGCCCAGCAGGCCTTCTTTTAGCTTATAACCTGCCTGCGCGTAAATCACATTGCCCGTACCAAACATCGGATACGCATTCCCGTGCGTGCCGCCCACGCCCGCGATGGGCTGCGTGGTGCCGGTTGCAGGGTTCATAATGCCGTTGTAACGAAGATATCCCTGGCCATAATCAGTACTAAAATAGCCGAGATAGGCCGACAATGCAGTTCCTTTCTCTGCATTCAAAGGCATATCCAAGTATGCAGCCACCGACCAGAGCGTCATAGTGCTGTAAAGGGTATCTACAGCTTCTTTCCGCCAGGTTGCATTCTTTTGCGAAGTGATGCCCGCTTCCAGGTTCAGGACTTTGCGTTTGCCGAGGTAAGTGCCGGTCATGTAGCCGGGTGTCGTGTTGTCTTCGGTATCAAAAATATTGTAAATGAATAAACCCTGGAATTGTTTACTGTTTTTACGTTGCGAGAAAACCGAGTTCTGGTTAAGCGCCGCTGGTATAGAACCGCTGGTTTCGACCGGGAATGGATCAGCGACACCGACACGATAATTGAGCTTCCCGATTTGCCCGCGGCTGTAAACGGTCAGTTTTCTGGAAAATTGGTCGGTCTGGTCAACAGTGGCTTGCGCAAAAACCGGTACATCCATGGTCATGATCGTACCGATGCTGGGCTGCGAAAAGCGGGAAAAACCACTCACGATCGTCAAGCCACCGCCAAAACGAATGAAACTGTTGCCTTTTCGCTGCACTTCATATTCCCCGACCGCATCATGGAAAAACGCAGCGATCTTTCGCTGACTGGGCGTCCCGGCAGTATTGTATGCCGGAAATGCGCTGACCTTATTGAAATTGTTCATTCCAAATTGTGTGTAGAAAAATATCCGGTCGGTGAGCTGGCCAAACAGCTGCATGCGCGTACGGCGAAGGCCGATGTCGAAAGTGTTTGTCTGGGCATCACTCAAAACGGTGGTACCGGGGTTATTGTCGTTCAACCGCAGCCATATCTGATTCGTGAATGTGAATTTCACATAATGTGAACCGGATTCGTTAAGATTGTAGCGGATATCATTTCTCTTGTTGTCGCTTTGCGACATGACCGGCTCCGTCACGGCAGACGTACCGAGGAGCACGAGGGAAAGGATTCTTTTCATTAAGAGTACTATTGAGTTACACACTAATATCGCGATAAACCCTTCTGGAAGAGCTAAAACGACATTACAGTTAATTGAAAAAGATATTGAACACGGCAGAAAAACGACTCGCAAAAAGTCATTTCCCAAGCCGGGCCTTCAAATATAAGGCGGGTTGTGCTGCTGCCATACTCTTTTTGGCGACAATCTTGCTGCCCGCATTTGCCCAGGAAACCCCTCCGCTGATCAACTATCCGGCCGCGCTCTACAAAGCCCACAACCAGAATTGGGACATGAGCCAAAGCGCAGATGACATCATATATTCCGCCAATTCAGACGGTTTGCTGGAACATGACGGGGCGTCCTGGAAACTCTATCCCCTGCCCGACGGACAGATTGTTCGTGCAGCACTTTACGCCGAACAAATATCAGATCTGGCCGGAGGAAAAGTCCTTAACCGGACCATGCAGGCCGAGCAACGCATTTATGTAGGTGGTTTTTCGGAATTCGGATATTGGAAAAGAGAAGCAGACGGTCAACTGAAATACTACTCGCTGAGCAAAAAAGCAGGTTTCGCGAGCCTACGGACGGAAGAAATCTGGCATATTCTTAAAACACCCAAATACATTTACTTCCAATCCTTCTCACAGATTTACCGCTACGACGGCAAAAATCTGAAAGAGATTACGAGCCCGGGCAATATTATGTTCATGCGATTTGTCCAAAACCGGGTGCTGGTGCAATCCATCGGGAGCGGCATTTACGAGCTGAAAAATGAGAAATTTGAACCGCTGCCCGGCACAGAAAGCCTCTCGCCGACGACCGTATCATCGATATTACCATTTTCCAATGGCGGAATCCTCATTTCCACCACCAAGCACGGGCTGTTTACCTGGCGAAACGGCAGTCTTACTCCCTGGAACATCGCCATTTCGGAAGATTTAAAAAGAAACATCGTCAATCGAGCGATCGTCATGAGCCGAGATAGCAGCATCGTCTTCGGAACAATCCAGAACGGCGTTTATGTGGTTTCAAAAAATGGCGTATTAAGGTATCAATTCAATAAGGAAACCGGACTGCAGAACAATACAGTGCTTGCTCTGAAAGAAGACGCGCGGCACCAGCTTTGGATCGGACTCGACCAAGGCATCGACATGGTTAAAATGTCGTCGCCTATTATTGCTTACCAGACCAACGATAATCCCCTAGGCTCCACGTATGCGGCGGCGATCTGGCACGGAAAGCTCTACGTAGGCTCGAATAAGGGTGTTTTTGTCAAAAAATGGCTTTCGCCCGAACCCTTCCGGCCGGTACGGGGACTGGAAGGGCAGACCTGGGCACTCAAAGTGATCGACGACCAGCTTTTGTGCGGCCATAACGACGCTACCTATCGAATTGAAGAAAATGGTATAACCAAAATCTCGAATATTAACGGCGGATGGGTGTTCCTGCCCGTCCGCAACGGGCGGGATACGCTGCTCCTGCAGAGCGCGTATATAGGGCTGCACGTGTACAAAAAGGACGCAAAGGGCATTTGGACGTATGCCTACCCGGTCAAAAATTCGGTACCAATCCCGATCAAACACATTGCCCGCGACAAATCAGGAGTCTTCTGGCTCGGGCATGCCTACAAGGGTCTGTTTCAAACCAAACTTACTCCGGCGCTCGATTCCGCACTGCTTTGGAAGGAATTCAAAGCACCGCGCGATCTGCCGAGCGAGTTTTCGGTGGAGGTGGTTCAATGGCTTAGCGGCCAGGTGCGGGTGCGCTCGGGCAATGCATTTTTCCAGCCCAATGCATCAGGGAAGTTGGTGCCCAGCAGCGATTTTCTTAAAGAAGATGAATATTACAAGGTCAGGACAGGCCTGCATGGCGACTGGTTCAAAGTGTTCGCGAACCGGGTCGCATTTTATCAGCCAGGCAAAGAGGCCCGTAACCTGCCGCTCGCGCTCGTGCGCAATGCGGAAACGGTCGTGCCGCTTTCGGAGGACTACTATTTCTTCTGCCTCGACAATGGGTATGCGTTATACAACCGCAAATCGCCCGACCAGCAAAATGACGTAGCCGGCCCGCCCGTGGTCCGGAAAGTGGCAAACCTGCGCAACCTGAATGAAACATTCGCGATATCGGGCAACCCGTCGCTCCCAGCAGAAGTGCGTGCACTGCGCATCGCATTCGCATTGCCGGTTTACGGCCAGAATGTGCAATATAAATACCGCCTCAAAGGCCTGACGGATCAGTGGTCGGAATGGACAGACCAGAGCTTTGTCGAATTCACAAACCTGGAATCGACCGACTATATTTTCGAAATACGGAGCAGTCTAAATGACACCATTGGCACCTACCATTTCAATGTGAAGCCATTTTGGCGCGAGACGCTGATGGCCAAAATACTATTCGCTGTGCTGATCGCACTGGCATTGGCCGCATTGCTCCTCTACCAGGAAAAACGGCTCGCACGCCACCGCCGGAAGCTGATCGAAGAGCAGGAAGAAAAACTGCGTCAACAAAGGCTTACCAGCGAACGGAAGATCATGCAGATCCAGAACGAAAAACTGCAAAGCGAAATCCAAAGCAAAAGTCAGCAGCTATCAAATGTGGCGATCAATGTCGTAAAGAAAAACGAGATCCTCGAAGAAATACGCGACGAGCTCAAACAGGTAAAAGCCGAAATGGGGACACAGCTCCCCAACATCCATTACCAAAAACTTTTACACAGTATCGAACGGAATGTCGCTGGTAAAGACGACTGGATCTTGTTCGAACAGAACTTTGATGAAGTGCATGAACAGTTCTTTAAACGGCTCCGACAAATATACCCGACCATCTCACCCTCGGAGCTCCGGCTCGCAGCATGCCTTCGCATGAATCTCTCAACAAAAGAAATGGCTCCCGTCCTGGGGATTTCTGTACGCGGCGTGGAAATCAAGCGCTATCGTCTGCGAAAAAAGCTCGGATTGGGTGTAGACGCCAATCTGGTACAATTTATGATGGACATTTGAAGCAATTGCACTAATCCGTCATCAACCCCTCAATTATTCAACTAAACCTTGCATTATTCTCATTGATGTAGTGGTGATGTAGTGCTTTTTTTGATTCCTCCCCTCCTTCGAAGCTAACTTTGAAGTCAATAATTTCTTATAATAATTCAATCACCAATTTGAAACTGATGAAAACTATTGTACGATTACTGTACATGCTCGTTTTCCTGGCGCTCGGAAGCTTCTCCTACGCGCAGGAAATAAATGTGACTGGGAAAGTCACTTCGAGTGCCGACAACTCGGCGCTACCGGGCGCCAGCGTGCTCATCAAAGGCACTACCACCGGTGTCCCTACCGATGCCGAAGGTAACTACACCATAAAAGTTCAGTCACCACAATCTGTCCTCGTATTTTCGATGATCGGGATGGTTACCCAGGAGATTACCGTGGGCAACCAGACTACCCTGAATGTCGCCATGCAGGAAGATGCCAAGGCATTGACCGAAGTGCTGATCGTAGGATATGGTACACAGAAAAAACTCGACGTTACGGGAGCTATCACGCAAATCAAAGGAGCCGAGATTTCCAAGCAACCATCCATGAATGCGGTCAGTGGTTTGCAGGGCAAAGTGGCCGGTGTGCAGATAAACAACTCTGGTAAGCCGGGCGAGGCGCCCCAGATCCGGATCCGTGGTGTTGGGACAGCCTATGGCAGCGCTAACCCGTTATATGTGGTAGATGGTGTGTGGTTCGACGATATCAGCTTCCTGAATTCGGGCGATATCGAAAGCATGAACATCTTGAAAGACGCATCCAGCCAATCCATTTACGGTGTGCGTGCGGCTAACGGGGTCGTTTTAATCACTACTAAAAAAGGAAAATCCGGACAGCCGATCATCGATTACAATGGCTTTGTAGGCTACCAGAAGGTGACCAATCAGATCAAAATGGCGAATGCGAATGAATATGCCACGATGATCAACGAACTGAGCCGTATCAATGGCAAATCGGATATCCTCGATCCCACGCAATTCGGCGAGGGCACCGACTGGTACCACCAGATCTTGCGGAATGCATTCGTGACCAACCACCAGCTTTCGATCAGCGGCGGCGGCGAAAAATCAACTTACAACTTCTCGCTCGGTTACCTGGATCAGGATGGTATCGTTGAAAAGAACAATTTCAAGCGCTACACCGCCCGTTTGCAGAATGATTTCCAGGTTTTGAAAAGCCTGAAAGTAGGTTATTCAGCGACTGGTTCTTTCAGCAAGTCGAAAGATGAGGCGGGCGGCATTTTCCGTCAGTTATATGCTGCGGGCCCTGTGGTACCGGTTTATTATGCCGACGGCACCTACGGCGATCCTACCGATTACAATCTTGGTGACGGTAACAACTTCAATCCGCAGGTTACCGTTGATTTCTACAACCAGAACACCAAAAAGACACTTCTTACCGGCAATGCTTACGCAGAATTGTCCATATTGAAAGGCCTGACATTCCGCACCAGCCTCGGCGGGCGTTACGGACAGGATGAAACCCGCACCTATGTGCCACAATATGTTGCTACTTTCAAACAGCGCAACACAACCAGCTTCCTCGAATTCGTACGGCCGCAAACACGCTACTGGATCTTTGAAAACACTTTGACTTACACCAAAGATTTCGGCCAGCACAGCATTACAGCACTTTTGGGCCAATCCGCTCAACGTGACCAGTCCTATAAACTGACCGCCAATGCTTTGAATGTCCCCTATTCAAGCGAAGGAGACCTTTACCTGGCATTAGGCAGCGCGGACGGACGTAACGTGAAAGACGAAGGCGACCTCGGAACTTACGCTTCGTACTTCGGACGTGTCAATTACTCATTCGGTGAGCGCTACATGCTGAATGCTTCACTCCGCGCCGACGGTTCGTCTAAATTCTTCCAGGGTGGCAATGCCTGGGGTTACTTCCCTTCGGTGGGCGCAGGCTGGGTGATCAGCAATGAAAACTTCATGAAAGGCCAGACGATTTTCGATAACCTGAAAATCCGCGGTAGCTGGGGTAAAATCGGTAATGCTTCCGTGCCTTCCAACCTGTCAACGCTCACTGTGGCGACCGGCGGTGGCCTGGCGGCTATCTTCGGCGGCCAGTTGAATACCGGTGCCAGCATTAACTCCATCATCCCTCCTACTACTTACTGGGAACGTGGCGTAGGTACCGACGCAGGTATCGAGGCATCCTTCCTAAAATCAAGATTAACGGTTGAATTAGATTACTATATCAAGAAAACCGAGCGCGCGATCTTCGACATTCCCGTGTTGACTTCGATCGGTACCAGCTCGGGCCGGATTGTGGGCAACCAGGCTGATTTCCAGAACAAAGGCTTTGAATTTGCATTGAACTGGCGTGACGACATCACCGACGGTCTTTCTTATAGCATCGGCTTAAACGGAGCAGTCAACAACAACAAAGTCCTTTCCGTATCGTCGGGTGCAAACCCTATTTATGACGGCGGTGTAGGGCTCACCAGCGGCGCGCTTGCAACACGTACCCGCGTAGGTGACCCGATCGGATCATTCTACGGCTATGTGGTCGACGGTATTTTCCAGAATGAAGAAGAAATCAAAAATTCGGCGCAGCCTGGCGCTAAACCCGGAGATTTCAAATACCGCGATATCAGCGGAACCAACGGCGTCCCCGACGGAACAATTTCCGGCCTCGATCGCCAGGTTATTGGTAACCCCAACCCTAAGTTTACTTACGGTATTAACACCAGCTGGACTTACAAAAATATCGACTTGATGCTCGACTTCCAGGGTGTTGCCAAAGTGGATATTTACAATGCCAACATGGGCTGGCGCTATGGGAATGAGAACTTCACCAAAGACTTCTACGATAACAGATGGCATGGTGAAGGCACTTCGAACACCTACCCCTCGGCCAATATCGGCGGAGGTCAGAACTACCTGCCAAACACATTCTTTGTCCAAAGTGGCAGCTATTTCCGGGTAAGAAATGCACAGATTGGATTCACGTTCCCGCAGGCATTTAATGAAAGGCTGAAAATCCGCAAGCTGCGTCTGTATGCCAACGCGCAAAACCCTTTGAACTTCTTTAAATACAAAGGCCTGTCACCGGAGGTAAGAGCCAACGAAAACAAACCGACGCAAGCCGGTATCGACGCCAACGTGTACCCGCTCTCAGCGACTTACAACTTTGGTATTAATGTCACTTTCTAAGATCACAAGCGATATGAAAAATATAAATTTTAAAACCAATTTGAAGCAGAAAGGGCTATACCTCGGGCTGGCAGCACTCCTGATCGTCCCGTCCTCTTGCAGCGACAGCTTCCTCGATGTTGATCCGCAGGGAAAACAGGCCGGAGCCGTTTTCTGGGAAAGCGAAGCGGACGCTACAAAGGCCGTGAATGCGATGTACGCCAATTTGCGAAGCTGGAATAACACTGCTTTTGCTGCCATCGCATTGGAAAGTATGGGGTCGGACGACGCTGAAAAAGGAAGTACCCCATCGGATGCGACGTTTTTCAATCTGTACGACACTTTTACAGTAGGCTCTACCGACGGGCAGCTTGGCGGATTCTGGGAAGGACAATATCAGAATATCAATTACGCCAATCAGGTAATCGACAATATTCCGGCTATCAGCATGGACGACAACCTGAAAGCGAGATATCTTGCCGAAGCGAAATTCATACGTGCTTACTCCTATTTCAGGCTCGTAAGGGCATTCGGGGACGTACCTCTACGCCTTAGCCTGCCTAAGGATGCAACCGAATACAACCTGCAACGCACGCCAAAAGCAGATGTATATGCGGCCATCGAAAAAGACCTGACCGAAGCAACAGCCGTATTACCCCAAAACTACGGCGCTGCCGATCTCGGCCGGGTTACCAAAGGTGCGGCGCAGTCGCTTCATGCCAAAGTTTCTATGTACCAGGGCAAATGGCAGCAGGTTTTCGATCTGACCACTCAGGTTATCAACTCGGGACAATATTCCCTGTTTGCTGATTATGAGGCATTGTTCCGTGTGGCCAATGAAAATTCAAAAGAATCGATCTTCGAAATCCAAAATGAGCTGATACCTTCCAACAAGGACGCGTCCAACTCGCAATACTCCCAGGTGCAGGGCGTTCGCGGTGTCACCGGAGGCGGATGGGGTTTCAATGTCCCTACCGAAGCGCTTTCGAAATCGTTTGAAACGGGCGATCCCCGCAGGGATGCAACGATCATCTTCCGTGGCGAGACAACGCCGTCAGGAGATGCCATTCCAGCAACGGGCGACAACCCTATGTATAACCAGAAATCGTACGTGCCATTCAAACTGTATGTAACAGGCTTCAATGAAGGCTCTCAGCAAAACGTTCGGGTGATCCGGTATGCAGAAGTGCTGCTGATGAATGCAGAGGCCGCAAATGAAATCGGCAACACCACACAGGCGCTTGCGTCGCTTGAACTGGTCCGTGCCCGTGCGAGAGGTGCCAGCAAAACGATTTTGCCAAAAGTTACCACTACCGACAAAGCTGCATTGCGCACGGCGATCTGGAACGAACGCCACGCGGAACTGGCTATGGAATTCGATCGCTATTTCGATGTGATCCGTCAGGGACGTGCCGCGGAAATCTTCGGGCCAAAAGGCTGGAAAGCCGGCAAAAACGAAGTATGGCCGATACCTCAGAATGAAATCGACCTTAGCGCAGGCGTGCTGACCCAGAACCCAGGTTATTAATCCTAAACCACGATCTATCGATGAAAACTTTAAAGAATAAACTGACCGTGGCATTATGTGCAGCAACCATGCTCGGGGTAACCTCCTGCTACGAAAAGTTCGATCCCGAAAGTTACGCCCCGAGCGTGACGATCGGCGGCTTTACCAGTTCCGACGAAATTGCAAAAACGAATCTGGTAGCACATTTCCCGTTTGACGGCAATTATAGTGATGTCGTTTCCAACACGGCGGGCACCAATACCGGCACTGCATTCGCCAACGGTCTGAAAGGCCAGGCTATGAAAGGCGCCAAAGACGGTTACGTGCTTTTCAACCCGACAGCCGCTATTCTGGGATTAAAAAGCTTTACAATGACGTATTGGGTCAACAGCTCATCTACCAAAGCTGCGGGCGGCATTATCGGATTAGTGGGTTTATCCCAAACAGATGGTTTCTGGGGAAACATCGAGACTTTTTTTGAAAACGGCGGTACCGACACCGACGGAATTTTCAAAGCTCACACCCAGAATGACAAGGCCGATGCCTGGGTTACCAAAGAGGGAATTGTAAACCTATACAACTCCTGGACGCACATTGCTCTGTCTTACGATGCCACTTCCTCGACTTTTAATATCTATGTGAACGGCTCGAAAACAACCACTACGACGGTAGCCAAATTTGGGGAGCTGAAATGGAAGAATCCAGGTAAAATGGTATTTGGTACCGTGCAGTTCCAGACCAAACCAAGTTTGACCTCCGGAGCTTCGGCACAAGACTGGGCCAGCTATCTGACCGGACTGCTCGACGAAGTGAGGATTTACAACGTTGCATTGAAAGATGCCGAAGTAGATGCACTGGTTAAACTGGAATCAAGAGGGAAATAATGCCTTTTAAACACCTTTTTTTTCTTTGTTCAATCATTTGGTTCGGGGTTTCCTGCAAATCGGAAAAGGGAGACCCCGGGCCATCAACTCCCGGGATCCCGGCTTCATTCGGATTCAATAACCTGACTGTGAATGGGGCCTATACCGGGTTCAAATACAATGATGTAAACCTGAAACCTAAAATCAGGTTTACATTTTCCGCCCCGCTCAACAATACGACCGTCGCCAGCGGGGTTACTTTCCAGTCCGCTTCCGGAGAGACAGTCGCATTCACTTCTGCGCTGGAAGGCGGCGATAGCTCGGTGGTGATCACACCCTCCTCAGATTTAAAATACCTCACCAATTACTCGGTTGTCGCTACAAAGGCACTGAAATCCAAAACGGGCGGAATGCTGCTCAATGAAGTCAAAGTGGAATTGATTACGGCATTAGATTCAACCGATAAATTCCCGGTCATCAGCGAAGAGGCATTGCTTACATTGGTACAAAGGCAAACTTTCAAATATTTCTGGGACTTCGGACACCCCGTAAGCGGGCTCGCACGCGAGCGCAACACGTCCGGCGACGTGGTCACCTCCGGCGGAAGCGGTTTTGGTATCATGACAATTCCGATAGCCATCGAACGGAAGTTCATCACGCGGGTGCAGGGTTTGGAAAGAATGCAAAGGATTGTTGGTTTCCTGAAAAAGGCCCAGACATTTCATGGAGCATTCCCCCATTGGCTCAATGGCGCCACCGGCGTGGCAGTACCATTCAGCGCCAAAGACAATGGAGCCGATTTAGTCGAAACTTCTTTCCTGATTCAGGGGTTGCTTACGGCCCGTCAGTATTTCAATGAAAGTAACGCCGCTGAAATTGCATTGCGGAGTGATATCAACAGCATCTGGGAAGCAGTAGAATGGAACTGGTTCCAGAAAGGCAACGAAAATGTGTTGTACTGGCATTGGAGCCCTGATTATGGCTGGGAAATGAACCACCAGATCAGAGGTTGGAACGAGTGCCTGATCACTTACGCATTGGCTGCGTCGTCGCCCACCCATGGCATCAATAAAACGGTTTATGACAACGGCTGGGCAGGCAACAGCGCCTTTACGAACGGGAAGGAATATTACGGGATCACATTACCACTCGGCGAGCCGCTTGGCGGGCCCCTATTCTTCTCGCATTATTCGTTTTTAGGTCTAAACCCCACCGGCCTGAGCGACCGTTTCGCCAATTATTTTACCCAAAACAAAGCCCATACCCTCATCAACTATAACTATTGCAAGACCAACCCGCAGCAATACTATGGCTACGGCGAGCAATGCTGGGGGCTTACTGCCAGCGACATTCCGGGCGGCTACAATGCCAACTCTCCGAGTAACGACAAAGGCGTCATCACCCCCACAGCTGCATTATCTGCATTCCCATACACGCCCGCGGAGTCGATGAAAGCAATGAAATTCTTTTATTACAAGCTGGGTGACAAGCTATGGGGAGAATATGGTTTCCGCGACGCATTCTCACTCGATCAGCTGTGGTTTGCAGACTCCTACCTCGCCATCGATCAGGGACCGATTGTGGTCATGATCGAAAATTATCGCTCAGGATTACCCTGGAAGCTTTTTATGAGCAATCCGGAGGTGAAAACCGGCCTGAAAAAGCTCGGCTTCGCAAGCCCCGCGCTTTGATTAACTCTCATTAAAACATTACCCGACTATGAAGTTATACTTCCAATTACTATTATGCCTTGCGCTGTTTGCCGGTTCTCAGGCAGATGCCCTGGCGCAAAAGAAAAAAGTCGCTTCGGCCAAACCCGCGACATTTAATCCTGCTGATCGCCCTAAAAATCTCTCGGATACCGCATTGCTGGAACTCGTTCAGAAGCAGACTTTCCGGTACTTCTGGGAATTCGGTCACCCCGTAAGCGGGCTGGCCCGCGAGCGGAGCAATATCGCATTCGATTACGGCGACGAAGTGTGCACCATTGGCGGAACCGGCTTTGGCGTAATGGCGATGATTGTGGCAGCGGAACGGCAGTGGCAACCACGCGATTCCGTTGCGGCGCGATTGTTGAAAATGGTCAAGTTCCTTTCCAAGGCCGATCATTACCACGGCATTTTCCCGCACTGGCTCAATGGCGCGACGGGGAAGATCATCCCGTTCGGCCGGAAAGACGATGGTGGCGACCTGGTAGAATCCTCCTTCCTCTTCCAGGGATTACTTGCCGTGAGACAGTACTTCGACCGCGACAATGCGCTTGAAAGAGACCTTCGCAACCGTATTACGTGGATATGGAATGAGGCTGAATGGGACTGGTACACCCGCGGCAATCCTAACCAGCTCTACTGGCATTGGAGCCCCAACAACGGCTGGGCGATGAACTTTGAGTTGCGCGGTTACAATGAAACATTGATTACTTACATTATGGGTGCGGCCTCTCCTCGTTACCCGATTACCCGCCAGGTTTACGACAAATGCTGGGCGCAAAGCGACCATTTCCGCAATGGGAAGGAATATTATGGTGTAAAACTGCCGCTTGGTTTTGAATATGGCGGGCCGCTGTTTTTTACGCATTACTCATTCCTCGGGCTCGATCCTCGCCATCTGAAAGATCAGTATGCCGACTATTGGGAACAAAATGTGAACCATGCGCTGATCAACTACAAACATTGCGTGGCCAATCCGGGCAAGTTTAAAGGTTATGGGGAAAACAACTGGGGATTGACAGCCAGCGATACCTACAACGGCTATAATGCACATTCCCCAACCAACGATTTCGGTACGATTACGCCTACCGCTGCATTATCGTCTTTCCCTTACACACCGGAGCAGTCGATGAAGGCGCTGCGCCATTTTTACGATGACCTGGGCGATAAAATCTGGTCCGAATACGGCTTTACGGACGCGTTCAATGAATCTCAGAATTGGTATGCCAAATCACACCTGGCCATTGATCAGGGACCGATTATCGTAATGATCGAGAACTACCGGACGGGTTTGCTATGGAAGTTGTTTATGAAAGACCCCGAAGTTCAGCAAGGCCTGAAAAAGCTGGGATTTGAAAGCCCTTCATTAGGCGTATCCAGCAGAAATTAACCGCTTTTTAGCTAAAATTCGCAGAAAGACCGGCCGCAAGCCGGTCTTTCTGTTTTATGGAATATAATTGTACCTTGATATCGTTTTTGGAAAGCAGATAGCGCTCCAATCTAAACGTAAATCGACATGAAACCACTCTACTACAAGGCTGCATTGCTGATCGCGCTGAATGCATTCGTGTTACAGGCGTCAGCGCAGATATGGACAGTCTCCGAACCGGAGAATTTACCAGAGAAACGACATGAAAACGCAATGGCTACCGCAAATGGAAAGTTATATTTGCTTGGAGGACGTGGTATCAAGCCGGTCGATGAATACGATTTCAAAAAGGATTCCTGGAAAAGCCTTGCGCCTTCTCCCCTTGAAATGAGCCATTTCCAGGCTGTGAGCTATAAAAATGAAATTTATGTGCTGGGCGCATTCACAGGCGGTTACCCGCACGAGGTACCGATTCCCGATATTTATATCTTCAACCCTGTCAAAAATGAGTGGCGCAAAGGCGCTGCCATCCCCGAAAACCGCCGACGCGGTGCGGCAGGGGCATTTGTGCTGAATGACAAAATTTACCTCGTTTGCGGCATCCAGGATGGTCACTGGGATGGCCAGGTAACCTGGTTCGACGAATTCGATCCGGCCACAGGCTCCTGGAAAACCCTCGCCGACGCTCCCCGCCCGCGCGACCACGTGCAGGTGGCAGTGCTGGATAATAAACTTTACGTGGCAGGCGGACGCTTGTCCACGGCACGCATCAATCAGGTTTTGAATACCGTTATCAAAGAAGTGGACGTTTACGACTTCAAAACCGGCAAATGGACGACGCTGGAAGCTCCGAACAACCTTCCTACCCTTCGTGCGGGCCATACCGCCGTTGTTTTCAATAACAAAATACTCATCATCGGTGGCGAAAGCGACGCGCATGTGGAGGCGCACAGCGAGGTGGAGGCGTTCAATCCTCAGACCCAGAAGTGGGAAAAGTTGCCTTCTCTCCACCAGGGACGGCATGGCACGCAGGCCATTTCCCTAAATAAGAAAGTTTACATCGCAGCCGGTTCAGCCAATCGTGGCGGCGGCCCGGAGCTGAATGACATGGAAATACTCGATAAATAATACACTTCATTGCTAACCCCAATTCAAATGCTCAGAAAACTCGCCGGCATCTGTTTACTGTTTATTTCACTTGCTTCTTCTGCGCAGAAGAAAGCATTTACACACGCCGACACGCTACGGGGCTCGATCACTCCTGAACGGGCATGGTGGGACCTGAACTATTATCATCTCGATGTAAGACCCAACGCAAATGACAGCACGCTTACCGGTAGTACCGTCATCAGCTACAAGGTTTTAAAACCCTATCAGACCATGCAGGTGGACTTGCAGGAGCCATTGCAGATTACCAAGGTGGTCCAGGACGGGGAATCGCTAACCTACCGCCGCGACGGCAATGCATTTTTTATCGCCTTGAAAAAAAAGCAGGAAACCGGGAAAACCGAATCTATTGAGGTGTTTTACACCGGGAAGCCCCGCCTCGCCAAACGTCCGCCATGGGACGGAGGTGTACAATGGGTCCCCGACGGCAAGGGGAATACCATCATATCGACTTCCTGCCAGGGACTTGGAGCAAGTGTATGGTGGCCGTGCAAAGACCACATGTACGACGAACCCGACAGTATGCTCATCAGCATAACCGTTCCCAAAAATATGACGGACGTCTCGAATGGAAACCTGCGATCGTTGGTCGAAAACGGTGATAATTCGCACACATTCAACTGGTTTGTCAAAAACCCGATCAACAACTATGGCGTGAATATGAATATCGCCAACTATGTAAGCTGGAAAGAGACATTCAAAGGTGAAAAAGGGGACTTGCAGCTGAGCTATTATGTGCTGCCACAGAACCTGGAAAAGGCGAAGGAGCAATTCATGCAGGCCCCGAAAATGCTCAAAGCATTTGAGCACTGGTTTGGTCCATATCCTTTTTATGAAGATGGCTACAAGCTGGTGGAAGTGCCGTACCTCGGAATGGAGCATCAGAGCTCGGTTACCTATGGGAATGAGTACAAAATGGGTTACCGAGGCCGCGATTTATCCAATACCGGCTGGGGACTGAAATGGGATTTTATCATTATCCATGAAAGCGGGCACGAATGGTTTGCGAATAACATTACCTACAAGGACGTGGCCGATATGTGGGTGCATGAGAGCTTTACCAACTACTCTGAAAATCTCTACACGGAATATTACTTCGGAAAAAAGGCAGGAGAAGATTACGTGATCGGCACCAGGGAGCTTATTGCCAATGACATTCCTATTGTGGGTATTTATGGGGTTAACCAGGAAGGGTCAAAGGACATGTACTACAAAGGCGGGAATATGCTCCATACGATTCGCCAGATTGTAAACGATGATGAAAAATGGCGCCAGATCCTTCGCGGGCTGAACAAAACTTTCTATCATCAGACTGTCGATGGCTCGCAGATAGAAAATTACATCAGTGAGCAGGCGGGGAGAGATCTCTCCAAAGTTTTCGATCAATACCTGCGGGACGTACGGATACCCGTGCTGGAATATGCTTTTACTGGCAAAGGTCTGCAATACCGATGGATCAATACAATTGAGAACTTCGACATGCCGGTTAAGGTAAAGCTTGCAA
Source organism: Dyadobacter sp. OTU695 (assembly GCF_038440355.1). Lineage (NCBI taxonomy): Bacteria > Pseudomonadati > Bacteroidota > Cytophagia > Cytophagales > Spirosomataceae > Dyadobacter > Dyadobacter sp. OTU695. Next base: position 34,929 of record NZ_JASATN010000027.1, on the reverse strand, counting down.
GCGGGAAGGAGGAATTTCTCTATCCAACAAACGATTGGAAAACGCTGAAAGTGAAAGGCGATAAGTCCCTCACTGTTGACCGAAACTTTTACGTCGAAGCGAAAGAGAGCAAACAGGCTTCGTCATAAATCCCAGCATTCCATTATCAGAAGATCTCCCTTCTGCGCGGAAACCCTGACCATGCCATCAGCATCGGCTTCATTACTGCTGCCGGTTCTGTGTCCCATCGTCAGGGTTTCTTTATGGAGGTTGTATTTCAAGCCGCTGGTTTCAATCCCCTCTACCGTTCCAACGGGTATTAATGAAATGGGTGTGCCCGCGGTGTACCATTTTTCAAATGTACCCGTGAGCGGAAAAATCTTCGAATAGTCGTCCAGCAACACCAGTTTGATCTTGTTCTTGTAGCGTACCAAATCAGTGATATTGGTAATGGCATGATCCGCCCGGCGTCCGGTTGCCCAAACGATATTGGCTGCCGGAAAGCCTCTTTCGATCAAAAATTCGATGGCTTTGTTAAGATCTGTCTTTTCCTGGTCAGGCGTATTGATGATTTCAAGCGGATGCTGTCGCTCACGGATCATTTCCACATCGTGCGGCTGATCGAAATCTCCCATCCAGACATCGATCTTAATGCCAAGATCCAGGACGCGGTAAATAGCATGATCGAGTACAACAATGAACGGGCTCCATTCCAGCAACTGTCCCAACAATTCCGGAGAGCAGGCTTCCCCATTGGCAATAATCAAAGCAGGCTCCTGCTTCTCCCGAACAATATGATGTGACGACATTAAATTATTTTGGTCTTTATCAACTCCACAAGGCTCTCGACGCCTATTGTCAGCCTATCGAGCCGGTCTTTAATTTCGATGACGTCAGTTTTAAGTTGAGCGACGTCGGTTTTGAGTACGGCAACATCGCTTTTCAGTTCAGCAACGTCGGTTTTCAATTCTGAAACGTCCGTTTTCAATTCAGTGACGTCAGTTTTCAGTACGGCAACGTCCGTTTTCAATTCAGTGACGTCTTTTTTCAGTATGGCAACATCGGATTTCAATTCTGAAACGTCAGTTTTCAGTACGGCCACGTCGGTTTTCAACTCGGTAACGTCGGTTTTCAGTTCTGAAACGTCCGTTTTCAATCCAGCAATGTCGGATTTAACGAGGCGGAACTCATTCCGCATTTCGTTAAATCCGTTGTTGACCGTAGTAGTCAAAGTGGCTAATCCTGCTGCTATCATCTCTATTTGCTTTCCATGTTCAACAGTGACATTTTCAAGTTGCTCAATGCGTTGTTCCAGGTACATTTGCGTATGTGATTATAGTGTATAAATGAATTCCGGCCCACGACGAGTGGCTGTTTCATTGATACGTCTCATTCGCAAATTGGTAACACCAGGTAGAAGGAAATTTTTAAACACCCAGCGCCTTGGCCTTGTTCCAATACACATCCATCTCTTCCAACGTCATATCCGATAACGACTTGCCGTTTTCGCGGGCCGCTTCTTCCAGATATTGAAACCTGTTAATGAATTTCTTATTGGTCCTCTCCAATGCTGTTTCCGGATTAATATCTACAAATCTTGAATAATTCACCAATGAAAACAGCAGGTCTCCGAACTCACCTTCCGCTTCCTTCTGATCAATTACATTGGTCGTTTCTATATCGAAATTTTGCTTGAATTCATGCAGTTCCTCCTCCACCTTGGCCCACACCTGCTGCTTCTCATCCCAATCGAAGCCGACTCCTCTCGCCTTTTCCTGAATGCGCATTGCTTTCACGAGTGCGGGCAGGGATGCGGGTACGCCTGAAAGCACCGATTTATTGCCTTCCTTCAATTTTAGCTTTTCCCAGTTTTGCTTCACAGCTTCTTCGGTATCCGCCACGAAATCGCCATAGATATGCGGATGGCGGGCAACCAGTTTATCACATATACTATGCAGTACATCCTTGATGTCAAAATTATACGCAACACCTTCCGCCTTTTCCGAGCCGATTTTGGCATAAAAAACAATGTGCAGCAACACATCACCCAACTCCTTCTGGATTTCGGGTAAGTCGTTGTTCAGAATCGCGTCGGAGAGTTCATAGGTTTCTTCTATCGTCAGATGCCGCAGACTGTCCATTGTCTGCTTTTTGTCCCACGGGCATTGTTCCCGCAGTTCATCCATGATCGTCAACAAACGGTCGAAGGCCATAAGCTGTTGCTGGCGGCTTTCAGGCAGGTCACTGAATTCTTTTTCCATTCCGTAAAGATACAGCGAAACCCGTTATTGCCCCGGTACCAATGGCAATTTAAACGCCGTTTGGATGAGGTTGCTTGTGCATTTGGCAATGATCCGGCCCTGGGTATTAACCAGCCGGCCTTCCACATGGATAATATTTTTCCCTGCCCGGATCACGGTCGATTTAGCCACAAGCACATCTCCAACTACCGCCGGGTTCAGAAAATCGCAGTTCAGATTGATCGACGTGAAGCCAAACTCTCGCCCCAGGGCATAAACCATCGTTCCCACAATATCATCCAGAATGGTGGCAGCGATGCCGCCATGCAATGTGCCCATCGGATTGCACATATCTTCCCGAACACGGTATTCTACCTCCATTGCCCCTTCCTCGATCGAAAGAAGTACGCCATTAAGCCACTTGGCTACGGGTGAAAAATGCTCGTCCATGGGCCTGCCGATAAATTGCCGGAGAAAAGGCAGGCGCTTGTTTTCAGTTTGCTGGTCGGTCTGCGTGTGTGTGCTCATGGATACGGGGATAGATTGAATAGTTATGAATGCGATTTTTAAAAATAGTAATTATCATAGAAAAATTGATGGCTACGAGTCAATGCTATGGATTTTATTGTTACGTATCGAAGGTTATTACTACCTTTGCCGGAGTTTTTTTGCCAGAGATAAATGCTTACTCATATATGAATTTTACGTTATCGCAGGTTCCCGAGCGTTCCCAGAAACCCAGAACAAAAGGACTTACCATGGTGATGGACAAAGGGCTGAGTGTCAGGGAAACCGAAGATATGCTATCTATCGCATCGCCTTACATTGATATCGTAAAACTGGGTTGGGCCACTTCTTTTGTAAGCCCTAATTTGGACGAGAAGCTGGCGATTTACAAAAGCGCCAACATTCCGGTGTATTTCGGCGGAACATTGTTCGAGGCTTTCGTGGTCCGCAACCAGTTTGATGATTATCGTAAATTACTGGATAAATACCAACTGACTCATGCAGAGGTATCCGACGGCTCCATAGAAATGCCGCAGGACGTTAAGTGCGAATACATACGTACGCTTTCCAAACAGGTTACCGTTCTTTCCGAAGTAGGTTCCAAAGACGAAAACAAAATCATTCCTCCCTATAAATGGATCCAGCTCATTAAATCGGAGTTACAGGCCGGCGCCTGGAAAGTGATCGGTGAAGCTCGTGAGTCCGGAAATGTGGGTTTGTTCCGAGCGAGTGGTGAGGTCCGTCAGGGACTTGTGGAGGAAATCCTTACGGAGATTGCATTCGAAGACATGATATGGGAAGCTCCCCAGAAATCTCAGCAGGTATGGTTCGTGAAGCTGCTCGGCGCTAATGTCAACCTCGGAAACATCGCCCCAAGTGAACTGATCCCGCTCGAAACGATCCGCCTCGGCCTTCGCGGTGATACATTCAACCACTTCCTGAATACCAAAACCAAACAGAAGTGGAAAATTGATTCCAAATAAGTGCAGACCAGTAAAACAGATTGTCAACTTAACGTATAGCTATGGAATTTTTAACTCAGTTCATTGATTTCTTCCTTCACCTGGACAAGCACTTGTTCAATATTGTGGAAGAATACGGCACACTCACTTATGTCATTCTGTTTTTGATTGTCTTTACCGAAACTGGCCTGGTAATCATGCCACTCCTGCCTGGCGACTCACTGCTTTTTGCCGCAGGCGCCATTGCTGCCAACGAAACTACCGGCCTGAACGTCTGGCTGATCATCATTATCCTCATTATCGCGGCATTACTTGGCGATAACGTCAACTATTTTATGGGAAAAACCTTCGGCGGCCAGATCAAGAAACGTGAGAAGATATTGTTCCTGAAACGGGAATATCTCGAAAAAACCGAGGCATTTTACGAAAAGCATGGTGGCAGCACGGTAATCATGGCGCGTTTCATCCCGATCGTCCGTACGGTAGCCCCATTCGTTGCAGGTGCAGGAAGTATGAATTACTCACGATACATTGTTTTCTGCATCGTCGGCGCGTTGCTCTGGGTGCCTACCCTTACATTGCTCGGCTACTTCTTCGGAAATATGGACATCGTGAAAAAGAACTTCGAACTCGTGATCTTCGGCATCATCGGAATTTCTATTCTCCCAATGATTTTTTCATATCTGAAAAGCCGGTTCGCGAAACCGAGCGCGGCGTAGGTGTTACTTCGGCTTTCGGCTGTCGGCTTTTGTTTGCTGTCACATTTTAATTAAAGCATAAAAAGATAAGGCGTTGCAATTGAATGCAACGCCTTATCTTTTATTAGAACAACAAGTTCGACTGCCGATAGCCGACAGCCGAAGTACCATTTACGATCTCGAATAATTCGGTGCTTCCTTCTGGATCATGATATCATGCGGGTGGCTTTCCTTCACGCCGGCTGAGGTAATTTTCACGAATTGCGCTCTCTGCAACGACTCGATATCACCTGCACCGCAGTAGCCCATACCGGCCTTCAAACCTCCAACCATCTGATAAATGATCTCGGAAACTTTGCCTTTGAATGGTACGCGGCCTACAATGCCTTCCGGAACGAGTTTTTTCACATCGTCTTCGGCGTCCTGGAAGTAACGATCTTTCGAACCATCTTCCATCGCTTCCACCGAGCCCATTCCGCGGTAAGCCTTGAATTTCCGTCCTTCGTAAATCACGATCTCACCTGGCGCTTCGTCGCTACCTGCCAGCATTGAGCCGATCATGATCGTGCTTGCGCCACCGGCCAGTGCTTTGGTCATGTCGCCGGAGAAACGGATACCGCCATCGGCGATTACCGGAACGCCTGTGCCTTTCAGGGCTTCGGCTGCCCACATTACCGCGGTAAGCTGTGGAACACCGATGCCCGCAATGATACGGGTTGTACAGATACTACCAGGACCAACGCCCACTTTCACCGCATCTGCACCGGCTTCTGCCAATGCTTTCGCAGCTTCACCGGTCGCCACGTTACCAGCGATCACATCCAGTTTTGGAAATGCGGCTTTGATTGATTTCAATGCATCGATTACACCTCTGGAATGTCCGTGAGCGGTATCGAGACTTACCACGTCCACACCGGCTTTCACCAATGCTTCCACACGTTTGAGCACGTCGGGCGTTACGCCGATTGCTGCACCTACACGAAGGCGACCATATTCGTCTTTACATGCATTGGGGTGTGATTTGCGTTTCAGAATGTCCTTGTAGGTGATCAGACCTGTCAGACGATATTCTGAATCTACAATCGGAAGCTTTTCGATTTTGTACTCTTGCAGAATTTTCTCGGCATCGTCCAGAGACAGACCTTCCGAAGCAGTAATTAGCTTGTCCTTCGTCATGATCTCGGTCACCGGCTTACTCATTTCGCGTTCGAAACGAAGATCGCGGTTGGTAAGGATGCCGATCAGTTTGTGGTCTTTGTCGATTACCGGAATACCTCCGATCTTGAATTCGCGCATGATCTGATGCGCGTCTCCCAAGGTCGCAGTGTCAAGCAGCGTGATCGGGTCGAGGATCATGCCGCTTTCGGAACGTTTTACCTTTCTCACCTGCTCCGCTTGCGCTTCCAGGGACATATTTTTATGGATTATTCCAATACCACCTTCCTGAGCCATTGCGATGGCCAGGTCAAATTCCGTCACCGTGTCCATTGCAGCTGAGACAATTGGAATGTTCAACTCGATGTTGCGGGTAAGCTTGGTTTTTGTTGATGTGTCACGAGGCAGGACTTCTGAATAACCAGGGATTAACAGAACGTCGTCGTAGGTGAGTGCCTCGAAGAGGACTTTGGATGGGTCTGTGCTCATAGCAAATAAACTATTGTTATTTGCCGGGCAAAATTAAGAATAAGTTCTGAGTAAATAAAATCGAATTGTATTTTTTTTATGACACCAGCACCCGCACTTTTTTGATGCGCTTCTTATCGGCCGACTGTACTTTGAACGTAACTTCCCGGTGGGTAGCAATTTCACCCGTCCGCGGAAGCCGGGAAAACAGTTCCAGCAACAGCCCCGCCAGCGACTCGCTGTTGCCCCTAACTTCATCAAAATAATCGGTTTCCAAATTCAGAATACGGCAAAGGTCATTGATCAGCACCCTGCCTTCGAAGACATAGGTGTTTTCGTCAACCTGCGTGTAGTTGACCTCTTCATCCTCGTCATATTCATCATTAATATCCCCGAATATTTCTTCAATAATATCTTCAAGGGTAATCAACCCGCTTGTTCCGCCATACTCGTCCACGACGATCGCCATGTGCACGCGACGGTTCTGAAAATCCTTCATCAGATCGTCGAGACGCTTGCTTTCGGGGATAAAATAAACAGGCCTGAGCAGCTTTTGCCAGTGGAAATGCTCGTCGCGATGAATATGCGGGAGCAGGTCCTTCACATTAAGAATCCCTTCCACATGGTCCAGATCATCCCTGTAAACCGGCACCCGCGAGTAGCCCGATTTATTGATCCGGTCCATCAACTCGTGAAAATCGAGTTCGATATCAAATGAGGTAATCTGTACCCTGGCCTGCATCGCTTTTCGTGCATTGGTCTGCCTGAAATTGGCCAAACCGCGCAGCAAGTCCGTTTCTTCCTCGCTTTCAGCCTTGGCCTCGAGCATTTCGGTTGTGATCTCGCCTCCCTGGGGTGTTAGCACACCGAACGAATAGCCGAGCTTCATGATCGGCTGGGTCAGCGGCTTGCATATTTTAATCAGGAACTGGGTGAGACCGGAAATTTTCGGGATGAACTCCTGCGCCTTGCGTGCGCTGTTGTACCGCACTATCGCATCGAGCCAGATCCATATCACAAGGAATACCAGCACCTCCCAACGCACCGCCTCATTGCCTGCCTGCATTTGCAACCACGCCAACCGGGCCGCTAGCAGCAATGCAAACAGCGTAATACCCCGCTGGACCAGCGAGAGCGCCAATTGCTGAATACGTGTAGGTAGCTGATTCTCGCCTTCCGCTTTCCGTTCCCAGGGGTTCTCCATTGCGCCGGATGCCGCATAAGCTGCGCGGACGCCCGAAAGGAAAAGGGCTATTAACAGAAGGATTATAACAAGAATAAAGTCGTATGGGGCGAGGAAATCAAAGGGTATGATGACGCCTGCCAGAGTGGAGTGCGTACTTTTCTGGGGAAAATTAATCCCCGTACGCGTTCGGGCAAGCGGGTCGTCACTGTCTTCTGTTTCTTTCACGAAAGTTCAGAGAATGTTCTAAATAGGTATTCAATCAGATAAATGTAGCGAATCCCGCTTAATAACCGTATCTATTCTGGCATAAATACATTTTTAAACGGGATTCGTCACTATCTCACCGAATGCATCAGAACGGCAGATCGTCGTCGTCGCCATTACCCGCTGCCATCGACGGCGGTATCGGATCAGAAGGCCGCGGTCCACTGTTGGCACGCGGCGCATTGCCTGATTGCTGGTAACCTCCCTGATTGCCTCCCTGGTTATAATCTCCGCCGGAACCGCCACCCGAGGGACCACCGCCCGACGGGCCGCCCAGTAGCGTCATACTGTTTGCACGAATCGTGACACCCGTCCGCTGCTGGCCTTCTTTATCGGTCCAGGTGTCCGTTCGAATGCGTCCTTCGATATAAACCTGATTTCCTTTTTTGAGATATTTCTCTGCTACTTTGGCCAACCCTTCCCAGAGCTCGATGCGGTGCCATTCGGTATTGTCTACCCGCTCGCCATTTTTGTTGGTATAACTCTCGGTAGTGGCGATATTGAACTTCGCTACCGCCGATCCGCTTTCGAGGTACCGAACCTCCGGATCGCTTCCCAGATTACCAATCAGTATTACTTTGTTAACGCTTCCTGCCATGATTATGAATGCGGTTAATGTTTGTTGCAACCTTAAATATAGGCATATTCTATGGAAAACGTCCGCTAAATATCCTGCTCTGTGATCTTCCCGGTCACCTTGTCTTTCAGGATCAGTTTGTTGCGGCCGTCGTGCGTCACCTCCTGTTTGATCAGGTAGTGCGTTTCGTTGTAGGAGGTATAATTGGACGGTTTCTCCACACCCTCGCGGCCACGCCATACCGGCAGTTCTACCTTTTCCCAAAGCTTTGTTTTGGCAGATTTATACGCCGCGTCTATGACTGCATTCACAATATAGCCGTCATAAAAGCTCTCCGCAGGCTCGGTACCTCTCTCCGCTGAATTGAACATGTCTGTGAACATATGGTTATACCCAAGGTCGTTCACCTCATCGCCCACTGGGAACAGCCAGCCCGTGTTACTTTCGGCCTTCTCCGCCACATATTCCTCGCCGGCACCATCCGGGTTTTGTCCGGTTGTAAACATCTCAAAACCTGTTCTCAAAAAGTTATTGATCCAGATCGTACCCTCTGTTCCCATCACCTCATCGCGCAAATCCATTCCGCCGCGGAACGTCCAGCTCACTTCAAACTGCCCGATCGCACCATTTTCGTATTTGACTAATGCAATGGCATGGTCTTCGGCATCGATCGGCTTCACCTGCGTATCTGCCCAGCACATTACTTCAACCGGCTTGATGTCCTTACCAATAAAATTGCGGGATATTTCAATGCAATGGCAACCCAGATCGAGGATACAACCTCCCCCGGCCTGTTCAATGTCCCAAAACCATTCGCTATGCGGACCTGGATGCGCCTCGCGCGATTTGGCCCAGATAATGCGGCCTAGCGAGCCATTTTTCACACTTTCGAGGGATTTTAAAAATTTCGGGGTATAACAAAGATCTTCCAGATATCCCGCAAAGATCCCAGCTTCCTCGACAGCTTTCAGCATTCGCAACGCCTCCGCCCCATTTCTTCCCAGCGGCTTGGTCGATACAACCGCCTTCTTATGTTTGGCGCACAGCATTACCGCCTCTTCATGAACATTATTAGGCAATGCAATGCAGACCATATTCACATCGGGATGCGCGATTACTTCCTCCATATTCGACGACCAGAAGTCGCAACCATAGTCGTCTGCAAACTTTTTTGCACTTTCTTCCCGCCGCGCGTAAATGGCTACAACGCGGTCGCGGCCACGCTGCCCATGAATGGATTCCGCATAAAAACGTCCGATAAAGCCGGACCCCAGCATTGCGATTTTCTGCATATCAGCAATCAATTTAATGTTTTAGGAATAGTAATGTATTGCATTAGTGGTCAGGTATTGTCAGGAGTAGTCAGTAAATATTCGCCAAGATTGACCATACATGACGACAAATGACAATACTTGACCATACACGACCACACATGACTATTTATGAAGTCTTTACTTCGTTCTCCCAACCGGTGGATTTGAGTGCCGGGTCATTTTCCTTTTTAAGAAAATCGGCGTTCTCGAACGACTCCGCGTTCCATTCCATCAATGCGTGGTCGGGAACGATAGAAACGGGGACCCGCCACGAGGTCGAGGTTTCAGCGTAGGCGATATTGGATTGGGAATTGTAACAGGATATCAGCGACCATCGCGGATGGTCTGAAAGGTTTGCTTCCGAGCGGTGCATAAGGTTACTATGGAAAAACAATGCGTCGCCCGGTTCCAATTCACAATAAATCAGCTCCATGGTTTCCAATGCATGGTTCACCATTTCCATATCCGCGCCCACCTGCTCGCCTGCGAAGCCATGATTTACCCGGCCCATTTTGTGCGAGCCTTTGATCACTTGCAGACAGCCGTTCTCCTTGCTAGCGGGCGTGAGTGCGATCATCACGCTCATGAGTTGATCGGGAAAAATGAACTGGTTTTTATACCAATACCCATAGTCCTGGTGCCATTCCCAGGCCCCGCCGACTTTCGGCTCTTTCTGCATGAGTTTAGTATGAAAATGGCAGACCTGGCTCTCCTGCTGCAAAAGCTGCCACACCGAATTCACCATTCTCTCACTCCGGATCAGGTACCCGAACACATCGTCGCCCGGCGTAAACCATAGCGAGAGTTTCGTCTTCTTTCCCGATTGGTCGTTCAGGTCCATCGCATTCTTTTGCATCACTGAATTTTCGATGGCGGTATGATATAGCTTCCCCACCTCCTCGGCCGAAAACAGACTTTTTACAATAATATAGCCGTCGCGGTTATAGTCGGCGATCTGGCTGGCGTTCAAACTAAAACTTCCCATGACGGATGCTGATTAAGTGTTTAGTACCAAAATATATTGCTTAAACCATAATTTTACTTAACGCATTACTACCACAAACGCGTTCCAGGCAGAAACGATCAGACGACTAGAGATAATTTTCCTCCCTTAAAACCGTGTCGATCAGGATCGGCTTAGGAAGCACTTCGATCTCTTCATGATTGTAAAAAGCCATTCCGTGTGGCAAATCTATCCGTTCCGTTTCGGGAATTTCAAGCCACCAGAACCGCACTTGCAGCCGTTGATGCGTGAGGATGTGGGAATACACTTTGGGGACTTCGGTGAGACGTCCCTTTCTCAGAAGGTTTTGGAAAGCCGGATCAGATATAGTCAGGGAGTCAGGGGTTGTGGCGACGGTTTGGGATTCGACGAGATAAAAATCGTAAAGGCCCTTCCAGATGTCGCGCCCGCGGCGCTCGTACATGGCGAGCCTGTCGCCTTGTTTAATGATGAAGTAATTTAAAAAACGGTGTTTGACCGTCAGTTTCTTGATTTTCACAGGTAGTTGTCCCTGCATTTGATGCTCGTAGGCGAAACAGCGATCGTTAAAAATGCAAACGGCACAATTAGGCGATGCAGGAACACACTGCAGCGCGCCGAATTCGATCATGGCCTGGTTGTACGTAGCAGGATCTTCCTTTGAAACAAGCTGCCTGGCAAGCGCCATGAACTCCTTTTTCCCCTCGTTACTCAGCATATCCGACTGAATCCCGAAAATCCGGGCCATCACACGGTAAACATTGCCGTCGATCGCCGGTACCGCCTCGTCGAACGCGAAGGAAGCAATGGCAGCGGCCGTGTATTGCCCGAGACCTTTCAGCTTCAAAAGCTTTTCAGAAGTTTCGGGAAATTTACCATTGTGCTCACCCACTACCTGGCGCGCGGTGAAATGCATGTTCCGGGCACGCGAGTAATAACCCAGGCCCTGCCACAATCGCAGCACATCGCGCTCATCGGCAGCCGCCAGATCATATATGGTAGGATATTGTTCTGCAAACCGCTCAAAATAAGGCATTCCCTGCGCGACGCGGGTTTGCTGAAGGATCACTTCCGACAACCAAATTTTATATGGATCTTTGGTTTCCCGCCAGGGTAAAGGGCGATGGTTTTCGAGATACCAGGATTTCAGTCTTCTGTTAAAATCAATCACCTCAAAATCGTCCGGTATCATATTATTTTCACTTATGTGCACTGTTTTTTAATGAATTATATAAAAAAGGGGAAGATCATCCTTTTAAGTTTTATTAAAATTACCGTACCTTTGTGTTCCCAAAATTTACAGGAGTAAGTAAATTAATGAAATAATATCCACTTAAAGTAAACAATCAAAGTGACTAAGGCAGACGTAATCGCACAGATTTCCGAGAAAACAGGCGTAGACAAGGGCGACGTTCAGCAAACGCTAGAATCGTTTTTTACCGTGGTAAAGGACTCACTTTCTGATGGTGAGAACCTTTATGTTAGAGGCTTCGGTAGTTTCATCAACAAAAAACGTGCGCGCAAAGTAGCCCGCAATATTTCAAAGGGAACTTCCATGATTATTGACGAGCACTTTGTACCAAGCTTCAAGCCAGCAAAAGTTTTTGTCGAGCAGGTAAAAGAAAGTGACAAACTGAAAGCAGTCGCTGAAAAGTAATTTACCTGAAAAGGTTGAGTTATAAGATTTATGAAAAAGTCCATTTTACTTTCTTGCGTGCTCGCGGTTGCACTGGTAGGAACGCTGTTCAGCCTTCCGAAGGTGGTCGTAAACAACAAGGGTAAGGATATGGACAAGGAGAAGGGCCAATCGGGCGCCGTTGCGTCGACAGCTTCGGCAAGCGCATCTGCGCCAGCTGCTGCGGCGGAATCTTCTTCAAATTCGCATGATGGAGCCGCTTTATCTCCTGATCAGCAAAAAATTGTCGATCAGCTCAGAAGCGGCTTCAATCAGGCGGGTGACAAGGGCAAGGTTGTTGCCGGTATCAAACTTTCCGACGAGTTTGCCAAGCTTCAAAAATTTGACAGCGCCGCATTCTACGCCGAAAAAGTAGCCTTGCTCTCCCCTGCCGTTGAAAACCTTATGCGTGCGGGCGACCGTTATTATGAAGCATACGGATTCGCGGTGGATGAGCAGAAAGCAAAAAACCTGGGCTCTAAAACCCGCGAATATTACCAAAAAGCAATTGACCAGAATCCTGGCCTGTTGACTGCAAAAGCCAACATGGCGATGACCTACGTGAACACCGAAAACCCGATGCAGGGTATCCTGATGTTGCGCGAGGTGATCGACGCGGATCCTACCAACGAATTGGCATTGTTCAATTTAGGGATCCTGTCCATGAGATCTAACCAATATTCAAAAGCTGCTGACAGGTTCAGACAGATTTTAACCAACAATCCTGCCAACACGAAAGCCAAGTTCTATCTCGGTCTTTCACTGGTTGAATTGGGTGACAAGGAACAAGCAAGCAAAGTTCTGTCGGAGGTTAAAAAAGAAGAGAAAGATCCGGTGATCCAACAAGCCATCGGCGAGTTGGAAGGCCGTCTGAAAAACTGATCATCAGATCATCAAGGAAATACATTACTTATTTATAAACGACATAATCATGCCTTGCGGAAAAAAGAGAAAAAGACATAAGATCTCCACTCACAAGAGAAAGAAAAGACTTAGAAAAAACAGACATAAGAAGAAATAATTGGCTATGACCGGGTTTTAAACTATTAAGATCCGGTCATCCTTATTCACCACGTTTGTATCCCGCTAACAGCCTGATTTGCGGGGAGTTAAGTATCAACATTATCGAGCCATTCAGTTGGTTGAACATTGAGTAACGAATTACTAATCAATTCTACTCAAAAGGGAGAGCGTATAGCCCTTTTGCAGGATAAACGTCTTTTAGAATATCACGTAGAAACACCGGACCAAAGCTTTACCGTAGGCGATATCTACCTCGGTACTGTGCGGAAACTGGTGGCAGGGCTCAATGCTGCCTTTGTAGACGTTGGTTTTGAAAAAGATGCGTTTCTGCATTACCTCGATTTGGGGCCCAATATCAACTCGCTGAATAAGCTCACCAAGGATGTTATCGCCAAGCGTACGCACTCCGGCAACTTGAAGAATTTCAAGATGGAGCCGGAGATCGAGAAGCTTGGGAAAATCGATAAAGTCCTTTCCAAAAACCAGCCAATCCTCGTTCAGATTGTCAAGGAGCCTATTTCTACAAAGGGCCCGAGACTTTCTTGCGACATTTCGATCGCCGGACGGTACATTGTACTTGTTCCATTTTCCAATTCAGTCAACCTTTCTAAAAAAATCACCGACAAGCAGGAGCGAAACCGCTTGCAGCGATTGATGTCGTCTATTAAACCCCAGAATTTCGGGGTGATCATCCGTACGGTTGCTACCGGCAAGGATGTGGATGAGCTTAACAAGGATTTGCAGGACTGCCTGGACAAATGGGAAAACGGTATCAAGGCATTGAAAGATGCCAAGCCGCGCGACCGCGTGATCGGTGAAATGAACCGTGCCTCTTCGATCATCCGTGATATGCTGAACGAGTCGTTCGACAGCATTACTGTTGATTCCAAGGAGGTGTACGACGACATTAAGGCCTACATCCACAACATTGCGCCGGAGAAAGAGAACATTTTGCGCCTGCATAATGGTAAGAACAAGCTGTTCGAACAATTCGGTCTGGAAAAACAGATTAAATCACTCTTCGGCCGCTCGGTAAGTCTCCCCAATGGTGGTTACCTGATCATCGAGCATACCGAAGCGTTGCACGTGATCGACGTCAACAGCGGTAACAAATCCAATTCGGAGGAAGACCAGGAAGCGACTGCATTGAGCGTCAACCTCGAAGCGGCGAAGGAAATTGCCCGCCAGTTGCGTTTACGCGATATGGGCGGCATTATCGTCGTGGATTTCATCGACATGAAAAAGGCGGAGAACAAGCGCACGCTGTTCGATGTCATGCGTGATGAGATGAAGGGCGATCGTTCTAAATACACCGTTCTTCCGCTTTCCAAATTCGGTCTGCTGCAAATTACTCGTCAGCGCGTAAGGCCGGAAATGAATATCGTTACCCGCGAAACCTGCCCAACCTGCGGCGGTACTGGCACGATCCAGGCGAGCATTCTCGTATCCGACGTGATCGCCAACAACCTCGATTACATTCTTACCAAGCAGAACGAGCGCGGTATCACCATTTCGCTCCATCCGTTCCTGCATTCCTATTTCACAAAAGGATTTATTTCCGAGCAGGTAAAATGGTTCTTCCATTACAAAACCTGGGTGAAGCTGATCAAAGACTCGTCGCTGGGCGTCGTCGATTTCAAATTCCACAACCGTTATGGGGAAGAGATTGAGATTGTGCCAACGAACTGATTAGTCAGGTTTGGTCATTTGTAGTCAGGAGTTGTCATTGCGCATTATCTCCCTTTCCAGATGGGTTCCCGCTTTTCTTTGAAGGCTAATGCTCCTTCTTTGGCGTCTTCTGTTTGGAGCAGTTTGTACAATTCGCTTTTTAGGAATGCATGCTGCTCGCTTTGAGGTAGGTTCTGTATTTTTTGCAAACCTTGTATTCCTAATTGTATTGCCAAAGGCGCGCTGTTACAAATCTGCGTGGCTAATGCATTTACTTCTGCCTCAACACTCTTCTTATCTGCCAAATGCGTAACCAAACCCATGTCCAGAGCCTCCGTTGCTGAATAAGCCTTTCCCGTAATCGACATTTCCAAAATCTTTCTCTGAGGCACAATTGGTAACAGCGAGGCCATTACCTGCATTGGCCAAATGCCCCGTTTCACCTCCGGCAAACTAAACGTAGCCTCAGAAACACTGAAAACGAATGTACAGCCGCATATCATCAGAAAACCGCCGGCCAGTACCGGGCCTTCTACCTGGGCAATGCAGGGTTTCAATAACTCATTGAAAGCATCGCCTAGTCTGGCTTCCTCGCGAATAATGGGTAATGTTGGATTGATCGTGTTCGCGGTAGCATCGTGAAATGCATTTAAATCCGCGCCAGCGCAGAAAATAGGGCCCTCTGCCTTTAAAACTACACAGCGGATGTCAGCCTCGTAATGTGCATATGCGAGCGCGAAGATGATTTCCTCGGCCATTGTCGGTGTGAAGGCATTTCGCTTTTCAGGCCGGCTCAATGTAATGGTAAAAAGATGTCCGGCCTTTGCAGTTTTGATGTGCAAAAACCGGACATGATCGAAAGCACTGATGTCTTCTTCGGTGTAGAATCGCATGCCAAAACGTGGTTAGTTCGCTTTGGCAAGTATAGCAAA
Source organism: Dyadobacter sp. OTU695 (assembly GCF_038440355.1). NCBI lineage: Bacteria > Pseudomonadati > Bacteroidota > Cytophagia > Cytophagales > Spirosomataceae > Dyadobacter > Dyadobacter sp. OTU695. The sequence continues at coordinate 19,300 of NZ_JASATN010000027.1, read as the reverse complement.
TTATCGGGTTACAACGCCCTCCACCATTTTAATATACTGTGCAATACCCTCTTCGATCTCATGCAGGTAAATGAATTCATCCGCGCTATGCGACCTTGCAGAGTGTCCCGGTCCCATTTTCAATGACGGACAATCGAGCAGTGCCTGGTCGGAAGTTGTGGGCGAACCATAGGCATTGCGGCCTAATTTCAAACCTTCCTGAACAATGGGATGGTCCATAGGAATGCTCGACGGCCGTAAGCGAATCGAGCGTGGCGTTACTTCCGATTGGATATTAGCCTTAATTTCAGTAATTACCTCTTCCAAAGTGTATTGATCCGTCACGCGTACGTCGATCGTGAATGTACAAGCATCGGGCACTACATTATGCTGCGTACCCGCATTGATGATCGTGACCGACATCTTGATCGGCCCGAGCGTGGGCGAAACTTTGGGAAATTTGTATTCCGTAATCCATTGAATGTCTTTCAATGCTTTGTAAATGGCATTTTCGCCCTCCTCACGCGCAGCGTGCCCGGATACTCCTTTTGCGGTGCAATCCAGAACGAGTAGCCCTTTTTCAGCCACCGCCAAATGCATTTCAGTAGGCTCGCCGACAATGGCAAATGCAATTTCGGGCAACTCCGGCGCTACGATTTCCAGGCCTTCTTTCCCGGAAATTTCTTCCTCGGCGGTTGTCGCGATGGCCACATTGTAAGTCAGGTCTTCCCTGTCATAGAAATAACAGAAGGTGGCGATCAGCGAAACCAGGCATCCTCCCGCATCATTACTTCCCAAACCATACAACTTTCCATCCTGCTCGATCGCCTTGAAAGGATCGAGTGTCCAGGATTTGTTCGGTTTTACAGTATCATGATGCGAATTAAGCAGCATTGTTGGCTTGCTTGCATCGAAATGCTTGTTATAAGCCCACAGGTTATTCTTTTTGGTATGAAAAGGAATATTCTTTCTCGTGAAGAAATCTGCGATCAGTTTTGCCGTGTGCTCTTCTTCCTTGCTGAAAGAAGGCGTTTCGATCAGGCTTTTCAGCAATGCGATGGCCTCATTGGACAGCGTTTGTATGTTTTCCAAAGTGTTTACCATCTTACCTGTCCGTCACCTTTAACAATCCATTTTTCGGTTACCAGCTTTTCCAATGCGAATGGGCCCCTGGCGTGCAGCTTTTGGGTCGAAATACCGATTTCTGCGCCTAATGCGAATACTCCGCCGTCTGTGAAGCGCGTAGAAGCATTAGCATACACCGAAGCCGCGTCCACTTCTTTCAGGAAAGTTTCGATGGCCTCCTCGTCGGTCGAAATAATGGCTTCCGAATGCCTGGATGAATAATTTTCAATTTGTTTCAAAGCGTCTTCCAGCCCGTCCACCACTTTCACCGAGCATTTGAAATCCAGGAATTCCTTGCCGAAATCGTCTTCGCTGGCTCTTTGCAAATAGGGATATTCCGCCTTTTCAAGAATGTCGTACGACTCTTCGTCCGCGAAAACCTCCACATTCCATTTAATAAAGTCTTCTTTAAGCTTCGGCAAAAATGCTCCTGCCACTTCCCTGTCTACCAAAACGGTATCCAGCGCATTACAAGCAGCAGGTTTTGAGACCTTTGCATTCACGACAATCTGCGCCCCTTTATCAAGGTCACCTGTTTTCTCAATATAAGTATGGCAAACGCCCGCGCCGGTTTCGATCGTCGGAACCAATGAATTCTGGCGTACAAACTTGATCAGCCCTTCCGAACCACGTGGAATGATAATATCCACGTATTGAATGGCCGTCAGCAACTCGCCTACAAACTCGCGGCCAGTCGGCAACAGGGTTACCGCAGCCGCAGGCACTCCGAATTCCGCCAATGACTCGTGGATTAGGCCCACCAGGTAAGTATTGGAATGCTGCGCTTCCTTGCCGCCTTTGAGCACACACGCATTTGCGGAGCGCAGGCACAATGAAGCCACATCTATCGTAACATTTGGACGTGATTCATAAATAACCCCTACTACACCCAGCGGCACAGCGATTTTCTTCAAAGAAAGTCCTTGCTGAATAGTCTTTTCTACAAAAACTTCGCCGGTGGGGTCCGGGAGCTCAGCTACCTCAATCAGGCTTTGCGCCAGTTCGTTGATCCGCTTCTGGTTCAGGAGCAGGCGGTCCTTTTTCGGGTCGGCATCATCCATCAAATCCAGATCTTTCCGGTTTTCGGCAATGATGTTTTCGGCATTCGCCAGCACTTTCGCAGAGAGATTGATCAAAAGATCCGCCCTTTGCCTGTCTGTCAGCCGGCGAACGGCAGCTGATGCCTCCCGCGCTTCCTTTAATTGAGGTATTATCGATTCCATTATAACAAAACTATATCATTGGCATGCGCCACTTCAAAATTCACTGTTTTCAGGTTGGTGCGGATCGCCGAAGAAGTCTCTCGCGCACGTGCAACCGCGATCATTTCGTCTTCTGACGAATATATTTCGATGATCTCGCCCGCTTCAAAATCGCCCGTCACTTCGGTAACACCTACCGCGAGCAGGCTCTTTCGCTTCAATAATGCTTTCGATGCGCCTTCGTCGATATGCAATGTGCCCGACACCAGCCCGCCGCTTCCGAGCCAGCGGTTGCGCGCAGATAATGTGCTCTTGCCCGGTGTGATCACCGTTCCTGCTGCACCTTTTAATGCATTGAGTAATTCATTCGGCTGGTTCATTCCAAAAATCACCACGCGAATGGCCATTCTCGAAGCCAGTTTAGCGAAAGTGAGCTTGGAAGCCATTCCGCCAAGACCAAGGAAAGATTTATCGGTCCTGACAAACTTAAAAACCTCGTTCACATTGGATACGTTCCGCAGGATTTTACCCTCCTCATCCAGCAACCCGCCTACCGAGGTACAGAACATCAGCGATTCGGCCCCGAAACCAACTGCCAGCAGGGTTGCCAACTCGTCATTGTCCGAAAATTTCAACTCGCGGTCGCTTACCACATCGTTTTCATTCACGATCGGGATAATGTCGTTCGCCCACAGTTCTTCGAAAGTCTCTTTGAGTTGCAGGAATTTGTTACGGTTCGCGAAATGCTGCCGCTCGCAAAGGCTTTGAGCGATATAAATCTTGTTCGGGGCAAAATAGGTAGCATAAAGGCCTACCAGTAACGGGTTACCGACCGACGCGGCTGCCTTTCGCTGGGTCATTGTGCCTTTATAATCAGTAATGTAAGCCTTACCGGCCCCAACCGCACCCGAAGAAACGACGATAATGCGGTACTGCGAATGTATTTCCGAAACCTGCCGGGCTATTTCCGAAATGATCCTGACATCAGGTTCACCCGAAGGAAGCGTAATAGAGGCTGTCCCGAACTTTATGACGAGAATAGGTTTTGACACTTGGTATGCAAATAAGCGGCATCATCATGGTTATCTCAGATGCCCGGTAATCAATCTGGCGCCAAAAATACTTCTTTTCAGGCGAAAACAGATGCGCCGGAGATTCCCGTGGTGCATTTCGCACATTATAATTCGCTTAAAACTGCGCCGTTAAATCGCCTTCTGAGCTTCAATGCCCTTTGCAGCTGATCCAGGTATTCATCCCGCGGAATTTCAATAGCGCCATAGCGGAGCACATTATCATTGATGAACTGCGTATCCAGCAAGGCAAAACGGTTCATTTTGAGAATCTGTATCAAATAGTGAAACGCGACTTTCGATGCATTGCTCTCGATTGAAAACATCGATTCACCAAAAAACACCCCGTTAATAGAAACGCCATACAACCCTCCCACCAGCCGGTCTTCGCGCCAGGCCTCCACGCTATGCGCGTAGCCAATCTCGTGCAATGCTGTGTAGGATGCGATAATTTCCTCCGAAATCCACGTCCCGGGCTCGGCCGCCCGCGGGAGCGCACACCCGCGCATGACGCCCTCGAAATCGGTGTTAATGCGAATGTCGAAATGCTTTTTATTGAGTACTGGTCGGAGCGATTTGGAGGGTTTGTAGGTATCAATCGGAATAATCGCCCGCGGGTTGGGCGAGTACCAGTAAATCGTACCGTCCGCCTCGGCCATCGGGAATATGCCATTGATATAGCCGTTGAGAAGATCGTCGGTGCTGATAGCAGACATGAAAGCCACTGAATTAGGGAATAATGTTGTTGATCGAAGTGTGAATAGCACAAAAACAGGCACGCGTGCAAGTTCGCTCTTTAAAACTTTACCGTTCAAAACGAACCATAAAAATATATCTTCTGTTTCTTTGCTGTAAGATTTTTTTTTTGAAAATTTGCAGCCTCTTAGACGCACAAGCAAGTCAATGAATCACAACGGCATACATACAGTTCTGCATACTACGCCTTTCCGATTCAGGTCCCCGCGGACCGCATAATCTCCTTTTACCTACGTGGTAAATATCTAATACCCGCAACTTTCTTACAATTTCTAGACGTCCCATCGTTTGTCTCTGGGTATAGTTAATTATTGTCTTGAACATTTTGTCAGCTTAGTCATCAATGAAAAATACCGAAGTAGTGGGCAGTAAGTTTATCGTACAGACTGCCAATGAAAATCATCTCCATTATGCCGAACGGATTTGCGCGGAAATGGAGGAGAGCGCTAAAAAGCGTGGTACCGGTATAGCCAAACGTTCCCCAGTGTATATTATGGAGAAAATGGTGGAGGGAAAGGCCATCATTGCTACAACAGACACCGGTGAATGGGTAGGGTTTTGTTACATCGAAACCTGGGAGCATGGAAAATTCGTGGCGAATTCGGGACTGATCGTACATCCTGATTTCCGCAACAGCGGCATGGCGAAAGCTATTAAAATGAAAGCATTCGAACTGTCGCGGCAAAAATATCCTGATGCCAAAATTATCGGTATCACTACGAGCCTTCCGGTGATGAAAATCAACTCGGATTTGGGCTACGAGCCTGTTACATTCAGTGAACTTCCCGCCGACGACGCATTCTGGAAAGGTTGCGCGAGCTGCGTGAATTACGATGTACTCACCCGGACCAATAGAAAACACTGTCTTTGCACCGGTATGATGTATGATCCGGAAGATAAAAAGCCAGCCGCAACGCCCACTTCCGGAAACGAAACGGCAGCCGAAAAGCATACCTGGGATTTCTTGAAGGAATCGAGCCTCTACGAGCGCTGGATGCGCATTAAGCAACGCATTTTGCTACGAAGGGAAGAACGTGCCAAAAAGAAAAACGCCGGGGCCGTGCTGGTACACTAGTGTGCCGCACACTTGATAGATTTCAGTATCTCATTTTTAATACCCCGCCCGGCAACCGAAAAGGTCCGAAGCGGGGTATTTTTTGTTACTGTCGTTAAGAACATAGCCAGCAGCTTTTCCCGGTTTGGGAACATCATTCCGGCAAACTTGCGTACTTTTGCAGCCAGGATGAGAATTTTCACACGAGGCACACTACGAGCATTTTGGGATCAGAAAGCAGACGCCCGCCCGGCGCTGGAATTCTGGTACGATGCCATTGAGAAAAACAGGTTTCAAAATCCTAACGAAGTAATCAGCTTTTTCAAGAATGCTGACACTGTCGGAAATGGCAGGATCGTGTTCAATATAACACATAACAAATACAGGCTCGTTGCCAAATTCGAATACGAAAGACAGCTGGTATTTGTACGGTTCATTGGAAGCCATAAAGATTACGATAAAATAGAAGACATTAAGAACATCTAGCAGATCACAGATAATGAATGCATTAGCAATCAATTTAAATGAGATCACTATCAAGCCGATCACCAATCAGGCGGACTTCGAGGAAGCTGGCAAGGTGATTAACGCATTGATGGACGCCGATCTGCTCGAAAACGAAGCGGAGCGCAAAAAGGCGCTGGATATCCTGGAAGCCATTACTGTCCTAGCGATCGATTATGAGAAAAAGCATTATCCAATTCCTAAACCCGATCCTATCGAGGCGATCAAAGAGCGAATGGAACAGCTGCATTTGAGCAGGAAGGATGTCGCCCCCTATTTCGGTGGAGAAAACCGGGTCTCGGAAGTTTTGAATAAAAAGAGGAATCTGACTATCAAAATGATCAGGGAAATTAGTAAGAACCTTGGCATTCCCGCGGAAACGCTTCTTGCCGCGAGTTGAGTTTGTATTTAATAGCGTACCAATTTTAGAATCAGTATCCATACCATTAGATTATAATAATGTCACAGCCCAAAGTAGTATTAGCGTTTAGCGGGGGACTTGATACCTCCTTTTGTGTAAAATATTTAGCCGAAGACAGAGGTTACGATGTGTACTCGGTCTTGGTTGACACCGGTGGTTTTTCAGATGAAGAGCTGAAAACGATCGAAGCGAATGCCTATGCTTTGGGCGTGAAGCAACATGCCACAATTTCCAAAACCAAGGAATATTACAACGATTGTATCAAGTATCTGATCTTCGGTAACATCCTGAAAAACAACACCTACCCGCTTTCAGTGAGCGCAGAGCGTATTTTCCAGGCGGTGGCAGTAGCTGAATATGCCAAAGAAATCGGTGCGAGCGCGATCGCACACGGAAGTACCGGTGCCGGTAACGACCAGGTTCGTTTCGATATGGCATTCCGCATCATCGTCCCGGAAGCTGAAATCATCACACCTATCCGCGATCTGAAACTTTCCCGTGAAGCCGAAATTGAATATCTGACTGCAAAAGGCGTTTCCCGCGACTGGACTAAGGCTGCTTACAGCATTAACAAAGGTCTTTGGGGCACATCGGTGGGCGGTAAAGAGACATTGACCTCCGACCAATACCTGCCGGAATCGGCTTGGCCCACGCAAATCACCAAAACGGAGCCGGAGCGCATTACGCTCGAATTCGTCAATGGTGAATTGAAAGGCGTTGCCGGGGAGACTTTTGAAAATTCCGTAACTGCTATCCAAAAGCTTGCCGAAATTGCTCAGCCATTCGGCATCGGCCGGGATATCCACGTGGGCGACACCATTATCGGTATTAAAGGCCGCGTGGGTTTTGAGGCAGCCGCTCCGCTGATCATCATCAAAGCGCACCATACGCTCGAAAAGCATGTTTTAACAGAGCAACAACTTTACTGGAAAGAGCAGCTTTCGAACTGGTATGGCAGCCTGCTGCACAAAGGGCAGTTTGTAGAGCCGGTGATGCGTAACATAGAGACATTCCTCGCCGATACGCAGTCGCATGTGACGGGTAAAGTACACGTCTACCTCGCACCGCACCGCTTCCATGTGGAAGGTATCGAATCGTCGTACGACCTGATGTCGTCGAAATTCGGCAGCTACGGTGAAATGAACAATGCGTGGACCGGCGACGATGTAAGAGGCTTCTCAAAAGTGGCTTCGAACCAGGTGATGATTTATGGGAAAGTGAGTGATTCGGTGGAAAAGTAAAGAGTTTACTGTTCAAAGTTTATGAGTTATTCGAATGCAAAATTATCAGGAATTAAGAGTTTGACAGAAGTCTCACACGTTCGTACTTGAGATTTACAAGCTGACAGACGATTTCCCGAAAAATGAAACATTTGGTCTCATATCGCAAATGCGACGTTCCGCTGTTTCGGTACCCGCCAACTTGGCCGAAGGTTGTGGTAAAAAGGGGACACTCGACATTGCGAACTTTTTTCAAATATCATTAGGATCTCTTCACGAAACAGAATACTACCTGTTGCTTGCAAGAGACCTGAGATACATTACTAATGAAGTATTTGAGGTCCGTGACCTGGAGATAAAGGAAATCAAAGCAATGCTTATCTCTCTTATCAAAACGGTACGCTCTTCTTAAAACAAAAAAATGGACTCATTAACTCATAAACTCATAAACTCTCTGAACATAGGCATCATAGGCGCCGCAGGCTATACAGGAGGAGAATTGATCAGAATCCTGATTAATCACCCGAATGTGAGCATCACATTCGCGCATAGCAAAAGCCAGGCCGGAAAGCCGGTGTACGCGACACATACCGATTTGCTGGGAGATACCGAATTGGTATTTTCCGGTGATGATATTCAACCATTACTTAATGTAGAGGGCCTGAATGCGATTTTCCTTTGCTCGGGACACGGCGAGTCGAAGAAATTTCTCCAAGAATATCAATTACCCGAAACGACAAAAGTAATCGACCTGAGCACCGATTTCCGGGACGAGTCGAATGGCTTTGTCTATGGCCTTCCGGAGCTTCAACGCGAGCAGATAAAAGGGGCAACTAAGATTGCAAACCCCGGCTGTTTCGCAACAAGCATCGAACTGGCTGTTCTGCCGCTTGCCAATGCAGGTCTGATCAAGGACGACGTTCATGTGAGCGCGGTTACAGGCAGCACGGGCGCGGGACAGGCATTAAGTGCGACGACCCATTTCACCTGGCGGAACAACAACATGTCGATCTACAAGGCATTCTCGCACCAGCATTTGACAGAAATCAAAATGACTTTCGGCAAGTTGCAGGCAGGGTTCGACAAGGCGGTGAATTTTGTGCCGTATCGCGGCGATTACACGCGTGGCATTATCGCCAACGTTTATACGCGCTTTGAAGGGACATTGGAAGAGGCAAAAGCTATCTACAAAGATTTTTACGCCTCGCACCCGTTCACGCACGTAAGCGACGCTGCGATTGATTTGAAACAGATTGTGAACACTAACAAATGCTTCGTTCACCTGGAAGTTCATGACGGGCAACTGCTGATAACCAGCATCATCGACAACCTTACCAAAGGTGCATCCGGGCAGGCGGTACAGAATATGAACCTGCTGTTCGGGTTGCCGGAAGATGCGGGGCTGCGGTTGAAGGCACCGGCGTTTTAATTGAATTTTTAAGTAGTTTGAGTTTGGCGCGCAAAGAGATGACAGTTATGACTGATTTGATTCAAACATATAACCAACTAAGCGAAACGCAGCAAAAACAATTGCTAGCTTTTGCCAACCTGCTTTTACTCAAACAAAAGGCCAAACAGCCCGTGGGAGATCTTACGGGATGGAAGGAAAAAATCAGCAACGTTTCCACTTGGAGCGAAGATGATATCAAGGCATTTGAAGAAAACGTGACACACTTTAAGCAATGGAGAATACAGGATTGGTAATAGACACCGGCATATTTATTGACTATCTCCGGAAAACGGAAAAATCGAAAACAATCCTGGCATCGTTACCTAACGATTCCTCTCTATTTGTTTCCGCTGTAACTGTTTACGAACTAATGATGGGCGCTACTAACGAGCAAAAGAGAAAAGATGTGGACACTCTTCTCGAAGGCATATCAGTCCTACCTTTCGACGAAGAAGTGTCCGTGAAGGCAGCTGAAATATATCACAGTCTGCGAAGGCGGAACCAGATGATTGAATTTCGGGACATCTTCATCGCTGCCACAGCACTCATTTTTCAATTACTAATCAAAACACTGAACAAAGACCATTTCCAGAGAATTGAAACGTTGGAATTGGCCTGATAAACCACAAAAAAATGTCACACCTTTTTGACGTCTACCCCATTTACGATATAGAACCCGTGAAAGCGCAAGGCAGCTACCTCTGGGACCAGCACGGTACCAAGTACCTCGATCTCTACGGCGGCCACGCGGTGATCTCGGTCGGCCATTGCCATCCTTATTATGTGGATAAGCTGACCAAGCAATTGAATGCGATCAGTTTTTACTCCAATTCCGTCAAAATCTCCATTCAAGAAGAGCTAGCGGTCAAGTTGGGAGAGCTATCGGGTTATCCTGATTATAAACTATTTCTCTGCAACTCCGGCGCGGAAGCAAATGAGAATGCATTGAAACTGGCTTCTTTCCACAATGGCAGAACGAAAGTGATTTCATTTACCAAATCGTTCCACGGCCGGACGGCCGGTGCGGTAGCCGCAACCGATAACCCGTCGATCGTTGCGCCTGTGAATTACAAGGAGCACGTTACTTTTCTGCCATTTAATGATGTACAAGCCGCAGCCGAAGGCATTACCGACGAGGTTTGCGCCGTGATCGTAGAAGGTATCCAGGGTGTGGGCGGTATTAATGTATGTACGGATGAATTCCTGCAAACATTAAGACGCAAATGCGACGAAACCGGCGCGGTTCTGATCCTCGATAGCGTACAATGCGGCTACGGCCGGACCGGGAAATTCTTCTCGCACCAATTCAGCGGCATCACGCCCGACATTATGTCGATGGCGAAAGGAATGGGTAACGGCTTCCCGATCGGCGGAATCCTTATTTCACCAAAGTTCAAAGCGAGCTATGGTTTGCTGGGAACGACATTCGGCGGCAACCATCTGGCTTGTGCGGCGGGTGTGGCCGTTCTGGACATTATGAAAGAAGAAAACCTGATCGCGAATGCGGCCGAGATTGGCGACTACCTGCTGGAAGGTATTAAAGCAATCGGCGGTTATAAGGAGCTGAGAGGCCGTGGGCTGATGATCGGGATCGAATATGATTTCCCCGTGAAGGATCTTCGCAACAAGCTTCTGTTTGAACACAAAATGTTCACAGGCGTGGCAGGTGCGAACACGATCCGCCTGCTTCCTTCGCTTGCATTAGGCAAAACCGAGGCCGATCTATTCCTTGAAGCATTGAAAAAAGAAGTATCTGTTGCAGCCGTTTGATTTTTTTGAACTAATACCATCCTTGCCATAGTTGAGAATAGGAACACCTATCTCCGAAATTTTAACCTGAATGAAACACTTTCTGTCCATCAAAGACGTCACCGACCTCCCACAGCTCATTACCAGTGGCATCGCTGCTAAAAAGGCCCCCTTTGCGGACCAGGCGCTTGGGAAAAACAAAACCATAGGTCTCTTGTTTTTCAATTCAAGTTTGAGGACGAGGATCAGCACCCAAAAGGCTGCACAGAACCTTGGCCTGAACGTGATTACGATGAATGTGGGCCAGGACGGTTGGGGACTGGAAATGGAGGAAGGTGTGATCATGAACGGCGACAAGGCCGAGCACGTGAAAGAAGCGGCGGCTGTCATCGGCAGCTATTGCGATATCATCGGCATCCGTTCGTTCGCTGGATTACAGGATCGTGATAAGGATTATGCTGAAATCGTTTTCCAGCAATTCAAGAAGTATGCACAAGTACCGATCATAAACCTCGAATCAGCAACGCGTCACCCGCTGCAATCGCTGGCAGACTGCATTACGATCGAAGAATTCAAGCTGAAACAGCGCCCGAAAGTGGTACTTACCTGGCTTCCGCATTTCAAGGCATTGCCTCAGGCGGTTGCCAACTCGTTCTGCGAATGGATGAACCCGATGGACGTGGAACTCGTGATCACACACCCTGAAGGTTATGACCTTTCCCCCGAATTTGTCGGTAAAGGCCAGGTGATCTATGACCAGGACAAAGCGCTCGAAGGGGCGGATTTTGTATATGGCAAAAACTGGTCGTCGTTCAACGAGTACGGTAAGGTTTTGAATACCGATCCGTCATGGATGATTACCGAGGCAAAAATGGCTTTAACCGACAACGGCAAGTTCATGCACTGCCTGCCTGTACGCCGAAATATGAAGGTAGCCGATGAAGTGCTCGATGGCTACCGGTCACTGGTGATCGAACAGGCCGCCAACCGCGAATGGTCGGCGCAGGCTGCATTGAAAGAGGTGTTGTTAGGATTGTAATTACGACTGAATATAAAAAGAGGATGCATCAAAAAGAGTAAAATCATATTTCGTTGTCGCCCTTCGATCGCCCGGCGGTCCGCTCAGCGCGACACCTTAATCGCATTTTGATACATCGCATCATGAAACTGATATTGAAATGAGTACAACCACATTGGCTCAACCCTCTGATTCAACAACCCTGGATGAAGTCCGTAAAACCGGCGTATTGATCGTGAACCTTGGCACGCCAGATAGCCCGTCGGTGCCCGACGTCCGCAAATACCTGCGACAGTTCCTGATGGACGAACGCGTGATCGATATCCCATACCTGAACCGCTGGTTCCTGATTAACCTGATCATCGCACCTTTTCGAGCCCCGAAGTCTGCAAAGGTTTACAAGCAACTCTGGCGGCCTGACGGCTCTCCCCTGAAAACGTATGGCTATTCGGTAAAGGATAAGCTGCAAAAGGTTTTGGGCAAAGACTATGTCGTCGAACTGGCCATGCGTTACCAGAACCCCAGCATTGAAAAGGCCCTTACCGCATTGCGTAAGGAATGCCTGACCGAAATCATCGTCGTCCCGTTTTTCCCCCAATATGCTTCCGCTTCAACCGGTTCGGTTTACAAAGAGGTAATGCGCGTTGTAAAGGACTGGGAAGTGCTACCGGAAATCCGGTTCGTGAACCGCTTTCTCGAACACCCTAAGTTCATTCAGGGCTTTGTGGATTTGGGTAAAAAATACATGGCGCAGCACGATTACGACCACTTTGTGTTTAGCTACCACGGCTTGCCCGAGCGGCAGATTACCAAAGGCGATGTTACGGGCAGTTTTTGCCAGTTCGGCAGTTGCTGCGACAAGCTCGACCATCGTAACCAGCATTGCTACCGCGCACAATGCTTTGAAACAACGCGTTTGCTCGTGAAAGGATTAGGCATTCCCGAAGGCAAATACACGACCTGCTTCCAATCGCGATTGGGCAAAAATCCATGGATCAAACCATATACCGACGAAGTGATCCCGGAATTGACCAAAAAAGGCGTAAAAAGTGCATTGGCATTCTCCCCGGCATTCGTAGCCGACTGTCTGGAAACGACGATTGAAGTAGGAGAAGAATATAAAGAGCTATTCGAGAAAGAAGGCGGCCAGCATTGGCAGCTCGTCGAGAGCCTCAACGACTCCGACATCTGGGTCGAATGCCTTGAAGATATCATTAAAAACCCGGCCGCCTGATTCAGGGGCCGGGTTTTGGCTTTTATTGGATATTGCTTTGTATTACAAGCTAACGCTCTCCTTTTTGTAAAGACCGATCAGTGTCTCGGCCGCATAATCGATTTCAGCTTCTGTATTGTATTTCCCAAACGAGAAACGCACATTAGCCCTGTTTTCATCGATTCTGAGCTCATTCAAGACATGCGAACCAATGTCGGTGCCACTTGAACACGCGCTACCGCCTGACACGGCAATTCCTGCAATATCCAGATTGAACAGCAGCATATCGCTGATGTCCGAAGGCGGCAGGCTTACGCTCAAAACGGTATAAAGACTTTTGCCCAATTCTCCCGAATTTCCATTGAAGCTCACTCCTTCGATACCTTCTCTCAGTTTGCCGATCATACGTCCTTTCAGGCCTTCAATGTGCTGCTGATGCGCATCCATATCGCGGTAAGCGATTTCCAATGCCTTCGCCAGTCCGACAATACCATAAATATTCTCGGTTCCGCCGCGCATGTTACGCTCCTGCGCGCCCCCATGTACGAAAGGATTGATTTTAATGCCCGGACGGACGTACAAAAAGCCAATGCCTTTCGGTCCATTGAACTTGTGCGCCGCACCGACGATAAAATTCGTTTTCAGCTTTTGCAGATCATGGCGGTAATGGCCCATCGTCTGCACGGTGTCGCTATGAAAAATAGCGTCGTATTTTTCACAAATATCACCTGCGGCTTCCAGGTCGAGCAGGTTACCTATCTCGTTGTTACCATGCATCAGGGAAACCAGTGAGCGCGGTTTTGAAGCCAGTAATGCTTCCAGGTGTTCAAGATCGACCTCGCCTTTTTCATTCAGTTTCACAAAACTCAGCTCAATCACGCCCAGCTTTTTGAGGTGTTCGAGCGTATGCAGCACGGCATGGTGCTCGATGCGCGAGGTGATGGCGTGTTTCAGGCCAAATGTCTCGATGCTCGAACGAATGGCCGTATTGTCGGCCTCGGTACCACCCGACGTAAAAAATATCTCAGCAGGCGCCGCATTCAGGATTGCTGCGATATTCTTTCTGGCCCGCTCGATGGATGAACGCACGGCACGGCCGTAGGAATGTATGGAAGAAGGGTTGCCGAATTGTTCGGTCATCAGCGGCAGCATGGCTTCCAGCACTTCGGGGTCCAGCTGCGTTGTAGCCGCATTGTCCAGATAGACTTTCATTGGATATAAAATTAGAAAGATCACTCATTGTCAGTTCAGACAATAAGTGACCCAGATTAGCTTAGCAACAGCTTTATTATTTCTTCGGTTCCGAAATGATTTCCTTGATATCGGAAATGATCTTATTCGCAAGGCTGGTAGCCGTAGTCTGCGTCTCCGATTCCGAGTAAATACGGATGATCGGCTCCGTATTCGACCTGCGCAAATGCACCCATTCACGGTCGAATTCGATGCGGACACCATCCACGGTGTTCACGGGCTGTTTGGAATAACGCGTCTGAATACGGTCCAGGATATTATCTACATTGATTTCCGGTGTGAGCTCGATCTTGTTTTTCGAAATATAATAATTCGGGTAAGACCTTCTCAAAACCGAAGCTTTCTTGCCCGATTTCGCCAAATGCGTCAGGAATAATGCAATACCGACGAGCGCATCACGGCCGTAGTGGCTTTCAGGGTAAATTACCCCTCCATTGCCTTCTCCGCCGATCACCGCATTGTTGGCTTTCATAGCATTCACTACGTTCACCTCGCCTACCGCCGAGGCCAGATACTCTCCACCTGCTTTGATGGTCACGTCGCGTAATGCCGCAGTGGACGACAAGTTGGATACCGTATTGCCCGGTGTGTGTTTCAACACATAATCCGCAACGGCCACAAGCGTGTATTCTTCTCCAAATGGCGTGCCGTCCTCGCACATGAGCGCAAGCCTGTCCACATCCGGATCCACGACGATACCCAGGTTATAGGAACCGTTGTTCAGTTCTTTGCTGATATCATGCAAATGTTCGGGAAGCGGCTCGGGATTGTGCGCGAAGTTGCCGGTTGGCTCGCAATTCAGCTTTTTAATGCTTTTTGCGTCGACCCCCAACGCTTCGAGCAACATCGGTACCGCTATTCCGCCCGTCGAGTTGACCGCGTCCACAACGATCCTGAAATTGGCATTTTTGATTGCTTCCACATCAACCAATGCAAGTGAAAGCACGTGGTCGATATGTTTTTGCAGGTAAGTATTGTCGGTTGAATAGCTGCCCAGCTTCTTCACATCAGGAAAAAGAAAATCTTCCTGATCCGCAATGCGCAGTACCTCGGCGCCTTCCGCTTCTGAAATGAATTCTCCTTCGTTGTTGAGCAGTTTGAGGGCATTCCATTGGATCGGGTTGTGGCTTGCTGTCAGAATGATACCGCCAGCCGCACCTTCCGCTTTCACGGCTATCTCGACAGTCGGAGTGGTAGAAAGGCCCAGGTCGAGGACATTAAGCCCTACACCCTGCAAAGTACCGGCTACCAGGCGGCTTACCATTTCACCGGAAAGCCTTGCATCCCTGCCGATTACGACCTTTAGATTCTGTGGATTTGTACGCCTCACCCATGTCCCGTATGCAGCAGCAAACTTAACAACATCAATCGGAGTCAGCGCCTCACCCGACTTTCCACCCACTATTCCCCTGATTCCTGAGATAGATTTAATTAACGTCACGATCTAGAATTCCTCTTTATGTTTAGTTGCAAAAATACTAAATTCCCTCTCCGTAATTAGATTTTTCTACAAACAAAAAACAATAATTGAGTTTCTGGACTCCTAATTTACGCCCGTTTACATCTTTCCCGATTAGCCGGAAAACCAGGCATAATATACGTTTTCAGGCTGAAACAAGCGGTTATCCCTTTGTAAATTCCCCCATTTTACCGAATACCGGGTCCATCCATTCCAGCGACAATTTTTGTACAGAATTGCTCAGCAGCGCACTCCACTGTTTTCCCACGTAATCCAGGTCGTCTTTTTCAAAACGATGCTCCACGAGCTGGAAAGAGTCCTTTTCGTACATAACGACATCAATCGGGTAATCGACGTCATTGGAACTAACCCTGGTGGAATCGAAAGATAGGAAGCCGATCTTCAACGCATCCTGCATCGAAGATTCGAATTTCAAACTCCGGTAGAGCAGCGGCTTGCCGTAACCTGAGTTACCAATGATGATAAACGGCGACCCGTCGCCTACTTCGACCCAGTTACCTTCGGGATACAGCAGGAATAGCTTATGTTCCGAATCGTGTTCAAGTTGCCCGCCTATGATCGCGAACAGATTGAATACCAATCCCGCGTTGTTCAGCGCATACCTGTCCTCCTCGGCTACCCGCCGCACCTGCTGCCCGAGCGCATTCACTGCTTTATATAGCTTGTCGAATGAAGTGTCCCGCTCTTCGAGGACTTCCTTGAAATACGTGATGGCTTTGTCCCGCACCGACCTCAGACCCGAGGTCATTACAAAAATCGAATGCTTATCAGACTGGTAAACAGATACTTTCTTATTGGTCGAAACCTCGGTTCCGGAAGTGAGGCGTGTATCGGCAATGGCCACTAGGCCGGATGCGACTTTGATACCTAGGCAATATGTCATGTCTTAGCGGCTCAATGTTGATAGAGAGTCGCTAAGATATAAAAGTTTTGATCAGTTCATCCACTGGCTTTTGAAATGCCCCTGGCTCTGACTTTGCGACTGCCCGGTCTCCAATCCGAAGTACATATCGAAGATTTTGTTGTCTACTTCGTTGTTCTTGATCTGGAATTTATCGAGGTAGTCGTGCAGTCCCATTTTGAAAACATCCTCCACATCGGTGAATTCCAGCTCGCTCCGGATCTTGCTCAATGCACGCTCCGCCGGGTTGGTATAGCCGCGTTCAGGAATGGAACCTGCTATGGCATACAGCGATAACTCGGCCTGGCGCACGCAATAGGCGATCGAACGTGGGAAGAGTTTATCCAGTATCAGAAACGCCACAATGTTCATCGGCGTAAGTGCCCGGTGCGTTTGACGGTACATATTATAGGCGCTAACCGATTTTAGTACCGCAGTCCAAAGCATCAGGTCGAGCGTGGAACCCGAGGTACCCGCATCCTGCAACAATGTAAAGTACTTCACATCCAGGAAGCGCGAGCATTTGTCGGCCCGCTCGATATGCCGGCCCAGCCGTCCGAAATGCCAGGCCTCATTGCGTGTGATCGACGAATCGACTACCCCATGGAAAAGCTGGCAGTTCTTACGGATATCCGTAAAATACGACTGCATATGGTCCATATTCCGGAAATCGTCGGGCGAAGTTCCTTTAATGGTGAGGTAAAACGTGTTGATACTTTCCCACATTTCCTTCGAGATCGTCTCACGGATCGTCCGCGCATTCTCACGGGCTTCGTACAGGCAGCTGATGATCGAATTCGGGTTGCGTTTATCGAACGTCATAAAATGGATGACATCCTCCTTGGTAGGCTTATCGTAATATTTATAGAAGAGAAAGTGGTCGGCCGTTGCGATCAGAAGCGGCTCCCATTGTTCGTCCACATCGGGCGGAAGGTCCAGGGCCAGGTTAAAGTTAACTCCCACGAAACGGGCGTAATTCTCAACCCGCTCCATGTAACGATTCATCCAGTAAATAGAATTCGCAACTCGGCTCAACATAAGTGGAAAGTAATGTCTCTAAAAATGTAAATCAGAATAATCATAATGCGATCAAACCAAAATACCTAATAATATTTTGCAAATACAAGCATATGCAAAAAGTTATATTATTTCATTGCAAATTATTATTCTACAATAATTCGCCCCCCTGCCTTGGAATCTTCCCGAAACCTTCAAAATTTGTAACTTAACCTTTCATCAAACCATAACCCGTATTTCCTGTGTCAAAGAAAGAACAATTTATTGCAGCAATTCAGAAATCTTATCAAACTGACAAACCTGTAATTCATTTAGGGTCGGCCATTCTCGACGGCGAGATCATCAGCGAGGCCCGCGTGAACCTTCCCTTGCGCATGATGAACCGCCACGGACTGGTGGCCGGAGCTACCGGATCGGGTAAGACGCGCACATTGCAGGTGTTCGCGGAGCAGCTTTCGGCAGCGGGCGTGCCTGTTTTCATGTCCGATATCAAGGGCGACCTTTCGGGTATCGCACAGCCGGGCAAAACGAATGCAGCCCTCGAAGAACGCGCACAAATACTGGGCACCGTTTTCGAACCCAAAGGATTTCCTGTCGAGTT
Organism: Dyadobacter sp. OTU695; assembly: GCF_038440355.1. Taxonomy (NCBI): domain Bacteria; kingdom Pseudomonadati; phylum Bacteroidota; class Cytophagia; order Cytophagales; family Spirosomataceae; genus Dyadobacter; species Dyadobacter sp. OTU695. The sequence continues at coordinate 1,289 of NZ_JASATN010000027.1, read as the reverse complement.
GTATTCATTGAGCGGTAATAAGGGTGCGCAAATGCGTGCCACGGTGCTGGAATTCGGTCCTATATTGCTTTCCAAAATCTTCGAATTGAATGAAACCCAGGCCGGTGTACTCGCTATCCTGTTCAAATATGCCGACGACAAGGATCTGCCGATGGTGGACCTGAACGACCTGAAAAAAGTCCTCAACTACCTCGCCGAAGGTCCGGGCGCGACTGAAATCAAGGCCGATTACGGTACCATTTCCGCATCCACGGCCGGCACGATCCTCCGCAAAATCGTCGCGTTGGAGCAACAGGGCGTAGGTACCATTTTCGGAGAAAGATCTTTCGATATTGCTGATCTGATCAATAAGGTCGACGGCCAGGGCGTGATCAGCCTGCTGAACGTATCCGATGTGCAGGACCGGCCCGCGTTGTTCTCGACATTCATGCTGAGCCTTCTGGCCGAACTCTATCATAAACTACCCGAGGCGGGAGATCTGGATAAACCTAAACTGGTTTTCTTCCTCGACGAGGCGCATTTGCTCTTTAAAGACGCGCCAAAAGCTTTCCTGGAACAGATCGAGCAGGTTGTAAGGCTGATCCGCTCCAAAGGCGTAGGTATTTTCTTCTGTACCCAAATGGCCCAGGATGTGCCGGTATCCGTACTTGGACAGCTCGGTAACCGTGTGCAGCACGTACTCCGGGCATTTACGCCGCAGGATGCCGAGGGTTTGAAACAGACGGTCAAAACCTACCCTAAATCGGATTTCTATACGATCGATCAGCTCCTGACCACGCTCGGTATCGGCCAGGCGTTGATTACGGTTTTGAACGAAAAAGGTATCCCTACCGAAGTCGCTGCCACGCACCTGATGCCGCCCGCCTCCATTATGGGTCCGATGGTGCAGGCCGATTACGATAATCACGTACAGCAATCGGATCTTTATACGAAATACAAAGATCCCGTCGACCCGGAAAGTGCCTACGAAATCCTGACCAAACGAATGGAGGAACAGGCACGTGCGGAGACGGAGGCTAAGGAGGCGGAAGTACAAGCGAAAGTCGAGGCCAAAAAGGAGAAAGAGCAAACGAGTATGATTTCGGATGCGCTCAATTCGCCGTTAGCCAAGCAAATAGGCCGCGAAGTGGTACGCGGCGTATTCGGGATGCTGTTTGGCAAGAAAACCAGCACGCGGAAAAGCGGTGGGGGTTTGTTTGGGTTTTAACAGTCTGTCACGCTGACTAAATTATAGAAGATGTCAGCCTGAGCGCAGTCGAAGGTAGTCCGTACGCAACATCGTGCATGCG
>NZ_JASATN010000026.1:0-84058 GCF_038440355.1 Dyadobacter sp. OTU695 | reverse complement strand
TAGTGCATTATTTAATGTACCGGAAATCCTCGTCCCCTTTCAGCGAAAGCAGCACGTCGTACATTAACTGTATTACATTCTGCACATCCTCTTTGGAAACCATTTCCACAGTGGTGTGCATGTATTTCAATGGTAATGAGATCAATGCGGATGCAATGCCTTCTGTTGAGTAGGCAAATGAGTCCGTGTCCGTACCGGTCGAGCGGCTTACTGCCTGGCGCTGGAAGGGAATGTTTTTCTCCTCAGCAACGCGGATGAGCATATCCCTCACGTTGTTCTGCACGGCAGGTCCATAGCAAATCACAGGTCCGCTGCCGCATTTCAGATCGCCTTGCTCCTTTTTATTGTACATCGGCGATTGCGTGTCGTGCGTAACATCAGTACAAATAGCCAGATCAGGCTTCAAACGACGCGAGATCATTTCCGCACCGCGCAGACCGATCTCTTCCTGCACCGCATTCACCACATATAATGTAAACGGAAGCTTCACATTGTTCTCATGCAGCATGCGCGCGACCTCTGCAATCATGAAGCCGCCCATGCGATTGTCGAGCGCGCGGCCGAGGTAATATTTACCGTTCAATTCATCCAGGCCATCCGCGAAAGTCACGACGGTACCCACGTGAATGCCCATTTCGAGGACTTCCTCCTTTTTGGCGGCACCCACATCGATGAAAAGCTCGTGTACTTTGGGCACCTGATCTTTGGCGGTGTCGCGCACGTGGATCGCCGGCCAGCCGAAAACACCTTTCACGACTCCTTTGGCCGTATGCAGGTTTACACGCATGGAAGGCGCAATAGCCGCGTCGGATCCTCCGTTGCGACGCACGTGGATGTAGCCGTCTTCCGAAATGTAGTTCACAAACCATGAAATCTCGTCGGAATGCGCTTCAATCACCACTTTGTAGTCCTGGCCAGGGCCGATTACACCCACAGCCGTACCGTAGACGTCGATAATCTGTTCTTCAATATATGGCTTGATATAGTCGAGCCATATCTGCTGACCGGTTGATTCGAAGCCGGTTGGCGAAGCATTATTCAGGTACTTATAAAGAAACTCTGTGCTCTGATCTGACATACTTTTAATTTAAATAACGACTGGAACTATGTTCTCAAAGGTACTTCCACCACGCACAGAAGCGCCGCTTCCGCAGATACCCGAGGTCGCGCTCGTGCGTGTAGGCTTCCTTTTCAAACGAAATATGAAGATAGGCTAAATAATGATTTCTGAATTGTACGATTCGGATTAAATATTCCAGGAAATACCAGACATAAAAGATAACCAGCCCGAGTTCAAGCTGTTGCTTCAAATGAATTCGCTCATGATTGAGAAAATACCGTGATGGGGCTTTCCGCTTCGACAAAATGAACGGGAAAAGCGCCATACCATCGACCCAAAGAGACGGGATAATGAGTAGAAAGCCTTTGATGCGCATAGTATGTGGAGGCTTTGTGGTAAAAATTTGGGTTGCGAAATGAACCCATTCCGCAACCCAAACATTTCTATCTATAAGAAGCTTTATTCTCCGCTGAAACGGCTGATATCGAGTACTTCGAACTCCATCATACCGGCAGGAACCTTGATTTCTGTTGTTTCCCCCACTTTTTTACCCAGAAGCCCCTTTCCGATCGGCGAGCCTACGGAGATTTTGCCTGCTTTGAGATCCGCTTCTTCTTCCGATACCAGTGTATAGGTAACTTCCATTCCATTCTTACGGTTTTTGATCTTCACTTTAGAAAGAACGGAAACCTGAGAGGTATCCATCGTCGACTCGTCGATAACGCGTGCGTTGGACAGGATTTCTTCCAATTTGGCGATTTTCATTTCGTGCATACCTTGCGCGTCCTTGGCCGCGTCATATTCTGCATTTTCACTCAAATCACCTTTATCCCGCGCTTCTGCAATTTGTCGTGCAATCTCCGTGCGGCCTTTGGTTTTCATCTCATTCAGCTCGTTCCTCAGCTTGTTTAGTCCTTCTTCCGTATAGTATGAAATTTTAGCCATGACCTTTATTTTGTTTATAAGTCTTTGATTTTTGAAATTTTACATAAAAAAAAAGAACGGCTCAAAGACCGCTCTACAGAGTTAACGATACTCTCGTAGAAGGCTAGAAGACCTTTTCTTTTCGGTTGATATATGATTTTGTGTTCACCATAATTTTCTGTTAAGAACGACAAAATTAACAATATTTGTGAATGGTAGCACCATTTTTATCCAAAAGCGCCATCTGTTATGTCAAATCCGTTGAGAATTATTTTTATGGGAACGCCCGAATTTGCGGTCCCGAGTTTACAAAGTCTGGTCGAAAGCAATTCTAATGTTGTGGCTGTTGTAACTGTTCCCGACAAGCCTGCGGGCAGGGGCCAGAAGCAAACTGCTTCGCCCGTTAAATTATATGCAGAAGCCCAGGGCATCCCCGTTTTGCAGCCGGAAAAGTTAAAAAATCCGGCTTTTCTCGAAGAGCTGAAATCCTTCAAGGCCGACTTACAGGTGGTAGTCGCATTCCGTATGTTGCCGGAAGTAGTGTGGAGCATGCCGTCGAAGGGCACATTTAACCTCCACAGCTCCCTCCTTCCCCAATACCGCGGGGCAGCACCTATCAACTGGGCCGTCATCAACGGCGAAACAGAGACCGGCGTAACGACTTTCTTCATCGAAAAGGACATCGACACGGGCAAGATCATATTCCAGGACAAAGAACCCATTTTCCCGGAAGACAACGCAGGTACATTATATGAACGTCTGATGCGCAAGGGTGCCAACCTGGTTGTCAGGACGGTGCAGGCCATTCAGGACGGCAACTATCCGCAGGAGCCGCAATCCGAACCAGAGGACATCAAAACCGCCCCGAAGATCTTCCGCGAAACGTGCGAAATCGACTGGAACCGGCCGGCCGTCGCTATTCACAACTTTGTAAGAGGTCTATCGCCTTATCCGGCCGCGTGGACGATGCTGAATGGACTTTCGTGCAAGGTATTTAAGACCAAAGTTGCCGAAGCAGGAGGTTACGCGGAGATAGGGTCTCACAAAACTGACAGCAAATCATATCTGCATTTTCGTACCGCCGACGGCTGGCTGGCCTTAGAAGAGTTACAGATTGAAGGCAAAAAGCGAATGGCGATCGGAGATTTTTTGCGGGGTTATAAATTGTAAGCCCCCCAAAGTTTTTCAAGCACTTTTACACACATCTATATATCATGGCTAACACCTATTTGCAGGTTCACCTGCATTTTATATTTGCACCCAAATACCGCCAGATATTGATCAGAAGTGACTGGGAAACGGATTTGTACAAATACATTACCGGCATTGTGGAGGCACGGCAACACAAAATGATCGCTATCAATGGAATGAGCGATCATCTGCACATGCTGGTCGGCTTTCGCACCCCCCAGTCGGTTGCCGATTTTATGCAGGATGTGAAAGCGGATTCGTCACAGTGAATAAACGTTAATCGCTTTTGTGGAAGCCGGTTTGAGTGGCAGTCGGGGTATGGGGTATTTTCCTATTCCAAATCACAGGTGCCGGATGTGATCAGTTACATTCAAACGCAAAAAGAACACCATCAGAAATTAACATTCCAGGAGGAATACCGGTTGTTTTTGGAAAAATTCGAAGTGGAATACGACGAACGGTATGTTTTTAAGTCGCCTGAGTAAGCAATCGCGTAGGGAAATACGCCAAATCGCGTTAGCGATGTAATATCGGTAGAATCAAATCCAACACCGCGCGTTTTCGGCAATCCCGTCAGCGATGTAACAACATCGATATGCCAATGCATTGTCGTTGCATGCCCAAGGGCATTTCTGAACGCGGGGGCCCGATTGTTTGCTACCAGATTACATGCCTGACGGCATTTAATATACATCCTATGCACCGCTGTGTTAACGGAAAACCCCAAATCATATCCGACATACCACAACAGCCAAAATATCGCGCATATATTGACAAAAACTCGTTGCCGGGATGTTATCTGAAATGCATTTCGCGCCATCTTTGCAAAAACACAATTCAGGCAAATGCAATTTTCAATCATAGTCGCGGCGGCCGAAAACGGCACAATTGGGAAGGATAACCAGCTACTCTGGCGTCTGCCGGACGACCTGAAACGGTTCAAGCAACTTACGTTGGGCCACCCGATGATCATGGGACGGAAGACGTTCGAATCGATCGGAAAGCCGCTGCCAGGGCGGACGTCTATTGTTATCACCAGAAGTGCCGATTTGTCATTGGAGGGCGTGGTCGTCGTGCACTCGCTGGAAGAGGCGCTACAAAAGGCGAAAGAAATTGACGGCGAGAAGGCTTGCATTGTCGGCGGCGGCGAGATTTACAGACAATGCCAGGATGTGGCAACCCATATTTACCTGACCGTCGTGCATACTGAAATCGAGGGGGACACTTTTTTTGAAATCCAAAATCCCGACGCCTGGATTGAAACGGAAAGAATCCTTCATGAGCCTGACGAGCGTCATATTTTTCGATTTGAATTTATAAATTATATTAAAAAAGCTGATAAATAAGTACTTTTGTACCCTCGTAACCCATAGTGACTCAATGAAAGTACCAGCGTAGAATGCAAGTAGAAGTTGACACCCTTACCATTGAATTAACCACAATACCATTCGATAACCGTCCGGTCTTCGTCACCGGCAATTTTTGTAAGTGGCTCCCCGACCTGGAAGAATACCGTATGACCATGGTAAGCCCGGGCAATTACCGTTTCCAATTCCCGGAAGATTCGGAATTGCCTGATCCTATCGAATATAAATATACCCGCGGCGGCTGGAACCAGGTAGAGCTCGACCGTACAGGAAAACCTTACGGCAACCGCATCATTAAAGCCGGCGAAACACTCGTAAAAGACAATGTAACCCGCTGGCAAACCGACATTTCTGCGAAAACAGACCTTTCACCCATTGTTGAATTGCTCTCGGACGCGTTTGAAATAACGCAGTTCAGCCGCACGCGCCGCATACGGGTGCTCCTTCCGCATGATTATTATGAAGATCCCGATCAGCGCTATCCCGTGCTTTACATGACCGACGGGCAAAATCTGTTTGGGGAAGGTTCGGATTATGGCAACTGGGAAATAGACAAAAGCCTCGCCACATTGGCAAAAGAGCATCAAGCCGGCGTGATTATCGTCGCTATCGACCATGGAGAAGAGGACCGCGTGCAGGAACTTTCACCCTACGACAACGCCAAACTTGGCAAGGGGCATGGCGCTAAATTCCTTCAATTCATAGCAGGAGAGCTCAAAACGCATATCGATACCAAATACCGCACTAGACCCGACCGGCTAAATACCGGCATTGGCGGAAGTTCCGTCGGTGGCCTGCTTAGCATTTATGCCGCGCTGATGTTCCCGCAGACATTCGGCAAGTTTATGGTGTTTTCCCCTGCGCTCTGGATTTCAGAAAAAATCCATTTCGACGCCGTCCACTTTTTTGAACCGTTCGAAACGCGGATCTACCTCTATGCCGGTGGCAAGGAAGGTGCCCACATGATCCCGAACCTGAACAAGCTTCAGGAAACACTCGAAACACAAAGCTTCGGTTACAGTCGCGTAAAAATCAAATCCTCGATAGACGCCAAAGGCGAACACGCCGAAAAGCAATGGAACAAAGAATTCCCAAAAGCTTTCGAATGGTTGTTTTTTGAGTGAGAGGAGAAAAGGGAAGAAAGGAGGAAAGGGAGAAGGGAAGTGTAAAAATCCTTTCCTCCCTTTCCTCCTTTCTCCCATTCCTCCCTTTCCACAAAATCTTTGTATATTTGAATAAGCTCAAAATAATATGGAGACTATTGTGATTGAAGTGGATGACCAATTAGCGGAAGCGTGGCGCAATGCACCGACGTCCGCCAAGGAGGCTATTCGCAATAAAATCAATATTTCCATTGCACGGGAGCTGCTTAAAGATTCTTCACAAGCTTACTCATCATTCCTTAACACTTTAAGATCTGAAATGTCATCGGCCGGCCTGACCCAGGAAGAGCTGAATAGCATTGTCAGGGATGAGTAAATCCATCATGGTCATCGACACGAATGTATTCATCAGCGCTCATCTGATCGAAAACTCCATTAGTGCCAAGGTTTTTGATAAAATTCTTCAAAACTACACTATTGCCATCAGCGAACCGCTATTGCACGAATACGAGGAGGTACTCTATCGTAAAAAACTCGACAAATATCTTTCTGTCGACAAACGACTGGCTGTTATGAGGCTTATCCGGACAAATGCGATGATATTTGATCCGTCAGTGCGCATAACCGAATGCAGAGATCACAAAGATAATATTGTCCTTGAATTGGCAATTACCTGCAATGCAACATGCATTATATCAGGCGATTCCGACTTAAAAGACTTGCACCCATTCCGGTCGATACCGATCCTACACGGACGAGAATTTCTCGCACTTTTTGAATGAGAGGAATTAAAGGAGAAAAGGGAAGAAAGGGAGGAGGGAAGAAAGGGAGAAGGGAAGAAAGGGAGAAGGGAAGTGTAAAAATCCTTCCTCCCCTTCCTCCTTCCTCCCTTTCTTCCTTTTCAAAGAATATACTGGCTCAAGTCCCGATTTTTCACCAGGGCAGATAACCTTTCCTGTACCATTTCTGCCGTGATGGAGATATGCGAACCGTCGCCGATGACGTCCGGAATGTCGAACATAAAATCGTTTAGAAGTAAACTCATCACGGTTTGGAGGCGACGGGCGCCGATATTTTCGACTTCGCTGTTTACTTCAAATGCAATGCGGGCGATTTCGCGTAATGCACCGTCTTCGAATTCCAGCTCCACGCCCTCCGATTCCATCATGGCGCTGTATTGCTTCGTCAATGCATTTTTGGGCGCTTTCAGTATCTGGTAAAAATCACTCTCTGTAAGACTGTTGAGCTCAACGCGGATCGGGAAGCGTCCTTGTAGCTCGGGAATCAAATCCGACGGCTTCGAAACGTGGAATGCTCCCGCGGCGATGAAGAGAATGTGATCGGTCTGGATCACGCCGTGTTTGGTATTCACAGAACTTCCCTCTACGATGGGGAGCAGGTCGCGCTGCACACCCTCACGGCTGACGTCCGGACCGCTGCCGCCGGAGCGGCTCGATGCCACTTTGTCAATTTCATCGATGAAGATAATGCCGAGGTTTTCCGCTTTTTTAATGGCTTCGAGCTTGACCTCGTCCATGTCAATTAGCTTGGATGCTTCTTCGTCCAACAACAGTTTACGGGCTTCCTCGACGGTTACTTTCCGCTTTTTGCCCCGGCGCGGCATCATATTGCCGATCATTTCCTGGATATTCATCATAGAAACGTCATCGACAGCCCCGCCGATCATGCCTACATTAGGCATTTGGTTTTGCTGAATCTCGATCTCGATTTTTCGGCTGTCGAGCTCTCCATTCCGGATCTTCTCGCGGAAGCGTTCGCGGGTGCGTTGGTTGAGTTCGGCATCGCTCTGGGGCATTTCTTCGGAACCGTTTTCAGTCAGCGGCTTTGTCGAACCTGATCCGTGAACGGGCGGAATCAATGCATCGAGAATAATGTCTTCCACGGCCTGCTCGGCTTTAATTTTCACTTCTTCCTTTTTCTGCGTCCGTACCATGCCTACGGCTTGCTCCACGAGGTCGCGGACCATGCTTTCTACGTCGCGGCCTACATAGCCAACCTCCGTAAATTTAGAAGCTTCTACTTTCACGAACGGCGCGTCGGCTATTTTTGCCAGCCGGCGGGCGATTTCCGTTTTACCTACACCCGTGGCCCCTATCATTAATATATTGTTTGGAATAATCTCCCGCTGAATGTCCTCCGGACTGTTCATTCGCCTCCACCTGTTCCGCAATGCGATCGCCACATTACGCTTTGCGTCATTTTGTCCGATGATATATTGGTCAAGCTCGAAAACGATCTGACGCGGTGTAAGACGGTTAAGATGTTCTGTCATTTTGATTGCTATGGATTCAAGACCCGATTTGCCGTACCGTCTTCTGCAAGAGGGCGATCCGGAGATCAGGAATTTATGTATAAAGATTTTGTGAAGGCAGTTGATCGCCTCCGTTCGTTAACGTTAAAAAGAACTATGCCCGTACAAAATGGCAGGAAACCTGCCGTTGGGAAATCTTTACCCCCTTTACTTTTTGTTCTCTGCCCTTCGATTACTTTTGTCCCTGCATTTGCAATTCCCAAATCCAATATAAAAAAGAATTATCCCCAACATGAAAAAACTCCTGTCCTGCCTTTTTACCGTTATTGCAGCAGTGCAATTATCCTACGGACAAGGTACTGCTAATCTTGTCGATTACGTAAACCCGCTGATGGGCACGCAATCGAAATTCAGCTTATCTGCCGGTAACACCTATCCTGCCATCGCCCTTCCTTGGGGAATGAACTTCTGGATGCCGCAAACCGGCAAAATGGGCGACGGATGGGCTTATATGTACGACTCCGAAAAGATCCGTGGCTTCAAACAAACCCACCAGCCCAGCCCGTGGATCAACGATTACGGCCAGTTTGCGATCATGCCGATCACCGGTAAGCTGAAAATCGATGAAGAAAGCCGTGCAAGCTGGTTTTCACACAAAGCCGAAACTGCCAAGCCGCACTATTATAAGGTATACCTGGCAGATTATGACGTAACGACCGAAATAGCACCAACAGAACGCGCCGCGCAGTTCCGCATTACTTTCCCGAAAGCCGACACTTCCTATGTACTCCTGGACGCATTCGACAGAGGTTCTTATGTAAAAGTCCTTCCGAAAGAGCGCAAAATCATAGGTTATACGACGAAAAACAGCGGCGGTGTACCGGCTAACTTCAAGAACTATTTCGTTTTGGTTTTTGATAAGCCATTCACATTCTCCTCGGCATTCCACGGCAAAACACTGGCAAAAGACACGCTCGAACTCAGTGCGGCACACGTAGGTGCAGTGGTTGGTTTTAAAACCAAAAGAGGCGAGCAAGTGGGCATCAAAGTAGCTTCTTCGTTCATCAGCCCCGCGCAGGCCGAGTTGAACCTGCAACGCGAACTGGGTAACGATTCTTTTGACGATACCAAAACAAAAGGTGAGCAGGCATGGAACACAGAGCTCTCACGTATTAAAGTCGAAGGCGACAATATCGATCAGATCCGTACATTCTACTCTTGCCTTTACCGCGTGCTGCTCTTCCCGCGGAAGTTCTATGAAATGGATAAGGACAATAAAGTTGTGCATTACAGCCCTTACAATGGCGAAGTTCGCCCGGGCTATATGTTTACCGACAATGGTTTCTGGGATACTTTCCGTGCTGTGTTTCCATTCTTCACGCTAATGTACCCCACGCTGAATTCGCATATCATGGAAGGCCTTGCCAATGCGTACGACGAAAGCGGCTTCCTGCCCGAATGGGCCAGCCCCGGCCATCGCGACTGTATGATCGGCTCAAACTCCGCTTCGCTCATCGCCGATTCGTATGTAAAGGGCATCCGCGGTTATGATATCAATAAATTGTATGACGCGGTGATTAAAAACACCGAGCATGCGGGACCTGTAAGCTCAGTAGGCCGTTTCGGTCATGAGTACTACAATGAGCTGGGTTATGTTCCTTACGATGTAAAAATCAATGAGAATGCGGCCCGGACGCTGGAATATGCCTATGCCGATTTCTGTATCGCGCAATTGGGTAAGGAACTGAAAAAGCCCCAGGCCGAGATTGATTTGTACCTGAAAAGAAGCCAGAACTACAAAAACCTCTTCGATCCGGAGACGAAATGGATGCGTGGGAAGAATAAGGATGGCAAGTTTCAGTCGCCATTCAATCCATTCAAATGGGGCGATGCATTTACTGAAGGCAACAGTATTCACTATACCTGGTCGGTATTCCAGGATGTGAAAGGATTGATCAATCTCGTGGGCGGACGCGAAGCATTCGTGCAAAAACTCGACACGGTTTTCACATTGCCCCCGGTATTCGACGACAGCTACTATGGCTTCCCGATCCACGAAATCCGCGAAATGCAGATTATGAACATGGGTAACTACGCACATGGAAACCAGCCGATCCAGCATATGATTTACCTGTACAACTACGCTGGCGCGCCCGACAAAGCGCAATATTGGACGCGTCAGGTAATGAAGCGGCTTTACCAGGCAACGCCCGACGGCTATTGCGGCGACGAAGACAACGGTCAGACCTCAGCCTGGTATGTTTTCTCTTCGCTTGGCTTCTACCCTGTCACGCCTGGCACTACCCAGTATGTGATCGGATCGCCGTTGTTTAAAAAGGCGACACTTACGATGGAGGACGGCAAGAAATTCACGATCGAAGCGCCAGCCAGCAGCGAAAGCAACCTGTACATTCAGGGAGCGAAGCTGAACGGCAAGTCGTATGACAAGACTTACCTTGAACACAGCGACATTCAGAAGGGCGGAAACGTGCAGTTCGACCTGACCGGCAAACCTTCGAAAAGCTGGGGAACGAAGCCCGAGGCAGCGCCTTTCTCGTTATCGAAGTAACATCTGTAACAATGGCGCGAAGCTCCTGCTTCGTGCCATCCCAATCAAAACATCACCATGAAACTATTACTCGCATTACTCTCCGCATCGGTTTTCGGGCTTGCGGTAGCTCCCGCCCAGGACGACGAGCTCGCGAAAAGCATTGAACGCGGTAAAATGATATATTCCGAAAACTGCATTTCCTGCCATATGGGCACGGGCGAAGGCATAACAGCGACTTTCCCGCCGCTCGCAAAATCGGATTACCTGATGAAGACACCAGAGAATGCCATCCAGGCGATCAAGTTCGGGCTCATCGGGAAAGTAACGGTCAATGGCGTTTCTTATGACAACATGATGCCGGAACCCGGCCTGGCCAACGATCAGATTGCCGATGTGATGAACTACATTATGAACTCCTGGGGCAATTCGTCGGAAAAGAAAATGATTACCGTAAAAATGGTGGAAGCTGTGGAGGAAAAGAAATAATGCCTCAATGACGCCCAGCGTGACATGAGTGCTGACGGCATTAATCATACAGCCGCATTGTCCAAAAGGACGATGCGGCTTTTTTATAAACAAAGCACCTATGTAACAGGTTGTTGACTACTATTTTAAATAAATCTAAATAAAACCTTGCCTCATAAGAATTCGCAACAGATATTTGCGGCTCGTTAACTATTTAGTCCAATTTTAAATAAAATGAAAAAATTTTATATTTTCATCCTATTCTTGCTGGCTAGCGCCTCCGCATTTGCGCAAAACGGCAGAATATCAGGACAGATACTGAGCTCGGATGGGCAACCGGCGGAGCAGGTTTCAGTCGGAATTAAAGGAACTGCCCGCGGTGCCGTCTCGGACAATCAAGGAAAATTCACAATTGAAAGGGTAAAGCCGGGCAGTTACACGCTGCTTATCAGCTTCGTAGGACTTGCTACCCAGGAAAAGAATGTGGAAGTAACAGCAGGTGAAATAGTGAACGTTGCTGTCACCCTCAACGAAAGTGCTAACGAGTTGCAGGAAGTGATCGTTAAAAGCGGTACTACCTACAAGTCGGACCAGTTTTCGTCCAGCATGAAACTACTCACACCGATCCTGGAAACACCTCAGAACGTACAGGTTGTGACAGCGAAAGTTTTGGCCGACCAACAGGTAATCAGCATGAGCGACGGTCTGATCCGTAACGTGAGCGGCGCGGTACGTCTCGAACACTGGGGCGATATGTATGCCAATATCAGCATGCGCGGCTCGCAGATCCAGGCATTCCGCAACGGTTTCAATGTAGTAAACTCCTACTGGGGCCCGTTGACCGAGGATATGAGCTTCGTCGACCATATCGAATTCGTGAAAGGCCCGGCCGGATTCATGCTTGCCAACGGCGATCCCAGCGGTTTATACAATGTGGTAACCAAAAAACCTACCGGTCAGACCAAAGGCGAAGTTTCTTTCAACCTGGGCAGTTTCGGCCTTTACCGCGCTACACTTGATCTTGACGGCAAACTGAGCAAGGACAGCAAGTTCTTGTACCGCCTCAATGTGGCAGCGCAGAATAAAGGTTCGTTCCGTCCTTATGAATACAACAATCGTTATAGCATTGCCCCGGTAGTTTCTTATCAAATAGACGAGAAGACCAAGCTGACGGCTGAATACACACTGCAATATGCAAAAATGTCAAACGTAGGATCGTTCTACGTGTTCTCCCCCGATGGCTACGCTACTTTGCCGCGGGATTTTACCACAATGCCCGCGGGCCTTGCTCCGACCAAGATCAAAGATCAGAGCGTATTTGTGAACTTGCAGCACCAGCTCAATGCCGACTGGAAACTGACAGCACAAGTAGGTTATTTCAACTATCAACTAGATGGCAGCAGCATGTGGCCGGATTCTATCAAACCGAACGGTCTCCTGTACCGGGGTGTTGGCCTATGGGACGCGAAAAGCGAAATGACGCTCGGACAGGTATTCGTAAATGGTGATGTAAAAACGGGTGCAGTAAGACACCGCATTCTCGGCGGTCTGGATCTGGGTAGCAAAAATTACTTCGCCGACTGGTCACAATCACACTCGCTTGATTCTCTCGGCGCTGAATTTGACCCTAAAAATCCTTACTACGGCACACCGGTAATGGGCTTCCCGAAATTCGACCGCTCGATGGACCTCGAATCCCGTGCGGCGGCAGGCGGTGGCTTGCAGAACCAGGACTATACAGGGATTTATCTTCAAGATGAATTGAGTTTGATCGACAACAGGATACGTCTGACATTGGCCGGTCGCTACACGCATGTTAAACAATCAGAATATGGTGGCCCGAATAAGGAGGCCAAGCGATTCACCCCGCGTGTGGGCCTGAGCATTTCGCTGACTAAGAATACCTCATTATACGCGTTGTATGACCAGGCTTTCATTCCGCAATCGGGCCGGTTGGTCGGCGGCGGTTCAGTGAAGCCGATTACGGGAAATAATACCGAGGTCGGTGTGAAACGCGACTGGGCAGAAGGGCGTTGGAATACAACCCTTGCATTTTATCGCATCCTGAAAAACAACGAACTGACGGGGGCGCCTAATAGCGGGCCTAACTCCGGACTCAGCATTGTTTTGGGACAAAAAAGAGCACAAGGTGTTGAATTCGACCTCCGCGGTACAATCGTTAATGGCCTGAACCTGACTGCCAACTATGCTTATACCATTTCAGAAATAACGAAAGTGGCCGAAGGCTTGACCGATATTAAGGTTGGCGACCTGGTTCCGGGTTATGCAAAACACACGACAAATGCCTGGTTGAGCTATAAGGTTCAGCATGGGTCGTTGAAGGGAAGCGGTATTTCGGGTGGATTCACTTACCTGGCGGGCCGCGCGACTACCAACTGGTCGACAACCAATTCCAGCCTCAACCAACCTGATTATTTCAAACTGGACGGCGGTGTGTTCTGGGAAAAGAACAATATCCGCCTGACGGCGAACGTATTCAACATCCTTGACAAATACCTGTATAGCGGTGGTTACTATGACTTTTTAAAATCCTACTACTGGCAAGCAGATCCGCCAAGAAATTACCGTTTGAGCGTTACTTACAAGTTTTAGCAGATAGTTAGATCAATGCAAAAAGGCTTCCCGATGGAAGCCTTTTTTGTGTTTATCAAGAATCACAACGAGATCAGACGGCATGCGCCATCATGAGCCGGGCTCCCTTAATGAATTTAATGGCCAGCGCATCGTATTGCTCATGCACGCTTTTTTGAGCGGCAAATTCCTGTCCTACCTGCGTAAATGCAGTCAGCTCCGAAAAATTCTTTACCATACCCAGGGCTTTCAGTCCCATCATTGCCGCCCCTACCGCTCCCGTTTCAACGGTCTCATTCAATTTCACTGTTTTACCAAAAACATCCGAAAGCATTTGCACCCAGGTGGCACTTCTAGCAAAGCCTCCATTGGCATAGATTGTATCGATTTCCTGCATTTCCATGAGTATTTTGCCAATGCTGTAAAGGTTCAGCAGAATGCCTTCCATAACAGCCCGCGCGAAATGCGCCCGCGTATGCCTGATGTCGAGGCCCGAAAAACCTCCACGAACAGACGAACTCCAGAGTGGTGCACGTTCGCCGAGTAGATATGGGTAAAAAAGCAGGCCCTCCGCCCCTGGCTTAATGCGCTCCGATTCCTTGAAAACCGCATCGTATTCTTCTTTGGGAAAGAAAGTATTCATGAGCCATTCAAAAATCACAGCACCGTTGTTCGACGGCCCTCCGACGATATAAGTTTTTTCGTCGAGCACGTAGCAGAATGTCTGCATCAGCGGGTCGGAGAACGGTTTGGCGGAACAGATCCGCACCGCCGCGCTGGTACCGATCGTGACTGCCATTGAACCCGTCCTGATCGCCCCACTGCCAAGGTTGGCCAGACAGCCATCGCTTGCGCCCATAATCAGTGGGGTGCCCTCCGGTAATTTCGCAGGATTGTCTTTTGGTAATTTAACAATATGATAGGGTGATACCGCCTCGGGCAGCTTTTCAACTTTCAGCCCCAGTTTTTTTAATGTATAGGCATCCCATTCCAGCTCGCGGATATTGAACATCCCGGTGGCAGAGGCAATGGAATAGTCAACCAGGAACTCGCCCGTGAGCCTGTATACGACGTATTCTTTCACCCCCACAAACTTGCTGGCCCTACGGTAAATTCCAGGCTCGTTTTTCCTCATCCACAACAACTTGCACACAGGCGCCATGGCGTGTATGGGCGTGCCGTTGTTGTTATAAATCTTCTTGCCTACCTGCGACGCCCTCAGCTTGACAGCCACGTCGGCACTGCGGTTATCCGCCCAAATAATGAGTTTTGTGAGTTGCCCACCATCCTTATCGAGCGCCAGTACCCCGTGCATGGCCGCGCTGAAACTGATCCCGGCCGGATCGCCATGCGCCTTGCATTTCGCAACTACCTTTTTCAAAGTCTTGCAGGCGGCCTGAAAAATCTCTTCCGGATCCTGCTCGCTCCAATCGGGCTGCGGATGCTGCATTTCATAACTTTCACTGTGGGAAGCAAGGATAGTTCCGGAAACCGTATCGAAAGCGACTGATTTGACGTTTGTTGTGCCGATATCACAACCGATAATATAGGGCATTGGCAATTGTTTTAGAGGCAAAACCCGCATTCCGCACGGGAGAACGACGGCCTGTGATTACTAAAACAAAAGTATGGATTTTGGGATAACGAACAAGTTTACAAGGCTGTGGCCATACGCTGCGTTTTGGTAGCGACTACGAAAGTCTGTACGAACTTCTCATTACCGTCAGTTAACTCGAAGGTGTATTGGCCATCTTTCATCACCGACAGATCGAAATTTTTGTGGTAGCGCTTGTAGACCAGTGTCTTTTCGGCAAAAATAATATTCTCCTTCTCATCCTTAATGCGCACCAGCACACGGTCGGTTTTGGGATATTTATAGCTGAGTTCGAATTGCATGGGTTTTACCTGCATTACATAAAAATCGGCAAAGTAGGCATCATGTCCGGTATTGTTAACCTTTTGTGCGGAGGCATTAAAGGCACCGAAAAGAAAGATGAGTACGAAGGAGTAAAGGATTTTCATAGGAGTGAGGCATTAGGTTTATCAAAATATTTCTATTTTATTAAATCTTCCATTCTCAGAACATAATTCTTTAAATCGATATCATAAAAATACATTATATCGAAACACCATCCAATAACCAAATATAACAACACTCGAAAGTTATTTAAATAACTATTTCCGCTCTTGGCAGGATACCACAAAAATACCCAGCACTATGTACTTTATTTAAATAATACAATTCACAGGTGATTCCAAATAAAATGCGGGGAGATATCCAGGCGGGACCTGTCACTCCTGCAAGGCAGAGGTTTTCCAGCCCAGGCTAAAAAATACAGGTGAATGCGAGAAACTTAACCCTGATTTATTATTTTCGCAGCATCGAAAGCTATTAATACATTCCGAATATGTCTGAAACATCACATACCGAGTCCACTTCGCTGCCAACCTTTGCTTATATCGCGGCGTTCATTATCCTTTTTATCATCCTGGCAGTATTTGGCGACCTGTTCGTATTCATTCTCGGAACCATCGGTCTGGTCGTGACTTTCGCAGCGTTTTACAAAGACAACAGCCACGACGATCATCATTGACGATAGGCTCGAGAGGGCATAATCATATTCAGCGAACGGCCAGCTCGGGAAGGACATGAACGACTTCCCAATAGAGCTGGCCGTTTGCTTTGTTTACAGTCCAGCTTTCTTCCATTACACAGGTATCTTCCAGGTCGCGGTATTCGGCGATCAGCTTCTCATTCCGCAGCACCAGACGTACGAATCCATTGTAACCTAATGCCCGTCCTTTGATTTCTTTTCTGATCCGGGTGTCGTAGTAATCGATCTTGTGCAGTTCCCCAGCATCAGCCGGACCAACTTCCACAGGGAGTCCGCCATGTCCGATGCAGCGCCCGTATGCCTGCGGTCCCTTGCCATTCCGGTCGAACCGGTATGCTACCAGGCGATGGTCGTGCCCCCAGATCCAGACAACAGGCCTTTGCGCATCCCCCATAAGCTCCTGCAGTTGCTCGCCAGGCCGTGCATATTCTTCCCGAAATGCCGACAGATAAGGATGGTGGCTCAGAAACACAAGGCCACGCGTATCGAGCGGGTCACCCAGCTTTACAACGTCGCGCAGCCATACCACCTGCTCTTTCCGCAAATGACAATCCGGGGGCGACAGGATTTCAAAAAACGGCCGTCCAACGGAGGTATAACCCGTGTCGATACCGACAATCCGCCAATAATCGTTTTCCAGACAGAAAAAACCAGCTTGCTGCGTCTTACGCACCTCACCCACCTGCGCATACATTGCGGGGAGCAAGTGCTGAAAGTATGCATTGCCATTGGAATACATTTCGTGGTTTCCCGAAAGCGCCAGACTGCCCGAAGCACCATAGTACCAGGAAGCATAAGGGGCAGTGAAGTTGTCCTCGACCTCCTTAGGCGTTCCCACGAAGTAAATATCACCCATATGTACCGTGTAGTCGGGTGCATGACGTGCCACGAGGTTGGCCACTGCGTCGGATTCGGCCGTATCACTTGCCCAGTCCGAAAGTAATGCGATGCTGATCTCCTCCCTCGAAGTAACGGAAGATTGCAACGGGTAAATACCGGTATCATCGTTTCGCGGGTAGGCCTGATACGGATGCCGCGCACCAAACCGGCTGCGGAGATAATGCCAGGCAAAACCGACGAGGTTCGTTTTGAAAAATTCCGAAATGGCATTGCTGACCGAAGACGTCTGCTGCACCCGCTTTTCATACAGTTCGAGCTGGGTTTTCGCATGGTTCTCCGCCTCACTGTGGCCGAGATCAAGGTATTTCTGTGCGCGTTCTTCCGAGCTTCCGGGCATGGCAGTCCTTTGTGTAAATGGGTGTGGGTGGTAAATAAAATAATAACCGGCTTAACGCCAACAATCGCCGGACGATTTTATTGAAAGTCAGGCACACTCAGATGTCACTGACCGGTACATTACCGTTGGTTAAATAATTGCTTACCATGTTGACAATCGCATTACTTACGGCTACCTTTCACGAAATTTTTATCAACCACCAAACACAAAAATCGAATGAAAAGAATCGCTATTATCTGTATGCTTTTAGTGGCGGGCAAATTCGCCGCTGCACAAACCATGGTTGCTAAGCAAATCGCAGACTGGGAACGCGCGAAAGCCTATACCAAAGAATACCTGGACGCAATGCCGGACGATGGCTACGCACTGAAACCGACACCGGACATCCGCTCGTTCGCACAGCAGATGGATCACATCGGCGATGCAAACTACGCGTTCATTTCCGCGGCGACCGGCAAAGCAAAACCAGAGGGATCTCTTGAAAAAATGGCAGACCAATCCAAAACAGCCGTTAGCAAAGCAGTTCTGGACAGCTACGATTACGTCATCACATCGTTGAAAGGAATGACCGATGCGGATTTTGCCAAGGAAGTGAAGGTATTCGGGATGGATATGAAAGCCGGTGCTGCTTTTGAGAAAGCATTTGAGCATCAGACCCACCACCGCGGGCAATCGACGGTTTACATCCGTTTGAAAGGTGTAAAACCACCGCAGGAGAAATTGTTCTAATCCAACGAAAGGCCGATCCATTTTAGATCGGCCTCTTTTTTGTCATCAGCCCTGCCCTGATAGCTTACTTTTCAGATTATAGAGATTCAATGCAAAGAAGCTGTAAACCTTCATAAAAAAAGGTGGGATGATAAAATCGCGGATCACTTCTTTTTTCCGCTCCGGCGAAGGCTCGGCCATCGAGAGGTATTTCACTGCATATTTCACCCTCGGCCAGTAAGTATCGCCGTATTCCCTCGAAAACAGCATTTTATAGTAATATGTCGCGATGTTCTTTTTCAGGCGGTCGTGGTATTTGTATTTCAATTCCTTATCGATATTGGAATACATTTCAATGCGGTTGAAAAGAAAATCCTTTCCATAGTGGTTGTCCGCAAAGCTGGCCCCTCCCCTTTGTTTCCGGTATACCGACATTACCTCATCGATATAGCCGATCGGCCCTCTGGTGGCCAGCATAATGTTGCGGGGAATATCGCCGCTGGTTGAGCGATTTGTCCATTCCGGATCCGGGTTTTTGGCAAAATCCTCTCTCCGGAACATCAGGCTCGATGTAGCGATAAAGCAAAGCTCGTCCTCCCCGATCAGGTCATCGACCGTAAACTCCTTCTTATTAATCCAATTGACAAGGTGCGGCGGTGCTGCATTGTCGTCGTAGACCACCCTCGCATTATGGAAGCAGGCCGAATAATGCGGATTAGCATCCATCATATCCACCTGTTTTTGCAGTTTATCCGGCACCAGCAGGTAATCGTCGCCGTCAAACTGAGCGATATATTCACCCTTCGCGGCTGCAAAAGTCGCTAGTGCATTAAACTTCCCATTGAGTCCCAGGTTTTTAGAATGCAGCAAAAGCCTGATTTTATCGGGGAAACGTTGCTGGTAATCGGTTAATATCGCCCGGGTGTTGTCTTTTGAAAGATCGTCGCCCACAATAATCTCGAAATCAAATGTAGTCTGCTGCATCAGGATCGAATCCAGCATTTTCGCTACAAATTTCTCGTGGTTGTAGGTGACTACACACACGCTCACTTTTATCATAGTCACTGTTTCATTGAATAAGCGGAGTCGCTTGGCACAAATTTAGTTGAATTCTCCTCAAAATCTGAGCCCGGCTACTTTACGGTTGTTTTATCGGACAACTTACGGGCACATAACGGCGATGCCTTAAAATAAATTCGATCCGAAATGAATCCTGCAACCTGATCGTTTAATTTTGGTACCGTTACCCATAAAATGCCATTCGAATGCTTGCGTCCCCTACAACCGATAAACACCCCATATTCCGCAAACCGCAGATCTTTAACCGATTCCCCGAACTCGTTACCGCCGAAAGCACCCGACACGGCGGAGTAAGCACTGGCTATTATTCGTCACTGAACCTTGGCGGCTCACAGGATACTCCTGAAAATATCATGCAAAATAACCTGATCTTCTTCACGGCGCTCGGCGTCCCGTTCGAAACCGTAGCCAAGGCGCATCAGGTA
Organism: Dyadobacter sp. OTU695; assembly: GCF_038440355.1. NCBI lineage: Bacteria > Pseudomonadati > Bacteroidota > Cytophagia > Cytophagales > Spirosomataceae > Dyadobacter > Dyadobacter sp. OTU695. The sequence continues at coordinate 64,468 of NZ_JASATN010000026.1, read as the reverse complement.
CATGGCACCGATATTGTCACGGTGACCAAGGCCGATCGTTTCGAAGGCTTCGATGCGCTCGTGACCAATGTTCGCGGCATTCAACTGGCGGTCACCGTCGCCGACTGTACGCCCATCCTGATTTACGATCCCGTGACGGGCGCTGTGGCGGCTATTCACGCGGGATGGCGTGGCACCGTCGGCGGAATCGTCGAAAAGACGGTAGCTACAATGCAGACTAATTACGGCACCAGGCCCAGCGACTGCGCTGGCTATGTCGGCACGTGCATTGATGAATGCAGTTTCGAGGTAGGCGACGACGTTGCCCGGCATTTTACGGAAGGCTACAAGCGTTGGGATGAAAGTGCCGGTAAATTTTTCGTGGATCTGAAAGCCGCCAACCGTGATCAGCTGGTAAAGAGTGGCTTAAAACCCGCAAATATTGAAGTATCCCCGTATTCTACGGTTCTTCACAATCACGACTATTTTTCACATCGTGCCGAAAAGGGATTTACAGGCCGGCTGCTCGTGACGATAGGTCGCATCAGCTAACCCCCAAAATCAAAACGACCGGCAACGGCGTACCGCTGCTGGTCGTTTTGAAATATGCCCTGACAATTATACGTTCTCCGGAGCAGGTGCGGACGCTTCCGTTTTCGGAGCAGCTGCCGGTTTTGCAGCAGGTTTAGCAGGCGCCACTTTCGGAGCAGCCGCTTTTACCGCAGGTTTCGAAGCGCTCGCTTCTTTGCCCACCGTTGGCTTAGCGGGTGCTGCTACCGGGACTTTAGATGAAGCTGCCGCCACCAGCGCCGCGACTTTTTCCTTTTTCTCAGCTTTGGTTTTCTTTCCTTCTTTTTTGTCTTTTACTTTTTTCTCCGCGTTTTTGGCCTCTTTGGCTTTTTTCTTGAGAGTTTCCTTTTCAAACTTAGCAACTTTCTTAGCTAGTTTGGCAGCCGCTTTCTCGATCGATTTCTTTATTTTTTTCGAGCCGGCAGTGACTGCTTCAATTTTTCCGGAAAGTGTCTCAGCAATCTCTGTCGATAACTTCTTGGTAGCGGATTTCATAAATCTGATATTAAGAATTTCATTAATGATACATGGAGCCTGGCCCCGAAAAGGGGCTATAAAGCGTCAAAATTGCCGTGAGACAATAACCTACAAATACCCATTATTAATTTATAAATAGCAAATTTTCCGTATTATTTTTATGTTATCTTTCTCTTTAAAAAATCCCACAACACGATTCCCGCTGATACTGATACGTTGAAAGAATGCTTGGTTCCGAATTGCGGAATTTCCAGGCACCCGTCGGATTCTGCGATCGCCTCGTCATCTACCCCTTCTACCTCATTCCCGAACACAAACGCATAAGGCGCCGCTGGATCCGGCTCGAAATTTTGCAACAGCACACTTCCTTCTGCCTGTTCCACGCACCAAACCTTGTAACCCTGGGATTTTAGCATTTTTACGGCAGAAGCGGCATTCGGGCATTTTTCCCAAGCCACCGACATTTCGGCACCCAAGGCGCTACGGGTGATCTCGCGATGAGGCGGCGCTTGCGTATAACCGCAAAGCATTATTTTCTCGGCCCGCAGCGCATCCGCCGTCCGGAAGAACGAGCCAATATTGTTCAGGCTCCGGATATTGTCCAGGACGATCACAAACGGAAATTTTTCCGATTCTTTAAATTCGTCGACCGACAGACGGTCCATTTCATCTACACTCAGCTTACGCATGAATTTCACTCGATTGATTTCATAAAAAAAGGTTTCTGCACCCCGTACAGAAACCTTTCAGATATGGTAAGAATAAATTACTTGATCTTGGTGATCAACTCCACGATGTTCTTAACACCCAGCTTTTCAAAAATACGGGCTTTGTAAGTACTAACGGTAGAGAGCTGCAAGTTCAGTTTTTCCGCAATTTTTGCCGTTCCCAAGCCTTCCTTCAAAAGGTTCATGACGTCGGTCTCACGAGGCGAAAGGCTCACGATCGGATCCGGCATGTACTCTTTCGGGTTGATGAGGCGATTGATATTCATTTGCTGCATATCTTCGCTCATGTACTTCTTATTATTCAGGACGCTCATAACGGCGGTTTTGAACTCTTCTTCCGGCGCATCTTTCGATAGATAACCGTCGGCGCCCGCTTGCAGGTACATGAGCCCGTAGAGTTGCTCATCATAACTAGAAAACATCAGGATTCTAACGCCTGGTGACTTAGCGCGGATGGTTTCGACCATCTTTGTCGTATTGCCGCCTGGAATATTGATGTCCAGGATCAGAAGGTCATAAGCCTTTGTCTCAAGTTCCTGAAGAATTTTATCAAAATCGTCAACATCCGAAATAGTTGAATCCGGAATTAGTGATTTGAGGAGGTGTTTGGTACCGATTCTTACCACGGCGTGGTCTTCGGCAATCAGTATGTGTTTCATGGATGGGTTGGGTCCAATGGATGTAAAAAACTACTGGTGTCAAATGAATCCGGACAATCAATTTCCAGCCTGATGATTGCCCTTGAATTGAAAATCCTGATTACCAACCAGTACAACGTTTGTACATTCTGGTTGAACTGATTTGATGAATTAACAAAAATAGTAATCAGCATTGTATTAAACATAAAAAATATCAAATTAGTATATCAATAATTATCAAAATCCTTGATCTGAGCACATTTAACACACATCTTATAACTTTTGGGTCCGATAAGTAATAATTTTACACACACTTCTCTTTGCTCCTGGACCTACGACGACATCGTCGTGGAGGTATTTCCAATGTCCGAAGCCCCCTTCCCTACTACTATTCCGTCGCTCTTTTTCCGTAGGGAACAACTCGCTTGTCAGACTTCTGACCTAATTTATTCATTTATTCTTACTTCCAACGAGTCCCGGGACATTTGGGCCGTATTTCACTGCCTTCCAGGCCCTGATCACTGGTTATCACCACCCTTGGCCCCTTTTGGAGGCATTGCCACGTCGGCCCTTTGCCGCATGGACCACCTGACGTTCTTTCTCAAATGCGTCCGCGAGTGGATAATCCGCAAGGGAGGAAACAGGTTGACCATTAAAACTGCTCCTTCCTGCTACGACCCGGTTGCTCACGAACTTTGCCATCGCAGCTATCTCACCGCCGGTTTTTTCCCCAATCATACTTATTCTAATCATTATATTCCTATTACCAATGCAGGTTTTGAGCAAATTATTGAGCCAGCGGAGTGTCGGCGATTAGCCAAAGGCAAAAAGAGTGGGTTGTATATCAGGATGAAAACCGGACCTTGTGACACACAGACGACAGTGACACTCGGTGAATGCTACCGTGCACACGGTTATAAGCTGCCTGTTACACCGGAGAGAATTGAAGCCATCATCAGCTGTTCACCTGAAAATTACCTCTCCCTGACTGCCTGGTATGAAGGACGACCCGTAGCCGCGGCATTGATGGTACGTGTAAACGATACCGTGCTGTACCATTTTTTGTCCGGTTTTCTGCCCGAATTCCGTTCACTCAGCCCTTCGGTAATGCTTTTTGAAGCAGCCTACCAATTTGGCAGGGACAACGGGGCAAGAATCCTGGACCTCGGTATATCGATCGACGATCTTGGTAATGAAAAACCGGCCCTCGCCCGCTTCAAAAAACGTATTGGAGGTATCGAATGCGAGAAAATTATCTACGCAGCAAACCTGTAATATTTTTCCAGATGTGCCGGCTTCAATCCTTTTGGAATATTGGGGAAATTCTTGATCTTCGTCTCGTCATATACCTATGGTTACTTCATTTAAACTATGAGCCTGGCTCGCAGGGCTACCGTCCTCCTCTTCATCATTTATTTCAATTCCATAGCATATGCCCAGGTCGATCTTGAACGTGGATTGGTCGGTTGTTACCCATTTTCGGGAAATGCCAAAGATTATAGTCCGATTGCGAATCATGGCCGTGTATCAGGAGCCAAACTAACTGATGACCGTTTCGGGAACGCTAATTCCGCCTACGAATTTGACGGATTCGACGATATGATCGAGATTAGCCCGGATCATTTGCAGCTCGATAATTTCACCTACTCGCTTTGGGTTAACCCTAATGCAGTCCCGCCCCCTACAACCGCCATGTTCCTGTTTTCGGTCGGAAGCGACTATGGCGATCAGCATGTTCTTTTTGGTGACCATTATTCAAATGACCGGCATACGGGTTTCTCGCACGGGTCCTATCTGGGTGTTGCCGACAATATCCTTTGCTCCGGACCGTCGGTAGAGCCAATCAAACAATGGTACCATCTTGTGTTGATCAGGGACGCCGATAATTACACTTTCTATGTCAATGGACGGATGGTTTGTTCCAATAGCGCCAACGGAAAAAAGGCATTCTATGGAGTGAGTACGGTGCGTGCTATGATTGGCGCACGGAATAATTATGGCCAGGCTTCCAGTGCCCGTATCGATGACATTCATCTTTACAACAGGCCTTTAACCAAGGACGAGATCGACGCATTATATAAGGGCCCGAATATCCCTTCCGTACCCGCAACAGGCCAGCTAACCCTTGATAACAATCAAATATGCGCCGGAGAGAGCGTTTCCCTGAAAGTTGTTTCCAACAAACCCGGCTCGGTTTTTAAGTGGAAAGTAAATAATGTTGCGCAATCCGAATCTTCATCGGCGTTATCACTAAAAACTGAAGAAAGAACTTCCGATTATCAGATAGATGTCAGCGTGACGGTAGGTTTCGACTCAACCTGTTTCACTCAACCTCTTCCGTTTGAATTAAATAAAACGCTTGAAATCAAGAATTGCGTTAACCCTCCGGAAGAAGAATCCGGTCTGTGGGTACCGGATATTTTTACACCCAACCATGACGGCAAAAACGACACCTGGAAAATTTACAATGCCTCAGGGGTGGAAGAACTGCGCATTTACATTTTCAACCGGTGGGGCGAGGTGATCTACTATTCGCAGGACTACAAGAAAGAATGGGACGGCAGGTACCGAAACGAACCAGTGCCTTCCGGTAGTTACCCGTTCCGGATACTATCAGGAGACAAACTGATCAAGCAAGGCAGTCTGATGGTGGTTTACTAAATCTGGCGGTTCAAATCCCCAGTCAATTCCCGTCGCGGTAAAGCGGGAATTCATAACCTTTTGCTTACAGTACGCAAATACACTACATTAGCGCCCAAATTTTTCCCGTCCCGGCACAAAAACCGACCAGTCTAATGAAGTTAAAGACGATCAAGACAATTCTGCGTCATCCTTTAAACCAGCAAAATAAACTCTCTGCTTTGATGACCTTCTTCAAGAGAGGGGTAGTCATTCGTTTGCATCATCATCCGATGGTTTATCCATTTCTCGAGAACACTTCGCTGGTGGTAGAAAAGGGCATGTCCAGTGCCGAACTTCAGATCTATACGGGACTCTACGATCTTCATGAAATGCTTTTTCTCACGCATTATCTGCGTCCGGGCGATACTTTTGTCGATGTTGGCGCCAACGTCGGGGTTTATACCTTATTGGCGGCAGGCGTTGCCGGTGCCAATGCGATCTCATTCGAACCCATCCCATCCACATTTGCCAAGCTGAGCCGAAATGTTGCTTACAACGTATTGACGGACCGGGTGGAATTACGTAATCTTGGAGTAGGCGACAAGGAGGAGACTTTGGTATTTACAAATAACCTGGATGCTACCAACCATGTGGTCAGTGATGAAAACGAACTGGCGGGCGCTACCACGAAAGTGCCTGTCGATACGCTGGATCACCTTCTGACGGGCAAAAAAGCCAATTTCCTGAAAATCGATGTGGAGGGTTTTGAAGCAAATGTGATCAACGGTGCGCCGGGCACGCTTGGCAGCCCGGATTTGAAAGTCATTATTATGGAAACCAACGGCCTTTCGGACCAATACGAATTTGGCCAGAATTACCTACATAATAAGCTATTATCCCTGGGATTTGCCCCATACAGCTACGATGCATTCAAAAGGACGCTGCAGGAAATTTCTACAACGGGCACCCAGAACACCATCTATCTGCGAGACCCCGGTTTTGTCAAAGAACGCATTCAAAGTGCGAGGAAGATCCGTTTCCGCAACATGCTTATTTAAAGCGTCGCTTTACATTATCGAAAATCGCCTCTATTTCCTGCGACACGCTCAATTTCAGAATCAATATTGCAAATACAAGGCACAAAAATGCGGACCTGAGTACGATGACGACCATTGCCGACCACTTTGATAGTGCGTAATCGGGTTCCAGGTAAGTAGCTAAATAAAGCACAGCCAACACCAGAACAACTTTTAAGGTCCCTCTTGAAAATGGCTGGACGCCAAATTTCCGCCAAACCAAGATTAATCTTGAAAGCGAGTAAAGAAATGTGGTGATCATGGTGGCAAGTGCCGCTCCTATGAATCCGTAATGCGGAATAAGTAACACGTTCAATAAAAAGCCCAAAACAGCCGACCCAATGATAAGGTAAGTGGAATACCTGAAAAATTTGGAATAAACGATAATCTCTGTGTTGAGGCCCGTTCCTGTATCAAACACTTTCACCAACGCGAGAAAAAGAACTACCAGCTTCCCTTCCTTATAAGTATCGCCCTTCGGGATAAGATAAAAAATCTCATCGATACTACTCCATATCAATAAGAAAATCAGCCCGCCGGTTATCAGCTGATTTAATGCCGATTTACTGTTGATCTGCTGAACATATTCATAGTCTTCCTTGCCGAGGGCAGTGGACAGCAGAGGAATAGATATTTGTGAAATTGCCTTTTTGGGTATTTCGATTACTCCGGCAATGTAAGCGGCAATAATAAATATCCCGGTTTGGATAAGGCCACGTTCTCCGGCTAGCATGGAGCGGTCTATAAATAGCATGAGATTCACACCTATCCCACCGAAAATTGTAAAACTGCTGTAAGCCATCATATTCCGAAACAATGGCCAGGTAAGAATCTTGGAATTAGGTTTAACCCAATACCATTTTCCAAGCTTACGGATATAAATAATCAGCGAAACAAGAGCTAGTCCGTAAGACGCAATCAACAGCCAAAGCATGAGCTCAAAGCTGATCCAGCCAAACCCGAATATCAGAATGACCAGTATATTCGCCAGCCGCAAAAACACTTCCCGGATGAAGTTGGGTACGGCAATCCTCGAATTATTCCGGCAATATGCCTCCAGTACCGCTAGGTAAAGCCAGAATAATGTAAAAGGAATGACCAGGATATGGTATTTAATTAACAGCGGGGAATTTTCAGCATAGTACTGCTGAATCCACGGGGAGCATAAGAGATAAAGAATTGTAAACAATATCCCACCCGCAAACGGAAGTCCCAGGAGGAACGGCAATATGCCATTATGCCCCGACTCGTCGTCCCTGAATTTGCTGAAAAATTTATCCGCGATAAAAGGAGTACCTAAATGAGCAAAAGCGGCAAAAAGTAAGCTGTTTTCAAAAAGAAGGCGGGTCAAAGCAAGTTCTTCTACCGAAAGGAATTTGGTAGAAACATACATTTGATTAATAATCCCAATTCCAACTCCGATATAAGAGCCTACCCCGGCCTTTAAACTTTGTCGTACAACAATTCCCACATCAATCTATTTTAGGTACTTCTTTTTAATTATTTGCACGATGCGGTCAGATGCAGAGCCATCCCATAGTGCGGGCAAAGATGTTTGTTTCTTCTCCCCGTTTATAACTTCATTTATAATATGCATCGCATTAGCGACGTCCAAACTACCTGCAAGCCGGTTTGTACCTTCCCCGATGGTCGACGGGCGTTCCGTGGATTTTCTGAGTGTTATGCAGGGAACACCCAAAAAAGTGGTTTCCTCCTGCACGCCGCCGGAATCAGTAATGACTAAATCAGCATTGGAAATGAGGCTGATAAATTCGATATAGCCCTGTGGTGGTAGCAAGCGAAGCCCTTCAATTCGTTCGAGCCGCGTCCAGATGCCCTGACTGATCAGCTTCGATTTTGTTCTGGGATGGACCGGAAAGACCACTGCCTTGAGTTTAGAAACAGCTTCTGTCAATTCCGCCAGTAACATGAGTTCTTCGGGTGAATCTACATTCGACGACCGGTGCATCGTCATGACGAAGTAATCCTTTTTCTTCAAGCCCAAATCGTGCATTATCGAAAGCTCCGAGGCTCTTTCCCGGCAATGGACCAGCGTGTCGATCATCACATTACCTACAAAATGAATTTTCTCCGGCCCGATACACTCACTTTGTAAGTTTTTTACCGCCAATTCCTCCGAAACAAAAAGCTCGTCCGACATTTGGTCGATAAGTATCCTGTTGATTTCCTCGGGCATTGTTTTGTCGCCGCTCCGCAGCCCGGCCTCTACGTGGGCCAGTTTGACCCCTTCCTTCGCGGCAACGAGCGCACACGCCAAACTCGAATTTACGTCACCGACCACGATAACCATATCGGGAGACTCGGTTGAAAGCACCTTTTCAAATGCCAGCATGATTTGGGCCGTCTGCCCGGTATGGGAACCGCCATGTATACCCAGAGAAAAATCCGGATCGGGCAACCCCAATTGCGTCAGGAAGACCCTGTACATCGCATCGTCGTGATGCTGACCGGTATGAACCAGCCTTACAGAAAACTCCGGATATTTTGCAAAGGCTCTGTGCAGGGCCGCTACCTTTACAAAATTGGGCCGCGCGCCCATCACGCATAGTATCTTCAACGACTTCGATGACGGTTTCCTGCAAAGGTAGCACAGTTTAACCACCAAAACTCACCGCCCTGACTTTTACTACTTTCGTATTTATTGTGATTTAGAAACGATTCGGCCTACTTTTGCAACAAGAAAACCGACTTATGAGCTGATGCGCGTCCATGCCCCAATCGTACTTTTTTGCTATAACCGCCCTCAGCATTTGCAACAGACTGTCAAGAGCCTGCAAATGAATACGCTTGCGGCTGAAAGCGAATTGTACATTTATTCCGATGGACCGAAGCACACACAGGAGGCAGAAGCTGTGCGTGAGGTACGTGACTATATCTCAGGAATAACAGGCTTCAAAAATGTAACGATCTTCGAATCCCGACAAAATAAAGGGCTCGCTGCTTCTGTGATTGAAGGCGTCAGCGCTATTCTTGCCAAATATCCGAATGTGATCGTCCTCGAAGACGATATGCTGAGCACAACGGATTTCCTGGCATTTATGAACGACGCGCTGAACGTTTACGCGGATCGCAAAGATATTTTTTCGGTAACCGGTTACACACCGCCCATTGACGTTCCGGAAGGCTATCTCCACGATCTCTATCTCGTGCCACGCGCCAGCTCATGGGGCTGGGGCACCTGGGCTCACAAATGGGCGAAGGCTGATTGGCAGGTAAAGGATTTTCCTGTGTTGAAAAACAATGCGGCCCGCCGTCAGGAATTCAACCAGGGCGGCGAAGATCTCTGGCCAATGCTCGCCAAGCAACAGCAAGGCGTGATCGATTCGTGGGCCATTCGCTGGACCTATTCGCAGTTTCAGAACAAGGCATACGGGCTATATCCTGTGCATTCCAAAATCAAAAACATCGGAACGGACGGCAGCGGTACTAATTTTACATTCAAATCGGGCGAGTACGGCCATGAAATGGCTGAGGGCGGTGTGACAATGCCTTCCGATCTTATGCCTGATGAAAAAATGATCCGCGCGTTCGGGGATTACTACCGGTTGCCATTCCTTTTAAAAGTTAAAAACCGGGTCAAATACGGCATTTGACCAACTATATATATGTACTGGCTTCGCTACCTGCTTAAAGAACCTTATCACGCGCTCGGCTCCGTCCGGAACCGGGAGTTTATGGCGCTGCTGCTTAAATACGGCAACCGCGAGCGTTACAAGCTGACAGAAGTTGCATTTGGCGGGTTCAAACTGACCGTACCCGATACAATGTCGTTTCTTTGGCAGCATAAGGAAATCTTCGCCGACGAGTTTTATTATTTTGAAAGTACCCAACCTCAGCCCGTCATTTTCGACTGCGGTGCCAATATTGGAATGAGCGTTCTGTATTTCAAAAAGTTGTTTCCCAAAGCAAGGCTGCTGGCGTTCGAAGCTGAACCAGCAATCGCCTCGCTGCTGCGCCAAAACCTGGAAAACAATGGCATTGCCGATGTTCAAATCATTGATAAGGCCGTATGGACTAATGAGGAAGGCATCTGGTTCGGCAGCGAATCAGCGGATTCTTCTTCGATTTACTCAACCGCTCAAAAGCGGAAAATCGATTCGGTTCGTTTAAAAGACTTCCTGGACAAGGAAAGCCGCATTGACTTTCTGAAAATTGATATTGAAGGGGCTGAAATCGACGTGTTAAGCGATTGCCGTGGCTCGCTGACGCATGTGCAGAATCTTTTCGTAGAATTCCACTCCTACATCGGCAATGCGCAGGGCCTTGCGGACGTGGTGAAGGTTTTTGAAGAAAATGGCTTCCGGTATTATGTGGATACCAACCAGCATCGCCTCCGGCCTTTTGTGAACCACAAATATCGCGGCAACAATGTGATGGACCTGCAATTGAATATCTTCGGCTGGCGCGAATAAGCGGCTATTAAAGCCGCGAATCCACCATTTCCTGTGGCAATACCGATTTCAAATCGAATATCACTGAATCCGGCGCGGTAAATTCGCTGAACTCCATTAAGCGGAATTCCTGATGCGCTACGGCCAGAATAACTGCCTCGTAAGTGTCGGCAGGCTTATCCAGCAATGCGATGTGGTATTCTGCCAGCACCTGCTCGCCCGATGCCCAGGGATCGTGTACTTCCACTTGCATTCCAAAATCAGTCAGCTCGCGGTAAACATCGATTACGCGTGTATTGCGAATGTCAGGACAGTTCTCTTTGAAGGTAATGCCCAGAATCAGCACACGACTCCCTTCAATCTTATGTCCTTTGCGGATCATGAGCTTCACCAGCTTGTTAGCCACAAACACCCCCATCATATCATTTACCCTGCGGCCGGAAAGAATTACTTGCGGGTAATAACCCAGCGACTCCGCCTTGTACGCCAGGTAATACGGGTCCACACCAATGCAATGTCCGCCCACAAGCCCCGGCTTGTATTGCAGGAAGTTCCATTTCGTAGCAGCAGCTTCGAGCACCTCGGTGGTATCGATGTTCATGCGGTCGAAAATCAGTGCCAGCTCATTCACAAATGAGATATTGACATCCCGCTGCGCGTTTTCGATAGCCTTCGAAGCCTCTGCTATTTTGATGCTGGAAGCCAGATGTGTGCCTGCCTCGATCACCGACGAATACAAATTATCGACAAACCGCGCCGTTTCGGGCGTCGATCCTGATGTCACTTTTTTGATTTTAGTGAAGGTATTGATCTTATCTCCCGGATTAATGCGTTCAGGTGAATATCCGCAAAAGAAGTCCTCATTGAATTTCAACCCGCTTTCCCGTTCCAGCACGGGCACACAATCGTCTTCGGTACAGCCCGGATAAACCGTCGATTCATAGATCACCACATCGCCTTTTTTCAGCGTCTGCCCGATTACCTGGCTGGCTTTCAGCAAATGAGTAAGGTTGGGCTTTTTATAATGGTCCACCGGCGTGGGGACGGTTACGATAAACACGTTACAACCGTTCAACGCCGTTTCGTCCCATGAAAATGTGAGGTTAACCGCCTCGCGCAAGTCCTGCCGTGAAATTTCCTTGGTGGTGTCGTAAGCGTCTTTCAGCTCCTGCACACGCCTTTTACTGATATCAAAGCCGGTTACCGGGTATTTCTTACTAAAAGCCACAGCCAGCGGCAAACCGACATAACCAAGTCCGATAACGGCAATTCTGACATCTGATCCGGGTAGCATTGAAAGGTACATGAATGAATGTTGGACCATAAAACTAGGCATATTTCGGCCTACCAAAAAATTATCGATAAGTGAGTGACCAAAGTGGAAAGTGAGCGTATTTCATTAAAGTGGTCACAACTATCATTGTTAATCATTATGGAATTACTGGTTGTTCAAAACAAAGTTTATACACTGCGCGGAAGCAAAGTGATGCTGGATTTCGATTTGGCTGAACTCTACGAAATTGAAACCAAGGCCTTAAAACAGGCCGTCAGGCGTAACATCGAGCGTTTCCCCGACGACTTCATGTTCGAGCTGACAAGGGAAGAGTACACATCTCTAAGGTCACAAATTGTGACCTTAGAGAGAGGGAAAGGCAGGCACTCCAAGTATCTGCCATTCGCTTTTACCGAGCAAGGCGTAGCCATGCTGTCGAGCGTTTTGAGCAGTTATAAGGCTATACAGGTCAATATTACGATCATGCGCGCATTTGTGAACATTCGCCAGCATTACCTGGATTCAAAAGAGTTACAAATGCGGATCGATAAACTGGAAGACGAGATGCACGTTAAATTCCAGGACATTCATCAGGCGCTTAGCTACCTGTTGGAATCACCCAACCAGGAAAGGAGTCCGGTAGGTTTTAAACAGAAAAACAATCCCTGAACTAATGCGCGTAGGGATTCGGAGGGAAAATGTGCACCTGAAAGCCTTCCTGCCGCATTGCCGCCATCACCTGCTCCGAAGGCAGTTTCTTGAAGATTACCGCGCAGAGCACTTGCGAGGGCATTAGCGAAGCTTTTACCAGGAAATTGTGCAATGCGAGTTTGCGCTTGATCTTCCTGAATGCCGCCGACGAATCGTCCGCCTTTTCACGCCCATAGGACGGGTGATAATAGTTATTGTTAATGCCTTTAAATGCAACTGCCGGCAGACCAATCCCATTTGCAAGCTTATCCATTTCGCGTTCCGACAATTTGAAAACGTAGTTCCCCACCGTTTCGAATGAATACCTGTTTTTCCAGTACTTCTGCAATGCTTTGGTATCGAAACGGTCGAAAATATTCCTCATAGCGAGCAGAAAGGGCATTTTCGAAATCGGGTCATGAGGCTCTACCAATATAACAGCCTCGCGCGCCACCCGCAACATCTCGTACACGCCCAGGTACGGGCGCGGGAAGTGGTGGTAGGCTTCCTTACAGAAAACGTAGTCGTAGCTATTGTCTGCAAAAGTCAGATGCTCTACATTTTCAATCGCATATTTTTCAATAAATCCCCTTTCTTTCGACAAAGGCAAAAAAGTACCGGCAATATCGCTGGCGGTCGAATCCAACCCTTTCCTGTAAAAATGATTCGCATCGAACCCGTAACCGTCCCCCACCGTAAGCCACGATTTCTTTTCCTGCACGAACGGATTCGTCAGTTCCAGCATGCGCTTGTGAATCCAGTGATTAATGGTCTGATTTGCATTGTCATACTCCCAAAGCTCGATGACTTTGTTTTTCGCCTCCTGCGTTCCAAATTGCAATTCATACCATTCCGAGTGCGCCTCGTGGCTTCGTTTTTCGCTTGACATGTTTCCGGGTTACTGATTCGGCGATAAAGATAGTTTCATCGAATAAAAATTATTTAAAGGCAGAACTATTAATTTTACCCATCTAAAAAAGGATATCCTGCCAAACACGAATTATCGATAGCGATCAAATGGTGCTTCTGTTGAGTACTTTTCACTGGGAAGGTGGTGCCGGGGTCGCTGCGGCAAGGTTGCACCAGGCATTGCTCAATGTCGGCGTCGATTCGCATCTGATGGTTTCGCAAATATCCCGGCCCGGCCCTCAAACCGCCGCGTGGGCAGATAGCCCGTGGAAATCGAAAAAAGCCTGGGGGAATTTTGTACTGGAACGGCTAAGTTTTCTTCCCTATGAAAAAGACAAGTCGGTCCGTTTTGCTTTTTCTCCGGCAACTGTGGGCACCGATATTGCCGACCATCCGCTCGTAAAAGAGGCAAGTATCATTCATCTGCATTGGATCAATTTCGGGTTTCTCTCACTAAAATCGCTGGAAAAATTGTTTGCGCTCGGAAAACCGATCGTCTGGACGTTGCACGATATGTGGACGTTTACCGGTGGCTGCCACTACAACCGGGGCTGCGAACGCTATCTCACCCATTGCCGTTACTGCCCGTATCTCAAAAAGCCGGGTGAATATGATATTGCCTTTGCTCAATTCGAAAAAAAGGTAGCCCTGTACCAAAATGCGCCCCTTACGCTCATTTCGCCCAGCCAGTGGCTGGATAACCTGGTTCAAAAAGCCGCATTGACAAATAGCACTCCCTCAGGGACGATCCCCAATTGCATCGATACCAACTTTTTTAAGCCCGGTAACCGCATTGAGGCCAGGAACGCGTTGGGATTGCCTGTCGACAAGAAACTACTTCTTTTTGCGGGTGCCAACACACAAGATCCCCGTAAAGGATTTACCTATTTTAAGCAAGCCATGCGCTCTGCTGGCCTGGCCGACGCGGAAGTAATGATTCTGGGTAAAGGAAAAGCCGAGAACTTCGCAGACATGCCCGTGAAGGCTCATTTTTTGGGTAAAATATCGGATATGAAACAAATGGTGCAGGCTTATAATGCGGCCGACGCGCTCATCGTCCCGTCCCTCGAAGACAACCTGCCAAACACAATTATGGAAGCCATGGCATGTGGCACACCTGCCATAGGGTTCGGTACGGGCGGCATTCCGGAAATGATCGGGCATTTGGAAAGCGGTTTTATAGCAGAATCTAAATCGGCTCCTTCACTCTCCGAAGGCATCCAGTGGGTGTTGAAACATAATACGGATGGCACGGTGTCGGAGAAGGCACGCAAAAAAGTCTTGCAACACTATTCGGAAGAGGTGGTAGCCAGGCAATATTCCCAACTTTACGACTCGCTGCTTCATGGCCAATAGTCCGCTGCTAACAATCATCACCGTAACTTTCCAAGCCGAAAAATACCTCGGCCGGACATTGGACAGCGTGGACAGGGCTTTGTCTAATGTGAAGAATCCCTCACTATTGGAATACCTGATTATCGACGGCGGATCGAACGACCGTACACTCAGCATTGCCGGCCGGTACGACCATTTTGTCTTCAAAATTATATCCGAAAAAGACAAGGGGCTTTACGATGCCATGAATAAGGGCTTGCGACTGGCGTCGGGGAAATACGTGTGGTTTTTGAATGCAGGGGACGAGGCTTATGGTGACCAGACCCTTCAAAACCTGCTATCATTGCTCGAAAGCGGCGCTGCCGTATATTACAGCGACGCCATGATGGTTGTTGAGAATGGGACTGAAGTGGGTCTCCGGAGCCGTTTCACGCCCCATACCTTGCCGGCGAACCTTCACTGGCAGGACTTTGCGCTGGGCATGAAAGTCTGCCATCAGGCATTTATAGCACGGAAAGATATCGCCCCGTTTTACGAATACGAGAATCTCAGTGCCGACATCGACTGGGAAATCGAATGCCTGAAACGGGCCGAGAAGGTAGAGTTTCTGCCGTTCATTTTATGCCGCTACCTTTTGGGCGGGCTATCGGTTAAAAACCACCGCCGTTCACTTATCGACCGGTATAAGGTGCTTAAAAAGCATTTTGGACTTGTACCAACGCTATTCAACCACCTGCGCATATTCTGGCGGGGATATTGGTTTGCCAAAAAGAACGGGAAATACTGGTAGTAACTGCTTCCTGTTATTGCCAGCTAATCCATGCCTTTGCATCCTTGGCACTTACCATGTCGTAGGTTTCGTCCGATGTCTGAATGAGGTAGAAGCCGCTGGCGTCGTATAGAAGATCGCCTGATTTTTCGGCACCGCTGCCCTTCGGAATAACTCCGAATTCCCCGACTGGAGTAAATATCACACGGCCGTCGGCAGTAAATGTTGGCTTTGCCGGTGCGTGACCGTAGTCAAGATAAATCCCATCTTCATCATAGAAAATAGGTGCAAAAGCGTCATACCTGGCATTGAAAGCGGGCGCGTACATATAGAATCCGTAAGGCCGGCCTTCTTCATCTTTCAAATCCTTCACCTTGAATGCGTCGTCGACCCCATTGACGTGGAAACCATTCTCCGACCGCCAATCGCCACCGGATTCAACAGGTGCCTGCCACCACCTTCTCGCAGCTGCCAGATCGACGGATATCGGCTTGATCGCACTCACTACAACCCCACTCGCGCCGCCGCCGCTGAACCCGACCTGGGTCGAGTTGGTATTCCAGGTAATGTTGCTAAAACCGGTGATCGTTTGCGAGCCGTTTACCAGCCGGGATACGAACGAGACACCCGCCGTCGTAAAGTAGTATTTCGTGCTGAAAGTCTTGGGCACATTGCCGTTCAGCCAGGTAAGTGAGATTGTCCGGTTGCTCTGGCTGACAGTAATTTCATAGGTATTGGCACCCAGCGTTACCCGCTTGAAATAAGGAATGTATTTAGCAATATTATTGAAAACAAGCACTTTGGCCATATCCCCGTTTCCATACGCGGTCGCCTGCGCCTGTGTCGCCTTGGTAAGAACGAGGCGGCTCTGATTTTTACGGCCAACGAACGCCATCCGGTCCGCGGTGATGGAATCACCATAAATACTGAATTCGAAATCGGAAAGAAGGCCTTCTCCCAATGTACCGCCGTTGACTTCGTTGTCAGGATCGGCCAACACATGCAGGTAAGAGTAAGTGTCGAATATCAAAGAAGGCGTTTGCATGGCCTTCAACCGGTAGCTGCTTTCCTTCGGTTTGGCAGCCGAAGCATCGGAGAAATCCGAGTACATCGTCACCCGGTTCTTGTCATCGAATTTGAAATAAAACCCGTAACTACCTCCTCCTCCCGGAAAAATGACTGCATTCCAGCCATAAGGAGCTTCTACGAGCTGCTTTTCATACGAAGCCAGCGCCGCATTCAGACGCACGTCCGCCGATTCTTCGAATACCGTATCGTCTTTGTTTTCACAGGAGAAGAAAACAGTGGTCAGAAACAGCAGATATAAAAGTGATCTCTTCATCGGGCATCAAAAAAGTTTATTCATCGAAGTCCGCACTTTATTTTGCAGACTGTAAAAATCAATCTTCCAGGTATTCTTGTAATAAGCTACAATAATAGCCTCTTTTTGCCGCAATGCGGCCTGCGCCTGCGCCCTTGTTACGCCGCTGGGGCTCGTCCCTTCCGGTATGGAATTTACGATCTTGTCGAAACCCGCCTTTCCTTCGGTAAGCATCATCGCGATCATCTCCACGAAATCCTCGTCGAAGGCCGACGAACTGTAAGCGGTGATGAAGCCGTCCCGGCGCGCATCGGCGTCACTCCAGTTGATCCAGTTCCCGCCTTGGTAATACGCTTTTGAAATATTCTTGTACTCCACCGGATAGAATACCGTCTGGTGCAGAATGTGACCGAACTCGTGGTGGATTGTGTGCAGGAACCAGTCTTTTACAAAAGAAGAGTCCCTTCCAGGATCGTAGCCCTGCATTCCCTTAATCTTGAACAGGTTTACCCCGTACAAAATCACTTTCCGGCCGCCTTCCGCGGTCCCGAGGGTAATAGAACCAGACTCGACATTATACTCATTACTACCCGATAGAATGAAGAATTTGGGTGAATATTTGTTATAAAACACCTTCCCCGCTTCTTCTACGTAAGGGGTCGTCCACGCCTTTTTAATTGTGCTGAGCAACGGAATTACCTGTGCTTCATCCGGTGGCACCAGGTTTTTGGTCAAATTCCCGAATTCGAACTGGTCCCATTTATATTTTGCGGAGATATTGTAAGGAACCACCAGGCTATCCTGAATCCACTTGTCAATCGGCCCCTGGGCCCAAACGTCGCCCCCCAGTCCGGGAATGTCGTCCACATTGCCCAGGTCCTCTTCCTTGCAGGAAGTCATGCTCGCCAGCAACGCGGCAACAATGCAATAGGTAAAATATCTGAATATCGTTTTCATGTTTGAATGGCTTTCTTACCTGGGATTCTGTGCTATGCCTGAAAGTGCTGCCGTCTGCGGGATCTGCAATACCCTGCGGTTGTCCCCAGCGGGAACCGAAATGACCGATCCGCTCCGGGTTTCATGTGTTACCGTCCTTTTGTAACGCTGAATGTCAAACCAACGCATTCCCTCCTGTACGAACTCGATGCGTTTGAATGCCAGCACGGTTTCGATAATGTTGTCTCTGACATTGTTCTTCCTGAAATAGCTCTGCATGCTGGCGGCGGTCACCTTATGCGCGGACTCATTGTAATTATCGACCCGTTTGCTGATGTACGTATTCAGGTCGGCGAGGCAAGCGGCCGTATTGTTGAGATAAGCATTGGCTTCCACTTTATTGAAGAGCACCTCTTCCACGGTAAAAGCGGGCAACATCACATAAGGAAGCCCAATTTCCGCATTGACAGACTCGCGAACGAAATACTCCGTCAGTTTTGGGACAAAGTAATTGTTCTCTCCCCGATAGTAAAGTGGGTAAGCCCAGCCTGCATTTCCGGTGATAATCCGATCACTGTCCGAAATTTCCTGCCATTTGGGATAGGTCATGCCATATCGATAGTTAGCGACGTAACGTCCGTAAGTCGATGAGGTTTCAATAAGCAGCAAATTGGCATTCTGGTTAGCACGGGAATAGAGCCTGAACAACTCTTCCGGCGAAAGGCTCGAATAAGTAGTGTTCCACGGGCGGAGATTTTCAGCAAAGCTACTGCCCGGGAATGCGGCATTTGCGTATTGCAATACCTTTTGGTAGTCTTTTTTAACCAGGTAAAACCGACTCGCAAATGCATTGGCGGCTGCGATATTAAAATGGTATTTCGGCACGGTATAAGAGCCGTCGCTGATCAGCGGAAGTCCTTCCAGCAAGTCCTTTTCGATCATCTGGTACACGCCGGCCACCGTGCCGCGCTCGTATTGCTTGATCACGACATTTTCCGGTACCGTAACATACGGGACCCCCGGACTGTCGTTGGATTGTTGCGGATCAAAAAATTGACAATAGTAATTGACCAGCATGAAATGCGCATATGCCCGGGCCAGCAATGCCTCGCCTTTCTGCGCATTGTATTTTTCAGGATCGGCAACTTTGCTGATAATGTCCAGCGCCTCATTCGCTACGGAGATAGCCCGGTAGCATTCAGCCCAATATTGGTCCGGCGAATCCTGCTCATCCACGGTTGCCTCCACTACTTCGAAGAGGAACGAACCACGATTCGTCTTATCATCCTGGCCTTGCCCCTTGTCGGCGACGTTATCACTCATCCCTTCCGAGAACACAATGTAGCCAGCCTGCGGATAAGCTGTCGTAAGCAATTGCGACACCTGCTTCGGAGTATTGATAATTGCCCGCGTACTATCCGGCTCCTTCGAGAGGAAATCCTCACAACCGGCCAGGGCCAGAAGCGGAAGGATGAGCACGATTGATTTTATTTTTTTGATGGTAGTCATATCATTAATTCATGAAATCATCCGCAGAACTTATAATGTCAGTTTCAAAGCCACAGTGAATTGCTTTTGAACAGGCTGCGCCACACCACCCGAGTTGAAAAACTCCGGATCCTGCCCTTTCAGCATTTTATCCGAATAAATCAACCACGGGTTGATCGACGACACCTGAATGCTCGCCGCTTTAAATCCGTAGCGGGAAATGACCTGCAACGGCAACTTATACGCCAGCGAAACCGATTTTAACCGTACAAAATCACCCTTCGCCACACGTTCGGTCGAGTAGTTATACGCGTTGTAGGGATAGGTACCTTGCAGGTAAAGCAATTCAAATTGATCGGAAATCGAGGGTTTTGCGGGAAATTTTTCATCGCCCGGAATCACCCAGCGGTCGTAAAATTCTTTCGGCATTGCATCCAGATCACTGAATGCATTCCGGTACAATGGATTGAGCCTAATTTTGTTTCCTGCCTGGTATGTAAAGAATACGTTCAGCGTAAATCCTTTATAGACCAGTGTATTATTAAAACCACCGGTAAATGGCGGATCGACCGGCCCTTCATATTTGAGATACTGCACATTCTGGTCCTGCAAATACACATCCGAGCTCACTTCGCCTTTTTCATTAATAAATATCGGAACGCCCGTTTTTGGGTTTAATGCACTAAAATCGATCGAATAAAGGCTGCGCACCGGCTTACCTTTCACATTGGCCCCCTCGGCTTTCACCAGGTCGAAAATGCCGGGGCTGTTATCCACGTTTGTAATGAGTGTGTGCGAGTAGCCGAAGGTAATACGCGATCGGAAATCCCAGTCGCGGGTTTTTAGCAATACACCGTCGACGGAAAAATCTGCACCATAGGATTCCATGTCGGCGTAGTTGGCAACCTTGTAAATCTGCCCGCCGATACCTGACGTTTTAATCTGGTCGATCAGATCGAAGCTGTTGCGAACGTAACCATCCAATGTAAAATTGATGCGGTTGGCAAACAGCCCGACATCCAGTCCGACGTTCCCGCTATACAATTTCTCCCAGGTAAGTTGGGTATTTTGCAGCGACGCAAGCTGGATAGCCGACTCCTTCTCATCCGCGTAAGGCCGGCGTGTGATGATACTTTGCAACAACACCGCCGCATTGGTGGCAGGGCCGGTGTCCGCAGAAAGCCCATAGCTCATTCGCAAACGGCCCATGCTCAGCCAACTCAGGTTTTTGAAAAAATTCTCGCGGTCGAAGTTCCAGGAACCGGCTATGGTATAGGTAGGCAGCCACCGCGCGATCGCCGACTTCCCGAAGCGGTTCGAACCGTCGTAACGCACGTAGCCCGTTACATTATACTTCCCGTCCAGCGTGTAGCCAAGGCTTCCATAAAAGGCCGCGAAACGTTCGTAGTCCATTTGCATCCCGTAGTACTGGAAGTTGGTTTCAATGGTTTGTTTCAAAATACGGTAGTCCACAAAAGGAGTACTTCCCTGGTCGTACTGGAACCCGTAGCCGGTGTTATTGGCATTCTGGCGGTTGGTGAATTTCACCTCCTGCCCTACCAGCGCATTCACTTCATGCCTTTCACCAAATTTCTGGTTATACCGCAGGTTGTTCCTGACGTTGTAAAAAAGCATCTGGTCTTCATTACGGTTATAGAAGCCACCGCTAGGCAATACTACCACCGGGTTTGCGTTCGGATCGTCGGGGTCAACGTAGAGGTATTTGTTGGCAGCAGCGATGGTAGCGTTGTCGGCAGCCCGGTAGGCATTCGCCATGTTGCTGTGCTCAGTGATAATGTGCTCGCGGCCCGTCTGAATGTATCTCAACGCGCCAAGGAAATCATAGCTCAGGTGGTCCGTGATCTTGTAGGAAAGGTTTCCCTGTAATTTGATATCCGCTAATGTCAAATTAAGCCGATTGTTGGCGAGCTCCGAAATGATATTAAACGGAGCAAAATTTCTTCTAAAGAATTCAAGATTGCCGTTCTGGTCGTAAGCAGTGAGCGTCCGGCTGGTATTCAATGCATAACTGAACGGATTAATGTCAAAATCGCGGTCAAACTTGCCCTCAACCGGATTACTCCTTCTGCTCAATGAGCCCGGCGCCTGCTGGCGTCTGACCGAAGCCAGGGTTGTCAAACCAATGCTCAGACGATCGGAGAGTTGGTAGTTATTGTTAAAATTGAGGGTATACCTCTTTACCTTATCCGCGATCGTCCAGCCATTATCGTCCAGGTAACTAACTGACGCATAAGAGTTGGACTTCTCCGTTCCAAAAGAAACACTCAGGGAATGTTCGTGGATGAAATTCTGCTTGAAAAGTACATCGAACCAGTCGGTATTCGCTTTCGCGTAGCCTAACAAAAACTCCCTCCTCTTTTCCGGGGTGTTCATTAAGTCAAAATTTCCTTGCTCGTTGCCTACCTGGATCAGATTGTACATCTTTCCATAAACGCCGTAGTCAGGCTTGGAAAGGACATCCGTACCCAGATAACCGGCCCGTTCCAGGTTGCCCAGCACAGACATCTGCTGCGCCGAATTCATAATGTTGAAATTCCGGTAAGAAGGTACCAGCTGCGTGCTAAAATTACCGGAATACGTTATCACCGGCTTGCCGCTCTTTCCTCTTTTGGTCGTGATCACAATCACCCCGTTCATAGCGCGGGCGCCGTACAATGCAGCCGCGGCGGCATCCTTCAATATGTCGAAAGTCTCGATATCGTTCGGATTAAGGCCCGCTACGGCCGAGCCCAGCAATGTGGTAGGGTCGCCGCTGGAAAGCTGATCATTTGAAATATTTACAATATCCTCCTGTACAACTCCGTCGATCACCCAGAGCGGTTTGTTGGCGCCATTCAGCGAGGTCGCTCCGCGGATACGGATTTTAGGCGCCGCCCCGAAAGTACCGGAGACGTTCTGGATCGAAACACCGGCCGCACGGCCTTCCAGCATCCGGCTGACGTCCGGCAGACCGTCGATTTTCACATCGTCCGTTTTGAGCGTTACCGCCGACCCGGTGAACTTGTCCTTGTTTATCTGCTGAAACCCGGTCACAACCACATCCTGTAAGCCCACGGCATCTTCTGCGAGTTCAATGGTCAGGTTCCGGGCCGCCTTCACCTCTTTGGGTAAAAAGCCGATCATGCTGATCACAAGGGTTGCATTGTCGTTTACGCCCTGCAACAAAAACTCGCCTTTCTCATTGGTAACCGTGCCTTTCTGTACACCTTTCACCCGCACGGTCGACCCGACCAATGGCTCGCCGGTAGTGCTTTTCACCACACCCCTGACGTCGATATCGGCGGCAAATGCAAAGGAAGAAAACGGAGAAGTGCAAACGGACAGAAAGAAGACACCCAGGAGCAACGCAATAAGCCGACTCAGGCCACTGATCCGATAGAAAAGATTCATATAAATAAGTATAAGTCTAACTCCAAATAACTGTCCGTCCGCCCAAAGCGGGTTTAAAAATTAATAGATTCAATAATACGGATTATCGCACGAAAAGCGAAAACATTCTACGCCTGGCGGTGACAAAAATTAAATTCAAGCAAATCGTAAAAAAGCAAAAGAATATAGCCAATACGCACAAAATCCCGACATTGTGGAACTGCGTAGCCGGATTTAAACAAATATCTTTCTAAAAACATGGCCTAATCGCATTTTATTGTCCCGGGAATGCGATTTAAGCAGTTTCAGGAAGCATCTTTTTTCTTTTCTGTCAAAACCGAAGTAATGCGGTTCAACTCGTCGACTTTTGAAGCAAAATCACCTTTCAGCATATCACGGACCGCTTTGAGCTGCTTCATAGCCGTTTCCAGGTTATCGGGGAGCGCCTCTCCGAGAACCTCTTTCAGCCGTTTGGCAAATGTAGGAGACATTCCATTCGTGGAAATAGCCACCTTCAGGTTCCCCTTTCTGACCACCGAGGAGAGGTAAAAGTCGCAAATATCCGGCGTATCGGCCACATTCGCGAGTATATGCCGGGCACGGGCGGTTTCCCAGATCCGTTTGTTTTCCGCCTTATCGTTTGTCGCGACGATCACCAGGTCCTTTTCCAGCAGATCCTCGTCCTCAAACTTCCGTACAATTAGATTTATTCGGGAATTGGCGGTTGCGATGTCCATTATTTCCTCCCGGATTTCAGGTGACACGAGCGTGACACGTGCGAGCGGGGCGTTGTCGAGAACTGCTGTAATTTTTTCTAAACCTACATAGCCGCCGCCCACAATGAGCGTGTGCAGGTTTTCGAGTTTCAGGAATATCGGGAAGAGATTGTTCATTAATCAAATTTACACAAATAACCCGTTCATTACGACACTGCGAGTGCCTTTATAACTATTCCAACATCGCGCTTTTTCTATCTGCTTCTTTCCCCGTACCTTTGCACCATGATCGCGATTACGAACCTCAGTTATTTCCTGGGCGACCGTGCACTATACGACGGCGCCTCACTACATATCAAGCCAAAACAAAAGATCGGACTTATCGGGCTGAACGGTACCGGCAAGTCTACCCTCCTGCGCATGATTAACGGAGAGTTCCAGCCCGACGCTGGTTCGATCTCCAAGGCCGGCGACTGTACGATCGGTTTCCTTAACCAGGATTTGCTTTCCTACCAAACCGAAGATTCGATCCTTTCGGTGGCTATGCAGGCATTTGAAAGGCAAAATGTTTTGCAAGTGCAGATGGACAAGATCCTGCACGACATGGAACATAATTACAGTGACGACCTTGTCGACAAGCTTGCCCGCGTGCAAGATGAATTTGAGGCTCTGGACGGCTACTCGGTACAATCCAAGGCCGAAGCGATCCTCGAAGGTTTGGGCTTCTCGACTGCCGACCTGAACCTGCCGCTTCGCCAGTTCTCGGGGGGGTGGCGGATGCGCGTAATGCTCGCGAAACTGCTTTTGCAAAAGCCGTCGCTCCTCATGCTCGATGAGCCAACCAACCACCTCGACCTTCCTTCGATTCAATGGGTGGAGAAATACACCCAAAATTACGAAGGGGCTGTCATCGTAGTTTCCCACGACCGCCAGTTCCTTGACAATACCATTGATACGACTGTGGAAGTTTCAGGCGGAAAACTCAATTACTACGCCGGTAACTACTCCTATTACCTCGAAGAAAAAGCGCTGCGTAACGATATTCAGCGAGGCGCTTATGAAAACCAACAGGCCAAGATCCGCCAGACTGAGCGTTTTATCGAGCGATTCAAGGCAAAGGCCACCAAATCACGCCAGGTGCAAAGCCGCGTGAAGGCGCTGGACCGGATGGACGTTGTGGATGAAGTAATGGACGAAAATGCGAAAGTGCATTTCCGCTTCCAGTTCACTACCCAGCCGGGGCGTCACGTGTTCCAGCTCGAAGATGCGTCCAAGGCGTATGGCGACAAAGTGATCCTTGATGCAACCAATGTCAGCATGGAGCGGGGCGATAAGATCGCGCTCATCGGGGCCAACGGCCGCGGTAAATCCACCGTTTTGCGCATTGTAGCAGGTACCGAGCCAATCGAAGGCAAAAGAAGGTTGGGACATAATGTGTCATTTACATTCTACGCCCAGCATCAGCTCGAATCCTTGAATGTAGCACACAACCTGATAGAGGAACTAAAATATGCCAACCCGACCAAGACCGAAACCGAATTGCGGACGGTTCTGGGGTGCTTCCTTTTTACAGGTGATGATGTATTTAAAAAGATTAAAGTGCTTTCAGGTGGTGAGAAATCACGGGTCGCACTGGCTAAGGTTTTGCTTTCACAAGCGAATTTCCTCCTTCTCGATGAGCCAACGAACCACCTGGACATGCAATCGGTCAATATCCTGATCCAGGCATTGCAGCAATATGAGGGCAGTTACATCGTCGTTTCCCACGACCGGTATTTTGTAGAAAACATTGCTAACAAGATCTGGTATATTGAAGACCATCAGATCAAGGAATATCCGGGCACTTACGAAGAGTATGAAATCTGGGTAGAGGAGCGCGGATTGCAGTCGGCTGTGAGTGAAAAAGCAGCTGTAAGCAGTGCGCCGCCTCAAAAAAGTCAGCCTGCACCCTCCAATCAGAATAAGACCAATGGCAAGCCTCAATCCAATGAAGACGCCCAAAGGCTGAAAAAAGCGAGAAAACAGATTGAGGAACTGGAAGAGACCATTAACAATCTCGAAATAAGAAAAGCAGAAACAGAAGGTAAACTGGCCGATCCGAAGATTTACAACGATTCTGTTGCATTAGCTGAGATGAACCGCTTTTACGTGGACATCAAGCAAAAACTGGAAAAGAGTACCGAGGATTGGGAGAATCTGATGCTGGAAGTGGAGGAGCTTTCGGGAAAATAGGAAAATTCGAAAGGGAGTCAGAAATGGCTCCCTTTTTGTCAGTCCAGCTTTTCGATTTGCGCGTAGATATCTGCCATTTTTAATGTCAGACCGATGTGACCAATCTCAATACTGCCTTCGATATCACTTGCTTCCGAGGCCAATATCCATAGACCATCGCTTCCCTTTCGATGCACCTCAGCTCTGATATCCTGAGAGTCGATCAGCACATATTCCGTCAACGTCCGTAGACTTCGGTATAAATGAAATTTCCTTCCCTGATCATACCCTTCTGTGCTGGGCGAAAGCACTTCGATAATCACCGAAGGATTAAGCAGTGTGTCCGTTTGCTTATCCAAAAACTCCGGTTTACCACAAACTATCAGTAAGTCGGGATAGGTATACAGCGTATTTTCCGGAATATGAACACGCATGTCGCGTGAAAAGCTTTGGCAGGGCTTTCCTTTCAACTCCAGGTAAATTTCTCCCGATAAGTTTTCCGTGATCCGGTTGTGATAACGACTCGCCCCGGACATCGCAAATATCTCCCCCCGATAGTACTCGCTTTTGTACTCGGCGGTGCGTTCCAGTTCAAGATATTCCTCTTCTGTGTACATTTTGATTGCGACTGCTGACATGGTTTCTAATCAAAAATAGTTAATAATGTTCAAATCACCTTTTCCAAACTCTATGTACCTTACAGTAAAAAGTTACGTTTCCATTTAAAAATCCCGAGATGCGTTTAGTACTGCCAATAATCCTTTTTCTGTTTTGCACACATGCTTATGCGCAGCCGCAGGGGCTTCGCCTGGAAGATTTTATTTACCAGGACAAGATCAAAACCGTTCTGCTGTACCCGGCCCTCGACGATCCTGAAACGCCCACCCGGCTCCTTACTCCACCCATTACCCCACTCAACAACCCTGCGCCGCTCGTGCTGGAATTTGATGACATGACCGGCCAGCCGGAGGGTTACCGGGCCAAAATCATCCATTGCAATGCCGATTGGACCAAATCCAGTCTGAACGACATTGAATTCACCTACGAGTTCAACGAGTATCCCGTCAATACCTATGATCAGTCGTTCAGTACGAAAGTGCCCTACACACATTACCGTTTTGAATTACCCAAATTGAAGCTCCCCGGCAATTATGTAATCTATGTTTTTTCCGAGCGTGACAGAAAACTAATGTTCAGCCGGCGGTTCATGCATTACCAACCGCGCGTGAGCATTACTGCACAGGCCCGCTTTTCGCAGGGAATTGAGCAGCAGTTTTCCGATCAGCAGATCGATTTTGCGGTAGACTATAAAGGCTACCAGCTCATTGCGCCACAAACCGACCTGAAAGTGGTAATCCGAAAGAATTTCCGTTGGGACCAGGCGAAGACAAACTATAAGCCTACCAATGTGCGCCCGTTCGACCAGCGATTGGAATACACATTTTTTGACCTTGAAAACACTTTCCAGGGCGGAAATGAGTTCAGGTATTTTGATAGCCGTTCGCTTACCGGTCGTGGTTATGGCGTGAATGAGATCGAACGAACGGATGAGTTCACGAAGCTGTTCCTTTTTCCCGATAAACCCCGCGCTCACGTGCCTTATATACAAATCGACGATTTCAATGGCCAGTACATTGTAGATCAGCGGGAATCGGGGCGCGGAAGCGTAGAGGCGGATTATACGCCGGTCGTGTTTACATTAAAAACGGAGGAAGATCCGGGCGCGACGTTTTATGTCAATGGTGCCTTCAATCTCTGGCAGCTCACCGAACGTAATAAAATGACATACGACGCTACTGCGCAGGCATACCAGGTCGAAATGATGGTAAAGCAGGGCGTGATCAACTATGACTACACCATGGTCAAAAGCAACCAGAAGCCCGACGAGTCTTACATTGAAGGAAATTTCGCAGCTGCAGAGAACGATTACGATATATTGATCTATCACCGTCCGCCGGCAAGCCGTGCCGATCTGCTCGTCGGTTATCGCACCGTTGAATGGAACCGGCGGCGTTAAACCACTTAACGTTATGAAGTCGTCAGCAAACAGCGTTTACCTCACCTCGAACCTTTCGATCACCAACGACGAGAATTACATTGTCGATTGCTTAGTCGATCACGATGAAATGCCTGTCAATTTTGAAGCCAGTCATGTGATCAGCTTCTATGTGCAGACTGACCTTTATCTGGTACTGTATTTCCCGCAGCTGAATGACCGCGGATTTCAGATGTATATCGTCGAGGATTTTTCACAGAATATCGATGATCTGGTATTTCTCCGCGAAATGTTCATGCAGCTCATCAACGAGGGCCACAATCCGGAGATTCTAAAGAAAGCGCATTACAAAGTGGATACCATTCTGCATATGGCGAAGACATTAAGGGCTGTCATTCATAAAGACGCGCCCGACTACTATGAGGATTAGTATGAAAACAAAAGAGCGGCGCATTGCCGCTCCTTCATTTCTGAATGACATTATCTGAAATTACACATTAAAACGGAAGTGCATAATATCACCATCCGCCACGATATATTCCTTGCCTTCCACCGCCATTTTACCAGCCTCTTTCACCGCGGGTTCAGTTTTATAATGCTCGTAATCGGCAATTTTGATCACCTCCGCACGAATAAATCCTTTTTCAAAATCACTGTGGATCACTCCCGCTGCTTGCGGCGCCTTCCAGCCTTTCACGATCGTCCATGCCCGCACTTCTTTTACACCGGCTGTGAAGTAGGTAATGAGGTTCAAAAGCGCATAAGAAGCCTTGATCAGCTTGCTCAGCCCTGATTCCGTCAATCCGTATTCGCTCAGGAACATTTCATGCTCTTCGGGGTCCTCGATTTCAGAAATCTGAGATTCGATAGCCGCGCAAAGCACGATCACATCGGCACCTTCGTGCTTTACAGCCTCTCTCAGCTTTTCTGAATATTCATTTCCAGTCAGCATCGAACCTTCGTCGACGTTCGCTACATAAAGCACGGGTTTCGCAGTAAGCAGTTGCAGATCGCCGATAACCGATTCTTTGGTTTCCGGATCGATCTCAACGCTTCTTGCATTCTTCCCTTCTTCCAGCGTCGACTTATATTTTTTCAGCCATTCGAGTTCGGCTTTCGCTTTGGCGTCACCTGCGCGGGCACCTTTCTCCGTCTTCTGGATCTTCTTCTCGATCGATTCCAGGTCTTTCAGCTGCAACTCCGCATCGATGATCTCTTTATCAAAAACCGGGTCGACGCGGCCTTCCACGTGCACCACATTGTCGTCGGCAAAGCAGCGTACCACGTGTACGATTGCATCTACCTCACGGATATTGGCCAAAAATTTGTTCCCCAACCCCGCGCCCTGGCTCGCACCTTTCACAAGACCTGCGATATCCACGAATTCGATGATCGTAGGGATCACCTTTTGAGGGTTAACGAGCTTGGTAAGGGTATCCAGGCGTTCGTCAGGAACGGTCACAACACCCACATTGGGCTCTATGGTGCAAAAAGGATAATTGGCAGCTTCGGCTTTGCCGGTAGAGATGGCATTAAAAAGGGTGGATTTCCCAACGTTCGGCAATCCGACAATCCCACATTGAAGACTCATATATGAATGGTAAGCAGTGAACGGCGGCCTCACGTTTGCCTGAAAAAGCAAAGCATGCCCGCCTGCTGAATAATAATTTTCGCAAAATTACTATTTAGCAGGTACAAAAACCAAAAGCCTTCGTAATCAATTGCGAAGGCTTCTACTTAATATCTTAATTTCTTAATCCCACTTAAGGTCCGACTCTCCTACTACGTCTACCTCGTCTCCCTTGGATTCAAATTGCGAGAAGTCAACCTCTGGCATCAACTCTGTTTTCACGTGATCAACCGCTTCTTTCAATGCCTCCACGAACTTGTCAAAGTCCTCCTTGTACAAAAACATCTTGTGTTTTTCGTACGTAAATCCGTCTCCCTGAGGGTGGCGACGGCTTTCTGTGATGGTAAGATAGTAATCGTTAGATCGCGTAGAGCGAACATCAAAGAAGTAAGTCCGTTTTCCCGCCCTGACCCTTTTGGAGTAGATTTGCTCTCTGTCTTCCACTATGTTTAGTTTTAAATAGGTTTCCAAACGCTAAAATATAAAGTTTATTGCTGCTTCCAAAAAAACCGGAACATATTAGCGATTTGTTAGTTGCGGGTTACATTTATGCGGCAGGATGGATTTCAAATTAACCGCATTTTTTGCTGGCTTCTTAAAATCTTTTTACTAGTTTTGAAATTCGTGGGTTTTAAAATTGACCCGAAACACCAAAGGAAGATATGAGATAAGGAACTTTTACCTTATTATGTTTCACCTAAATACAGAACTATGACTAATCGTCGAATTCTGATTCTCACCATATTAGCGTTTGTCGCGCTGTTACCGGAAGCCTTCGCGCAGGTAAAACTCGGCAAAACGGAAACCGGAAATGCCTCCTACTACTCGGCACGGTTTCACGGCAGGAAAACCTCTTTCGGGGAAGTACACAAAAGCAGTGAATTGCTGGCCGCCCATCGGAGCTATCCGCTCAATACCATGCTTGAAGTGACGAATCTGGAAAACGACGAGAAAGTGATCGTGAGAGTTAATGATCGCGGGCCGTTTTCAAAGCACCGCGTAATCGATCTCAGTAAAGAAGCAGCCCGTCTGCTGGGCATTCTCGCCAAAGGTGTCGCCAACGTTTCGATAAGGGTTGTAGGAATGGAAGGAATGGTGCTCTTGTCACCCAACGAAGAAATCGACCCCAAATCGGGCAAAGTCATTTCCATGAGAAGTAAGCCTTGATGCTAAAATGAGTGTCCGCCAACTGGATCTGGCCAAGGTCAGAGAATTCGGAAACCTGGAATTTCTTGCAAAACAGTTGGTAGAAGGTTTTATTACCGGTCTTCACAAGTCCCCTTTTCACGGCTTTTCAGTCGAATTTGCCGAACATCAGCTTTACAATACAGGCGAATCCACGCGAAATATCGATTGGAAGGTTTTTGCCAAGACCGACCGGCTTTATGTCAAGCGTTATGAGGAAGAAACCAACCTCCGCTGCCATATCCTGCTCGATACGTCGTCTTCTATGTATTACCCGGAAGACAACTATGGCAAAATGACGTTTAGCGTCATGGCCGCAGCAAGCCTCACCTATTTGTTGCAGCGGCAGAAAGATGCCGTAAGCCTCTGCACATTCGCTGAACAGATCGAAGTACAAACAGCGGTCAAGTCCACGCCCTCGCACGTGCACAAGATCATGCTCGAACTGGAACAGCAGCTGCAAACCAATCGTCCGCTGCTGAAAACTTCCGTAGCAGATGTCCTGCACCAGATTGCCGAAAAGATTCACAAGCGCTCGCTGGTCGTCATTTTCAGCGACATGTTCGATAATCTGGAAGAAGCAGAAAAGATTTTCTCCGCATTACAGCATTTACGCCATAACCTCCACGAGGTACTGCTCTTCCACGTCACCGACCGCAGAACCGAGGAGAATTTCGCTTTCGAAAACCGCCCCTACGAGTTTGTCGACCTTGAAACAGGAGAAAAGATAAAAGTTCAACCCGACCAGGTACGCGAGTCTTACAAACAGTTTGTAGGTGATTTTTATCAGAAATTGAAACTGAAATGCGGGCAATACAAGATCGACTTCATCGAAGCGGATATTGCCAAAGGCTTCGACCCTGTACTGCTCGCCTATTTAGTGAAGCATTCCAAAATGCGGTAATGCACTTTAAACCATTCTATTGATTCAAGAAAAGCGACATAAACAGCTCATCCAGGTGCGCTACCGGTATCACTTCTATATTTCCCCTCTTCAAGTCTAGCCCCTTACTATTGTATTTTGAAATATACATCTTTTTGAAACCCAGCTTTTCCGACTCCGAAATGCGGCTGTCGATGCGATTTACAGCCCTGACTTCCCCGCCCAGGCCAACTTCCGCCGCAAAACATACCGATGGTGGAATGAATTTATCCTCATAAGAAGAGACCAACGAAGCGATAACAGCAAGGTCAATCGCCGGATCTTCCACTTTCAAACCGCCGGCCACATTCAGGAACACATCCTGCACGCCCAGTCTGAAACCTCCTCTCTTTTCCAGAACGGCCAGCAACATTTGTAAACGTTTTGCGTCGAAACCAGTACTGCTGCGTTGGGGCGTTCCATAGGTCGCCACGCTCACCAACGACTGAATTTCGACCAACAGCGGCCTGTTTCCCTCCATCATCGAACCGATCGCGATTCCGCTAACCGGCTCGTCACGCTGCGAGATCAGAATTTCGGAAGGATTGCTTACCTGCCGGAGGCCGGTTCCCTGCATTTCATAGATACCAAGTTCGGAGGTGCTCCCGAAACGGTTTTTCATCGTACGCAATATGCGGTAGGTATTATGCCGGTCGCCTTCGAATTGAAGCACGGTATCAACCATGTGTTCCAAGACCTTCGGGCCCGCGAGCGATCCGTCTTTGGTAATATGGCCGATCAGGAACACCGGCACACCCATTTCTTTTGCGTACTTCATAAACTCTGCCGTGCATTCACGCACCTGCGAGACGCTTCCGGCACCCGATTCGATGTAAGTAGATTGCATCGTCTGAATGGAATCGACAATGAGTATTTCGGGTTGAAAATCTTCTATTTGTCTGAAAATGTTCTGAGTCTGGGTGTCGGTAAGGATAAAGCACTTATCGCTTTTGGCCGCCATCCGTTCCGCGCGCATTTTGATTTGCGCCTCCGATTCCTCGCCGGAAACGTACAATACCTTTTTATTCGAAAGCGTCAATGCAATTTGCAACATGAGTGTCGACTTTCCGATTCCCGGCTCCCCGCCTATCAGGACCAAAGAGCCTGGCACGATACCTCCGCCCAATACGCGGTTGAGTTCCTCGTCGAAAGTGCGGATACGGGGCTCGTTTTCGTAGACAATTTCGGCAATCGCCCGGGGACGGCTGGCCAGGTTCACCGATTTCCAGGAAACCGCTGTTTTCTTGTCGTCCTTTTCAATAACTTCCTGAACGAACGTATTCCACTCGCCGCACGACGGACACCTGCCGACCCATTTTGGCGAATTATACCCACATTCCTGACAAAAATATGCCGTTTTGGCTTTGGCCATAATAGAAAAGTCTAATTTATATCCTATTGGTGACTAACGTAATTCGGACGATATTAATCCAATATTTGCATGTTTCGGCCATAAAATCAAAAAAAATATAGGATAGGTATAGTTTTTTGCAAATTGGCGTTATTAACCTGTTTTACTTAAAAAATCATATTATCCATGAACATCCTGACAAAAGTGGCCTGTGCCTGTTTGCTCTGCATTTTCGCATTCTCAAATGTGCAGGCCCAGAAAAAAGGTTTTGCGTTTGGTATCAAGGGCGGGGTGAATTTGTCGCGGCTTACAATGGGCGATGTTTTCACTACACGCTACGACGATCAGGGAAATCCTTATCTCGGATATGATGGCAAAGAGGTTCGCGACAACCTTAAGGAAAGCTTCAATACACGGACCGGGGCGGTGGGTGGCGTTTGGATGCGCTTCGGGAAAACCCTGTTCATCCAGCCTGAGGTATTGGTTTCGACAAAGGGTGGTTCGTTCAAAATAATCCAGAATCACGAGGAAACACCGGTTGAAAAAACGATCAATGTCAAGTATAGCAACATCGACGTCCCGTTACTGATCGGTCTGAAAGGCGGCCCGTTCCGCATTCTGGCAGGTCCGGTTACATCGTTCCGCATAGGCGACAACCAGCGGTTGCGCGATGCATTTAAATATTACACGTCCGATCTCAACAATGCGATGTCCCAGGCTACATTTGGTTACCAGCTGGGCGCCGGCCTGGATCTGGGCAATTTTAGTCTCGACGTTAGAAAAGAAGGTTCATTTACCAACCTCGCCTCATTCCAGGTAAGCGGTGAGCAAGCAACCGGCGGCTCTGTGAAGCAGAAAGTAACCTCGTGGCAGGTGACGCTTGGGTTGAAGCTGTTTTAATTTTGAATGATTGAATGACTGAATGATTGAATATTTAATGAGTGAATTGTGACTGAGCTCAATATCTGCAAACGAAATTACTATTCAACATTCAATCATTCGATCATTCAATCATTCATTCCCCCCATAAACAAAACGAGCAGCCTTCGATCGAGCGATGGCTGCTGTTTTTATGAATAACCCACTAATTTAATTCACCAAAATATCTTCTATGCGCTGATGCGAATGAGGTTGGTGTGATCCAGAAGATCAGATACCTCTTTAATTTTTCTGCGCGATACGACTACCTCTTTGCCGCATGAGAGTTTCAACATGCGATCGTCTTCCATGCGTTCCACCACGTAGTCGGCATTTACGAGGTATGATTTGTGAACGCGGAGGAATTTAGCGCTCAACTGTTCCGCAAGAGATTTCAATGTTTTCGAAACCAGGTATTTCTTACCATTGTTCGTATATATAAATGTGTAGTTACCTTCACCTTCGAGGAAAGTGATTACGTCGGGTGTCAAAAAGATCGTTCTTCCCATCGATTGGACCGAAATGTAAGAACGGCTGTCGTTGTATGATCTCTCTGACAGATTGGGGCGAGTAAAGCTTGGAAAATTTTTCATGGTAACTACGCTAAGTATTGTTGTGATTTCTTGTTTCAAAATTAGCACATCGCGTAGTGTTCCGAAAATACGTAAAAGTACGTATAGATAGCTAACTATTTAACATTCAGTAATTTAACTATTAGTTAATATATTAAATGACGTAACCAAACTTAGTAAAATGCGTAATTTTACGTAGTCTCCAAAACGTGGATTTTTCCAATAAACAAGCCCAATAAACGTAAACACGTCACTTCGCGTCCGCCAGCGAGCTAACTTTCGTTATCTTTGCAGGAATTTCAGGCCCTTCGAAAAGGGCCTCTTACCGCAAAAGACGCGGCATAAGTCACCAATAACAACAAGCTTTTATGATTACCGAGCGGGTAAAAGAGTTAGTTTCTGAAATCGAACAGGCAGCCGTTAGCAACAAGGAGCAGCTGGAAGCCTTCAGGTTAAAATATATCAGTAAAAAGGGGGCAGTAACCGAGCTTTTTGATAACCTCAAAAACATCCCTCAGGAAGACCGCCGGGCCGTAGGGCAGGAATTGAATACGCTCAAAAATCTCGCGCAAACACGTTTTCAGGATTTTCAGGCAGCGTTGGAAAATTCAGCGGAGAGCAATCCCGAAATGCTGATCGACCTTACTTTGCCGGTTACGCCAAACCTTCAAGGTAGCCTTCACCCGCTAACGATCGTTCGCCGGAGGATAATCGAAATTTTCGAACGCATGGGCTTCAACGTCTCGTATGGACCGGAAATCGAGAAGGACTGGTACAACTTCAGCGCATTGAACTTTGCCGATAATCACCCGGCACGTGAAATGCAGGACACGTTTTTCATTTCTAAAAGCGAGGGTGATGTGAAGGACGACGTTCTCCTGCGTACACATACATCTAATGTGCAGGTGCGCCTGATGGAGCGCCAGAAGCCGCCTATCCGTTCCATCATGCCGGGGCGCGTGTTTCGTAACGAAGCTATTTCAGCCCGTGCGCATTGCGTTTTTCACCAGGTAGAAGGGCTTTATGTGGATAAAAATGTAAGCTTCAAAGATTTAAAAGATACATTATATCACTTCGCCAAGGAGATGTTCGGTAAGGATTCCAGGATCCGTCTCCGTCCATCCTATTTCCCGTTCACCGAGCCCAGTGCCGAAATCGACGTTTCCTGCTTTATTTGTGGGGGAAAAGGCTGCAATGTTTGCAAGCATACCGGATGGGTTGAAATCGCCGGTTCCGGAATGGTCGATCCGAATGTATTGGAAAACTGCGGCATCGATAGCGAAGAATATACCGGTTTCGCATTCGGAATGGGTATCGAGCGGATTACCATGCTGCGTTACGGCATCAACGACCTCCGTTTATTTACAGAAAATGACGTCAGGTTCCTGCGGCAATTCGAAGGAGCCTGATTTGAAATACCAAAAAAGCAGGTGCCCTGGAATGTGATCATCCCAGGGCACTTGCTTTTATTATAAGTGTCAAAATCTGGTTTCAAGATAATAAGGAAGCATTTTCTTCCACGCCCACCATTCGTGGGGAATGTCGCTCCCCCAGATATCCAGCTCGTGCGGTACGTTTTTCGAAGCCAGGATCGAGGAAATGTGTCTCGAATAATCCGGCACTTCATAGGCGCCCGAGCCGGTTACAAAATGAATATGCCGGCTGTCGCGGTACATCGACAAATGCCACTCAGCCTTCAAATTTGGCAGATAATGCACCGGAGAGTTGAAATACACATTGTCATCATAATAACCATCGGTGTATACGCTCAGATCGTAACAACCGCTCATGGCGATCACCCCGTGAATGTAATCGGGGTGCTTAAAAAACAGGTTAGCTGCATGTAATGCACCGAATGAGGCGCCCGCTGCAATGATTTCATTATCTGGGCTCGTGTCCTGTTTGATAAACGGTACCACCTCCTTGATTACGTAATCGTTGAACGCCTGATGCCGTACAGCCTTGTCATACCCGTGCATATGCGGATTCAGCCAGCTTTCCGCATTAATGCTATTGATACAATAAACTTTCACCTTGCCGGAATAGATGTAAGGCTCGATGGCG
This sequence comes from Dyadobacter sp. OTU695, assembly GCF_038440355.1. NCBI lineage: Bacteria > Pseudomonadati > Bacteroidota > Cytophagia > Cytophagales > Spirosomataceae > Dyadobacter > Dyadobacter sp. OTU695. Next base: position 28,290 of record NZ_JASATN010000026.1, on the reverse strand, counting down.
TCGATCAATCCGTTTCGTTCATATTCCAGGTAATCGGATGCCGCAGTCGGAATAAGCAGGAGGGCTACCCCGTAATGGCCGTAAACGGCGATTTCCATTTCCTTGTTAAGCGCCGGACTAAACCATCCGGTTATATGGCGTTGCATTGTTGGATCATTTAAGTTACTGACTACTTACATTCAGGCAGTTCAAACAAGGTTTATCTAAAAACGCGTAAACCGTTATCATGAACAGACTGCCAGTAACTGTTAATGATAACTTAATACAATACCCAAGTGTCTTTTCCACCACCGCCCTGTGACGAATTCACCACCAGCGATCCCTTACGTAAAGCCACGCGCGTAAGCCCACCCGGGATCACGCTGATGTCGTCGCCGTATAATATGTAAGGTCTTAGGTCAACATGCCGTCCTTCGGCGTGTCCATCGACCATACAAGGCACTCTTGATAGAGAAATCGTTGGTTGAGCAATATAATTCCGCGGATTGTCCTTTATTTTCTGACGGAAAAGCTCGTGCTCTTCTTCGGTGGCCTTAGGGCCGATGAGCATTCCGTAGCCGCCTGCCTCATTGGCTTCTTTTACAACCAGTTCTGAAATATTCTCGAGAACGTAGTTCATATCATCCTCTTCGCCGCAGATGTAAGTCTTCACGTTTGGAATAATCGCTTCTTCGCCCAGGTAATACTTGATGATACGCGGCACGTAGGCGTACACCACCTTGTCATCGGCCACGCCCGTTCCCGGCGCATTAGCCAATGCCACACGTCCCTTTTTGTATACTTCAAATATCCCGGGAATACCGATCAACGAATCCTCGCGGAATGATTCCGGGTCCATGAACGTGTCATCGATCCGGCGGTAAATCACGTCAACGATTTGCAAACCATTCGTTGTACGCATTTTAACATAACCATCCGACACCACCAGGTCGCGGGCGTCAACGAGCTCCACACCCATTTGTTGCGCCAGATAGGAATGTTCGAAATAGGCCGAATTGTAAATACCGGGCGTCAGGACCGCCACAGTCGGGTTAGGGCGATCCGCCAGATGTTGCAGCATTTGAAGCAAGCGGGTCGGGTAATCGGAGACAGGCCTCACACCGGTACGTGCGAGCACATCCGGGAAGATCTGTTTCGACAGTTCCCTGTTTTCCAGCATATATGAAACCCCTGACGGGCAACGCAGGTTATCTTCGAGCACCATAAATGTGCCGTCGTCCCCTTTTATAAGGTCTGTGCCGGTAATATGGCACCAGATGCCCTTCGGCGGTTTCAGGCCGATACAAGGTTTCAGAAAGCATTTACTCGACTCGATCAGCTCGCGCGGTACCACGCCATCGTTCAGGATATTTTGTTCGTTATAGACGTCGTCGATAAACATATTTAACGCCTTGATACGCTGTTTCAGCCCTTTTTCCAGCCATTCCCATTCCGCATTAGACAGGACGCGCGGGATAATGTCAATCGGCATAATGCGCTCTGTACCTTCGCCTTCGGAATACACATTAAAAGTAATGCCCATCGACAACAGCGCACGCTCGGTGGCCAGCTGTCGGTTGGTCAGGTCTTCGTGTGTCAGGTTTTCAAATTTGTTCTTTAAATGTTCATAGCCCTGGCGTATTTCGCCCCCCGGGGTAAACATCTCATCGAAGAAATTTTCTATTTGATAATTTGAAAATGAAAAATTCATACAATTCAAAATTTGAATAAGTCAATACCGATAGTTCACAGAACAATATATGGTCAATGTATGAATTAACAAAACAAATACCAACACGCATCGGCTCTTCGACATCTTCTGTGCTTCCCGGAAAAAGCCAAAAACCTCCTAAGCCATTGAGGGTGACAAGTTACCATGGAGCAACCGTTTGCGCATTTCCTCCGTATTAAAATCGTGCCGCCAAACGTTAAGGAATATTATTTACTCAATCCGTAAACAATGTTGCAAGTCAATGCGGTTAGCATTTTCTTTGTAGCCTGATTAAATGTCGGCCACCCCTACCGAATCACGTTCCCTATGCGAAAAAGCTGGTTATCCATATTAGGACTAGTGTGCGGATTAACCATCAACGCCCAGGCGCAGCACTTGCCGGGCACGGCCATGAGCAATTTTGCCGGAACGAACGCATTATATCATAATCCGGCATTTGTAGCCGACAGCCGTTACAGTATATATGTAAACCTCGTCAGCACACAGTTTTACACTGCCAACAACCACGTTAAATACGAAGCGCCCTATTCGTTCCTGAGCCTGATCACCAACACTGTACCCGACAAATACCATAACGAAAGAGGCATGCTGCTGTTCCCCCGCTCCTACCTGGGCGAAAAACTGAACGGCAATAAAAAGTATCTGAATGCCGGAGGCGATACCAGGCTGCCGTCGATCATGTTCAATATGTTCAAAGGCAGGATCGGCGTGGGAATTTCGACCCGGGCCCGCTACATCCTCAATACCTCGCAGGTAACCGAACCTCTTGCACGCCTGATCAGCAAGACCACACAATTCAAGGATTTGCAGCAGCAACTATATGAGCATCAATCAGGTCAGCTGCATTTGAATGGCCTTGGCGAACTGGCATTTACATTGGGCGGCACTGTTTTCGATAATGAAACAGATTACTTGAAAGTCGGCTTTACAGTTAAAAGGCTCATAGGCCTTTACAACGCCCACGCCATTATTGACAATTCATCGTACGACATCCAGCCCGATGCGGCCTGGGAAAACAAGCGGCAGTATATCAATGTCAACGAAATCAATGTACGGTATGCGCTCACGCGTGATGAAGGCTTCCAGAACGTCAAGCCTTCGCCTGCATGGCTTTTCGGCGGAGCGCCTCCGGGAAGCGGCTGGGGTTTCGATCTCGGGGCAGTTTACGAGTACCGGCCCGATGTCCACAAGGTGACTTACCGCGAAAGGGGTGAGCGGAAACGCGACGCATCGAAGAACAAATACCTTTACCGGATTGCCGTATCCCTGACCGATATCGGTCGCGTCCATTTCAAAAACCCCGCATATATCCTGCAACAGGAGACGCATACCACGAATAAGGAATTCCGTTACGACACTTTCCAGAAGCTCAAGGGCTCGGAAGGCATTTTCAATGCTATCAACTCTTCGCTCGATGGCGGTCAGCCTATTGCGCCCAATTTCAAATCGGTTTTGCCGATGGCATTCCAGGCGAGCCTGGATTATAATGTAAAGCCGAATGTGTATGTCAACGGTCTTTGGGTACAAAACCTGGTACCGCAGGGCGCTTTTGGCATGAAAGCGGAATCCTATATCGGCGTCACGCCCCGCTACGAGCACAAATGGTACGAAATATCGGTCCCGCTATCACTCATGAACCGTTACCGTTCACCGGCGATCGGTCTCGCGGGCCGCATAGGGCCTCTCTGGCTCGGTACCGACCACCTCACAGGTCTCCTGAATATCGGAAATCCGAGGTCATTTAACTTGTACTTCGGCATTTCGGGCGGGTTGTTCAGAAGACCGCCGGAGTCGCAGAACCAATGCTGGCCGCCGCAGGATTCATGGCTTCGCCGCATTTTTTCTAAACGATAAATTTCGCATCAACGTTATCAAGGGATGTGGTACGATTTTTCTGACCATTTCTAAAAAACAAATCCATGAGAGAAGTACAAAAAACAAAGGAAGAATGGCAGCAGGAGCTTACCGGCCAGCAATGCTTCGTGCTGTTTGAAAAAGGCACTGAACGGCCATTTTCACATCCTTATAATGACAATAAAGAAGCAGGTACCTATGTATGCGCTGCCTGTGGGACGCCTCTTTTCAGCTCCGAGGCTAAATACGACTCGGGCTCCGGCTGGCCGAGCTTTTTCATGCCCGTTGCCAAAGAAAATGTAGAAGAGATAGTTGATAAAACGCGCGGCATGGTACGCACCGAAGTCGTCTGCCGAACCTGCGGAGGACACCTGGGACACGTTTTCAACGACGGCCCGAAACCCACCGGACTTCGTTACTGCATGAACGGGGCCGCATTGAAATTTCACAAAGCCGAATAGAATAAATCCCAGAAAAAGCCGGATTGAATCATATCTATCCGGCTTTTCTTATCTTTGACACATTACGAACCAAAACGTTTGATGGAAGTTATCCGATCGTTTTTTACCACAATCAGAACGCTGTTCCGGGCATTCCGGTCGCGCCTCTCCACACTCATCAACAGGATTGCTTATAAAATTACCTCGCTTGTAACCGGCAAACCAAAGGCCGACCAGCTCTTTCATTCTTACCGGCAGAACAAAAAATCACTGCGTGGGTGGTGGGAGGATAAGGTGGATGTCAATGCGACCTATTACCGTCCGATCGTAACCGTTTGGAAAACCATCGTTTACGGTATCGTCGCGTTTGGACTTTACATATTTTGCGTGGAAACCAACTTCCTTTGGCTCATGGGCAGCATGCCGAGCGTGGAAGACCTGCAAAACCCGAAAGTGGCCCAATCGTCGGAGATTTATACCGCAGACGGCGTCATGATCGGCAAATTTTACACCGAAAACAGAACGCCCGTTCCCTACAAGCAGATCTCCCCTAACCTGGTAAAAGCTCTGATCGCGACGGAGGATGCCCGTTTCTATAAGCATTCCGGTATCGACTATAAGGCCATGGCGGGGGTCGCCTGGGGAATCGTTACAGGCGCCACCGATCGGGGAGGGGGCAGTACCATTACCCAGCAGCTTGCCAAAAAACTGTTCAAAACCCGTAAATCGGGTGCGAGAGGGCTGCTTGGCTACGTTCCGGGTCTCAGTACACTGATTTACAAGACCAAAGAATGGCTCACCGCCATTAAACTGGAAAGGAATTTTACCAAAGAGGAGATCCTGACCATGTATTTCAACACGGTGGACTATGGAAATAACACTTATGGGATCAACACGGCAGCCAAATCCTATTTCAGCAAGTCGCCCGACAGCCTGAACGTACAGGAATCTGCCGTACTCGTGGGCCTGCAAAAAGCGACCACGACTTACAACCCGATCCGGAATATGAAGCGCTCGCTCGAACGCCGTAATGTGGTGATCGACCAAATGCGCAGGTATGGCTACCTGAGCACCAAACAGGCCGATTCGATCAGCGCATTACCGATCGAGCTCAAAACTAAATTTGAAACACCTTACGACGGCAATGCCAATTATTTCAAGAATGCGGTCGTTGATTTCGTCAAAAAATGGGGGGACGAGAATGGTTATGATCTTTATACCGATGGCTTGAAAATCTATACGACGATCGACTCGCGCATGCAGGAGGACGCGGAAGAGGCCATGACACAAAAAATGAAACAGCTGCAACGCGTTTTCGAGGACCACTGGCGTAACCAGAACCCCTGGCGCGACGAGAATGGCAACGAAATCACCGACTTTCTGCCCAACGTCGTGAAGCGTACCAGCAAATACAAAGCGCTTGCAGCCAAATTCCCGAACAGCCCGGATAGCGTGACCTATTACCTCAATAAAAAGGACACGATGACCGTGTACGACTGGAAAAACAGCGGTGAGATGACCAAGTATTGGAGCTCTATGGACTCCCTTGATTACTATAAGCGCATCCTCCGTGCCGGTATGATGGCCATGAACCCGCAAACAGGGCAAATTAAAGCCTGGGTAGGTGGTCTGGACTACAATTATTTCAAATACGATGCCGTAAAACAAGGTAAGCGACAACCCGGCTCGACATTCAAGCCGTTTGTGTACACGACGGCGATCGATGATTCGTCGTTCAATATGACCCCTTGCGACGAGATTGTGGACAAGCCCTTTGAAAAAACCTACGAGGAAGACGGCGAGGAGAAAATCTGGAAACCCAGAAATGCAACAGGGACTTACACGTATGCGCCTATGACCCTCCGCAGGGCATTAGCACAATCCATCAACTCGGTAACGGCAGAACTTACCGACCAGGTAGGTGCAGCGAACGTCGTTCGCTATGCAAAGAAAATGGGTATTACCACACCTTTGAAACCTGTTCCATCGATCGGATTGGGGCCATTCGACGTATCGTTGTACGATATGGTCGCCGCTTATAGTGTTTTTGCGAACAATGGCACTTACACCCAGCCCATTCTTGTGACAAAGATTGAAGACAGCAATGGTAAGGTAATTGAGGAATTCCAGCCCGAGCACCGTCAGGCGATCAGGGAAGAGTCGGCATTCCTGATGCTGCAAATGCTGCGCGCTGGTGTGGAAGAAGGCGGTGGTACCTCGGGAAGTATCCGGTGGAGATTCAATGTCACATTGAACGGCAATGAGCTCGGCGGCAAAACCGGAACAACCTCCAACAACTCCGACGGCTGGTTCATGTGCGTCACGCGCGATCTCGTGGTAGGCGCATGGGTAGGCGGCGACGACCGCAGTATCCACTTCCGGACGACAAACCTTGGCGAAGGCGCTAAAACCGCATTGCCATTGGTGGGAGCATTTCTGGAAAAAGTTTATAAAGACAAATCCATCGACCCCGGCCCGTTCCCTAAACCGAGTTTCAAAATTTCCAAAACATACAACTGCCCTACCCGATGGGCACCAGCCGAAAGCGACTCTCTGGGCATTGAAGGCGACAGCACGCCAGCAAAACGTAATGAAGAAGACGAATTCCTGATCGGCCCTCCGCCGATACCTTTGGATACGGGGAAAAGGAATTAGAGCTCAGAGTTTAAGGTTTAGAGTTCAGAGTTTAAAGATTAGACTTTGAACTTTAAACTATTTACAAACTCCCGATCTTATGCACCTCTTTGTATTGAATGCGGTAAAGATTTGCATAAGCGCCGTCTTTTTCGAGTAATTGCTCGTGGTTGCCTTCCTCCACGATCCGCCCTTTGTCTACCACGATAATCTTGTCAGCCTCCTGGATCGTCGATAACCGGTGCGCGATCACGATCGCCGTGCGTCCATGCATTAAGTTTTCTATCGCATGCTGGATAAGCTCTTCCGTTTCGCTATCGACGGACGAGGTCGCCTCATCAAGCACAATGATCTTCGGCTCGTGCACCATTGCGCGTACGAAGGAAATCAGTTGTCGCTGCCCTACCGAGAGCGTTGCGCCGCGTTCCATTACATTATAGGTGTAACCTCCGGGCAAGCGTTCGATAAAATCGTGCACGCCAACCAGTTTTGCAGCTTCCACGATCTTCTCGTGGGTAATGCTTTCGTCGCCAAGGCGGATATTGTTTTCAATCGTATCCGAGAAAAGGAAAACATCCTGCAATACCACACCGATATGCCTGCGCAAAGCATTCAGCTCATAATCATGCACTTCGACACCGTCCACATAGATATTCCCCTTATTAATGTCGTAGAAACGGGTCAGGAGGTTGATGATCGAGGATTTCCCGGCCCCGGTGGCACCCACAAAGGCAATGGTCTCTCCTTCTTTCACTTTAAAATTAATATCCCTTAAAACATATTCCTCGTCATTATAAGCAAACCACACATTCCTGAACTCCACATTGCCTTTAATGGATTCCGGCGCAAATGTGCCTTCGTTGGCTGTATATTCATCGCTGTCGAGCAGTTTCAGGATACGGTCGGTGCTGACGATCCCCATTTGCAACGTATTGAAACGATCGGCAAGCTGGCGGATCGGACGAAAGAAGAGGTTAATAAACATGACAAATGCCGTAACGGTACCAAACGTGATCTCCGCCCCGAGAATCTGCTTCGAACCATACCATACCACCAGACCTGTACCCGCTGCCGCGATTACATCCGCCACAGGGTAATAAACGGAATAGTAAAGAATAGAACGGATATTCGCATTGCGATGCACTTTATTGATTTCCCTGAATTTCTTGTATTCAATGTCCTCGCTGCTGAAAATCTGCACAATACCCATACCGGTAATGTGTTCCTGAACAAATGCATTCAGGTTCGAAACCGCCGCCCGTACTTCATTGAAAGAGTCCTTGATTTTCTCCTTGAAAACATAAGTACAGAAAAGCATTAGCGGGATCATCGAAAGGCTGATGATCGATAGCTTCCAGTCGGTGTAGAACATGACGGCGATGATCAGTACCAGTTGCAAAATGTCCCCGGCAATGGCGGCCATACCGTCGCTGAAAACATTGGAAAGGGTTTCCACGTCGGAAATAGTGCGGGTTACTAACCGGCCAATGGGTGTATTATCGAAGAATTTCAGCCGTAAACCAATGATCTTCTGGTAAAGCTGCACCCGGATGTCACGGATAATGTACTGCCCGAGCCAGCCCGACATATAGGTATTCCAAAACTGCGCGATGCCCTGCAAAATGGTAACGACCAGCATTACGATAAGCATTACCGTAAGCTGCGAATAGTCCCCGTTCGCGATCGGTGTATCAATGGTATACTTGATCAGCAGGGGCGTGAGCGGCGCCAGTACGGCATTGAGCAATATAATGGCTATCAGCAGGTAAAACTGCTTCTGATAAGGACGAACGAATGTGTATAGACGCCTTAGGGTTGGAAGATCGAATATCTGGCCGCTTTTGGTTTCCTGGTTCACCGGGTAGCTTTTAGGTAATACAGTGGTTGTTCTGGATCAACAATGCAAAGGTAGAAAATGTCACAGAGGGGATAAAAAATCTGACGATCGGCACATATCTTTTTCAAATACACTACATTAACGGTTTAAAACTGGATATAGTCAAAATGGAGCTGTTTCTGAGTTTATGTCTGGGAATAGGCCTGAGCGCCAGTTGCGGTTTCAGGGTATTCCTGCCAATGCTGGTCGCGAATATCGCCGCCATGAACGGCTGGATTACCCCGGGTGAGCAATTCGGGTGGCTAAGCACGTGGACTGCCTTCTTCGCGTTAGGAACGGCCACAATGCTGGAAATAGCCGGATACTACATCCCGTTTGTCGATAACCTGCTCGACACAGTCGCTACGCCCGCGGCAGTAGTTGCAGGTACATTGCTCACCACATCGTTCATCGATATTGACAATCCGATGCTGCATTGGGGGCTCGGACTGATCCTCGGGGGCGGCACAGCGGGACTTGTGCAGGCGGGTACGGGTATCCTGCGATTGCTTTCGTCCAAGACAACGGCTGGCATAGGTAATCCGGTGGTTTCAACGGCCGAGAACGTCGCGTCGTTCGGCTTGTCGGGTCTGGCGGTGTTTCTGCCGGTGATCGCGCTGGTACTGGTAGTTTTGCTGGCTATATGGCTTTTGAAACGGTTAATGAATTTGAAAAGGTCTTAAATGCATGGTTTTCGTGTCTGATGCAATCCCGGTCCATTCGCTTCCCAAAACGCCCAGCCAGGTACCCGCATTAAAAATTTTCAGGTTTAAAAACAGCCTTGAAGCTCAGAAGGACGGGACTATCCAGGCTGGGCCCGTATCCCTGCCGATCACCCCGCTTCCGACCGACACCCCGCACCGGCATACGTATTATGAGATCCTTTTTATTGAAGAAGGACAGGGATTTCACGAAATCGATTTCCATTCCTATAATATCCAGGGCGCCGGGCTTCACTTCCTGACACCCGGGCAGGTGCATTTGCTGACGTTTTCAAGTTCTTTCCAGGGATATATCGTCGCTTTTTCAGAGGATTTTTATACTTTTTATAACCCCGTTAACCCATCACTCTCGCAGCTGCCATTCTTCCAGCCGGCGCGAAGACAGCCTATCATTACCCTTTCCGAAAACGATAAGCATTATTTCCATAATATTCTGGAAAACATGGTCACCGACCATTTGAATGCTGAAACCGACCAGGCGCTCACGGGACGGTACCTGGGATTGCTATTACAAAAATGCGCCTTCCTGACCCAGCAGAACGCACAACCGACGGAGTCATCGGCGCTTTCCGTGCCCGAGCTGGCCGGTCGTTTTCAGGAACTGGTGGAGAAGAATTTCAGGCAAATGCATGAAGTGCAACAATATGCCAGCCAGCTATCGGTTACGCCTGATTATCTAAGTAAAATCATCAAAAAATCCCTCGGGATTTCGTGCCAGGAATACATTCTCGACAAGCTGCTTCTTGAGGCTAAAAGGCTCCTCGTTTTCAGTAACCTGAGCAGCAAGGAAATCGCCTATCATATCCAAATGGACGACCCGTCCTATTTCAGCCGCATCTTCAAAAAGAAAACCGGCCTTACCCCGAACGAGTACCGCGAACATGTTCGGAAAAGTACCATTTAATAGCAGATTTGTACCTTGCTATCCCTTTTCACTGCAAATATCTTTGTATTATCCAAAATTAAAATGGCTAAATAATACTATTGATATAAATTATGCAGATAAAAAACGAACTGACGGCAGCTTCATTACAACCCAAAATCGACCGGCTTTGGGAGCTTTCCGGTGAGAAAATCAAACTGATCAACAAGGAGTACGACAACTCAAAAGGAACACCTGTTTTCACCGTAAATGGCAAATATACCCTTCGCGGCTGGACGGAGTGGACACAGGGCTTCCAGTATGGCGCGGAGGTTTTACAGTTCGACGCTACCGGCGACGAAAGCTACCTTGCGAGCGCCCGCAAGAACACCGTCGAGTCGATGGCCTCGCACGTGGGACATTTCGGGGTGCACGATCACGGCTTCAACAATGTGAGCACTTATGGTAACCTTTTGCGCCTGATGAACGAGGGAGTGATTCCCGAAAATGAATGGGAACGCAACTTCTACGAGATCGCGCTGAAAGTATCCGGTGCTGTGCAGGCACGCCGCTGGACGAGCATTAAAAATGGTCAGGGCTTTATCCATTCATTCAATGGGCCGCATTCGTTGTTTGTGGATACGATCCGGTCGGTAAGGGCACTGATGGTGTCGCATTTGCTAGGCCATAGTTATATGGGTGAGAATGATTTGAAAACCAGCCTGCTCGAACGCGGAACGCTGCATTCTATTGCCACTGCCAATTATTCGGTATACTACGGCGAAGGCCGCGACAGCTACGACCTGTGGGGACGTACCGCGCACGAAAGCGTTTTCAACACCAACGACGGTAATTATCGTTGCCCCAATTCGCAACAAGGCTTCTCGGGCTTCACTACCTGGACGCGCGGCCTCGCATGGGCGATGGTGGGCTTCGCAGAACAGCTCGAATCGTTGGCCAGCTTCTCCGATGAAGAACTGGCTCAGCTCGGCGGGCGTGCTGAAATCGAGCGCATTTACCTGAAAGCAGCACAAGCAACCAGCGATTTTTACATTGCCAATACTGCATCGGACGGCATTCCTTACTGGGATACCGGCGCTCCTCAACTGCACAAATTGGGCGATTATACTTCCAGGGTTTCTGATCCTTACAATGAATTCGAACCGATCGACAGCTCGGCTACGGCCATCGGCGCACAAGGATTACTCCGCCTTGGCAAGTACCTAAACGACAAAGGACAAGCCGAAGCCGGCAATCGTTACTGGCAAGCCGGTCTGACGGCCGTGGATTCGCTTTTCGCAGAACCATACCTTTCAACAGATCCTACGCACCAGGGCTTGATCCTGCATTCGATCTACCACCGTCCGAACGGCTGGGACCATGTACCTGTCGGCCAGAAGATCCCATGCGGTGAATCGAGCATGTGGGGCGATTACCACGCACGGGAGCTGGCGCTTTACCTGCACCGGATCAATAAGAGGCTGCCTTATTACAGCTATCTGGGTGCAGTGAAATGACACTATTGTCAGCCTGAGCGGAACGCGTTGTCACCCTGAGCGCAGTCGAAGGGTCAAGGCGTCTTCGCATTTATCCTTCGACTGCGCTCAGGATGACATACGGACTCCGCTCAGGCTGACAATGACGATTCCTCATTTAAAAAGAAATTAAACCAATAACCATTTCTCCGAATTGGAAAACATAACACTCGACCGGTGCTGTATCCACACCATTACTACCAAACCCTGGGGGCTTCCGGAGGCAGTGGAAAACTATGCTGCCGCCGGCGTAAAAGGCATTAGTGTCTGGCAAAATGCCACGGAAGGGATCGGGCCGCACCGCGCGGGCGAGCTCATCCGGGCTGCCGGGCTGGAAATCGTTTCTTACGTACGCGGCGGTTTTTTCCCGCATACCAGCAGCGCAGGACGTGCGCAGGCGATCGATCATAATCGCAAGCTCCTCGAAGAAGCCGCAGCGTTGGGAGCGCCTATGATCGTCCTGGTGTGCGGCGCATCGCCCGACCAGTCCCTGGAAACTTCCCGCGACCAAATCCGCGAGGGTATTGCCGCCATACTGCCTCTGGCCGAAAAGCTGGGTGTAAAACTGGCGATAGAGCCATTGCACCCTATGTACGCTGCCGACCGTTCGGCGATCAACACCATGGCGCAGGCGAACGATATGGCGGAACACTTCAAATCGCCTTTCGTGGGCGTGGCGGTGGACGTTTACCATTTGTGGTGGGATCCTGATCTCGAAAGGGAAATCGCGCGCTGCGGGGCGAATGGTAATCTGTTCGCGTACCATGTCTGCGACTGGAAAGTGAATACAATCGATCTTTTAAATGACCGTGGCTTAATGGGTGAAGGGTGTATTGATTTGAAAAAGATCAGAGGCTGGGTGGAAGCTACGGGTTTCAACGGCTTTTGCGAGGTCGAGATTTTCTCGAACATCCATTGGGCGAAGGACCAGCATTTGTTTTTAAATGAGATTACTGAGGCTTTTCTTAAAACTGTATAAACAATGACAACACATACCATAGGCATTATCATGAACGGCGTTACGGGCCGTATGGGTACCAACCAGCATTTGCTACGTTCGATCAAAGCCATTATCGAGCAAGGCGGCGTTAAAATCTCTTCCGACGAGGTAATCATGCCCGATCCGATTCTCGTAGGCCGTAACGAGGCGAAGCTGCAAGCGCTTTGCAAGCAATCGGGCGTGCAGAAATACACCACCAACCTCGACTCCGTAATGTCCGATCCGCATTATCAGATCTATTTCGATGCGCAGGTAACGGGTCGACGTGCGGCTGCCGTAAAGAAGGCGATACAGGCTGGAAAGCATATTTATTGTGAAAAACCAACCGGTACTACTACCGAAGAGGCGTTGGAACTCTATGACCTCGCTACCAAAGCGGGTTTGAAAAACGGCGTGGTACAAGACAAGCTCTGGCTGCCGGGCCTGGTAAAGCTGAAAAGATTGATGGAAGCCGGTTTCTTCGGCAAAATCCTTTCAGTAAGAGGCGAATTTGGCTACTGGGTTTTCGAAGGAACCAGCATTCCCGCGCAACGCCCTTCATGGAACTACCGCAAGGAAGACGACGGCGGTATCATCGTAGATATGCTCTGCCACTGGCGCTATGTGCTTGACAACCTGTTCGGAAATGTAAAAGCCGTTTCCTGCCTGGGCGCCACGCACATACCCGAGCGTGTGGACGAGAATGGTAACACCTATAAATGTACCGCCGACGATGCCTGCTATGCTACATTTGAACTGGAAGGTGATGTAATTGCTCATTTCAACTCGTCATGGACGGTGCGCGTGCGCCGCGACGACCTATTGACACTGCAAGTAGACGGAACGCATGGCTCGGCCGTCGCCGGTCTGCGCGACTGCTACGTCCAGCATTACGGCAACACGCCCAAACCCGTTTGGAATCCGGATATCGCACAGCCGATCCCGTTCTTCGACGGCTGGTCCAAGGTACCGGAGCAAGAAATTTACGACAATGCATTCAAGGCCCAGTGGGAGCTTTTCCTGAAACACATTGTGAAGGACACCCCTTTCCCATGGGATTTGAAAGCGGGTGCGCGCGGCGTACAACTCGCCGAAAAAGGGCTTGAAAGCTGGGAAAAACGCCAATGGGTTGATGTGCAGGAACTATGAAAAAGACCGCATTAATCACCGGAGGAAGTCGTGGTATTGGTTTTGGCATTGCCAAAGCCCTTGCCAAAGAAGGATATAACCTGGCCATCAACGGCGTCCGCGACGAAGCGGGCGCCGCCGAGGCATTGAACGAGCTTCGCGAATTGGGCGCGGAAGTGGCCTATTGCCAGGGAAGCATCGCCAATGCGGCTGATCGTGAAGCCATTATCGAAAAGGCCTATTCCGTTTTCGGGCAGATCAATCTGCTTGTCAACAACGCGGGAATCGCACCGCGCGTAAGGCTGGACCTTCTTGAAACCACCGTCGAGAATTACCAGGAGGTGATGACGACCAACCTGGAAGGCCCATTCTTTTTTACCCAGGCCATCGGCAAACGTATGGCAACCGCGAAACGGGATAATCATGCATTTGAAGCGGCTATCATTTTCGTAACGTCCATTTCCGCAACAGTGGCGTCGATTAACCGCGGTGAATATTGTATTTCAAAAGCCGGTCTTGCCATGACCAACCTTCTTTTCGCGGTAAGGATGGCGGAGTACAATGTTCCGGTTTATGAAATCCGTCCGGGTATTATTGCCACAGACATGACTTCCAAAGTACAGGAGAAATACGACAACCTGTTCCAAAGCGGCATTGCCCTGCAACCTCGCTGGGGCACACCGGAGGACGTTGGCAAAGCCGTAGCGTCGCTGACGCGAGGCGACTTCCCCTACTCCACCGGTCAGGTGATCGGTGTGGACGGCGGAATGCTGATTGATAGATTGTAAGTAGTCAGGAATTGTCAGGCGTGGTCAGTTATCGTGATTTGTAGTCAATGCCTGACAACACATGACAACCTCTGACCAATTCTGACTTGAAAATCCAGCGGTCAAGAAAAATTGATTGACATTTAAATTAACCCTAAGCCGACGGCTGACTGCCGAAAGCCGAAGTAAAACCTAACCCTATGTCAACAACAACCAACAATACCCAACCTTCCCTGCTTTCGCAGTTGTTGCAAGTGCCTGTAATAGTGGCTGCATTGGGCTACCTGGTCGATATGTACGACCTCTTTTTGTTCAGTGTCGTGCGGGTACCGAGTCTCAAAGCACTGAACGTCGCCGATGATCAGCTGCTCACTGAAGGTATCAATTTATTGAATTACCAAATGGCTGGAATGCTGATCGGCGGCGTGTTGTGGGGTATAATTGCGGACAAAAGAGGTCGGCTTTCTGTACTTTTCGGCTCGATCATCATGTATTCACTGGCCAATATCGGCAACGGATTTGTTACATCGCTTGATCAGTATGCGCTTCTTCGCTTTATTGCGGGTGTCGGCCTGGCCGGGGAGCTCGGGGCTGGGATTACGCTCGTTACGGAGGTGTTACCCAAAGAAATACGCGGTTATGGTACCACCCTGGTGGCCACACTCGGTGTTTTGGGGGCAATTTTAGCCTACTTCGTGGCAGATTTATTTGCATGGCGCATATCCTATTTTGTAGGCGGCGGCATGGGTTTGTTGCTTTTGGTATTGCGTTTCAATGTCTTTGAATCGGGCATGTTCAAGCATGCCAAGGAGCGTTCGGTGGACCGTGGGAATATCCTGATGATCCTGACGAACGGCAAGCGCCTCGGCAAATACCTGATGGCAATCCTGGTAGGTTTGCCGATTTGGTTTGTAGTGGGCATTCTCATTACTTTTTCGCCCGAATTCGGGGCCGCGAAGGGCATTGAGGGAATTAACGCGGGAAAAGCAGTGATGCTGGCTTTTTCAGGGCAGGTTGGCGGAGACATCGTCAGTGGGTTACTTAGTCAGTATATGCGGAGCAGAAAGAAAGTGATCAGGCTGTTTATCGTGTTGTCGCTTGCAATGGTGATCGGCTATTTGCTTATTCCGATGCAGGATTTGTTCTCCTTCTACTTGCTTTGTACCTTGCTCGGGTTCTGCAATGGTTACTGGACATTATTTATTACCATTGCGGCGGAATTGTTCGGTACCAATCTCCGGGCAACGGTGGCAACAACAGTCCCCAATTTTGTACGCGGCGCGACGATTCCGCTGGCGGCATTGTTTGTGAGTTTCAAACCCGACCTGGGTGTGATCCAGAGCGGGTTGGTAATAGGCATAGCAACGTCCCTGGTGGCATTGCTGGCCTTATATTTCCTGGAAGAGACATTTACAAAGGATATGGACTTTGTAGAAAAAGAATAGTTTCGGTTTTAGTTTTAGTTAAAAGCGGCCCCCACAGATGGAGGGCCGTTTTTTTTTAACAGTTATTAACACTTTTCCAAGCAACACTCCGGTACCGATCTCCGTCTCTTGGTTACAAATCAAAAATAGCCATGAGATACCGTTTAATTGCTTATGCTGGGAATCAACCTCTTGTACCGCCCGAAAATCCACTCGTGTACTTTGCCTCCCGTAGTACACGAGCACGATCTTACCTTTGTCGTGTTCTTAAAATAGAACAAAACTTATAGCCATAAAAATAAAATAGCCATGAAAACAACAGTTAAAACCTTCATTTGCGCATTTGCGCTCGCAGCCGCATCTTTCACTGCCCAAGCGGGCGACAAAGAAGCCAAAAAAGCATCTACTTTCGGAACCGGCATTTATCCGACCAAAACCGGGAAAATCAATGTCCTCGTCGACAAAGGCAGCAACGACTCCAAAACAACCTTGTTGCTCAGAGACGCCGAAGGAACGGTAGTATACCGCGAAACCATCTCCAAAGAGAACAAAAAATTCGGACGCACGTTGAACCTCGATGCGATGGAACCCGGCAAATACAAGCTGGACATCATTAGCGGCAACGAAGTTCAATCGAAAACTTTCGAATTGGCAGATCAAAAAGTAGAACGTATCCTGACAGTTAATTAAGGTTCAAATATCTGGTATCCTGGCGGCACCTTCCCATTGCGGGAGGTGCCGCTTTTTTTCTTGCTACACGACCTCGCATTGGAAGCACAATCGGACAATCCATTTGGACTTGTGATTCCGTTATGCTATTTTGTACGTATATTTCCGACAATGTTATACGTATGCGACTGCCATGGATTCAAAACTCACTTTAAAACTGGATAGCGAGGTTATTGAAAAGGCCAAGTCTTATGCCCGGAGTAAAAATATTAGTTTATCCGAGCTCGTAGAGCGTTACCTTGATTTCGCTACCTCATCGCCGCCTGACGATTTCCAGGTGACACCATTGGTTAAAAGCCTGTCGGGAATCATCAATTTGCCGGACTCCTACGATGAGAAAACGGCATACAAAAAACATATTTCCGCCAAATATTCAAGGTAGGCAGGTTGGAAAGAGTATTCGTTGATACCGATGTTTGCCTGGACCTGTTATCAGGCCGGAAACCTTTCAGTATGTTCGCTGAGAGATTGTTTTCACTTTCTGATTTGAAAAAAGTGGAAATCTGTGTCTCGTCACTGTCGTTTTCTAATATCGACTATGTCCTCCACAGCACTTACGCTAACAGTGAAATTCGTAGACAAATTGCCGCATTCAAGTCTATTGTCACCACACTCGCGGTGGACAGCTATATCATCGACCTTGCATTGACGTCGGATTTTGCGGATTTTGAGGATGCAATTCAGTACTACACCGCGGTGCAAAATCAGATCAGCGTTTTAATCACCCGGAATATTAAGGATTATAAGCATGCACAGATCCAAGTCGTTACACCTGAAATGTATCTGAGCTGAGATTATGTTTAAATCGGCACTTTCAAATAAATGAGTTACAAAATTTCAAGGAGATCAACGGCATAGCCCACTTTTTGCCTTTTGTATATTCAACTGAAAATCACTCATTAATATGGATACCCGTCGAGATTTCCTGCAAAAACTGACTTTGGGCGTTGGCGCAACGGCTTTGAGCGACCTTCCTGCCTCCGCACGCGCGCCTTATTCCGGCCCCAAGGCCGACAAACAGTTGCGTGTCGCGCTGATGGGATTGGGCAGCTATGCAACCCGGGTAGCCGAAGCTATGAAGGATTGCAAAATGGCAACGCTCGTCGGGGCCGTTTCGGGTACGCCTGCGAAGCTCGAAACCTGGAAACAGAAATATAATATCCCCGAAAAAAATACCTATAACTACGAAACCGTCAGCAAAATCAAGGACAATCCGGACATTGACATCGTCTACGTAACCACCCCAAACTCTCTCCATCACAAGCACGTGCTGCAAATTGCCGCAGCCGGGAAACATGTGATTTGTGAGAAACCGGTTGCCGACAATGCACAGCAAACGAGAGAGATGATCGCAGCCTGCAAAAAAGCCGGTGTGAAGTTCTACATCGGCTACCGGATGCATTTCGAGCCTCACACGCGAGAGCTGATACGCATGCGTGAGGCGGGCGAGCTGGGCAAGATCATGCATGTGAACAATTATATGGGTTTCAAATCCGGTGATCCGAATCAATGGCGACTGAAAAAGGCGCTTGCAGGCGGAGGAGCTATGATGGACGTGGGCATATACGCGTTAAACGGCGCACGTTACGCGACCGGGGAAGAGCCGATCTGGGTAACAGCCCAGGAAACAAAGACCGACCCCGTCAAATTCAAGGAAGTCGATGAAACCATCATGTTCCAGCTTGGCTTTCCGAGCGGCATTGTGGCCAGCTGCGGCACTACCTATGCATTCAACAATTACGAGCGCTTGTATGTCATCGGCGAAAAAGGCTTCGTGGAACTGAGTCCGGCATTTGGCTATGGACCGATCAAAGGCCGCACGCACCTAGGCCCGATGAATCAGCCTGTGGTCACACACCAGACGCTGCAAATGGACGGCATCGCTGATATCATTCTCAACAACAAGCCTGACCCGAACGTAACCGGCGAGGAGGGCTTGAAGGATATGATCGTCGTCGACGCGGTTTATGAGTCGATCCGTAAGGGCGGAGCGAAGATTATGCTGGCAGGGAAATAACCAATATGCATCGTCCGAACCTTCTGGTTATTTGCGGTAAAAACAAACGCCGAAGCCGCACGGCTGGATATATTTTTAAGAACGACCATCGCTTCAATATACGATCGGCAGGATTGAGCCCTCAGAGCAACCGAAAAATCTCTGAGGGCGACTTCAATTGGGCAGATATCACCCTCGTGATGGAACCCGACCATAAATCCAAGATCCGGAAACTCTACGGCCATATGGATCTGCCACCCATTCATGTGCTCGACATTCCCGACGAGTACGAATTTATGGATGATGAACTGGTAGAGATTCTTACCACCAAAATCAACACTTTGCTGGAAATAGATTTCGAAGCCTGAAATATTTTAACGCAACTATTGCGCAACCGATTAATTGCATTTAAATTTGCAACCGATCGATTGCGCAATTAATCAAAAATGAAATGAGAAGAGATGTTTTTCAAGCCATAGCCGACCCTACCAGGCGGGACATCATTGGCCTTATCGCAAAAAAACCAATGACCCCCAATGCGGTGGCCGAATCCTTCGGCGTTAGCCGCCAAGCCATTTCGAAGCATATGCAGATCCTGCTCGAATGCGGCCTGCTGCATCTCAATCCGCAAGGGCGGGAACGCTATTACACGGTGCAGCCGAAAAAGCTGGCGGAGGTCGCCGACTGGATCGAACCATTCCGTAAAATGTGGGAAGAACGTTTTGACAAACTCGACAACATTATCAACACTTTAAAAAACGAACATCATGGCAACCAGAAATGAAACCAAAATCATTGTAGAACCGGGCAAGCAGGAGCTTTTCATTATCCGCGAGTTCGAAGCGCCGCGCGAAATCGTTTTCCGCGCATTCAGCGAAGAGGATTTACTTACTCAGTGGGCGGGCGGACCAAACGATATGACCGTACGTTACGAAAAATTCGAGCCCTTTGCCGGCGGCTCTTATCGCTTCATCAACACGATTCCCGGTAACCCCATGGAATTTGCATTCCACGGCGTGTGCCACGAACACACCGCACCGGAGCGGATCATCCAGACATTCGAATTTGAAGGCCTGCCTGAAAAAGGGCACGTCATATTGGAAACATCCCGTTTCGAGGACCTGCCCGACGGCCGGACACGCCTCACCGTACAGTCTGTATTCCAGTCCGTTGCAGACCGCGATGGCATGGTGCAGTCGGGCATGGAGCGTGGCGTGGTAGATTCTTATGCAAGGCTGGATGAATTGTTGGAAAAGGCGGTAGCGTAAGGCAACAAACTTTGACCGAAATAAGGCAACTGGCTGCGGCTAGTTGCCTTATTCTATTTTAGAACAAGTGGAATCCTGAACTGACCGCGCATTTCGAGTTACTAAACCTAACACCATCCCAGCCATGAAAGACTACCAGCAAATCGTCCGCAGAAAAGACCGGCAAGAGACAGCCATTGCATTTCTTCACGAAGTTCAGACCAACTCGGTTTCCTGCTCCATCGCCATCGAAAAAAAGAGGGATGTCCCTTAATCCACGTCGCATTTTATCACTTCGATGAGGAGAACAAAGACATCGTCTTCCATTTTTCCAAACACGGCCACGCAGGCGAGGAAATTACCGATAGGAAGAAAGCAAGCATGCATTCACGTCTGCGCAGACGAAGCCCATTCACGTAGCCAAAGTCCACATCGAACAATGGTTTGGGAAAGAACATGCGGTGCCAACATTGGCAACGGATGCGTTTTTCCCGGGCTTTCCGCCATTAATGGAGCCTAAGGAGTTGCAATAGCTACCAACCACCCAAACAGTAAAGCCGCCCCCTAGTCCGACTTTAATACAATGACCCGGCACAAACGCAACACCGGGCGCAGTTTTATTATGCAAAAATCCAAAATCGTCATTCCGGTGCTGGCAGGCATTATCGCACTGCTTTCCCCAGTTTTACTATCCGCACAAATCATGGATTCAAAATCAATCGTCGCACCCGGGGCACAAGTAGAGAAGCTGGGTGATGGATACAAATTCACCGAAGGGCCAGTGCCTGATAAAGATGGCAATGTGTTTTTCACCGATCAGCCCAATAATAAAATCATCCGCTGGGATGCCGAAACCGGTGCATTCAGCACGTTTTCTGACAAAGCCGGCCGTGCCAATGGCATGTATTTCGATAAAAAAGGGAATCTGGTAGCATGCTCGGACGAGGAAAACCAAGTTTGGTCGTTTGACAAGAAAGGTAAACCGACGGTGCTGGTTAAAGACTATGAAGGCAAGCTCCTAAACGGCCCCAATGATCTTTGGATCGATCCAAAAGGTGGCATTTACCTCACTGATCCGCTCTATAAACGCGATTACTGGAAACGGGATCCTACCATGCAGCAGGACGGCCAGCACGTGTACTACCTCAGCCCCGATCGCAAAAAATTCACCCGCGTCGATGAAAAGTTGAAGAAACCCAATGGCATCATCGGCACAGCAGACGGTAAAAAACTGTACGTTGCCGATATCGGCGACAACAAAACATATGTTTACGACATCCAGAAAGACGGCGCATTAGCCAATCGCCAGCTATTTGTGCCCAAAGGCTCCGACGGCATGATCCTCGACGAGGAAGGTAATCTGTACGTTACCGGTGAGGGCGTCACGGTTTTTGATAAAACAGGCACGCAAATCGCGCATTTCCCTGTCCACAAAGGCTGGACAGCCAACGTGTGCTTCGGTGGCAAAAACCGGGATATGCTTTTTATCACAGCCGAGACAGCCATATATGGTTTGAAAATGAGGGTAAAAGGCGTAAAATAGGCTGATTAATTTGTTGAAATGGCGGAGTTTCCCGATAACAGGGCAATTCCGCCATTCTTTTTGATCCGCTGCAACGGTTTTGGGGTATATATCGTCATGGTCAAATACAATGGCTCCATACTAGATCACCACCCGACTCGTTACTCAACTAACCCGCACTTTCGTCTATGCGTCTGACTTTTACGGCCTTTCTTTTCCTTTTTCACATTATTTCTTTGGCTCAGGATCGCGTTACGATCAGTGGTTTTGTGCGGGAAAAAGGGAGCCAGGAACTGCTTCCGGGCGTGAACGTATATCTCGACAACACCCCCTATGGCGCAGTGACGAACACTTATGGGTTTTACTCACTTACCTTGCCCGCATCTGACTCCGCGACCGTTTCGTTTTCCTTTGTAGGCTATGAAAAACAGCAGAAACGAGTTGCGCTCCGGAAGGACACCGAACTGAACATTTTTCTCCCTACCATTACACAACTCGAAGAAGTGGTCGTTTCGGCGCGCAGGCAGGAGGATTATGTCAGCCGGACCGTGCAGATGAGCAAAGTCGAAGTCCCCATCCAGCAATTGAAGAAAATACCGGCATTCTTCGGCGAGAAGGATGTGCTACGCGTGTTGCAGCTCATGCCCGGGGTGCAGAAGGGGACCGAGGGACAGACAGGCTTGTATGTACGCGGCGGCGGGCCCGACCAGAACCTCATTATCCTCGACGATGCGGTCGTTTATAATGCTAATCACCTTTTTGGCTTTTTCTCCATCTTCAATTCGGACGCGCTCAGGAGCGTGGAACTGACCAAAGGCGGCTTTCCGGCACGTTATGGCGGCAGGCTGTCGTCGGTGCTGGAAATGAATATGAAGGAAGGCAGCAAGGAAAAGCTGCACGGCGAGGGCGGGATAGGCCTCATCTCTTCCCGATTAACACTCGAAGGGCCTATTTCGAAAGGCAAATCCTCGTTCCTGATTTCCGGTCGGCGCACTTATATCGATTTTCTGGCAAAGCCACTGATCGCCCGGGAGCAACGGGGTGCAGACAGTCAGGTAAAACCAGGTTATTATTTTTATGATTTGAATGCCAAAATGAACTATGACCTTGGCAGCAAGGATAAGTTATACATCAGCGGCTATTTCGGTCGAGACAAGTTTCATGCTAACGAAAAAAGCAGTACTTCCGAAACCCGCGCGGGCCTCGATTGGGGTAATGCAACGGCTACCATGCGCTGGAATCACGTATTGAACCAAAAACTGTTCGTCAATACTTCCTTCATTTTCAGCAATTTCAAATTCGGGGTTTCCAGTTATTCCAAAGAATTGAATAGTGATGGCTCCCTGGACGACGAGTTCAGCCTCGACTACGATTCGCGCATCCGCGACCTGGGCATTAAAACAGATTTTGATTTTTACCCGTCTTCAAAGCACGCGGTGAAGTTCGGAGGGCAGGCCACTTTTCACAAGTTTGTCCCGTCGGCACTCGCAATCGCCGGCTCGTTTATATCGAATCCAATTGAGCGATCAGTGGAGCCGGTTTATTCACTCGAAGCAGGGCTTTATATGGAAGATACCTGGCAGGCCATGGACGCGTTGAAGATAAATGCAGGGCTAAGGGTGAGCACATTTCAGACTGAGGTTAAAACCTACGTTCGCCCCGAGCCGCGCATTTCAGCCGCATTGCGCCTCGCCGAGAACCTGTCATTCAAGGCCTCGTATGCGCGGATGAACCAGTATGTGCATTTGCTTTCCAATACCGGCCTCGGTCTGCCTACGGACCTCTGGGTACCCACCACTGCGCGGGTTGCGCCTCAGCAATCCGAGCAAATAGCGGCAGGTTTTGCCAAAGACTTCGAACGTCCTGCCCTTACTGTCACGCTCGAAGGCTATTATAAAAAAATGAATAACATCCTGAACTACAAAGAGGGGTCGTCGTTCCTGAGCATCAACGGCGAAAATGCCAATGAACTCAGCTGGGAGGATAATGTCACCTCGGGCAAAGGGTGGTCGTATGGCGGCGAATTCCTCGTCCAGAAGAAAACCGGCCGGTTCTCCGGCTGGATCGGGTATACCTTGTCGTGGACCTACTGGAAGTTTCCCGAACTGAATTTTGGAAAGACATTTTTTCCTCGTTACGACCGGCGCCACGATCTATCGGTGGTAGGGATTTACGAATTGAGCAAAAGAATTACGCTGTCGGCCACCTGGGTTTACGGCACCGGTAACGCGTTGACGCTCCCGGTATCAAGCTACCGGGCGGCGACGGACAACTTCGTAACCCGCCTCACACCCGACGGCAAGCCTGCGATCAACTGGTTTGGCCCGACGGTAAGCGAATACGGGCAGAAAAACAGCTATCGCGCCGAGCCGTTCCACAGGATGGACATCGCCGTTCAGTTCCACAAAAAGAAAAAGCGGCATGAACGCACCTGGGAGTTCGGCGTTTACAATGCTTACAATCGCAGAAACCCGTTCTTCTACAATATTGATGAAGAAATAGTCATTCTCCCGAATGTAACGCCCGCTACTCCGGTTCCCAAATACACGCTGAAGCGTTACTCGTTGTTTCCGGTATTGCCCTATTTCAGCTATAACTTTAAATTCTAAAAACGGCCATGTTTCCCAGATACATCGTTTTCCTTTTCCTGACATTGCTTCTGGCGGCATGTGAATCGCTTGTCACGGACGTTGATAAGGGCGATCTTCCCCAGGTTGAATCGAAGCTGGTCGTGCAATGCTTTATTTCGCCGCAGGCCGCGCGCATCAACGTTGTGGTGACGGAATCCATCCCGCTTTTTGCAGAGCCGGATCTGAAAGGCGGCGTAATTCCCAATGCGATCGTGAAGCTGTCCGACGGAAGCAGGGAAATCGTAATTCCATTTGACACCACGAACCAGCTTTACTCAGCCGACAAAGCAGCGCTGAACATTTTACCGGGAAAGACTTATTTCCTTTCGATAACGAGTGGCGTGCGGTCCGTGCATGCAACCTGTACGGTTCCTGCGATCGCCATAATTCCGAAAACGTATGAAATCGATACATCCTATTCCGGCAGCAGTTCGGCGCGGGATACGTCTTTGACGGTAAAATTCACCTGGGGCGACCTTCCCGGCCAAACCAATTACTACCGGGTGCGTGCGTCGCTCGACCTGGAATACAGCGTTCCGGAAGAGCTTTCTGCCGGCCAGTTCAAAGAAAAACGAGTAAGAAACCGCTACAATTTCAACTGGGACGACGCGATCGGCAGGAACGATTTCCGCAACGACGTGAATCTGGATGGCGCAGATTTCAATTCGCCGATCGGCCGTGTGAATCTGCCCGACCCACTTAGTTACAGTTCCGGCGACGGCAAAGTGTATACCTCCTACCCTAAAAGCAAGATCATATCGGTCACAATGGAGGTGTACAATACCGACGAGCATTATTTTAAATACCACCGCTCTGTACAAACCCGGGGCGATTCGGACAATCCTTTTGTGGAACCCTCATTGATTTACACCAACATTGAAGGCGGCCTGGGATGCTTCGCATCGTACAATGTGGGACAATTGGTATATCGCCCGAAATAATCTGTTTTATTTCCCATTGGCGTTCTACAACATCTGGCACATTGAGGTCAAACTACCTCAATATGTACATTGCAGGATTACCATTTCTTCGTGAAAAACCGCTGTTCACCAAGGCATACTTTTTTCCCTTATGGTGATCAACCCGCTATCAGTTATTGAATCGATCAGATCATCAATCTTAACATAAAATACTATGGACTTGCAAGGACCAGACCAGGACAAGGTTAAGAAACCGCATCCATCCAACAAAAACATGACTGAGCCCGATACGCTCATCGAAACGCTGGAAGACTTACAAGAGCAGGGTTATACCTATGATTTTAACCTCACGGCCCATGCCCTGGAAGTACATAAGGACGACGGCATTTGCCTGACGTTGTCGCCCGAGGATTTCGATATTGTGCAGGTCTACCGTTTCGAAGGTATGACCAACCCGTCGGATATGTCGATTTTATATGCGATCGAGTCGAAAGACGGACTGAAAGGAACGCTCGTGAGCAGCTACGGGGTATATGCCGACGCGATGTCCAATGAAATGATCAAGAAGCTGGATACCCGAAGCTCGCTGATCGTCCACCACCCGGAAGACGACGATATGGCTCATTGATTTGCCTGATATTATTAACCTAAGGTAAATGTTGCTTTGGCTTCGGGCGAAGCAACATTTTTCATAAAAGTGAACTGACCATGGAAATGATCGAACTGACCGAAGAACTCATTGAATCCGCCGAGCAACGGTCTGCCGGCCAGCCATACCCGCAATTTGTCAAGAACCTGAAAGCCATCGGGGTCGACAACTATGAAGTGAAGGTAAAAAACCGCAAACGTACTTATACGTCCGTTAATGGCGACAAACTCATCATAGCGGGCGATCTGCCGGAATTTGAATGCGCTGAAACATTTGAACTGGAAGCGGTAAAAGCGGCTATCAAACGCACACAGGAAGGCATCACCGATTATCCGACATTCCTGCGCGAGATCGGCGCCGCTGGCATACACACCTACGTAGCCGACCTCACAGGCATGAAAGTGATTTACCAGGGTCCCAATTCCGAATACGAATACGAGGAAATGATCCCGGAAGTTTAAAAGGTTTTCAGCCTGCCCCGCATGACTTCCAGGTGGTCGTCGGTGAAATCGAGGTGGGTTACGAACCTGACGAGCCCCTTGCCAAACGTCACGGCCAGGATTCCGGCCCCAGCCAGGCGGCTTACATATTCTTTTTCCGAAATGCCGTTGTTGAGCCTGATTATGACAATGTTGGTATCTACCGGAAAGATCCCGGCCACTTCCGGCCTTGTCGCAAATAGCTCCCCTATTGCCCTGGCACGGCTGTGGTCTTCCTTCAACCGGTTTACATGATTGTCGAGTGCATAAAGGCCGGCCGCGGCCAGGAAACCGGCCTGCCGCCAGCCACCGCCCATTACTTTCCGAAAACGGCGCGCTTCACGGATCATTTCGCCCGTCCCCAGCAGCAATGACCCGACAGGGCATCCCAGGCCTTTGGAAAGACAAATGCTGATGCTATCAAAAACCTGCCCGTATTGTGCGGGATTCTCGCCTGTTTCGACCAGCGCATTGAAAAGCCTTGCGCCATCCAGATGTAATGGAATATTACGTCCTCGGCAAACGTCGCGGATCGCTTCGATCTCTCTGAAATCGTAGTAGCAGCCGCCACCTTTATTCATGGTATTTTCCAGCGAAACGAGCCTGGTTACCGTAGAATGCACATCATTCTCGGGGCTGATCGCTTCGGTAACCTGCTGTGCCGAAAGCCTTCCACGATCGCCGTCGAGTAACTTTACGGACGAAAAGGAATTGAGCATAATGCCTCCGCCCTCGTATAGGTAAATATGCGAATGCTTATCGCAGATTACGTCGCTGCCCGGGCGGGTATGGACGCGGATAGCAAGTTGGTTGGTCATGGTACCGGAAGGGCAAAAAAGCGCGTCTTCCATCCCGAAGAGCTGCGCAGCCTTTTCCTGCAATGCATTCACAGTGGGATCATCGCCAAAAACGTCGTCCCCTACTTCGGCCGACCACATGGCTTCCTGCATTTCCCGGGTAGGCCTGGTAATGGTATCACTGCGGAGGTCTATTTTCATTTCAAAAACATTCATGGGGTATTCAATGCGATTTCGTGCCAAATTAATGCTTAAAGCTGATTTCCGGGCAGGCATTGCTTACTTTAATCGGGTATATTGCAAGCAAAATCAAGCAGTATGGAATTCGAAGAGTATCTGAAATCAAAAAAAATAGATGCGATAGCGTTCAAGAAAGGCGACGTTTTACGCTACCAGGAATGGAACGGCCTTTTTGAAACGATGCATCCCGAAAGTTTCACAGCCCATAAAAAGTTTTTGATCAACGAGATCCGCCGTCGCTATCTTCTCAAAGAAGAATAGCGGTAGGATTTAAAGGTTTGTAAGCTTTTATCAGAAACTTTAAAAGCGCGTATGAAAAACTTTACATTCCTCATTTTATTCCTCCTCTCGCTCCAAACGATGGCCCAGCAAGGGCTGGTGAAGGAAAGCCTGAAAATCAACAGCAAGGCTATGGGCAAGGAGATCAAGTACAACATTTACCTGCCTGCCGATTACGACAAAACCAACCGCAGCTACCCGGTGCTTTACCTGCTCCACGGCTATTCCGACGACGAAACGGGATGGACACAATTTGGTGAAGTACAGCACATTGCCGACAAAGCCATTGCAGACGGTGATGCCCCGGCGATGATCATCGTCATGCCTGATGCCGGTGTTACGTTCTACATCAACAGTGCCGATGGGAAAGCCAAATATGAAGATTTCTTCGTAACAGAACTGATCCCGCATATCGAGTCAGGCTACCGTGTGAGGGCAAAAAAGGAGTTCAGGGCGGTTGCGGGACTTTCGATGGGCGGCTACGGCACGATGATCATGGCTACCAAGCATCCCGATCTGTTTGCAGCAGCGGCTCCATTGAGCGGTGCATTCTGGTCGGATGATGAAATTTCCAATATGCCTGCCGAGCGTTATGATGGCGTGCTCGCCGGGCTGTTTGGCAAAGCAGCGCCCGGTAAAGAAAGGCTCACAGAAAACTGGTATAAAAACTCTATCCTGAAAATAATCGAAACTACGCCGGTAGATAAACTCAAAACCGTGAAATACTACATCGATTGCGGCGACGACGATTTCCTTATCAAAGGCAATATGAACCTCCACGCAGCGATGACCGACAAAGCCATCCCCCACGAGTTCCGCGTACGCGACGGCGGGCATACCTGGACGTACTGGCGCACGGCATTACCCGAG
>NZ_JASATN010000025.1:0-88137 GCF_038440355.1 Dyadobacter sp. OTU695 | reverse complement strand
CGCCGCAGAAGGCCTGCTCATCAGGTGCGGCAAAAAATGATGGACCATCCGGATCGTTCCCGTCAGATTGATATCAATCTCACGGGTTATGTTTTCCAGGTCCCTGCTGGTGTCCTGAACGTCAAGCAACCGCATTTCACCCGCATTGTTAACGATCATATTCAGATCAGGGAATTGTTGTGTCACCTGTTCATAAAGGCGCTTAATATCTCGCGGATCACTTACATCGTTCTGAAAGACGTGTACTTGGGGGAAACGCCTCTTGGTCTCATTCAAGGCCTCTTGTTTACGTCCTGTAACAATGATTGTTGATCCTTGCTGGGTAAGTTGTTTGACCAATTCCAAACCTATACCGCTGGTTCCTCCTGTGATCAGGATAGTGCTATTCTTTAAGTCCATATTTTTTCTCGCTGTTGTTGATACAAAGTTCAGCCAATGTCAATTGGCGGATGTATCCAAAAGTCGCCAGGTTGTAGTGAAAAGGAAGATTAGGAGCTTCTGTGGGAATGTTTGACTCGTGAGCAAGCCCCTCTACGCGAAGGTAACTTGCGAAGAAATGGAGGCTTACGAAAAGGCGAACTCATGGGAAAGTTCAACTTGAAGAACTCGAATTGATCGAATAATTTGAATAAGAACCGGTCAAGGAAAAGCAGGAATTTTCCTGCCATATGCAGGTAATGATTTTGCCACCTTCGGTAAATTATTATAATGTGACTTTTGTCACAAATTTTCTGTGATCCGCTTCCTTCGAAGCGAGGTTGATGTGGCAGTAGTTTTGTGGTGTGGAAAGATCAAAACAGCCACGCGATTTACTTAACCAATCTGCTATGGAATACAGAAAACTGGGGCACACAGATATCGATGTATCTGTGATTACCTACGGAAGCTTTGCAATCGGCGGGACGATGTGGGGCGGTACTGAAAAGAGTGAAGCCAAACAAGCCATTGAAGCTTCTTTGGATTACGGGGTCACGACACTGGACACGGCACCTTTTTACGGATTCGGATTAAGCGAAGAGCTTATCGGCGAAACCATCAAGAGCAAGGATAGGTCCAAAATCCAGTTGCTTACCAAGTTCGGCATGGTATGGGACGGGAGCAACAACGGCCGCGGCGATTTTATGTTCGACATTGAGCAGGATGGTGTTGTATACCCGGTCTACAAGTTCGCATCTAAGGAGAATGTGATCAAGGAAGCAGAAGAGAGCTTAAAGCGGCTGGGCACCGACTATATCGACCTGCTTCAACTGCATTGGCTGGATTCAACGACGCCCATTGATGAAACGATGGAAGCATTACAACGGCTGCTCGATCAGGGAAAAATCCGGGCGGCGGGAGTGAGCAATTACAACCGGCAGCAAATGCTGGAAGCTCAGAAGAGCATTCGGCTTGCCTCTAACCAGGTGCCGTACAGCATGCTCAAAAGGGGCATTGAGTCGGAAGTTATTCCCACAGCCGTTGAAAATGGGATCGGGATCATCGCATACAGTCCACTCGAAAGAGGACTGTTGACCGGCAAGTTTTTTCAGGGGAATGCATTGTCGTCTACCGATCACCGGAACAACTATTTCCAGCAATTTGACCTGGAAAAAGTCAAAACGTTGCTGGAAGAGATAGAGGCGATTGCCGTGGATAAGCGGGTTACATTATCGCAGCTTGTGTTAAGGTGGACCACCCTGCAACCAGGAATTTCCATCGTGCTGGCCGGAGCCCGCAATAAAGACCAGGCAATCAGTAATGCAAAAGCGATGGACGTCACATTGTCCGGGCAGGAGCTGGAATTTATCAATGAACAGCTAGCTGTGGTGGCGTAGACGTCTTGCTGGTAATTATTTCCATTTATTTCAAATTTTATATCATGCACGAATTGATTTTCATCACATTGTGTTTGCTGGGGACGGTGGCTGCACCCGGCTTACAGTCAACCCGGGAGCCTGCACTTGAGGCTAACTTCTCGTACGATGCGCCGGCTGTGGCCAAGCTCACGAAATTCGAGGTGAAGAAAGGGCATGAGCAGCAATTTCGTAATGCGCTGGTACAAAATGTCCGATCCGCAATCGCCGCCGACGGCAATATCATGGCGGAGGCTTATCAGGAGCAGGACAACCCGTCCGTATTGTGGCTGATCGAACGCTGGACTAAGCCCGCTGAGGTTGAAAAGTTTTCGAAGACGAGCCAGGCGCGCCAGCTGAGCGCACTATTTGGCGAGTCGCTGACTGCTGCTCCGACTACTTTTGCACTCAAAGATCTCGAACCGATTACTAAGCAACAATGGCGCGCGGCAGCGAAACGGGAAGATAGGCCCATTACCGTGATGTTGTTTGTCGATACGAAACCGGCTACCCAACAACAGTTTAAGGATATTTATCATGTTGCCATGCCGCAATTTCGTGGTGAGCCGGGTGTAATCACCTACCAGCTTTCTGAGATCGAAGGGGACGGCACCCACTTTGTGACCTATGAGAAGTTCCGAGATGAGGACGCGTTTAAATACCACCTCGACTTTCCGCCGGTCAAACCGGTGATCCAATACCTGGAATCTAATGTCAAACAGCCACCTTTTCAGAATGGGCTGCACAATCTGGTGGAAATTGCGCCGCTGACGCGTGAGTAATATGCAATCCAAATACTAACAACCAAATGTTTATTTAAATGAAAAAGACTATCCAATCTCTGGGCGGCCTGGCCATGCTTTTGGCCACCCTGAATGCCAATGCGCAGCAAAACAACGCAAATGAGCTGGAAGTGATGAACCAGCTGACTTCTCATGCATCGGTTTCCTCGATGCCCGTTTCGCAATTATTGAATGCACCGGGTAACGAGGCGCTTAAAGCGTTCTTCTTTACCCCGGTAAAGAACAAGAGCGCATTGAAAGGGAAAAAACTGGCTGTAATTGCCGCTGATGGCTTCGAGGAAATCGAATTGCTTGGGCCGGTCTGGTACTTCCGGCAACTGGGCGCACAGGTCGACATTGTAGCGCCGAAGTTCAACCCGGCACCTGCCCGCTACGGACTCAGCACGCCCGAAATGGCGAAAACCCACATTATGGCCATTCAATATTTGAACCCGGTCGGCTGGATCAAAGTGGATCGCACTGCCGATCAGATCAAGGTGGATGAATACGACGCCATTTTCATCCCTGGCGGCGCATGGAACCCGGATAACCTCCGATACGACAAAGATGTGATCCGGTACATCCAGGATTTCAACAAATCGGGCAAGCTGATCGCGGCGATTTGCCACGCGCCTGTGGTACTCGCATCAGCCAACATCCTGAAAGGTAGAAAACTAACCGGTTACTGGAATATTCAGACAGACCTGACCAATGCCGGCGGGGTTGTAAGCGACGTGCCGGTGGTGACAGACGGAAATATCATCACCAGCAGACACCCGATCGATGTGGCCGATTTCTCGCGGGCGGTAGAAAGTTGGCTGACTAAAAAGGAAGCAAGTGTTCGCTAACGTTTACTGACGCACGTTCGGTGGTATTGGTAAACTAATAATTCAAACAAGCCGGCTCAATATCGAGCCGGCTTTCCGCGTCATTTTCACCAGGGTTCAGCTTGTCCGCTTTTTGAAAACGAATACCCCAAGGTAGTGAAACAGCAGCCCGATACCCCAAGCGGGCGTTGACCATAATGGCCAAGGGTAAGCTTTGCCTGAAAAATACCAGATAAGCCAGATGGCGGGAGTGACAAGCACGAATACCAGTAAATGGATTCTGAATCCCTTTTTGGCGTTCTCTTTCGCTGTCGCGTCCCAATTAGATAGGTTTGTCATACTTGATATGTGGATAGGGTTGCCTTGTGACGACCGTGCGAGGTTGGCAGCTGCCCGGTTAGAAGTAAAATTACGGCGGTACCCTGCCGGCGGACAAGGACTTCAATCACATTAAAAGTGTGTCAAAGGTCACACTGATGGATGGGGCTGATCGTTTCCCGGATACGCTTTTCGGATGCCGAGCCTTTTCATCATCGAATGCAGGGTAGTAGGCGGTACCTGCAATGCCTCAGCGGCACCTCCGGCACCGGCAACTTTGCCATTGCATAAGGTCAATACCTGCAAAATATGGTCCCGCAGTACTTCATCGATGCTTTTGACCCGCTTCCCGATCATAATGGCGTTTAAATGCTCATCATAGCTGGACAAAAACAACTGATCGATCACTGCGCCGGTGGTCATCAGCATCGTTCGCTCCATCAGATGTTCCAGTTCGCGGACGTTCCCGGGCCAGCTGTGGGCGTACAGTTTTCTAAGAACCTTGCCGGATATACGCGGCACCTTACGGCCGATTTGCCGGGCGTGCCGTTGTAGAAAATGCATTGCCAGGTCCTTGATGTCCTGCTTCCTTTCGCGGAGCGGCGGAATGGAGATCGGGAATACATTCAGCCTGAAAAAGAGATCGTTTCTAAATGTGCCCAGCTGCACCTGACCGGCCAGATCCTGATTGGAGGCGGCGATGACGCGTACATCAGTTTTGATCACTTCCTTCCCACCGATTCTTTCAATTTCCCCTTCCTGCAATGCCCGCAGCAACTTCGCCTGCACTTCGAGCGGCATATCGCCGATCTGGTCGAGGAACAACGTCCCGCGGTCGGCCATTTCCCACTTGCCGATCCGCCTTTCCGAGGCGCCCGTAAAACTTCCTTTTTCGTGGCCGAACAGCTCGCTTCCGATCAGATCGACGGGAAGGGCCGCGCAGTTGACGGTGACCATGGGCTGTTCGCTGCGCGAAGAAGTCCGGTAGATGGCCTTTGCAATGAGCTCTTTTCCCGTGCCGGTTTCGCCGAGCAGCAGCACGTTGCTGTGGGTGCTGGCAACCTGCGACAGAAGCATGCGAACGTTTTTAATGGCAGGGGAGTGGCCGATGATTTCGGGATAAATTTCGGTGAGTTCCATCTTTTGAACCATGATATTAATCTACGAATTTAGCAACGAAAGTCACGCTGTTTTTGTATTTTTAAATCATAATCTCGCAGAAACCCCGCTTTATGGGCTTAAAAGTATTAATCGTCGAAGATCAGTTTATCGAGGCCAACGACCTGCAACTGATCCTTGAAAGTGCCGGCCATTCCGTGTGCGCGATCGTCAAATCGGTTCAGTCCGCGCATGACTTTCTTCTCAAAGGAAAGCCCGACATCGTGTTGCTGGACATATTTTTGAAAGGACCCCAGACGGGTATTGATTTAGCCCCGTTTTTGTCGGCCGCCAACATCCCATTCATCTACATTTCCGCCAACTCCGACCCGCTTACATTCGAAGCTGCGAAGACAACCCGGCCGGATGGTTTTTTGATAAAACCCTTCCGCCGGCAGGATATTCTCATTGCATTGGACATCGCCACCTTCAGGCATCAATACGCAGTCGAACACGGCTTCCAGGAAGCGAACATTGCCAACAACAACATAGTCGTTGATAAAAATCGAAGAGAATCCACCCAGGAATTCGGCGATATTGTAGGAAGCAGCCCGAAATTGCTGCAGGCGCTGGACCTGGTGTCCCAAGTGGCGCCTATGGACACGACGGTGCTTATTTTAGGTGAAACCGGGGTAGGGAAAGAGGGTGTAGCCAGGGCCATCCACCGGCTTTCCCGGCGCAGGAACAAATCGTTAATCAAACTTAATTGCGCCGCCATACCACCCAGCCTGATCGAGTCGGAGCTGTTCGGGCACGAGAAAGGCGCGTTTTCAGGGGCCGTCGAAAGAAGGATAGGCAAGTTTGAACAAGCGCAGGGCGGAACGATATTCCTGGACGAAATAGGGGAGATGCCAATCGAAACGCAGACGAAACTGTTGCGGGTGATTCAGGAAAAAGAACTCGAACGCATTGGTGGCCGCACGACCATCAAACTGGATATCCGGATTGTCACTGCCACCAATCGTAACCTTTACAAAGAAGTAGCTGCGGGCAGGTTCCGGATCGACCTGTACTACCGCATCAACGTTTTTTCCATCACACTCCCCCCGCTGCGGGAGCGTACTGAGGATATTCCAGCACTGATCGACCACTTTTTGCAGAAAAACGCACGTCAGACCGGGACATTGCCGAAGCGCATGGAACCCCAGGCCGTCGCCCAGTTGATCAAATATTCCTGGCCAGGTAATATCCGCGAGCTGGAAAACGTGATGGAGCGCCAGATCATCCTCGCCCGTTCGGGCGTCATATCTACGGTGGACCTGCCCGCTGACGAAATGACGTTCCCCGAACTAGTAGCCGGCAACCCGAAGGCGCAATCCGCAGCCGAAAGTGAAAAGCACCTGATCATGGCAATGCTGGCGAAAAGTAACGGGAAAGTCTCCGGGAAGGGCGGGGCCGCCGAACTGCTGAACATGCCCGCGCCTACGCTGGTATCGAAAATGAAAAAGTTGGGGATAACCTGGCGGTTTGTTGTGAATTGAAATGCATTACATGTTGACGTTCAAGTAGCTGTACGTCGGTGAGGCTTTCGTTGAACGAAATGGGAAGAGGATTTCCAAACTCGTTCCAGGGCCACTCTGTACTGTCAATGTTCCATCGAGATCTTCGGCCAATCCTTTGACTAGTTTGAGTCCGAAAGTCTCTATGGCATCCAGGTTCAGGCCGGCCGGAAGTCCAATACCGTCGTCGCTGATGCGCAGCAAGATGTGCTCTTCGTCCGACACGGCAAATGAAACGCTTACTTTTCCCTCGCGCCCATTCGGAAAAGCATATTTGAGCGAGTTTGTGATGGCCTCGTTCAGTATAAGGCCGAGCGGAACTGCGTGGGACAAGTCCAGTTCTATTTTTTCAACAGCCACATCAAAAATCACGCGCCGCCCGGTATTGAAACTGCTGTCCAGGTAAGATATCAGCTCGTGAATGTAGCTGCTCATGCCGATGCTTGTCATGTCTTCTGACTGATAGATCCGCTGGTGCAGCATCGACATGGCCTGTATCCGGTGACGGCTCTCGACGATCGCATTCACAGCCACTTCCTCTCTCAGGTAGGCAGACTGCGAATTGAGTAAGCTGATCACGATCTGCAAGTTATTTTTAACCCGATGATGGACCTCCCGGAGCAGCCATTCTTTTTCTCCCACCAGCTGCATGAGCGAAGCATTCTTGATACTGATCGTTTTTTGCTGCTCTTCCAACTGCCGGTTTTTGTTTTGTTTCATCCGGTAGCTGTTTAATGAGAGGCCCAGCAAACAAATCAATACGGCAAAACCGGCGTACAGAAATTTCTCGGCGCGGGCCGCCAGTTCGAGCTTTTCTTTGTTCAGGATCGCTTCTTTGGTCAATATCCGGATGTCTTTTTCCTTTTGAGCCGCTTTGAAGTTGGCTTTCAGTATCGATACTTCCTTGTTTTTTGTACTGTTTTCAATGGAATCTCCCAGCATCTTAAAACGCTGGTAGTTCCTGATCGCAACCATGTAATTGCCTGCGGCGGAATCAACTTTAAAAAGCAGGTGGCGGGTGTCCCTTTCAACTGCAGGTGTTATTTTGCGGGAGGTCAACGCCGTTTTTAAATACCGTCCGGCGGAATCGTATTTACCAACCTGGGTATAAAAGCGCCCCATCGTTAAAAAAGCTTCCGCGCCCGAAATCGAGTTGACATTCCGCCACCAGAATTTCTCGGATTGCTCCACGTCGTTGTTGAGCTGTATCACCTGCAAGTAGTACTTTTCGGCAGTTCTAAAATCTTTGAGGGCCGCGTAACAGTTGCCGAACATAAATGCGATCAGCTGTCTGTTGAGCGCCGTTTCGGGGCGGGCATTATTTTTCAGGAAAGTTTTTAGCAGCCGTAATCCTTCGGGTGCATGGCCGATTTTGATCTGGGCATCGACGAGGTTTTTCAGTAACGAATATGTCTTGACGACATGCAACGGGCTGCTGGACAGCACCAGGTTATAGTATCGGATACTGGCCGGGTGATCGCCCAGGCTGTGATAAATATCGCCGATGGTCCAGTAAATGAGGTTTAACTGG
This sequence comes from Dyadobacter sp. OTU695, assembly GCF_038440355.1. Taxonomy (NCBI): domain Bacteria; kingdom Pseudomonadati; phylum Bacteroidota; class Cytophagia; order Cytophagales; family Spirosomataceae; genus Dyadobacter; species Dyadobacter sp. OTU695. Next base: position 80,190 of record NZ_JASATN010000025.1, on the reverse strand, counting down.
CTGCTATCCTTCGCGGATTTGAGGTTTCCCAATGCAAGAAATGCATACTGCAATGCCCTGTCGAAATTGTTTTGAGACCTGTACAAATCGGACATTTTCTGGTAACAACGCGAGAGTTTGCGCGTCAGCCCGGCAGATTGTATCAATTTGCATTCCTGCAAAAGCAAATCTTCCGCCAGATCGGGCCGGCCGTTGTACAGGTGTGCTTTACCTTCTTCGTGCAAACAATCTGCAACTTCGTCGGCATCGCCGAGTTGCTGATAAAGCGCCCGTGCTTTACCATAGCTGTAAATCTGCGTTTGGTAAGTGCTTTCGTTAACTTCCGGCTGGTAACGTGCAAGGTCTTGCCACCAGCGAGCTTCACCGCGTTTGTCCCCGTTATTTTTGTGGTATTGGATTACACGGAGAAAATAACTTTTACCGCGATCGATATTTCCCAAACGAAAATAGTATTTCCCTTTTGCAATATAGATTTCATTTAACCAGCGCGTTGAATGTAATTCCAGGCTCAGTTTTTGGGCCTCTTCCAGAAAAGGATATGCTTTCAGCAGCTCTTCGCGTTTGGCATCCTTATTATTAACAAAGTATTCGCTGAGGGTTAACAGCAGGCAAATCGACATTTCTCCATTTACCTCTTTCAGCATTTGCTTCGCTGCATTGAAATCGTTTTTTGCCAGATGTGCTTTACACACCAGGTAAATGGCATTATTATAGCCGCCAACATAGTTCAGCGACCTGCTCAATGATGCCGCTGCCCGACCCGTCCGGATGGCGCTGTCTTGTGATGACTTTGCTTCATTGGAATGGTAGATATTCCCTATCCTGAGCAGCAGGTTCGCTTTGGCCGTATCTGCGTTTGTATGGGCTAATTTGCTTAGGTAGGAACCTAACATCGTATGTGGGTACTGGGCGGTGCCGACATGTTCGTTCGTCGGCTGAGCGGCCGAGAAACGAAGGCAGGCCAGCAGGAGCCCTATCGCTGTGTAAGTCTTTAATGCCATAGAATAAGTGCCTCAGTATGAATTGATATTCAGAAAAAAAATGAGAGGCTCACTCTAAATTACAATCTTTTGCCGGGCATTTTTACAATTATTCGCGACAATTTTTCGCATTTCAAAACGTCGTCATAAAATGGCGAAATATCGTATTAGAGAGCGCTTGGAATTAATATAATGTGTTGATGGTCAGCGGTATAAAACCTGGTATCATTTTTTTCATTTATGGTGAAATTTACTATTTAACCTCGCTGTCGCGTACCGATGATGATCGTCATGGAAAAGCTAAGAAAACACATCGAAGAAATCATCCCAGTCAGTGATGGAGAGTTCGACTACATCCGTACTTTTTTTACCAAAAAGCGGGTACGCAAGCATCAATTTCTAATCCAGGCGGGCGATAAGGTTCCATGCGAATACTGGATCGCCTATGGGGCATTCCGTGCGTTTTACATCGACGAAGGCGGCAGGGAGCACATTGTCCAATTCGCCCTGGAAAACTCGTGGCTTTCGGATTATCATGCTTTTTTCCATCAAACCGAATCTACCATGAATGTGCTCTGTATGGAAGAAGCCGAAGTCCTCAGCCTTACGCTTTCTTCGAGGGAAAAACTCGCTTCCGACCTGCACAAAATGGAACACTTTTTCCGCATGAAAGTCAGCAATGGTTATGCCGCCCAACAGCATCGTATTATATCGTTGCTTTGCAGAAACCCCAAAGAAAGATACGAGGAATTTGGCGCGATGTTTCCGGACATCATCAAGCGCATTCCCAAAAAATACATTGCCGAATACCTGGGTATCAGCCGTGAAACGTTAAGCAGGATCCATCTGGCCCAACGGCGGCAAATTCCGTCGAAGCATTGATAACGAACAAGTTGCGCTCCCGTTTTAATTTTAATTTCACAAGTGTGATTTGAATCACACGCAAATAGTGATTTGATGCACATTTTGGTCAACCAATACATTTCATCTTTGTCGTCAGCATACAGCGAGCTCCCTAATCCTAAAATTCCGATTCGCTTATCAGTAACCATAGATCAAATATGAAAGCGTTAATAATTGGAGCGACCGGTGCTACTGGCAGGGATCTTGTAAATATTCTTTTGCAAGACCCGGAATACACCAGGATCGTCATTTTTGTTCGCCGCTCGGCGGGGATTGTTCATCCCAAACTAACCGAATACGTTGTCGATTTCAACAAGCTTGACGAGGTAGCTGCTTACATCCAGGGAGATGTATGGTTCTCTTGTATGGGTACGACCCTGCGGGCCGCAGGCTCCAAGGAGCAGCAGTGGAGGATCGATTACGAGATCCCGTTGACGTTCGCCCATATCGCGAAACGTAACGGGGTGCCCAGGGCCGTGCTGCTATCTTCATACGGCGCGTCGTCGGATAGCAGTGTGCTTTATCTGAAAATAAAAGGGGAGCTTGAAGAGCAGATCGCCAGTCTCACCTTCGACCAATACATTATCTTCCGGCCGGGTCACTTGCTAAGGGCCAATACCGACCGGCCGGTTGAGCGGTTCACGACCGGACTACTTGGCATTTTAAATGGAATAGGCTTTTTTAAAAAATATCGTCCGTTACCGACCCTGGTTTTATCGAAAAAGATGGCTAAGGCACCAAAAGTCCTGGCCAAGGGTGTGCATGTGATCGAGTTGGACGAGATCGTAAATTTTTGATATAATGCTCAATTAATTTTTTTCGTAAATCACTGATAATGCTATGAAAAAGAATTGGCTATCAATCGTTTGTGTAGTTTTTGCGTCTACTGCAGCTACATTTGCCCAATCACAGCCGGTCAGAATTTTAGACATCAATTCCATGGAAGCAAAAGCTATTTCCGACGGGATTACGCTCCGGTCGGAGTCTGGGTCGAAGGGCACATTTGGCTATTTTGTCATGAAGAAGGACGCGTCGGTTCCAGTCCACAAACACGTAAACGAGCAGTATTCATTTATCCTGAAAGGGAGTGTGCGAGCGCTCATTGGAGACACTACTATGATTATCAAAGCAGGACAAGCGGTAATAATTCCTCCAAACCTTCCGCACAGTTTTACCAGTTTGGAAGAGGGTACAATTGATCTTGACTTTTTCGCGCCACGTCGTGAGGACTGGATCAATGGTACTGCAGACTATTTCAAAAAGAAATAGGACTTCTTTCAAAATGTGGGGTGGCCAAGTAGCGCGTTGATGAACAGGAACGAGGTGAAAAGAAAGTACAACAGGGCTATGCTAATGGAAGGCATAGCCTTTTTAATGCGGAACAGTGTGACACTCAGCGGAAGCAGCTGTAACGCATGCAATCCAACGAAATGGGCGACCCGCAAATCACCATGAATGCGACTCCAATTCAGCATTGAAATTCCCGGTCCGCCGTCAGGCCCGCCCACCGTATGCGCCATTCGGTAAGACATTAACCCGCCTTCGAGGGCAAAAAGAGCGGTCATTAAGATTCCCAATCGGACCGCCCAGAGCATTGCCGGGCTGATTTGGACAGGCCGTATCCGGAAAAACAGTATTCCGATGTAGATGGAAAACAGCGTTTGCGAAAACACGATGAGACCCATCAATGCAAAAAGCAATGAATTGTAAGTACCGGTCATGTTGTAGTGTGACAATTCGCCGCGGGCAGCCTGAGAAGCAACTGCAAACATTTCGAAACACATGGTGAAGACGGTGTACGAGGCAAAGCGCTCTTTGATTCTATCGAAAGGCAATAAATCCAGAAGCAATGGCCAGGTAAGGCAGTAAATGCTGATAGATAGCGCGAATTTGATCGGTTTGATCCAGATATTAACGCCTAATAATTCGCGAGTATCGACCATGGCAAGCCCGAACCAAATGACCGCCAGGATCAAATGAGCAACGGCGCAATAGTACAAGGACTGGTTACTATTCTTGATCCGGGTTAGAAGGGTTGTCTGCATTCGTTTTGGTGAATTGTTGTGTAATGAGAAATAGCAGGAAGCCGCACGGACCGAACATGAAAGTGCCGATTAGACAGGGCACCGTCAGCCAATGCGAAACATGTTTTTTTTGTGAAGAGCGAAGGATCCAGAATCCGACGAGCAGGTCGAATGCCAGGTAGTGGACCCAGCCCGCGATCAGTAGCTGATCATTGTTGAACAGGTTCCTGACCTGTTCAATCGACCCGAAGCCGACATCCGGAACGCTGAAAAATGATGCGATATACACTACGTAGGTAGCCGACAGTAACACAGGCACCACCGCATACCGAACCAGAAATTGCGTCACCTGCCAGCGCGGAAACACGATCAGCATCAACCATTGAATCGAAGCTATGGCATTTGCCGCCAGAAATACGGTGGGAGTTTGCATGTGTTGCCGCTGATTATTGATGATTGGCTGCAAATTTCCTGACGATTGGATGGCCGTTCAAGGGATTCGGTCACTATTAATCTGTGACCGCAATCACACGTTTTTAGTGATCCAATTCCTCGCTCACCGAATGAACGGCTTCTAATTTTGATTCCAGTTAAGCTGTCGCACGAACCACTCGGAGGTGCCGCGGATGCCGCAACCCGGAAGTGAATGGCAGGCGGCTTCTCCAACACGCCAATGGACTTCCTGATTTTAACCTTAAATGAAACAACTATGTATCAAGAGCTTTTGATAGCACGGGATTATTTCAAAACATACCTGAATTTTGATGCGACCATTGATGAATTGCGCGTCCAGGCAAATGAAATGTATGCGACATTGCCCGTGGCCGATGATATACGCTATGAGACGATCTCCATCGGCGACATTCAAGGTGAATGGACTGTGTCACCGCAGGCCCGGCAGGATCATGTGCTGTATTACATTCATGGCGGCGCATTTATATTTGGCAGCCCGGCGACGCACCGGGGAGAGATCAGCGAATTGGGCAGGGCGGGAAAAACGAAAACTTTTGCTGTCGACTACCGGCTTGCGCCCGAATACCCTTTCCCGAAACCACTGGAAGATATTTTTGATGGATATTTATGGTTATTGGGCCAAGGGTATGATCCTAAAAAAATAGTCGTTTGCGGCGATTCGGCCGGAGGTAACGCGACGATCAATTTAATGCTTTTTGCGAGGGACAGAAAAGTACCCATGCCGGCAGGGGGCATACCCATTTCGCCCTGGATTGATCTAGGGCAAAGCGGTGAGACATACAAAACGCGCGAAGGTATCGACCCCATTGTCAATCTTGCGGCCATTCAGTACCAGGCAGCAACATATCTGAATGGTGCCGATCCCAGGCTGCCGCTGGCATCACCCATTTATGCTGACGTCCGGGGGCTTCCGCCATTGTATATCATGGTAGGCGAAGCAGAAGAAATGCTAAGCGAGTCGCTCACTTTCACCAAAATCGCGGCCATGGCTGGTGTGGCGGTAAGGCTAGAGGTATGGCCGCACATGATCCACAATTTTCCATTATGGCATTCGACGCTGCCCGAGGGAAAGGATGCAATCAGAAAAGCTGGCGAATTCATTCTTGCGCTCACCGCGTGAGACGACAAGCAGCATGCAGGCAGACGAACTTTCAACCATTTCTAATATTCTTATGAGTGAATCTACAAAAACATTCAGACGCGTAGTGACCGGTCATGATGCGGATGGAAAGGCCATTCTGATATCGGACGCTCCGCCCACGCGGGCGCAATTGGTTGGAGGCCCGGGTGGCCCCACTTTTTACGAAATCTGGCATACGCTGGAAACGCCGGCATTGATACACTATCAACCCGATGACTCGGATGAGGCCGGGCTTGTACTGCCGCCGCCAAAGAATGCCACACGGATTCGAATTATTGACTTCCCGCCGGAAGGGGAAGAAATCCGCGGGCTGACCGGCGCTGACGCGGCGGCGAAATTCAAACTGATCAGCGGCGAGGAAGCTTCCACAGCCGCAGCAGGGGCACCGCATCCACTCATGCACCGCACGCAAACGGTAGACTACGGGATCGTGCTGGAAGGGGAAATTACATTAGTACTCGATCGGGATGAAACGACCATTTACCAGGGAGATATTGTGATCCAAAACGGAACGAACCACGCCTGGGCCAACCGTTCAGACAAAGCTTGCCGGATGGCATTCGTGCTGATTGACGGCGAATTCACCACTCCTTCATAGACATCCATCAATTATGCGAATCAATCCCCTGAAACCGGAGGAGCTCAGCCCCGATCTTCGTTTCGTGCACGACGAAATATCTGCCCTTATCACATCCAGCCAAAGCCAGGTGAAAATGGTCGCCGATGACGGTGCATTGCTCGGCCCTTTTGCGCCAATGCTGCATTATCCGCAGTTCGGGGTACCGGCATTAAGCTTTTTAAGAACGCTGGACATACACGCGACACTCGACAAGTCAGTTCGTGAAGTGGCCATACTTACGGTTGGAGCGGCGTACGGCGCTCGGTTCGAACTATATGCCCATCAGATAATGGCAGAAGCATTTGGGTTGTCGGCCGACACCATTGCCTCGCTTGCTGCCGGAGGGATTCCCTATGGGCTTAATCAGCAAGAGTTTACTGCGCACAGCATCGCCGCCTGTCTCTTAAACGGCCGCATTGTTCCTGATTCCGCCTACAATCATGCTATACAGCTTTTTGGGGCCGACGGTTTGGCAGAGTTGTTTTTTTTAATCGGTGGATATAGCCTCATTGCCGTGATTCTGAACGGTTTCGATATGCCTGCTCCTGAAAGGTCTGCCTAATTCGGTAGAATCTGGCAGATTCTTCCCCCAAGCCTTCCTGCATCCAATTTCTTACACAATCAATTGAAAATCAAACCATGAAAACAACAAGTTTAATGTTGCTATCCGCTGCATTTGCACTTTCGGCAATGGCGTCATGCTCGCAGGACGACCATGTGCCAGTCGCTTCGCAAACTTATGTCCTGGTGCATGGTGCCTGGCAGGCCCCATATGTTTGGGACGACGTCCGGGCCAAACTCATCAGCGCCGGAAACAAGGTCATCGTGGTAGAGTTGCCCGGACATGGAAGCGACCAGACACCGACGCACCAGCTCTCATTGGACGTTTACCGCGATAAAGTAATCGAAGCAATGGGTTCCGGAAGCGACAAAGTGATCCTGGTGGGTCATAGTATGGGCGGTATGGTCGTCACGCACGTTGCGGAAAAAGTCCCGTCGAGAATCCGCAAATTGGTCTATATCGGTGCTTTCGTCCCGGTTTCCGGGCAGGCGCTGATCGAGATCCAAGATCCGGGTTCGCAGCTCGGACCGGCGCTGGTGCAGTCGGCCGACCAGCTCACGCTCGATGTTAAAAAAGAACGGCTTGCCGACTTGTTTATACCGGATGGCTCTCAGGATGTGAAGGATAAGGTCATCGCTAACTACCGGGCAGAACCAGCCATTCCCTTTACAAACAAAGTGCTGCTATCCCCCGGGGCTTTTGGTTCAGTAGATAAGGCTTATATCAAGACGTTGCAAGACATTGTGATTTCCCCTGCATTGCAGGACCAGATGTTGAAGGCAGCGGGTATTAAATCGGTTTATGAGGTCAACACCGGTCACTCACCGTTCCTTTCCCAGCCAAACGCAGTTGCAGATTTATTGCTGAATATAGGAAAATGAGATTTTAACAGCCGGATTACCCAACAAGTATTCAGATGAAGCACTTCGAAACTCTTACTCAGTTACACCAGGAAAACGGATGGCTAGCTCCCAGAATTCCAATGTTCAGTATCGTTGAATTTGAACAGAGCGCCGCCCTGGACGAGTACATAACGATCAACGCATTTGTGATCAGGTACAAAGAGGAAAGTAATGGCTCGCATGCTATGCTTGCGTTTCACACTCCGGGTGAAAGCCTGCTTTTGGGAAAGCCAGGCAGCCCGCTGGGTTGTAAACTAATCTTCATCCATGAAGAGTTTATCATCGGCCATGTTATAGGCACTTACATTCATCGGTTGGGACTGTTCGAAACGCCGGATGCTGATAAGTTTTTAAGACTCAGTTCTGGCGATGTCGAAACCTTCTGCGCCTTTCATAATGTCATTGATTTCGAATATTCGAATTTCCTGGATGAATTCAGCAGAGAAATACTTTTGGGCCATGTCACGGCCATGTTGCTGTATGCATACCGGTTTACCAATGTACGCAGAGATGCCGAGACGATGCACATGCCTCAATAGCTTTCACATAATGCTTCACCCACAACACATAGGTTTGTATTAACTAACTAACAAGCAGTGAATTAACCTTTTAAATAACCTAAGAAAAAGCAAAATGGGACAATTAGACAAAAAGATTGCGATCGTAACAGGATCAAACCAAGGTATTGGTTTGGCCATTGTTCAGCAATTTGTAGAGCAAGGTGCCAAGGTCTACGCATTTGACATCAAAGAAACGGCCGCTTATGGGAGTGAAGTAACTTTCATCAAAGTTGACGTCTCCAAGGAAGAAGAGTGGATTTCGAGCGTGAAGCAGGTAATTGATGCCGAAGAACGTATAGATATACTCGTTAACAATGCAGGGGTCATTGACTATACACCGATCCATGAATTAACAATGGAGCGGTGGCACTATCTGATTGCAGTGGATCAGACCGGCGTCATGCTTGGGATGAAGCACGTTATCCCGCATATGGTGCAGCAAAACGCAGGGTCGATCATTAACACATCTTCCATTTGGGGTATCGTAGGAGCCGACGGTGTTGCCGCCTACAATGCCGTGAAAGGTGCCGTATGGATATTGACGAAGAACGCTGCGGTGACGTATGCAAAACACAATGTTAGAGCCAACTCGGTGCATCCGGGATTTATCAGCACACCGCTTACCGATGCGCAGGCAGAGGACCTGAACAAAATTGTGATTGACGCCACGCCAATGAAGAGGGCGGGAAAACCGGAAGAAATTGCTGCTGGCGTGGTGTTCCTGGCAAGCGACGGTGCAAGTTACGTCACCGGGGCCGAGCTTGTAATTGATGGCGGTTACGTTGCCCAGTAGGGTGTTCACTATTGGATGTTAGAAATGCCTGAGCTCCAACATTAGGAGCTCAGGCATTTGCTATTTGTATGTGGATGCTTGGCTTGGGGCGAAAGGCTGCTTAATGCTTTTGGGCTAAGGGCTGTTTTGTAGAATTGTTGAGTTGGAGCCTTGCCGTCTGCTTTCGCTTTTTGTCTGAACAGCCAGTGTAAGCTTACAATGGCCAGCAGTTGAGATCGTGTGTTTGGCACGTCCTTTCGCGTCCGCTCAGAGAGTTGAATCATTGGTCGATAAAATCGGGCTTATGTTTTCTTATAAAGTCGACTTGCAACTTTTGAAGATTTTCAATTTCGCTTAGAGCGTAGAATTGCTCATCAAAGCCGTTGAGCGGATTGTCTTCGTATGACTTGCTAAACCCTTCCAAGCTGCCATCTTGATGTTTTGTTATTTTATCCTTTTGCTTCTCATATGAATCGTTTGCTGCAAGCGTCAAATCAGCAGTTTTAATGGCATTAACTCGTCTTAACGCGTCAGGTAAATGCTTACGAAATTGTCCGCCTGAGTTAAAATAAAACTGGTTGTAACCCCCATTGTTTACTTCCCCTTCCAGAATCCAGACCATATAAATTGCTTGCCTTGATTTATTCCATCCCAGCACGGTCTCGTATTCTTTCTCGTAGTCTGTAGGAAGCTTCTCGCTTAGATTATCGAAGACTACTTGCAAAAGGTCGTCATCGGAAGTACTATCAATGATTGGAGACGTCAAAATCTTGTGAATAGTTCTGTTTTTAAACGCTTCCGCCGACCGCGCACCCTGCTTTCGCATCTGCTTTGAGAGGTCATTTTCTTGCTTCGATTTTTCCGCGCAGCCGAATAAGTAGTAAAAACCTGCAAACATTGTAAAGACTATCAAAGGGTATATTTGTCTCATGGTATTCCAAAGCCTTAGTATAACATGATCATCGCTGCTAGCGCATTGTCGACGACAATATACTAATCCCATTCATACGCCGGCTACTGATCGTCTCGAAATATTCAAACGATCGTTAAGTTCGTCAACAGGCCGAAGGCCATATCCCCATCTGCCTCGATCAGACCAAGTGTGGCGGAGCTGCTTTCCATCCAACACAACAAGATATCCGTTCCGACTTCAGAAAGCATCAATTTAATCGCCGTGAATAACATCGCGATCGTGATGGGTGTCGACAATTACCCCGAGTTTCATTTTACAGACGGCACCAAACTGCTTTCATCCAAAACCCTGAAACATTATGAGCTTTCACTGACACCGTTCGGTTTCATCAGGCCCCATAAATCCTATCTGGTCAACTCCATCTTGGTTGATAAACTTGTTACACGGGATGGTGGATATTTACTAATGCGGACGGCGGAACTAATTCCAATATCCCGGGACAAAAAGCAGGATGTTCTCGAATGGTTTAAAATATAGATCAATTCCCTAATTCAAACAGGTCTTTCAGTAGGTCAACAATGCGGATTCACGACTGTCTGTTTTAAGAAGAGTCAACAGGTGGTAACTTCAATTGATAAGTTACTTCCAATTAGTTAACCTTTTTCAATATGAAAAATCTGCTTATAATTGACCGTCAGCCGTTGTTACGGCTTGGAGTAAGACTTTTAGTAGCTTCACACCTGCCGACCGTTGAAATTTTTGAGGCGAATTGCAGACATTCCCTTTCCGAATTCTATTCAAAGAAGAATATTTCAATGATTTTGCTTGGTTTCGATACTGATCGTGAAGAGGTTAATAGGGCCGATGTCGTCAGAATTCAAAAGCAGTTTCCGACGACGAGGTTAATCGTTTATGCGGGCTGTTTGTCGGAAGACGAGATCCAATCCCTTCTTAATTTGGGAATTTACGCATTCCTGTCTAAATGTGCACCTGTTGAACAGGTTATAGAATGTTTACAGATCAATCAATGAAGCTGTCGGATATCTATCTCCGGGTCTCGCGGCTATTGCCAGGGTCTAGGACACTCCAGGTAGCGCGCCGGCCTGCGGACCTTCGCAAGGGGGGCATCACGACTAGTTCTTACCGTTAAATAAATATAAAAATAATAAGTATAACTTAACTTATATTAAGAACTACTTTTACCGCTATTCAATTACAAGCTTCAAGCACATCAGTACACAGGTCAGTTGCAACGGCAATCGGGTAGGAGTGTATTTTCTAGTGAAGTAACTCCACCGGCGGTTGGTATTACTGAATCGTTTTCCGCAGTACTATGCAATAAACGGGAGTCGTATACATAAGTGCGTTATTTTTCGCTGAACAGACTTGCCATTTGCCTTAACTACAAGTGTCATGCAGAAAGTTAAAACAGCCTGACACGCCAGATCATGCTTTTTCCAAAATCGGCGCGCAAAGCCGTGGGAAAAGTACGCGTTTGCCGTACCGGGACATCCCCAATCCAGTTCAAAAATCACATTAATTAAACAAATCATCTCATGCCTTTACAAAAAATCGGTAAAATGAGCCTTAAAAATTCGGGCGGCTTCGTAGCCCGCGTGCAGTTTAGCTATCTGGACGACAACGGTGAAAAAAAACTGACTGGCCAAAGCGGCGACATCACGCTCGGTTTCACCAAAACCTATGACCCGGGCGAAATGGGCGTTCCGGCTGGTTCAATGGTTTACATGCACGTATTTGTCGTTTGGGGCACTGACAACGAGGCAAAACGTGCATTTCTTTATGAAAAGGGCAATGTATCCGTGGCTCACTACAATATCAGCGGCACCACGTTGAACAACGACCTGGGGCTTTCTGATATTAGCTAAAATTACCCTTATATCTTCAAGACGCAAGATGTTGATTTGCACAGCGCTGTGAAATCGTACGTTTCTATGGGCTGTGCAATTTTACATAAAAGGCGCTTAGATTTTAATTAGTCCTTCAACACTAAATCATTAATCCAATGAGTCTGAAATTCTTAGATAAACAAACAATTGGCTCCATTATCGTCGATGCTTTTCAGGAACAGCTCAACACCGAGATGGATCCGGCGAACGGACAATGGTTTACCAACGGTCCGAACAACAACGGCGGATTGTATGGTAGCCTGGTCGACACACTGGCGACGTCGCTGGTTTTTCTGCCAAACGAACTCGTCCTGACGCCCCATAAACTTGCGGCGGATACGGCCATTATCGACAACCGCAACGGACTGACACCGAAATCGTCGATCACATTGTCGTACTCGACCACCGAAACCACGACAACTACCCATACCGTATCGAACGCATTAAAAGTCGGAATCGGCGTGGATATCAAGGCGTCGGCGAAATTCTTTGGAAGCGGCGTCGATATCACGACCAAGATCAGTACGGATTACACATACAGTTGGAGCGACGCCGTGTCGAAAACGGCATCCGAGACGAAGCAGTTTTCCCAAACGGTTCCCGTGGAAGTTCCGGTGGGCCGGGTGTATCAGGTAGTACTCACCTGCGATAAAACGAATATGAACGCGCCCTACTATGCGGACGTGACACTTACCGGAGTGTCAACGGCCAATTTCGCGGGTGTCGTAAACGGGAAAAACACCTGGGTTATTGACGCTGGCACAATATGCGACTGGATCAACCGGTCCGGTTCCGCCGGCGGAGAATCGCATATGTACCTGCGCGATCCTCAGGTGCCAGGTCAGGGCCTTATTCGCATGCGCGGCAGCCTGACCTCCTCCATTACTGCGAACTTCGTCGTGAACACCTACGACATCACCGATACTTACAACGCCACCGGCAAAGCAGCCGTAGAGAACGACCACCTGTTTGCCGACAACGAGCTGGCTTCACTGAATCATAAACTTGTCAGCGAAAAAGTGATCGGGCAGTAAGAAGCCACTGGGAAAAGGCTTGAAACAATAGCCGTATGGCAGATTTGCGATGCGGCTATTGTTATACAAAGTGATTTGAAAAATGAAAACGCAATGCTCGCCGCCGGACACCAGGTCCGCCGACAAAATCTTAGCAAGATGCACTTCGACCCAATTTTGTGTATGGGTTATACCGATATTCAGCAATTGGAGCCGCCCGTAAAGGTAACGCGGATTGGACGAGTCAGATACCTGGATGAAAAGCAACGTTGGCACATCGAAAACGAGATAGCGCGTCTGGATTGAGAGCATTTCATTGGGGAATCTCCATTGCGCTGACTGGGCCGCCCAACAATTCTGTGAGGATCTTGAAGCCGTAAAAGTCCTATTCCCATTACTTCAAATGCGTGGCTAAATGGTGTGGCACATCAGCAGAGCACCAGGAACAAATACCAATTTCGCCCGGATCATTCGATTACATAACTCAACTTGTTTGCATATACGACCGAATGATCATCCAGAATTGCATAAGCTCTGTAGTAAAAAAACGTTCTTCCCGCAATGATGTCTTTTGCGTAAGTATACTCATTCGCTCCCAGGGATAGTTTTGTGTCGAAAGCGACCTTGTTGTCGCTGACGGTGGGCAGTTGATTGTGATTACCTACACCACGGAAATAGGCTGTGTATACCACACCGTGCTCCACAACAGGCTGATCTCCCAGCTGAACTGCCTCCATTCTGAAAACGGTTGACTGTGTTGCCAGGCTAAAAGGAAGGGTTCTTATTTCGATTTCAGAAACCGGGATCTGATGATCTTTTGTGCAGCCGGAAAACAATGTCATTACTAACATCAGAAGTATAATGAGGCTGGCCCATCCTGCTTCTCTGATAGGAGGTAGCTCCTGTGGTTGCTCTGATGGTTTCACGGCCGGCTCGGGAATAATTTCAGGCTCAAAGGGAATCTGTGGCTGAACCGGAGTATCGGGGATAAACTCGGGCTTTGCAGGTGAACCGGCAATTTCAGGATTGGGGGTAGTCGTGTTCATGATCTTAAAATTTGGTAGTGCTTTCTGAGTATTTCAAACCATCTATGGCGGCTATGATCTTTTTCATTGTCAGATAACTTTATGTGAAATGATAACCTTCACTAAAATAACAACCTGACTCTGCCGTGCGAAGGATGACGGTCAATGTTTAACATGATCAGAATCAGTATGTTTTTCTCTTGAAGTTATTTTTTTCGTCCCCCAGGGCTAAGAAAGAGGACTGCAAGTCGCTGATCAGGATTTCTCCACCACGATTAGGCATCCAAGACACCGGATTTCATAATATGGGTTTTATGATGATGGAAACTGATCAGCTTGATTCCTGTTTGCTAAGATGTTAACTTGGAGGAACTGCTGGCAAAATCTTAAACCAACCTTGGACGCAAAGACTATTCTATTGATTGAGGATAATCCATTGATGCGGGAAAACACTGCTGAAATACTCGAACTGGCCAATTACAAAGTTGTAACCGCTCAGAACGGCAGGGAAGGCATTCAAATTGCTTCGCAGACCAGGCCTGACCTGATTATTTGCGATATCATGATGCCTGAACTCGACGGATACGGAGTATTGCTTCTTTTAGGGAAAGACGACAGGACAGTGAACATCCCCTTCATTTTTTTGACTGCCCGGGCCGAAAAGCAGGACTTCCGACGGGGAATGTTGCTGGGTGCTGATGATTATCTGACAAAACCCTACGATGACGTTGAATTGCTCCGCGCAGTTGAAACACGGCTCAACAAAAATGATCGGCTCAAGCGGTCTTTTGAGCGGTCAGAGGAGGGAATCGACGACTTTCTAACGGAAGCAGGGACGATGAATGGCTTGGGAAATCTGTGCGCGAACAAGCGGATCAAATTTTTGAAAAAGAAAGATATGCTGTATTCAGAAGGGAGTTTCCCGGGTTACCTTTTTTTTCTGCAAAAAGGAAAGATCAAGGAATGCCGCAATAATGATCAGGGTAAGGAATACATCACAGGTTTATTCAAGGAAGGAGACTTCTTAGGGTATCTGGACCTGTTGCAATCGGAGCCATATCAACAATCAGCTGTGTGTTTGGAAGCATGTGAAGTCGCTCTGATTCCTAAGGAGGATTTTTTGAATTTGATCCAGGGAAGCCGTATTGTCGCATCAAAATTCATTCGCATGCTTTCAGATAATGTCCGTGAGAGAGAAGAGAAGCTATTGCAGCTGGCCTATGATTCGGTCAGAAAAAGAGTTGCCGCGTCTCTCATTTCATTGGTCAATCGATATCATGACGATAAATCTAAACCCTTTGCGATGGCCATTTCCAGGGAAGATATCGCATCGATGGCTGGCACGGCCACCGAAACGGTGATTCGGATGCTGTCGGATTTCAAGGATGAGCGTTTGCTCGAATTGAAAGGGAGCACGATCACGATTCTAAATTACGAGAAACTGGCCCGCATGCGAAACTAGTCGCAGTGAGCTGAATTAGTCGGCTTGGTTGCCCAGGCGAACCTCCGTATGATGCCTGCGACCGCTTCTTATAAAAGTTATTGTCATTTTCTGGCCAGGATGAGACCGTGCAATCAGTTCACTAAGCTGCGCGGTGGATTCCAGCGGAAGGTTATTTAGCAGAATGATAATATCTCCGGCCGCCAGTCCGCCAACCTGAGCGGCACCAGCTGGCTCGACATTTTCAATCAGCAAACCTGCTACAATGGGCGTATTGAGCTCTGCTGCTTTCTCCGCATCCATTTCGCAAGTGCTCATCCCAAAGCCGCCCCGTTTTGCCCTACCATAATTGAGCAGATCGTCGGCAGTTTTTTTAACAACCTCCACGGGAATTGCAAAAGAATAACCTGCGTATACCCCGTTCGGCGAGGCGATTGCCGTGATGATGCCGGTCAATCTCCCTTCAAGATCGACGAGTGCCCCGCCGCTGTTCCCAATATTGACCACGCCATCGGTCTGGATGTAGGACTGCAATGCCCAACGTTGATTGCTTTCGGCAATATTCCGGCCTTTGAAGCTGATGATGCCTTGCGTTACAGTGGAAGTAAAGTTCAATGGGTTTCCAACGATAAGCGCTATATCACCCACCATAAGCGAATCTGAGTTGCCGAATGGAAGGAATGGCAGATTTTTCTCTTCAATTTTAAGCAAGGCTAGATCCGTCGCCCTGTCACTACCGACGATCCGGGCGGAATACGACCTTTTATCGCTGAGCGTTACTTCGACTTGGTCGGCGGCCTGAATGACGTGGTAGTTCGTGACAATATACCCGTCCGTACTGATCAATACCCCGGACGCAGTCCCGTTCCTGTTCTTGAAATGGTCTGTCGAGCGACTATACGGACCGACAACATCTTTATCGAAGAAATCATAATAGAAGTCCGGCACTGCTTTGGGAGTCTCTTTAAGGTAGCTGGTTTTAACCCCGACGGTTGATAGTGTTGCGCGTTGGGCTGCAAACCGGAAATTGAAGACACTTATCGAACGCTTATCCGTCCGAACTGTCCTGGGCTGTGCCGACAGTTGTTTTGCGGCAAAAGATGTGGTTGGCAAGCTGCCTTTCGGCTTTTCTATTTGCTGACCTTGGCCATTACAGGCCGATAGCAGCAAACATACGCTCAGGACAAAAAGCGATTTGGGTGATTTTCTTTTTAAAACGCTACCGTCGTCCATCCTTACTGACTGTTTGGCCCTGACTCTCCCTGGGATTTTTAGAAAGTCCTATTGTCAGTAAAGGTTCGAATTCTACGGTACCGCCGGACTGATCAATGTCGGCGGGAAAGATGACCCTGGTCAGCGTCTTTCGTGCGCAGATAAAGGAGATTTATCAAAAAATGCGAGTTCGTATGATGATTCTCGTCTCTGGACTGCCTGGGTCAGGCAAAAGCTTTTTCGCCTCTCGTCTTGCCAAAAGGCTCAATGCGGATTATATCAGTAGTGACCTTGTTCGCAAAACCTTGCAGGCAACCGGCAAATATGCTTTCGAAGACAAGTTTCGTATTTACCGGCATATGGCTGAGCAAGCAGTAAAGTTGATCAGGCAGGGAAATACGGTCGTAGTTGACGCGACGTTTTACCATCACAGCATGCGCGCGCTTTTTATAGATGCGGCCGCGCAAAACCAGTGCCGGATTTACTTTATCGTCATTGAAGCATCTGAGCAGCTTGTCAAAGAGCGTCTGGCGCAGCCAAGACAGGAAAGTGAGGCTGACCTGGGCGTATATCAAAGTATGAAAACCCAGTTTGAGCGCTATACCCAACCCAATCTTCGGCTGGAATCGGGAGCCGACAATATCGAACAGATGCTGGCCGCAGCCGTTGAATATTTAAGTGAAAACGATGGAAAATGCTGACATCCTTGCTCTTGCCGATTACGGGACCTTTCAGGGAAGGCTACTTTGCGCTTCTTTGCAGCAAACGCACATCTCCTGGATTCTGCTCAGCGGTAAGCAGGCCTTCAAAATCAAAAAGCCGGTTAAACTTTCCTTTCTGGACTTTTCGACAATTCAGGCGAGGAAACTGGCTTGTGAAAGAGAGATCGAGCTCAACCGGCGCTTTTCGCCCATCTACAAAGGGGTAGTTCCGATCACAAAAAATGGCGGCACCTTTTGTATCGGCGGCACCGAAGGAATGGTTGTGGACTATGCCGTGCTGATGCGGCGGCTCGCCCCTGAGCGTAAAATGGACACGATGCTTGCTGCCGGAAATGTGGAAAGTGCACATATTGTAGCTCTGGCCGAATTAATCACATCATTTCACCGCAGGGCACAGGTTCTCTCATCACCATTCGGGCTGGATGAGATGGTGGCTACTTTCGCTGACATTAGCACCGTGTCGGGTTTTGTTCAGCAAAATCTGGGCAATGAATACGGCAAAATGATCGAAGATGCCATGGCCGTCAGCAGACAGTTTCTGGCGAGCTACTTACCGCGCATGAACGAAAGGGTACGACTTGGATTTCGAAGGGACGTTCACGGTGATCTGCATGCGGGAAATATTTTCCTCTACAAAAGGCCGCTGCTCTTTGACTGTATCGAATACAATGACCGTTTCCGTCAAATTGATGTGATCGACGAAATGGCATTCCTTTGCATGGACCTGGAAGCATTTGGGCAATCGTCGCTTTCAGAGATGCTGCTCTCGCTTTACTGTGATAACTTCCCGTGTTTTCAGACGGAGACTGATAACATGATTTTCATTTACTACAAGTTCCTTAGGGCCAGCATCAGGGCTAAGGTTTTAGCAGTTACCGCCATGACAATGCCCGATGACATTACAAGGGGAAATGCGCTGAGCTCCTGTAAGAAATACCTGTGCCTATTAAGCAGCTACACTGGCCAGCTTGCTGTCATATAGCGTGGCTGGTCGTCGCCAGACCTGTCTAAAAACAAAAGTTATGGAAAAGCAAGAAAGGATTCCGGAAACCATGCGGGCAATGGTACTCTCCGGGCAGGCAAGGGCGTTGACAGAAATGCGCGTTGCCGTACCTTATCCAGGACCCGGACAGGTGTTGGTCAGAGTCAACGCCTGTGGTGTATGCCGGACGGACCTGCACATTGTAGACCAAGAGTTGAAAGAGGGCAAATACCCTTTGATTTTAGGTCATGAAGTGATCGGAAAGATTGTTGCGATGGGCAAAGGGATCGATCCGGCATGTTTAGGCCAGGTCGTGGGCGTGCCCTGGCTCGCTTATACCTGTGGAAAGTGCAGATACTGTCTGAAGGGCAAGGAAAACCTCTGTGAAAAGGCACTGTTTACCGGCTACACCGTTGATGGCGGGTACGCGGAATACATGCTTGCATATCAAAGGTATGTTTTTCCAATACCAGGTATTTACCAAAATGCCGCCGCCTCGCCGTTACTGTGCGCTGGACTGATTGGTTTTCGCTCATACAGCATGCTCGACCCGGACTGTGAAAAAATCGGGATTTATGGTTTCGGAGCCGCTGCCCATATTTTGATTCAGCTTGCCGTCGCGCAAGGCAAGCTTATCTACGCTTTCAGCAAAAAAGGGGACCATGCTGCACAACAGCTGGCATTGCGGTTAGGCGCCACATGGGCAGGCGACTCATCACAGCAACCGCCGTGCCCAATGGACGGGGCGATCCTTTTCGCACCAGCGGGTGAGCTCGTTCCGAAGGCGCTTTCCGAAAGCAACAGAGGTGCTATGGTAGTATGCGGGGGCATCCATATGAGCGATATACCAACTTTTCCGTACGAACTGCTATGGGGCGAAAGAACGGTGAAATCTGTGGCGAATCTGACAACCAGTGATGCGGCAAACTTTTTTGAGCAGGCAACCTTGCACCCGATCACGACTTCTGTCCGGTTCTTCGAGCTATCAGAGGCCAATCAGGCGCTGCAGGCATTGCGGGAAGGAAGTATTCAAGGAGCCGCTGTTTTAAGGATACATTGAATTTACAGGGTTGATAACCAATTGGTTTGCGTATGACGAAGGTCATGATTTGCCACTGCGATAACGGTCACCTTTGTGTCGTTACAACAATGAGAAAACATGGCCCGGTACTTGTTTTTCGCGCTTTTGATGCTGCACGGCAGTTTCCACCTGATGGGGCTCTTCACGCCGGTCCTGGGCAGGGTGTTGGTCATTGACAGATCGCCAGGAATTTACTGGGCCCTTTGCTCAATGTTGTTCTGGCTGACGGCGGTACTGATGATCCTTCATCAAAGACACTGGGTATGGGTGGCGCTTGTCGCTGTCTCCTGCTCGCAGCTACTGATCGGATCGGCCTGGCAGCAGGCCCGTTTCGGGACCATAGTGAATGCGATTATCATCGCGGTTCTGCTCGTATTGCTATTTTTTAAAGACGTGCCCTTTTTGTTTCGGGACTGACTATAAAGTTTACTTCAAATTCTTAACCAAAAAATGTGATGACTTCCCTTACAACTACCCAGACACTTTTGGCATTGTGGCGAGAAGCCCGCACGCGGTTTTCTGGTCAGCTTTCACTGCTGACAGCGCAGGATTTAACCAAAAGGCTACCAGGAACGCAAAATAGCGTGGGTTTTTTAATCAGACATGTCGGCGAGGTAGAAATGCTGTTTGCAAAGAATGTTTTTGGAGGATCTGTCCAGGTGAAAGCCAAAACCCTTATTGCCCAGCGGGATACCGGAGAATGGACAGATCTTGACGAATTGTTGTCTTTTGTGCAGCAGTCGGCGGAAGCCTTGGAGCAGGTGATCGGCAGTCACGATCCGCAGGGCTGGGACCGCGAGATTGTCACAAAGGAATTCGGCCGTAAAACGCTGGCCGAGTCACTGGGCAGAATCATCTCGCACACGGCGCATCATGGAGGTCAGATCGCCGTGATCCTCAAATATGCCCCCTCGCATTCAGCTGCGAACCTTGAAATGAAAGTTGATCAGGGGGCGTAGGCACGGCCTGCCCCTAAAAGGAATTACCATTTAAACCCTCGAATCATGAAACCACTATTATGGTCATTTTCCGTTACGTTAACGGCAATGTTATTGTTCGCCTGCACAGATCATCAGGATCCGGGCGCGCAGCGGTTTCGCATCAAAAAACTCACCAGAACTTTGCCCTATCAGGCAAGGTACTCTATTGTCAGTTTGCTCGGATATGGAGCCAATGGTAGGCTGGACTCAATTTACACTTATCAGCTCCCCGATAGCGCCAACTCTGCAAAGGAAATCAGTAAATTCCATTATAATAGTCAAGGGAATCTAGCCGAGATGACAAGGGCGCTTAGTGGTGGTGGGGTCGAGCATTATGTGTATACCTACGACGGATCAGGCAAACTTGCGTTGATCAAATACGCTGGAGGCGACAACGATTATTATGACTTCGTGCCGACATATGATGGAGACGGAAACCTGACCACAACGACCCGGTCGTTCCGATTTTTTAGCTCTATTTCTTACAGGCAGCAGAACGAATATACTTTCAGCGGTGGGAATCTGAGTAGGTTGATTTCTACCGTCACGGTTGAAAAGGTGATTCCAGCTACCTCAGTCTCAACCATCGACTTCGTATATGACGCTAATCCCAACCCATTTTACGGCATCCCATTGATTCCGGCCCCCGTACCAATTGCTTCGCCAACCAACGGTAACTTTTCCCATTATACCTATTGCGGAGGAATAGACAATGTCTTTCATCTAAGTAGAAACAACCCTACATCATCCAATATCAAGGGATACTCCCAGACGCTTTATCGATATCAGTATAATGCGTATGGGTTGCCCCAAACCAGGGAAACGCTGGTAAAGCCCATGTTGGATCTGCCTGCCGTGCTGGCAGAAACGCTGTTTTTCGAGTACGAGCAGTACTAGTCGTATATAGATAAGCGGTAATAATGGGCATTTATTTTCAACCCAAACACCATCCAGTTATGAACACCATCTATCATTCCCTGATCAAGGCGGTTGCCTCGATGCTTCGGCCGGATCATTCGGGGCGCCATTTGCCAGCATCTGACACGCCGGACGATTTTCACGCCTTTATCGCAAAGGTTAAATCGAATGCGGACAGATTTAAGCGCTAGCCCTATGGAAATCCTCGGAAGACTTTCTAAAAATGGCCGCCCCGCCGCCCAACAAACGGGCAAAGTTTCTATTGCATTAAAATGGGTGTTGCGCATTGTGCTGGTAGCAATCCTGATTTTCTTTTGCGGGCGGTTGAACCAATATCTGCAATTTAGCGCCGACGTGGCCAGGCTCCTGGCAAATTCGACGGACGTTTCCGGTAGCAAATTCACCTATCGCCAGTTGGACGGCCTGCCTCAACCGGTGCAGCAGTATTTCAGGCATGTGCTCAAAGATGGACAGCCCTATATTTCAAGGGTGCACCTTACGCACGACGGACTTTTTAAAACCGACCTGAAAGGAGGCTGGGTGGCCATTTCCGGCGAAGAATATTTTACCTCGCACCGGCCCGGCTTTGTCTGGAAGGGCAAGACGGCCACATTCACTGCCCGTGATATGTTTATCGAAGGCAAAGGTCGACTGGTAGTAACGCTTTTCTCGTTATTTAAAATTCAGGATGGGCAAGGACCACAGTTTAACCGGGGTGAGCTGATGCGATGGGTTGGTGAAAGCGTCTGTTTTCCGACGAATCTGCTCCCCTCGCAATCACTGAAATGGTATCCCGTCGATGCCAGTTCCGCCAGGCTTGAATATAGCTTCCGGAATATGCTGATCAGCTTTATGGTAAAATTTAACGCCGATCATGAAATCGAGCAGATGACCGCCATGAGAAATATGGGTGAGGGGCCGCGGCAAAAATGGGTTACCCGCCTGAGCGACTACCAGCTACGCGACGGGGTCCGAATTCCTACCATGCTGGAAGCAGCCTGGGACTTGCCGGAGGGCTATTTCCCTTACGCCCGGTTTACGATCTCGGAGATAGAATACAATCAGGCCCTTTGATGGAGCCAGGATTATTTTAGACTAAAATTCAATCTGAAAAACTATGAAATTGTTACAGGATAAAGTCGCCATTGTTACCGGGGCAGGCTCGGGGATCGGGCGGAGCGTTGCGATCGCCTATGCACGTGAGGGCGCCAGGGTGGTGGTTTCGGATATGGACGAGGAGTCGGCCGATCAAACAGTCAGGCTAATCGCCAGCGAGGGAGGAGAAGGTTTTTTCGTCAAATGCGATGTCTCTTCGCCGGAAGACAACGAGGCGCTTGTTTGGGCCACGATCGGTAAATATGGTGCGCTGCACATTGCATGCAATAATGCGGGAATTGGCGGCGCAATGGCTCCGACCGGCATGTACCCGGTCGAGGCGTGGGACAAAGTGATCGCGGTAAACCTTTCCGGCGCATTCTATGGGGCCCGCTACCAGATCCCGGCCATGCTTAACTCGGGTGGGGGAGTGATCATCAATATGGCTTCGATTCTCGGCAGTGTGGGGTTTGCCAATAGTCCGGCTTATGTAGCCGCTAAACACGGATTAATCGGGCTCACTAAAAACATCGCCCTTGAATACAGTAGTAAAGGAATACGGGCCAATGCGGTCGGTCCGGCATTTATCAAGACCCCGCTGCTGAAAGATCTGGATGAAGAAACAATGAACTGGCTGGTTGGCAGGCATCCGATCGGGCGCATGGGCGAGCCCAAGGAAGTGGCCGAACTGGTCCTTTGGCTAAGCAGCCCGAAAGCCTCATTTATCACGGGTTCATACTATCCGGTCGACGGAGGATATCTGGCTCAATAGAAAGGATGAATCCATGTGTCAGGTTTTTTACATAGGCCTTCGGTGGCGGAGGTGCAGGGCCAGACGCTACTGATAGTGGCCCACGATCAGGAATTCGCCCGCAAGACCGGCCGGATCATTCGTATGCAGGACGGCAGAACCCTTTGAGCGATCTATTGGCTGACTTCTTTTTTCAAATGACAGACCAGTAGCGGTGTATCAGTGACAAGCGACAGCTTGCGGGTAAGGCTCGCGCCATTCAGAAGCAGTTGTAGCAAATTCCTGTCACGCTTACACATGACCAGCATATCAGCATGTGCCTGGTGGCAATATGCTTGAAGGCCATCAATGACGCTATCGGCACTGCGGATAATGATATCTTCTGATGGAATGCCAAAGAATGACTTCATCTCCTGAATATACTGGGTGTCAGACTGAATGTTTAGCTGCTGATCGGAATTGATCTTCAAAAAAGTAATGCGTGCTTTCAGCTGACGTGCGAGCCCGATTGCCTGCGCCAACACCGGCTTTTCATCGAATTCCAGCTGGGTGGCGTACACGATATTTTTGAAATCGGCATCGACCGCCGTTGGTGGAATAACCAGCACGGCACAATCAGCATCTGTGGCAATGGCTGCGCTATTTGAACCAAGTAATTTATCCAGAAAGCCGCCTTGCCCGGTCCTGCCCATCACGATCAGGTCCACCTGATTCTTTTGAGCCTGATGAAGGATCGCCGGCTGCGTTCCGCCGGTTTCCCAAATACCCTCCGCACGGAGCCCCTTGTGCCGTGCGAGCGCGACAGCTTCGGCAAGCTTCTCGCGGTAGGAGTCTTCCAGCTCCTTGTATATCTCCAGCGAGCCGGTATATTCCGGCAATGCGATGTTATCGATATAGGGATGATATACATAAAGGACAAGCAGTCGCGCCCTGGTTTTATCAGCGATTCGAATGGCGAATGAGAGCGCCTTTTCTGCATTCTCCGAGAAATCGATTGGAACGAGAATTTTTCTCATGGGATACACCTTTTGTTTTCAACAGATCTTCGTGGTTTTACATCCCAAATTTCCAGCGCTGCACTGGATAGTTTTATGATTTGCATCATGCCGCAGCGTGACTAATGTTTTGGAATGTAATGGACCGACAGGGCTGGTGACGGTCAGATTTAAAACTGATGCCTATCATGATCGTGCGGAATTTTAATGGCCAATTTTACCGGCAAATTTCACCTGAAATGATCCAAAGTACGTTTAGCAGTATGCGGTTGGCCGATCCTCAACTGGAAATAGGGCTTGGCGAGGCGGCCCTGCCCGAACTATTCGAGCAACTCGCAACCGACGGCGGCGGGCTTGACGGCCGTCAGGCCGCCAGCAGGCTGCAAAGTCTACGAAGAAATGGGCACAGGCCTGCCGGTAGTCTGCGAAAGATATTGGCTATCCTGGTCAATCAGTTCCGAAGCCCGCTCGTATTACTGCTACTGGTTGCAGTGGTTTTGTCGGCATTTTTGGGCGAGGTTTCTGATACATTGATCATCGGATGTATCATTCTGGCAAGCGGGCTGCTGAGTTTCTGGCAAGAGTTCAAGGCGGGTAGGGCAGTTGAAAAACTGCAAAAACTGATCTCGCAAAAAAGCAGGGTGTTTCGCGATAACGCCGAGCTGATTGTCGATGCGGCAGATGTCGTGCCGGGGGATCTTGTCCTGCTTCGGGCAGGCGACATCATTCCCGCAGACTGCCGCATCATCGATAGCAACGAGCTGCATGTGAATGAAAGCAGTCTGACCGGTGAAAGCTTTCCGGCAGAAAAAATGGCGGGACAGCTCACCGGCCAGACAGCGCTTTCAGATAGCTTTAATTGCCTTTGGCAAGGCACCAGCGTGATCAGCGGGACGGGTAGGGCGCTGGTTGTCCGCACGGGGGTGCACACCGTCTTTGGCAAGTTGCGCGAAAGCCTGTCGGAGACATCTGAAACAGCTTTTGAGCACGGAATACGCGGTTTTGGCTATTTCCTTTTGCAGATTACTACTGTGCTGACCTTGGTGATCCTGGCAGTCAACGTTTATTTTGGGAAGCCGCTGATCGACTCTGTGCTTTTCTCGCTAGCGCTGGCAGTGGGAATGGCGCCAGAGCTGCTTCCGGCTATCATGACTGTGTCCATGTCCTCTGCCGCCGCGCGTATGATGCAGCGCAAAGTGATCGTCAAAAAGCTTTCTTCGATCTTTAACCTGGGGGAGGTGACCGTGCTTTGCACCGATAAAACCGGAACAGTCACAGAGGGCATTGTCCGGGTTTGCGACGCGGTGGACGCAGAGGGAAATTCCCGGAAGCAGCTGCATTTGTATGCCTACCTGAATGCCCTTATGCAGCAGGGTTTTGCCAACCCGATAGATCAGGCGCTCATACAGGTGCCTATGAACGTACAAGGGTATATGCGGCTGAACGAAGTTCCGTATGATTTTATCAGAAAACGGCTGACGGTACTTGCCGGCCATCAGGATGGAAACCTGATGATCAGCAAAGGTGCCTTTGAAAATATTCTTGAAGTCTGTTCGAAGGTGCTCGATGGTAAAGGCTGCGGCGTTGATCTGGACCAGGCACGCCGACTACTGCTCTTTCAACGGTATCAGGCCTATTCCGAGCAGGGATACCGTGTATTGGGCATCGCCATCAGACAGACCACGCTTGCCCACATTGCCCGCGGCGATGAAAGCGAAATGTCTTTTGCCGGTTATCTGCTGCTGGAAGACCCTTTGAAAGCTTCCAGCCTTGGCTCGATGCACAGACTGATGGGTCTGGGTGTATCGGTAAAAATTATTACGGGCGATAACCGCTTTGCCGCCATGCATATTGCCCAAAAACTCGGCATTGCATCCGACCGCGTGCTGACGGGCGCAGAGCTCGATGAGCTTTCGCCGGAGGCCTTTCAGCAGCGGGCTTTGGGCATCGCCGTTTATGCCCAGATCGAGCCCCACCAGAAAGTCCGCATTGTTAAAGCGCTCCGCCAGGCGGGGGCAGTAACTGCTTACATTGGTGATGGGATAAACGATGTGGCTGCGATCAATGCGGCCGATGCAGGGATCTCCACCCACAACGCGGTCGATGTGGCCAAGCAAGCTGCCGATTTTGTATTGATGGAAAAAGACCTTTCCGTGCTGGCAGACGGTATTCTGGAAGGCAGAAAGTCTTTTGCGAACTCGATGAAGTATATTTTCATCAGTACCGGCGCCACATTTGGCAATATGTTCAGCGTTGCGGGCGCGTCGTTGCTGCTGCCATTTCTTCCAATGCTCCCCAAACAGATATTGTTAACCAATTTCATTACCGACTTTCCGGCGCTTGCCATTGCTTCTGACGCGGTCGATCCTGGGCAGAGTGCCAGGCCAGGAAAATGGAGCATGGCCCTTATTCGGCGCTTTATGGTCGTTTTTGGACTTCACAGCTCCTTTTTTGACTTTGTGACCTTTTATGTGCTGTATTATAAACTGCACCTGACAGGGGCAGCTTTCCGTACAGGCTGGTTTCTGGAATCGGTTATCACAGAACTTCTCATCCTGCTTATCGTTCGGACGCAAGGGCCATTTCTGAATAGCAAACCCTCAAAAGTTCTGATTTGGCTCACGCTCGGTGCGCTGATTTTTACGCTGCTGCTCCCGATTTCCCCATTGGCCGGCGTGATGGGTCTTGCCTTCATGTCTGGGGAGGAATTGTCTTGGATCGGCGGCATTCTGATTGCTTACATCATCACAGCTGACTTTTTGAAAGTGAGCTTCTTCCGTCGCGGGAAAAAGCGCGCTCGGCAGTGAGCAATATCATGTTTCGTGCTGCGGACTGTCATCGCACTCACACAGGAGAAAGACTAATTTAGAGCAAGCGTATAGCCATCAAGGGCGGCGCTGTCACATCTTAACACCAAGCTTATGAGACGAATACTTGTTCCTTGTGATTTTTCGGCAGCGGCAAAGCATGCATTTGAGTTCGCCGTTGAAATGGCCGCGGCTACGGGCGGTCACGTTCTGGTATTAAGGGTAATGCAGGCGCCGACAATTTTTGGGAACGGCATGCCCGGACAACCTTATACGGCGGTCGATCCGATATCAAGGATCGACGAATGGATGGAATACAGCGAGAAGGAATTTGAGAAAATGAAAAACAAGAGCCTTCGTGGCCCCGCCCGCGCCGAGCTGCTGCTGGAAACCGGCTATGTAAACGATGTGATCGGTGATGTGATTAAAAGGGAGAAAATAGACCTGGTGATGATGGGTACCGACGGCGCCTCGGGTTTGAAGGCGTTTTTTATCGGATCTCATACCGAAAAAATCGTTCGTGCGTCAGCTGTACCCGTGATGGCGGTGCATGGCCCGTTCCATATGGAGCAGGTTAAAAATATCATTTTTCCCACGAACATGGAATTAGACCAGAAGCCATTGGTCAAGCAAATCAAAGAACTTCAGACCTTGTTCGGCGCAGTCATCCATTTGCTATATATCAACGGTTTCCCCTTTAGTCTCGAGTCCGATCAGGAGGCCCAGCAGAAACTGGAAGACTACGCCCTTTTTTATGATTTAAAAAATTACACCGTTCACGTGAGCCGCGGACTGAACATCGAGCAGGGTATTTTGAAATACGCACGCCGCATACCCAATTCAATCATCGCTATGGGCACCCACGGCCATAAAGGCCTGGCCCATATCACCGAAGGTAGTGTCGCCGAGGATGTGGTCAACCACCTCACAGAGCCCGTCTGGACATATGTAAT
Source organism: Dyadobacter sp. OTU695 (assembly GCF_038440355.1). NCBI lineage: Bacteria > Pseudomonadati > Bacteroidota > Cytophagia > Cytophagales > Spirosomataceae > Dyadobacter > Dyadobacter sp. OTU695. The sequence continues at coordinate 52,458 of NZ_JASATN010000025.1, read as the reverse complement.
GCAATAAGTTAGTGTAAACCAATAGCCCGATCTGTTATGACAACCTGTATCCCCGATCTTGCTATCGCTGAGCAGATCAGCAGTATTCTTGCGCGTGATGTCCGCATCAACGATCATGCTATTCATGTGAGCATTCATGACGGCTGGGTATTTCTGGATGGTCATGTCGACTTTGAGGCTGACCGGGACCTGGTTCAGTCCCGTGTTGAGAATGTGACTGGCGTTTACCGGATAACCAATAATCTTACTTACCCACGGCAGGCAAATCATTAGTTTTATGACAGATTCGGCCGCGATGTTCAGAATCCTGATTCCCAGTGATTATTCACAGGTTTGCAGGCAAGCGCTTCAAGCTTGCGCCACTTTCGATTGGAGGCGGCCCGTTGAGGTCTTTGTCCTTACCGTCCAGGATCCCATGCAGCCCCAGGTAATCACGCAGAAAGATCGGGACCAACTAGAGAAATGTTTTGCAACTTTTCCGGCTGATGCTAAAATCACCGTGCTTGAAGCGCAAGGACGGTTCGTAAACACGGTCCTGGAAGTGGTTGCCTCAATGCAAATAGACCTGATCGTAGTCGGCACCAGGGGTGCCAGAGGATGGGAAGGCGTATTTGTCGGTTCGCATGCCGAGAAGATCGTGCGGGTTTCGCCAGTCCCTGTGTTTGCCATTGGCCAACGCCCGCGCCTCGACGGATTAAGCACCATTGTCGTACCGGTCGACATTGATCGTAATCCTGATGAATTGCGAGACTGTTTGGCAATACTATCCGGATTTTTTAACGCGCGGTTTCATCTTTTATATGTGAAAACCGACCAGACCCGGGGGCAGCAGGCAACCGTGGATTTGCTTGCTGAATGTAACCGGAAGTTGGGGCTTGCCCATTGTGTAAGCGCTGTTGTAAATGCGGAGGAGGTCGCCAACGGTGTTATCGCATATGCAGGGCAGATCGGCGCCGATATGATTGCAATCCCTACAATGACAAATCCCGACCCCGCCCATATGTTCCGGCCGAGCATCGCCGCGGATGTTGTCAATCACGCCCAAATACCTGTTTTTACTTGTCCGCTCGGGCACAGGCAGCAATTAATACCACATTAAACCTTACTACTATGACTTACCAGGCAGAACAAGAAAAAGTGACATTCGTGCTTCCCCTTTACTTTATTAAGGCGGAAGTGACCTTTACTCGTCAATCGACCGACGAGGGGCTTACCCTGCCGCTTGCGCCGGAAAACGGCCCGAGGGTAAGTATTTCAACCCGCCAATTTGCCAAAGGCTTCTGGCTGGCCCGGCTTACCTGGTCGGTCGGACGCGAACGCTTTTGCAGTGAGGGCTGGTTTGAGATCGCCTGACAGTATTGGTAATGTCCTGAGGGCGGCGCAGTTTTTATTGTAAATTCTGCGCATGGGTTGAAAGGCGCGACCGAGCACCATCGGCCCTGATCACACGGAAAATCGCCCATGCAAGCAGCAAAGGCATCGGGAAGGCTGCATATAGCCCTAGCGGGGCGATAGCGATGCAGAAGATGATTCCCGCCCAGCCGCCTGTTTGAAATACCTGGCCGGTTTGGGTCATGGCAAGAGCGATCAGGAGTTGGCAGGCGGCTATTGTGAGTACCATCGGTGTGATAATAGGAACAAAGGCGCCCAAAATGAACTGTTTGTAGACTGGCATGGCACTGTCCGCAAAGTCCTGGTAGCTCCAGGGTGCATCCAGGGCGATATATGCATTGACGCCCGCAGCAAAAAGAAATATCAGGAAAAGAACGATACGCGCCACCGACGGCCGGGTTTTGCCGATCCAGATCAGGAATATAGCCAGCCCATTGCAGGTCAGATAAAAGGCCCAGGAGGCCATGTCAAGGAATTTGAGCGAATCCATAGCACCGACTTTGAGGTTGTCTGATTATTTTAACTTCCTTAAAATAAGCGCTATGTGGGGTAAAAAAGGTTGACGAGGCTTACCGTGGAATATGATCTGTATCAGGATTTCGATCGCCCGGGTTAATCCGTTTTTTTGAGTCAGGCTGAAACAGTTTGTAAATTTCAAACCATACAACAGATACCACGCCGAAGCCAATGCTCAAAAGTATGCTGTTAGCGTCAGGTATGGAGAGCCGAAATAGCGCCGAGACGGCTGGGATCAGAAATAGCAGGAAAGTGAGCGTAATGGTGGCGGCCGGGACATAGAACATCAGGTTGTTGGGGTCTTTGAAAATCCCTGCAAGGCCTTTTTTAGTGGGACGGTTGGTAATGGTCAGTGCAATGTTAGCTGAAATCATTCCGATAAAGATCATTGCACGGGTGGCTGACTCCTGCTGCCCGCTGTTCAATGCGATCCGGTAGATAAGCAACAGCGCCGCTGCGATGGAAAGTCCTTGCAAAAGGCTCAGCGTCAGTTCGCGCAAGCCAAAAAGTCTGGCCGTGACGGGTCGGGGTTTTTCCTGTAAAAGCCCATTTCGCGCCGGCTCATTCTCATAGACAATCGAGCAGGTCGGCCCCATAATCAGCTCAAAAAATATGATGTGCACCGGATCGAAGATGACCGGGTAGGTCCAGTTGAATGCCAGCGGCAGAAATACAAGCAGAATCAGTGGCGTATGGACCGCAACAATGTACCGGATCGCATTTCGGAGATTGATATAAATGCGCCTTCCGCCTTCGATGGCGCTGACCATACCGGCCAGATCATCGTTGAGCAGGATCAGGCTCGAAGCCTGCCGGGCAATTTCCGTTCCTTTTCGCCCCATCGCGATTCCAATATCGGCCGCTTTCAGGGCAGGCCCGTCGTTGACCCCATCTCCGGTCATCGCAACGATTTCACCCTGCGCTTTTAATGCCCGGATCACGCGGAGTTTGGCTTGGGGAAACATCCGCGCAAATATGGTCGTGGATCCTACTGTTTCTGATAAGCCGTGATCGTCCAGGGCCATGATCTGCTCGCCGGTCATGATGCGCTCGGGGTGTTGGAGCCCGATTTGCCGGGCAATGTAGCTTGTCGTTAATGGATTGTCCCCGGTCAGGATCTTGACTTGCACGCCGGCTTGATAGAAAGCCTGCATAACGTTTTTCATCCCGGCTTTGGCAGGATCGTAAAATGCTACCAGGCCAAGGATTTGAAACGGCAGCCTTTGCTGGCTTTCGGGTAGGTCGGTACCTTGAAAATCGGATTTTCCTACGGCCAATACCCTGAATCCGTTCGAAGCAAAAACATCGATGGCAGTTAACAAACCGGTCTTGTCTTCAACAGAAAGGGCAGCCGCATTGATCAACGCTTCCGGCGCGCCCTTCACGGCGATAATGCGCTGGCCATCCTTGCTCTCCCAGACGTGGGTCATCATGGGTGGCTTACCTTCCAGCGGATATCCCCGTAGCATAGTTAGCCCTGTGTATGCAGGCATATGAGTAGGGGACCAGGTTTCGAACTTGCGGTGCAGCTCGGCCTCCATCGGATCAAACGGCTTTATTTCGCTTGCCAGCGCGGCGTGATAAAGCAACTCTATCGCATCAGCCGGCAAGACGGAAAAGTCGGTGATCAAATGCCGCCCGTTAAGCAAAAAAATCCCTGAAAGCGACATGGTATTTTCCGTCAAAGTACCGGTTTTGTCCGTACAGATAACGGTAGCACTGCCAAGGGCTTCGACAGTTTGCATTCGCTTGACGATAATCCCCTTTTTCATGAGCCGGTAGGCGCCAAGAGCCATGAATGTGGTGAAAGCAACCGGGATTTCTTCCGGAAGAATGCTCATCGCCAGCGTCAGCGCCCCTAAAAAACTTGCCGGCAGGTCCCCCGAGCGGACGAACCGAATGACCCATATAGCCACAAAAATGATTCCACCGACCGTCGCCATATCTCTGACCAGTCGCTTGATCTGAATCTGCAATGCTGACTTTTCAGGGGCTATCGTCTCGATGCTTTTGCCGATTTGCCCAAGCCGGGTAGCGTTGCCAACGGCGGTAATACGGCAGATTGCCTGGCCCGAACTGACCTGCGTGCCTGCAAATATTTGCCCGGAAAGCTCATCGGGTACTTTGTAAACCGGTACCGATTCTCCGGTCAGAATCGACTCATTGACGGTGAAGTCGTCCGTCGAAACTAGGGCGGCGTCCGCCGGCACCATCGTTCCTTCTTCTAATTCCACTATGTCGTTCACCACCAATTCTTCACTTTTCAGAGACGCCCATTCACTGCCGCGCAAGACTCGGTAGGCCGGACTGGTGAAGTTTTCGAGACTGACCAATGCCTTTCGCGTCCTGGTGTCCTGCACGATCGAAATAGCAGCGACCAGTAGGATTGCCACCAACATAATGATCCCTTCGCGCGTGGATCCCATGATAAAATAAATGACTGCCGCACCTACCAGCAGTAATAGCATGGGTTCGGCTGCCGCAGCCTGCAAAACAGACAGCAGCCGGGATGAATGTTGCTTTTTGAGCAGATTCTGCCCATGCTGCTTACGGGAGGCTTCAACTTGCTCCAAGGTAAGCCCGGTGTATTTTGGTTGATCGTTCACGCGTGCGGGCAAGTGGAAATTAAGTAATGCATTCGGGGCAAATGTAAGTGCCGCAGGGTTATCTGCGGCACTTATTGATTTAGCTTAGGTTGGTTATGCATTTGGTTTTAGATATGCTCGGAAAGTCTGCAAGTCCACACAGGTTCATGGGTATGGTTGATGACATTTTCCGCGATGCTTCCCAGCATCAGGTGGGTCAGCCCGGTATAGCCGTGGGTGGCCATCGCGACCATTGAGCCCGGTATGCGGGAAGCGAATCTGAGCACCCCTTTTTCTTCTGAGGCGGCGTGGGTAACATGTACCGTAAAATCTTTGAGATCATAGTATGCCGCCAGCTGTTCGAGCTTGGCTGTCAGCGCTTTATCCGTTTCCTTGCAATCGGGCGTCTTCACATAAAGCAGGTGCAGTTGCGCTTTAAAAAATATTTGTAACGCCCTGATCTGCCATATGAACCGGTGCTGGTCCAGATCGATCGTTGTCGGGAAGATGATATTGCGGATTTGATTGATCTTTTGGCCCTTATGTATTGAAATGACCGGTATGGGCGCCATCCTGACTACCTTTTCGGTATTAGAACCCAGCATCAGCTCCGTAATGCCGCTGCTTCCGTTTGTTCCCATCACGATCAGATCAGCCTGGGTTTCGTGAACGGTTTTGATCACGATCTGATGCAGCAATCCCTGTTCTACGCGAAAACCAGGTTCAAGCTGCGTTTTCAGCTCGCCCCTTACCCGCGCGAAATCCAAAGTTGCCTGCCGGCCCAATTCTGATAGTATTGAGGCCGAGCCGATAGGGTACCCATTCGGGTCCAGGCTCTCCAGATAAGCCGGGGTCATATTCACCACATGAAGGGCTGTTACCTCGCCTTGGGCGGCCTCGGCCAGATCGAGCGCGAACCGGAGTGCGGACACAGAAAGGGCAGAGAAGTCAAAAGGGATAAGGATCTTTTTCATATGCTGCTCGCTTAAAATGATGTGGTTAGCTGAATTGTCTGCAAGTTATTGACAAACAGTACCGTAAAGGATGACCGATAGAGGTATGGTATACTGATTTTGCTCATGTTTGGGCTGGGCCCTGATCTTTAATTTTATGTTCATATCAGTTTTTCTTTTGATGCTATGAGGATGACGCTGGCAATACTTGGAATTTTTTTCATCGGATGCAGTCCGCAAATTCGGGTTTATCACGATGTTGACAGAAGCTTGCCTGTCAGCCAGTACCACACCTTCCGGTGGGCGAAAGCTGACAGCACGGCCTGGAATATGAATCCGGTTTATTTCAACCAGTTAAACGACTGCCGCATCAAGCAGGCTGTTAACGATCTTCTGACCGCAAAGGGCTATTTACTTGGAGCGGACACATCCGATTTGACATTACGCTATGATATACGCATTGATGAACAGTCCATGCTGCTTCCCGACCCATATGGCTATCTGTATGGCGACTATTGGATGACGCCGCGTGATAACCTGTTTCGATACCGGGAGGCGACACTGATCCTCGATGTGTGGCAGGCGCAGGCCAGCAGGCTGATCTGGCGTGGATGGGCGGTGGCGGTCATAGAAGTAGTATTTGATGATGGGAAGAACCCAGATGTTGTCATCCGGTCAGCGGTAGCAAAGATCCTGGATGCGTTTCCTGCTTATCGGGCCCCGGATGACGTGATCACACCGGTGGCAACACAGGGCCAACTTAGATGATCAGGGAGGCAGGAGCGTAAAGTCGTTGAAAATAAAATCACGAGGGCTGACAACAACTGCGCTGTCCTGAGTCAGGCTGGTAAGCGTCTGGGCGGCAACGAATGTGGAAAGGCAAGACAAAAATAGAAAAGCACGCATGAGAGGGTTACTGATCAGATTTGTTTTTGAGAAACATCAGTAATGAATAAGCACCTTTCGTAACGCAGAGCGTTTCTTCCAGACCGGTAGGGCTTAGGATTTCGGTCACGCCGTTTTCACTAGTGCCCGTCTGAACGGCTGTCATCGCAAATCCTTCTTTTCCGGGAATAAAAATGTATTCTTTCCCTTCAAAGGTGACGATGGCGTCGTCGGGCAGAATGGTGGCATTTCGTGAGTCCATTGCAAGTTCCGCGTTCATGAATGTGCCAGGCATCAGATCAGGCTCATATTTCTGAAAATGACAATGAATTTCGGCTGTGCGCTCGGCGGATAGATCTTTGCTGACCAGTATCACCTCGCAGGGAACCTTCCTTTCTGGCCTGGAATTGGTAAATGCGAGCACCTGTTGGCCCTTGTGGATTTTGTCCAGATCCTTTTCAAAAACCTTGAGGGCCAGGTGGATGTCCTGTGGGTTGATCAATTCGAAAAGTACCTCGGCGGGCGTTAGGTACTTGCCGATGTTGACATTGACCCGCGACACATAACCGGAGATGGGGGAGCAAACCTTGACGCTGCGCGAGATCCGGTCCGCGCTTGTCTGGCGCGGGTTGATTCCCACCAGCCGGAGCTTTTCCGCCAGAGCGCTGACCGCCGCCTGTTGGGCCCGGAAATCGGCTTCGGCTTGCTGGAAGTTTTTGTCGCTCACAGACTTAGAGGTGTTAAGGCTCTTTTGTCGCTCGTATTCGGTCTCCAGATATTTAATCCGGGCGCAGCCCACCAAATAATCCTCTTGCAGCTGAATGTACTGCTGGTCTTCCAATACAGCCAGTACCTGCCCTTTCTGCACGGGCATTCCGGGCAACAGATTGGTTGATTTCAGATATCCGCCCAGTGGCGCGCTGACCGAGATCATATTTTGTGGTGGCACATCGATCTTACCGTTAAGGCGTAATACGGAAGAAACCGGCCAAACTTTGGGAAGGGCGGTCACGATGCCCGCGTTGCGAATTTGTTCAGGGGTCAGTTTCGCAACATTTTCTGTCGTTGGCACTTGGGAGGAAGATTCTTCAACCGCCGTTTTCGCTGTGCATGAGCCCAGCATGATGCCCAGGGTAGTGTAAAGCAGAAATTTGATATCCATCGTTTACTTATTGGATAAGGAAATAGTCCAGTTCAATGGCATTTTGGTTCAGATTGGCGATTGTATCGAGGTATTCGCTTTTGACGGAAGTGGCCTGGGCAATCAGCTGGCTCCATTCCAGGTAATTGATCTGACCTTCTTGAAGTTGGCGGGTGGCCGTCAGGGCAACCAACTCGGCATTGGGCACGGCCGAATTCCGATAGTAGCCCACGCGTTCCAGCAGCTGGCGGTAGCTTGTTAATGCTGCCATATACCGGGCCGCAAACTGCCGGTACTGGCTCTGATATTGTTGCCGGGCCGCCTGCCCGGCGATCTTCGCTGCGGCGATACGTGCCTTTTGTGCACCCGCGAAAACAGGAATGCCTATTCCAACCTGCGCAGCCTGGAAGCGAGGCCAGCCATTGTAGACCTTGTTGTCAGCACCGGTTCCGCGCATGCTCATATTATTGTAGGTTAAACTTAATTCCGGGAGAAGCCGCGCTTTCTCTACTGCAACAGCTGCTCCGGCAATGTTTTGTTGCCGGTCGGTCAGCTGCATGTAAGGGTGCGATAATAATTTGGAAGTATCTGCATACCCGGCGGTAGGAAAAATAAGCGGGCCGTCTTGCGGTTCATATGTTTCTGCCCCGTTTATCAGCAGATTGAATGCTATTAGCGCCAGTGTGTGATCAGCTTCCAGCTGCCAGCGCTGTTGCCGGATTTGACCTAGCTGCATTTCAATGCTTGTTTTTTCCAGCACGTTAGCCTCTCCCCGCGACAGGCGCTCGGCAGCGCGCGCGGATACCGTAGTGAATAGGCTATCAAGCGAACCCAGAAGCCGGGCTTTTTGTCTGAGATAAAGCAATCTGTAAAATTGCTGTGTGACATTGCGCCGGAGATCCAGCGCGGTAGCTGACGCGTGCAGCACGCCCGCCTCAAATTCCTGTTCCAGAAGGGAGCGCTGCCGCTGATAAACTACGGGCAGAAACACGGATTGGGATAATGCAAAACGTGTATCGGTGTAAGCACTGTTGATTTGGCCTGCCTCTATGCTGACAACGGTTTGGGGCAGGTTTACGGCCGTTTTTAGAAGCATCTTATGATAATCAGTCCTTAACTTTTCGCTTTTCAGCTGGCTATTGTCTCTAACGGCCAGGTCAATGGCTGTTCCCAAACCGATCTGCTTCTGAGCCCGGGCCTGGCTGGGTGCAAGTAACCAACCCAGAATCAACAGGATTGCTGTCCCGGCTTTGAGGTGAAACCGGTTTTCGAAGACCATATAAAGAACCGGCAAAACAAATAATGTCAACGCCGTGGCGACCAGCAGGCCGCCAATCACAACCGTAGCCAGGGGCCGTTGTACCTCGGCTCCCGCGCCATTGCTGACCGCCATTGGTAAAAAGCCCAGGGAGGCAACAAATGCGGTCATCAGAACCGGGCGGAGCCTATGGCTGGCACCCTCCAGTATGGCCTTTTGAATGTGGCCTTCACCGGCTTTGCGAATGCGGTTGAATTCGGCTACCAGTACAATCCCGTTAAGTACCGCTACGCCGAACAACGCAATGAAGCCTATTCCCGCACTGATACTGAACGGCATTCCGCGCAAAGCAAGCAGGAAGATGCCTCCGATCGCCGATAATGGAATGGCCGAGAAAATCAGCAGCCCGTCGCGCACGGAATTGAATGCAAAATAAAGGAGCACAAAAATCAGCACCAGCGATACGGGAACCGCGATCATCAACCGTCCTTTGGCTGCGTTCAGGTTTTCGAAGGCCCCGCCATAGGCAATATAATAACCGGCCGGTAAGTGCAGGCTTTTGCCGACTTTGGTCTGGAGCTCGTTTACAATGCCTTGTACGTCGCGGCCCGCGACATTGAAGCCAACTACGATGCGTCGCTTGGCGTCCTCCCGCTGGATTTGGTTGGGGCCGGTGACGATGCGGATGTCGGCAAGCTGGGAAAGTGGGACCTGACTGCCGCCCGGAGTAGGCACGAGCAAATCGCGGATCTGGGCCAGGTTTCTTTTTTGAGATGGGCTGAGCCTGACGACCAGGTCGAAGCGCTTTTCTCCCTCGAAAACCATTCCTGCACTTTGCCCGGCCAGCGCTGTGTTTACGATGCGGTTCACCGCCCCGATCGTCAGGCCGAACTGGGCAATGGTGTTGCGGTTGTAGCGGATTACCACCTGCGGCAGGCCCGAGACGGCTTCGATGTATAGGTTCCGCGTCCCTTCGACCTGGTTGACAAGCCTGCCAAGTCGGGCTGCGTACAGTGCCAACGTGTCCAGGTCTTCCCCGAATATTTTACAAACCACATCCTGCCGCGCGCCGGTCATCAGCTCATTGAAACGCATTTGCACCGGATATTGAAACCCAGCCGTCAACCCGGGCACTTCCCGCAATGCCCGGCCCATTTTTTCCGAAAGTTCAGGGAAGCTGCTTGCCGAGCTCCACTGGCTTTTATCTTTCAGGATCACCATCATATCGCTGGCTTCCATCGGCATCGGGTCGGTAGGGACTTCACCACTGCCGATTTTAGTAACCACTTTTTCGACCTCCGGGAAGCGGGTTTTAAGAATATGTGCTGCTTTGGTCGTATTTGCGATAGTGGTCGTAAGGCTGCTGCCTGTGAGCACACGCGTGTCGACGGCAAAATCCCCCTCTTCCAATGCAGGTATAAATTCGCCTCCAAGAGTGGTGAGCGTAAAGATCGCCGCCGCGAAAAGCAGTGACGCTGAAGTCATGACAAGTCTGGGCAAACGCAGCAGCTTTTCAAGCATAACCAGGTAGCCTTCAGAGATGCTGTCCATCATCCTGTCCGACCAGTTGCGCCTTTGGCCGACTTTTTTGCTCAAAAACACTGCGCTCATCATGGGAATATAGGTTATTGAAAGCAGGAATGCCCCTAGCAATGCAAAAGCCACCGTTTGCGCCATCGGTTTAAACATCTTTCCCTCTATTCCCTGCAAGGTGAATATGGGTAGGTATACAATTAAAATAATCATCTGCCCGAATACAGCGCTATTCATCATACGGTCTGCCGAATCCTTGACCTGCTCGTCCATTTGGGCTTGGGTGAGCCGGTCGGTACCTGAGAAATGGCCTCTTTGCGCGATTTGATGCATCACTGCTTCGACAATGATAACGGCGCCGTCGACAATCAGACCAAAATCCAATGCACCAAGGCTCATTAAGTTGCCGCTGACTCCGAAGCTGTTCATCATGATGACGGCAAAAAGCATTGCGAGCGGAATCACCGAGGCGACCAGCAGACCTGCCCTGAGGTTTCCCAGAAATAGCACAAGCACGAAGACAACGATCAAAGCGCCTTCCAACAAGTTTTTTTCAACAGTTCCGATCGCATTGTTGACCATTTTGCTCCGATCCAGAAAGGGCTCGATCACCACCCCTTCGGGAAGCGTCTTCTGGATCTGAGCTACACGCTGCTTCACCGCACGGATTACCTCGCTGCTGTTAGCTCCTTTGAGCATCATTACGACGGCACCTGAGACTTCGCCCTGATCATTGTAACAGATAGCCCCGTAGCGCGTCGCAAAGCCGGGCTTTACTTCTGCAACATCACGGATGAAAACCGGCTGTCCGTCTGCCAGATTTCTCACAGCGATGCTTCCTATATCTTGCAGGCTTTCTACAAGCCCTTCGCTGCGGATATAGAGCACCGAAGAACCCTTTTCAATATAAGCTCCGCCGGTATTGGCATTATTTTCCTGTAAGGCAGCAAATACGTCATTGATGTTCAGGCCCATCGAAAGGAGTTTGGCCGGATCCACCTCAATCGAATACTGTTTGAGTTTGCCACCAAAGCTGCTTACCTCGGCGACCCCCTTCACGCCAAGTAGTTGCCTTCTGACGATCCAGTCCTGAATCGTGCGAAGCTGGGTTTCGTCGTAGCGGTGCTCATAACCCTGCCGGGCGCGCACCACATACTGGTAAATCTCGCCCAGCCCCGTGCTGATTGGGCCTAACTCCGGGCTGCCGATCCCCTGGGGAATCTGCGATTGTATCTTGCCGATGCGCTCGGAGACCTGCTGGCGTGCCCAGTACACATCTACGTCGTCCTCAAAGACGATCGTGACCAGGGAAAGACCGAAACGGGAGAAACTGCGGATTTCTTTCAGACCGGCAATATTGCTGTTGGCCTGCTCGATGGGAAACGTGACGAGCCTTTCAATATCGGTCGCTCCGAAAGAAGGCGCGATGGTGATCACCTGTACCTGGTTGTTGGTAATGTCGGGCACCGCGTCGACCGGCAGGCGGGTGAGCTCGTAGCTGCCGTAGCCAATGAGCACAAGCACCAGCAGCCCTACAATGAGCTTATTGGCAACCGAGAAAGCGATGATCCTGTCGAGCATTGGATATCTATGCGCTTTTTTTCAATGTGAGAACAAACTTGTTTTTGACTGAAATGGACTCGGCGATTTTGGTGATCACCAGGCTAGGGACCTGTATGTTGTGATCAGAGAGCTTTACCTCGAATTCGCAGTTTAGCGTGCATTGCCCATGATCTATGATGAGCTCTCCTTTCAATGTCCGCTTTTGCTTGACGCCGTGCAGATCCAGTATGCCTTCTGCGGTCACTGTGTAAATGCCGTCTTTGTTGTAATCGATATGTTCAGTTAGTTTTCCGGTGAAGCTGGCAGCCGGATACTTTTCTGTCTCCATGTAGTTCTCATTGTAATGCTCTTGCATGAGCTTGTTTGGAAAATGGAATGCCCGATGTTGCATCCGCACGGCGATTTCTCCGTTGGCGCTGTTCAGCAGTACCGCCACCTGCCTATTTACAGCCGAGATATTTTCCAGGGGTGTTTCCGAGAAAAAACTGGTCTGTCCGGCTTTGGTCATGTAGATCTGCCCGTTGGCGCAGATTGCCAGCAATTGACTGGCCATCAGCAGCAATGTCAATCTGAAAAGCTTAGTATCCGTTGCCATTGCTACGTTTTTTGTTTTTATCGAAACTGAACGTTCTTGCCACATTGAATCCATAGAAGATGTCGCCATTTCCCCACTTGCCGGTAGTCTGGCCCAGGAACTGCTTTTCGATCATGCCACGGGAGTTGGTCAGATGAAGCTGGAAAACGTGCCCGCCGGTTTCAATGTCAAAACCTACCGAAAGCGTATTGGTGTATTGCGGGTCGCGTTGCGTAGTGCCGCAGATGGTCCTTGGCGTGTACCAGTACTCGGCATTGAACGAGGTCCTTTTGGTAAGCTTGTAACGGCCGCCAATGCCCAGTGCATAGACATTGTTGGCATCCAGTGGCTTTTCCGCCAGATTGCGGTGCATCACCGTCGGGGTGAGCTGCAAGGACAGGTTCTCATTGAACTTTCGAGCGATCAGCGCCTGGAATGTGTAGGTCTGCCGCTGAGTGATGGTGTAAAACGGAAGGTCGGGCGTGGATGTACTTGCATTGTGTGCGTCGCTTGCAAAAAGGGTAACCGATACGGGCATGTTGCGCAGGCCGCCTGACTGGCGAAGCAAACGATATTTGATGAAAAGGTCGATCGTCTTTTGATAGCTGCTGCGACCCAAACCCACCATCAGGCGGTCGGTAAGGCCGTATTCGAGCGCCAGGCGTATTTGCGATTCGTCAAGGCCAAAAAAGTTGCCGGCCCCGGAATTGATTGCCCCGAACCGGTGTGAGATAATAAAATCCATATTGTTCTTGCCAACGGTTTCGATCGAGTGACCGTTGATAATACGGGTGCCTTTGAAAGTTGCCGAGGCGTATTGTACGGTAGAATCGTCGGCCTGTTCGAGCTCTTTCATCAGGTCGGTCTGGGCAAAGGCTGTAAAAGCCAGCAGGTAAAACAGTAAACTGAATGTTGTTTTGCGCATGGCTCAGGCAGTTATGGTCAGGATCTGGTCGGTGAGGCTGGTCGTGTAGACGGCTATACCTTTTCTGCCTTCGCTATTAAGGCCCTTGCCGGCGTTGTCGTATTTGGCCCCGTGAGCAGTGCAATAGAAATGGTCGGTCTGATAGATCACCTCGTTTCTGCCCTCGTGGCTGCATGTACGGGTTGCGGCTATGTAGGCGCCGGTATTGCTTCGGGCGATGACGACGCCATCTTTAACCACGTACCCGCCATTGGATTTCAGGGCCGCATAAGACGGATCGTTCAAATCCAGGCTCATATTGGTAGGAGCGGGGTTAACACGGTCGTTGGTGCAGGATTGCAGGTGGCTGCCAAAATAGAAGGCGGCAAGCGCGGCCCCGCCGAATCCCAGTTGGCGCAGAAATGCATGACGGCTCAGATTCTCGGCTTTTGCGGTGGAGTTCATAGATATTGCGAAGGATTAACTCTGATTATATGATGTTTAATCAAAGGTATCCCTGCCTTTCTTAAGGCATTCTCAAGAGATTCTTAAGATTCACTTAAGATCGGAAATGAAAGGCTCACCTGTGTGCCTTTCCCAAGCTCGCTATTGATTTTAAAACCGACGCCCAGCATTTCGCACATCCGGTTGACGATGGACAGGCCGAGTCCGCTTCCTTTCACTTCGGGATGGGATAAGGGGGCCGAACGGTAGAATGCATCTCGTATCCGCCCAACGTCTTTTGCATCGATTCCAATCCCCTCATCAGTTACCGTATAATTGGTTCTTTGCCCGGAGGTAGCGATGCTGATAGCAATGCCGGCCGGGCCTGATGAATACTTGACGGCATTAGAAATAATGTTGTCCAGCATGATGTCGGCCATGTACGGATCACTATATACGACATGTGTGCCATCTGTGTTCAAATCGATAGAGAGATTCTTATCGAGGATCTGCTGCTGGTGCCGCACCAGAATGTTACCTGTAAGTTCAGATAGGTCAACGGCTCCCATGGTCATGGCTTTTTGCTGGCTCTCAAAGCGCGCCAGCAACAGCAGCTGGTCAACCAGGTGATTGATGCGGTCCATTTCTTGGATGCAAAACGAGATTTTCTCGACATATTCGTTGGCCGACCGCGGTTTGCGGATCAACACTTCCAGAGTGCCTTTAATGACTGCCAACGGTGTCCTGAGCTCATGGGAAGCGTCAGAAGTGAACCGCTTTTCCCGCTCGATGGCGTGCTCTACGCGGGTCATTAGTTCGTTCAGGGTGGTGACAAGCAAATGCAGCTCATCTCTGACGGCGGGCACCGGAATGCGGCTGCCCATGTTGCCGTTGGATACCTTGCTAGCCGTTTCGATCACCGTTAATACCGGTTGAATGCTCCGGCCGGCCAGATAGCGCGTAAAAATAAAGAGAATTGCCAGTACGGCCGGAAAGGTGATCAAAAGCACCACTTTAAGATTAAGAAGAACCCGTTCCGACTCATCGATAGGCATTGCGACAACGATATAGCCGGACGGCCGGCCATTTTCTTTGATCACCTGCTGTACCTGTTCAATGGCTTGTCCATGCAGAGTAGTTTTGAAAACGGCGTGATCTGCCAATGAGAAATGGAGCTTTAACGAATCGTTTTTCAGGTTGGGTGATTTGTCGATTACCTTACCGGAAAGACTGGTTAATGCAACGAATACCGGATTAATTTCCAGTTCGCTATGCTCGCGCTCGAGCCATTCGGCTTTGTCGGCAAAATAGGGTTGGCCGCCCTGGACGCCCACTTCATAGAAGTGCTTTTCCAGCTCGTAGGTAAGATCTTTTTCCAGACGGTTGAAAACAGTAGCACTGACGATATAATAGATCAACAGGAAAATCACAGCCACCAATAGCGCCGTACCAAGCGTAAAATTAAGGGCGATGCGATTTTGGTAGGAGGCTGCCATCATTGCAATGTTTCTAATTCCTTTGCAATGTAGCCCACGCCACGGACGGTCTGGATGTAGTCTTCCTCCCTTGTTAAGCCCAATTTTTTGCGCAGTGAATTGATATATACATCAATAACTCCCGTGTTGTATTCGAAATGAATATCCCAGACGCTCTCGATGATCCGGGTCCTTCGGCACACTTTTCCTTTATTGCGCAACAAAAATTCCAGCAGGCCAAATTCTTTCTGGGTCAGCTTGATCTGCTGTGATCCCTTGAAGACCTGGTGGGATTGAGTATCGACCACGATGGGTCCCAACCGAAATTCGAGTTGTTCACCCGATTTTGGCCTTAATTGCACTTTAATGCGCTCCAACAGCTCTTCGAAGCTAAATGGTTTTTTAATGTAATCGTTAGCCCCCGCCTGTAAGCCGAACACCGTATCTTGTACGGTGTCACGGGCGGTCAAAAATATGATGGGCGTCTTAACGGCTGCCTTCCGGATGTCACGGCAAACTTCGACTCCGCTTTTTCCTGGTAGCATCCAATCCAGCAAAATGATGTCATATGCCTCAGTGAGCGCCATTTTAAGGCCATTCAGGCCAGTTGTGGCTGTATCAACCGAGTAGGATTCTTCTTCTAGTCCCTGTCGGAGAAAGTTTAAGATGCCGGGCTCGTCTTCGATAATCAGGATTCGCATGATATTTGTCGTGACATTAAAATCACTGCATACGAAGTAAACAAGAAGCGGTGAAATAATTATCCGCCTGACTCTTAAGATATTCTTAAAATCTCACAGGCGGCGTTGATCAGGCTGTGTTAAGCGGGGTGAGTTGCGCGGATGCCACGGAATATATTATTCGACAAAAGCCGGCTCCACTATCAGGTGACCTTCCGCCAGATCCAGAATGTTTTGGTAATTGTGAGGCGCCGCTGCCAGTGTGTTTGCCGCCTGCATGTTGTAGACCAGGTAAGCTACCACACCAGATGGATTGGTGTAAACGGCCTTGCCACCTGGCTGCCCGAAATCCTCCTTTACCCGGTAGGAGGCATCTTTCGCCATCACAAAAGTCTGGCCGACCGGAATTGAGATCAGCGTTGACAGCGGTGGAAAAAGTGGCGGGAACCTGTTGGCCGATATGGCAGCATCCAGATCCGAGACCACTGCGCTGACGTGCGGTATCACATACTGGTCACTACTGGAAACAGAAGGGCTGGATATTCGTTTTATATATAATTTAACCTTATAAGTAACATCGGCATAACCGCTTACCGGGCGGATGTTGACAAAAGCCGCGCTAACCGGTAAGGTGATTTTTCGGTTTTCGGGTGTGGCCGTTGCAATTACCTCTCCCAGGTATCCCCTGGTAAATTCGGCTTTCACGATCTGAAACTCGCAGAGGTAATAGCGTGGCGAGCCGTCCACCCGAGCGCAGCCGGTATCAGGCGGGTCGATCTGATGATCGGTGCAGGACAAGACAGCCGCTGCCAGTATTACCGCGGAGCAAGCTGTCATTAGCAGAAAGGGTTGTAGCTTTTTCATTTTTTCTTCGGGTTAGGATTAACTTTCTACGATGGGTTTGCGCTAGCGTAATTAAAGGCGCTACGGTTCTTGATAATCGGGTTAGGTAATGACTCTGGCAAAGTTACTACGCCGATCAGGCTGATTTTATGACTGGGATTAACCCGCCATATGACCCCGGTCATTCCGGGTAGGGTGCTGCAAGCAGTGACGACTTTCTTGTTGAGGTCTATGAGGCAGACTTGGGGGTTTAACAGCGAGTACCGGCAGACTTTACAGGTCGGTCGGCTTGCTGGGGAATACGATGCTAAAAGTTGAGCCGTCGTTCACACGACTCTCCACATGAATTCGGCCACCGAGAGATTCTATCTGGGTTTTGGTAATAAAAAGGCCCAGGCCCTTCGCGTCAGAATTTCCGTGGAAGGTGTTATTCATTCTAAACAGGCGGTGCCCATCGCGATCTAAATCCATGCCGAGCCCATTGTCTTTGACGCTCAGATACACTTCATCCTGCTCTGCAAATGCGCTTATCTCAATGAGTGGGAGACGGTCGGCACGCCGGTATTTTAATGCGTTGGTTAACAGATTTAACACGATACTTTCAAAGTAGGCCGGGTTAGTAACCAGTCTGAGGTCTGGATCGACAGCCACGCTGACCTGAGCCTTACAAGACCGGATCTGCATAGCAATGCTACTGATCGCATTTTCAACTGTTTTAAGCAAGTCGACCTGCTCTAAGTTTCGTTTTCCAAGGTTTGGGACTGCGACCAGTTCAGTCAGGTTAGCTACCGTATCCGAAAATGCTTTTGAGAGTCCCTGAAGGTATTTGAATATCTCGTCTTTTTCTTCCTGATCACCTGCTAGCTGAAAGAAGTCAAGTAAGGAGGCCAGATTACCGGAGTAGGATCTTAAATTGTGCGTGACGATGTTGGCAAAGTTAACCAGTTGTTCATTCTGAGCATAAATCAGCTCTGTCGATTGCATTAATCTGTATTCAACTTGTTTCTGAACGCTTATGTCAGCAACATGCACAAAAAAACCTCTGGTTTCTCCTTCCACGATGTCTGGAAAATAATTGGCCAGTGAATGCCGAATTGTACCATCAGGGAGCGGGATGTCGCGCTCGAAGGTCTGAGGGCTTCCTGCCAGCACTGCGGTTATATAGGGGAGGTTTTTATCATAGAGCGGTCCAAGCAGTTCGGGTAGAGTGATCTTATCAATCATTTCATCGCTTGTTTTGCCAAACCATTCCAGATAGGAGGAGTTCGCAAACCGGCAGATAAGGTCACTATCCCAGTAGGCAATCATCGCGCTAACTCGATCAGTAACCCTTCGGGCAAGATGCGAAGTGTTGTCCAAATGATGCTCGGCGACTGTCATAGATTCGTTCTGCAAACTTGTTTTTTGATCGTCTCCGGCATATTTGCCGGCGCACTCGCGCAGCTGGATTCATCGCTGACTTTCAAAGCAAGTGGAAAATATCACAGAAAAATATGACAAAAGTCTGTTTTAGGGGTGGCTGAAATCAATTTTGTAAAATAAAACGGAATGTAATTAATGACGACAGTATATATACGTCCTCACTTGGATTTGAGCTTTCCATGTCTTCACATTTGCTATTACGGAACGTCCCGTACGGTAGTGAAGCTAGCACCATCCATGGTACCGGTTACGATTTGAAGAAAATTTCTTTTGAAATGATATAGATACCCATCACAAGCACAAACCAGCCAAAGGACTTTTTGAGCTTTTCACCGGATATGAATCTGGAAAGAAAGGATCCAAGAAAGATGCCTGAAATGGATAGCGACGTAAACTCGATCAGGAAAGTCCAGTCAATGGTTGTATTTGAGAATCCACTCGCAAAACCAATCAGTGAGTTAGCGGCAATGACCAGTAGTGAGGTCCCAACTGCCATCTTCATGGGCAGTTTTGCTAATAATACCAGTGCCGGGATGATCAAAAATCCGCCTCCCGCGCCTACAACACCGGTGAGCATACCCACCGCCCCTCCTTCGAGTGCGATCAGCGGATAGTTGAATTTGGGCCGGCGGCTCACTTCTTGCGGCCCGGATTTGTCTTCTTTGATCATCGAATAAGAGGCAGCCAGCATCACCAGAGCGAAAAAGAGCATGATCGCGACATTTTTTGTTACTTCAAAGCCGCCCAGTATGAACAGCGAATCCGGTACCATCGGAACGAAATATTTTCGTGTCAAAAATACGGCAACAAAGGATGGAATGGCGAACATAAGCGCTGCTTTGTAGTTAACAAGCCCTTTGCGCATAAAGTTGAAGGAGCCTGCCAGTGAAGTCGTACCTACGACAAAAAGGGAATATGCCGTTGAAAGCACAGGATTAATGCCCATCACATATACGAGCACGGGCAATGTAAGTATACTGCCCCCGCCGCCGATTAGCCCCAGGCTTATCCCGATTAATATGGAGGCCGAAAATCCCAAAACTTCTGTGGAGTTCATGTTTTGATGAGATTATTGAATTAATTACCCTGTTGTCGGTTCGAAGAAATCGGCAATAGCGCTTTCGGAGGGCACGGCGAGGTCTGCCAGTTTTAAAGCACACCAATGTAAGATCATGAAGTGCACAGTGACAATCTCATGGTTTTTGATCTCAGTGGGGTAACTGCTGTCGGAAACGTCCGTATACCCAAGTCCCCGCGATGGCGCTCAGCAAGGTCACGGTTACGACCGTAGCTCCCAGGCCAATCTGTGCGAATAAAGGGCCCGGGCAAGCGCCGGTAAGTCCCCAGCCCAATCCAAATATGAGCCCGCCGTAAACTTGTCCCTTGTTGAATTTTTTATCGGAGAAAGTGATTTCCTCTCCATGTATGGTATTGATTTTTAGGGCCTTGATAATCCATACTGAGAGCATGCCTACGAGCACTGCGCTGCCTATAATCCCATACATGTGGAAAGACTGAAGGCGGAACATTTCCTGTATCCTGAACCAACTGATTACTTCGGCTTTAACAAATACAATACCGAACAATACACCTGTAACCAGATATTTTAAGTTGTAATACCATCTATGGTCCTGTTGGCTTTCATTGATGCACATCGCATCAGTCGCGCGGATCTCATGTTCTTTCTCTCTGCTTATTTCAGATGTGAAGTTGCTCATCTATTACAGCATTAGTTTTTTTAAATTCGAAAGCATACTTTCCCCACCACTAATGTCGATGATGGGGTCATTTTTTTTGAGGTGTCTCAATGTGTCATCCATGGTGTTACAAGCTGAGTATAAAGGGTAAAATCCAGTTGGCCATCACAAATCCTCCAATCATAAAAAAGATGGTAGCGACCAGAGAAGGCCATTGTAATGTGGAGAGCCCCATGATGGCGTGCCCGCTCGTGCACCCACCTGCGTAACGTGCCCCAAATCCTACCAGAAACCCTCCGCCGACCATCATGATCAGGCCGGAAACAGTAAGCAGCTTTTCCCAACTCACAATGTCCAGGGGTACCATTGCCGAAAAGTCCGTTATACCGTAGGCCGCCAGTTCTCTTGCCAGGTTTTCATTTACTTTGATGGGAGCAGGGTTGGGCAGAAAGTGGGATGCGACCATCCCTCCCAGAAAAATTCCCAGCACAAATACCAGGTTCCAGGTTTCTTTTTTCCATTCATATTGGAAAAATGGAATTCTGGCCGGCAGGCACGCCGCGCAGGCATGCCGCAATGAAGAAGATATCCCAAACGACTTGTTGCCAAGAATGAGCAGGGCGGGCACGGTGAGCCCGATAAGCGGCCCTGTGATGTACCAGGGCCACGGCTGTTTGATTACTTCCAGCATGTAAGCGCTTATATTTAGATTTTCTGTTTGAGACTCCCCAGGGCTCCGCCGTGGGAGACGTCCACCCCGTCAGGTGTTTATAACATGGTACTCGGGCACACGTAGTTGCTTACCGGAACAAGCCCCGATTCTTTAATGGCTTTAAAGCCTCCCTGAACGTCAATCAGCTTATCGTATCCTCTTGATCTGAGAATGGAATTGAAAATCATCGAACGGTACCCTCCCGCGCAGTGTACCAGGTAGGTTTTATCTTTGCTGATCTCTGCTAGGTGGTCGTTTAAATAATCCAGCGGCATATTTTCGGAGCCGATCACGTGCTCGGAAAAGTGCTCACTTGCCTTGCGCACATCAAGCACCGACAGGGAAGGGTCCTTTTTGAGAAGCCCTGCCATCTCGATGGCCGTTACCGATTCTATGTGGTCTGTTTCCTTCCCGGCCTTTTTCCAGGCCTGAAAACCGCCCTTCAGGTAGCCGATGGTGTAATCATAGCCGACCCTTGCCAGTCTGGTGACGACCTCTTCTTCTCTGCCCTGGTCGGCAATCACCAATATTTTCTGTTTGATATCGGGAATCATGGCGCCAACCCAGGGGGCAAAACTTCCGTCAATCCCGATATTGATCGAATTGGGGATGAACCCGCGGGCAAAAATCCGGGCATCGCGGGTATCAAGCATTACCGCATCGGTTTCATTGGCGGCGGCTTCAAAGGCGTCGGGGTCGAGTGCGGCATTTCCGCGTTCAAGCACTGTATCGATACTTTCGTACCCCTTGATATTCATCATCACGTTTTCGGGGAAGTATGCGGGGGGCGGCATTAATCCATCGGTTACTTCTTTTACAAATTCCTCTTCCGTCATATCCGCGCGTAGCGCATAATTGAACCGCTTCTGATTGCCCAGTGTATCGGTGGTCTCCTTGCTCATATTTTTACCACAGGCACTGCCAGCACCGTGGGCCGGATATACAATGATATCATCGGAAAGTGGCATGATCTTGTTGCGCAGCGAATGGAACAAATGCCGGGCTAATTTATCCTGGGTAAGGTCTGCCACGACCTTTTGCGCCAGATCGGGACGGCCGACATCTCCGATAAATAGTGTATCGCCCGTAAAAATGCCTGTTTGTTTTCCACTTTCATCGGCCAGCAGAAAGCAGGTACTCTCCATCGTATGCCCTGGCGTATGCAGTACTGTGATCGTAGCATTACCTACTTTCAAAACTTCACCGTCTTGTGCAACATGAGCGGGAAATCCCGGCTTGGCAGTGGGTCCAAATACGATTTGGGCTCCTGTTTTTTCGGCCAAATCAATGTGACCAGAGACAAAATCAGCGTGGAAGTGCGTTTCGAGCACGTACTTGATTTTTGCTCCGTCTTTTTCAGCCCGGTTGATATAGGGTTCCACCTCGCGAAGCGGGTCGATAACCACTGCTTCGCCGTTACTCTCAATGTAATAGGCGCCCTGGGCCAGGCAGCCGGTATAGATTTGTTCGATTCGCATAGCCTTCCTTGTTTTTATTCTTCTTAATGAACAATACAAAGTTCGGAAGGGGAGGCGAGCCCGTCAGTGATATTTGTCACTCAGGGAAATTTTCTCAGAACTTTGATCGTGTTTCTGCCTAAGCGGACCATTCCCCTCTGTTCCATCTTTTTTAAAAGCCGTGAGATAACCTCCCTGGATGAATTCAGATCACTGGCTATTTGCTGGTGGGTGATGGGTATTTCATCATTTTGCAGCAGTTTTTGCTGGTTTTTCAGATAAAATTCCAGCCTCTCGTCCATGCTCCTGAAAGCAATGCCGTCGACGACCTGCAAAAGTTCTTCAAACCGTGAGCGGTAAGTTTCCAGCACGAAATAGTACCAGCTTTTGTAGCTTGTCATCAATTCGTCCATCAGCGCTATCGGGATGAGGATAGCCCTTGCGGGCTCCACCGCCCTGGCCGAGATCTGGCTTTGTTCTTTTTTTGTCGCGCAGATCATCGAAAGTGCGCATGCATCGCCAGGGCCCAGCTGGTAAATAAAGAACTCGTTGCCGTCCTGGCCTTCCCGGTATAGCTTCACACCGCCTTCCACAATCAGCATGGTGGATTTGAAATACTGACCTGGCCGCATCAATTGCTCCTCACTCTCAAAGTCCCGCAGGATGCTGTTTTCAGCGAGTTTCCTGATCAGCTCCGGCTCGAATTGACTGAAATAGGTTTCCAGATATTGTCTTATCGCGGCTTGCTCTGTATGCATGTTCATTTTATGACGTGATTGGAAATCACGCAAATTTACAAAATCACTATGGCCGGTCTGTGACCAGAGTCACATTGCGATGAGAGCATTGACACTGCCTTCGAAAGAACTAGCTACACTTTTTTTGGGTCTTCGGCTTTCGGGAAGGTTTTGGAATATCGTTACCCATTTTGTCGTAATCTATTACCATTCTTATGGTTAAGGTGTCATTAACAATTTGACCAGAGCCGTCGTATGAGACATTTTGAGCATTGGCCAAGACGCGAGAAGATTTAATTATGTCAGCCCTGTGGAATTAAGTTTCCGTTTAATGGGGATGGACACCGGTATAAGGAGAGGATATCATGATCGCCTGAAGGGAATACCTGATCGTTTCGGCGGTCATCCCACGGCATCAAATATGGATTTTTCCTTCCATGACAATAACAGCGGATCCGCTTATCCATATGCCCTCATCCCCGGCATTAAAATGTATGACCGACGGTCGCCCCATTTCTGCTCCTTGCAGCAGTCGATAATCGGTTTCAGGCTTTACATAGCCTTTTTGTAAAAGATAACCCGCCAGTGGTCCGGCAGCGCTGCCAGTAGCCGGGTCCTCATCGATACCGATTCCCGGATTGAAAAAACGGGCCTGAGCCAGGTATTGTGGGTCATTTTTCACAATGGTAAAGCAGTAAAATCCCTCGAAACCGTATTGTTCGGCGATCTTGATCAGGAGCTTTTTTTCCACTACGGCAGCACCAAGCGCAGCAATATCTTTCAATGGCACCATTAAATGTGTGGCCTCTGTCGAAACCACGGCTGGAGACAGGTCTTCTGATAATACCTGCTGCGTCTTCAATGAAAGCGCCCGGGCAACATCTTCGTTGGAAACTTTTGCTAAAATGCGGGCTGTATTCTGGCGCATACCAATTATCGGAGCACCGGGTATGGATTGATCGACCGAAAGGCCGATGATATCATCCTTCATGATCACAAACTTTCCTCCCTGCTGTCCGGCGAAAATATCCCATCCGATGAGAATTGCAGCAGCCACCGCGCCCAGCAGGTTGTGCCCCGCACCACCGACCTCGAATCCGGTAGGTGTAAATGAACGGACTTTTAAAGCCTTTTCTTCCGGGGAATAGTAAATGAAGGAGGTTTCCGAATAGCCAAACTCACGGGCGATGTCCGCGTAGCTTTTAATATCCAGGTCTGAGCCCGTTAGCACAACTGCCAATGGATTACCCTTATATCGGACGCCGGAAAATACGTCGAGCACATAGTAGGAATAGCTTCTCATATGTGCAATTTAAATATTCCAACGAAAGTACGCCAGTGTTCCTAAGCAAAAGACAGTTTCACCTCTTAGGAGCGAAAATCCATAAAAGCAGCATTTACATTTCATTAACCTTCTTTTACAGGTCATTAACAGACGACAGGATAGAAACTTTTAGCTTTGCGGCTGAAATTCTTGAAAACCAAACCATTCCGACCAAACTATCCATGAAAAACCAACGCCTGTTTCTGATTCTTTCCTTTCTATTAGGTCTATTTAACGCTCAGGCGGATGATCTGGACGATTTTATCCGGAGCCAAATGCAGAAGCGGCGTATTCCCGGTTTGTCCCTGGCTATCATTCAGGATGGAAAAATTGTGAAGGCTCAGTCCTATGGATTTATTGATAAGGATGGAAAGGTGCCTGTCACGACAAACACCTTGTTTCAGGCAGGTTCGGTGAGTAAATCGGTTGCTGCCATGGGCGCTCTGTATCTGGTTGAACATAACAAACTTTCTCTGGATGAGAATGTGAACGAAAAACTTAAAAGCTGGAAAGTCCCTGATAATGAATTTACAAACGATAAAAAGGTTACACTGCGCGGGATACTCAGTCATACCACCGGTCTTACCGTGCACGGATTTCCGGGATACGCTGTGGGCACAAAGCTCCCTTCGGTCGTTCAGATTCTGGATGGGACAGCCCCGGCCAATACACCACCGGTTCGGGTAGACTTTGTTCCGGGCTCCCGTTGGAGGTATTCAGGTGGCGGTTATACCGTCATGCAACAACTGATGGTGGATGTGACCGGCGCTGGTTTTCCGGAATTCATGAAAAACAATGTGCTTTCACCGCTGGGCATGAAAAATAGTACCTACCAACAACCTTTAACTCCGGAACTGGCAAAATTGACGGCAACCGGTCACTATAACAATCGAAAGTTAGTGGAAGGTCGCTGGCACATTTATCCTGAGATGGCAGCAGCGGGCTTGTGGACTACGCCGTCCGATCTGGCCCGGTTCGCGATTAGCATTCAGAATGCTTATGCCGGAAAATCAGGAAGTGTATTATCCCAGTCCATGACCCGCCAAATGCTGACAGACCAGAAAAACAGGGATGGACTTGGTGTTTTTTTGCAGGGTGACAGTACTACGCTCCGCTTCGGTCACAATGGGCGCGACGAGGGTTTTGATGCGTTACTGACTGCTAGTGCGGACAAAGGACAAGGCATTGTGATCATGATCAATGCGAACGATAACTCGCATATGATGGGCAGGATTGTTGATTTTATCGCTGACTATTACCACTGGGATGGATTTCCTGCAAAGAAAAAACCGGCCGCGGTGGATGTGGATTCCAAAAGTTTAATGGCTTTCGAAGGACGATATGAGTTATTTAACAATCGAATTGTCACTTTTGATGCTGATAATCAACGACTTTTTACCATTGAAGATGGTTTTGTCGATGAAGAATTTGTGCCCGTCGCTAACAATAAGTTTACATCAACTGACCGGAATGTTTCAGTGATCTTCAATCCCGACGCAAATGGAAATGTGACTGGCTTCACACTTCAAGACGATGATCAAAGGTATGAGCGAAAAGTGCCACGTATCGGGCCGCTTGCCGGTGTCCATCAAACCAATGCCGATCCAGATCCGTCACGCACACCCAAAATCATGGCGGCTTTGCAGGCCATGGTAAAAGGTGGTAAAGTACTAGAAGAAGCATCAGGCCTCACTTTGGGAGCTAAACGCGATTTTGCAGGTGGAATGCGGGAGCCGGAAACTTTGAAATCATTGACTTTTATTCATTCTGAAAACGTCGCAGGCCGGGGAATTCAACGCCATGGTAGCGACGTGAGCGAAATCGTAACTTACCAATTGAAGTCCAATCAGCCGGACACCTATATACTCGTCCATCTGACCTCCGACGGCCTGGTTACGGATTGTGATCTCGTTGAAAGATAATCGCTGTTTGCTAGCGGTGGCAATAAGGTAAAAAAATTGCCTCCGGGCAGGCTTACCTGTTCAATACTGTTC
The DNA here is from genome assembly GCF_038440355.1 of Dyadobacter sp. OTU695. NCBI lineage: Bacteria > Pseudomonadati > Bacteroidota > Cytophagia > Cytophagales > Spirosomataceae > Dyadobacter > Dyadobacter sp. OTU695. The sequence goes on along the minus strand of NZ_JASATN010000025.1, from coordinate 26,369 downwards.
GCATGGCTGTCAGCAGCAATTTGTCTGCGAGCTTTTGCTCATCAGAGTCGGGTGGCAGGCCGAGCAGGCAATGAATTTGTCCTGAAAAGCAGTGATCCCAAACTCGCACACGGGCATTCTGCAGTCGCCTGGCATATTGCTGACCTTCATCCCGAAGTGGGTCGAATTCGGCGGTGAGCACCAGTGCTGGAGGTAAATTGCTTAGATCCTGACGGTTGATGGGCCCGACTTCCGGGTTTTCAAGACTTACCTGCGGTGCGTAGGCCTGCATGGTGTATTCGCAGAATGCTTTATTGAGGAAGTACCCGGAGGCAAATCGCTGATAGGATGCATATCGGCTATTGTTGCGAGCATTATCGGTGGATGGGCAATTGAGCACTTGTAACTTGATGCGGTTCTGGATACCGTCCAGCTTCGCTTTCTGGCAAACGACCGCTGCCAGGTTTCCCCCCGCGCTCAGGCCTTCAACGATGATTCGCGAAGTGTCGCCACCAAATGTTAGTCCATGCGTGCTTATCCAGCGAAAAGCATGGTAAGCATCATCAACTGCGGCGGGGTAGGGATGCTCCGGCGCGATCCGGTAGTCTACTGCGACCACGATCGCGGCGAAGGCTTTTGCCTGCCGCCAGCATTCATATTGCATGAAAGGCAAAAACGGGGTTACAAATCCGCCTGGGTGGTAATATATGATGATGGGCAAGCCGTTGGTGTGGGATGGATTATAGATTTGGATACCAACGCTGTCAGTGGTTACTTTCATCGTTTGCCGGTCACCGGCAGGAAACGGCAGGGATGGAACCCTTACGTCGCGGATCTGTTCGACGGACATATTCGGAGACGCCGGCAGGTCGCGAAGCACTGTTTTAAGCGCGGTGGAAACGCGCGGGTCGAGCTTACCCGTATCGCATGGCTGAGCCTGAACGTAGTAATAGCCGAAAGCCATCACCAGTATAGAGATAGAAGTGACCAATGTTTTCATTGTTGCCTGTTTTTAATGTAAAAATCAGGCACTTTAAATGATTGCAGGTGGTAAAAACGCGACAATGTTGCTGCTTATTGAGGAGTCTTGCAAACCGAAGCTGCGTTCGGGCGCGCCTTTTTCTTCTGTGTAATATTCTGCAGGCGTCACACCGGCCAGGTCTTTAAAGTCTCTGGCAAGGTGCTGGTAGTCGTGATAGTTGCACAGTAAGGCGATACTGAGCCAATCAAGATCAGGACGATTGTATTTGAGGGCAAATGCTTTTGTCATGCGGGCTATTCTGGCGAACAGCTTAGGGCTGATCCCCATTCGCTGCTTAAACAGCCGCTCGAACTGCCTCGCGCTGAAACAGCTTGATTCGGCCATCTCAATAACAGACGTGTTCTCCGGTTTCAATAGCAAATGCCGGGTCATTAAATCAACCGCATGCTGATCCTTTTTTAGGTTGCGAGCAAGGCCAAGCAAGAGATTTTCTACAATATCAATCATTTCCTGGGGCGATGCGGCATCTCCCAACCTTTCATTAACCCGAACCATTATTTTAGGCAGAACCGCTTCGGCATCGATAAAAGTGTTCGTTAGTTCCGTCAACGGTACCCCTAGCATCCGATAAAGGACGCCCGGATGAAAATTGACAATTAATACACAAAATTCTGGACCCATCAGGTGGCGGTTGGTCCGCTCTGTATGTTGCCCTATGATCACAGAGCGAGGGCGTGGTACAATCTGTCCGTTCGCAAGATATTCAACTTGCTCACTGCCGCGAGGGAAAAAAGCCAGGGTTTGCTCCGGTCGGGGCGCGTAGGGCTTGTAGGGTAAGGTAGTGCCATTGGGGGCCACGAAATACCGGAGCTGGTAACACTGTACGAAGCAGCGTAATTGCGGGTCGGGCGTGAATTCCTGGCAGATCATGCTGGACTGGGCTTAAAGACGACTTACTGGCTCGACTAGCAAAGTACGAAAAAGGTAAAGAAGTCGCCAGTGACAATCCTACTTCATCCCCGGACTTATTTTTCCCATGATGTTGACTGCCGCTGCCCGGCTCAGCAACCTGAACCCAAACAGCATCATTCGGTTCTTCCAGCCCGACAATACTCTTGGCTTGCTGCGGCTTTCGAGGGCTGCTACCAGGTCCCGGGCAACGTCCGGAACGTTCGAGAGAACAAATTCGGGATACGAGGAAGTTTTTCCGCCGGCATTGGAATGGAAATCCGATCTCGTCGCGCCGGGATTGAAGCTGAGAATGTAGATGTTCCTGTTTTTAAATTCATACCACAAAGATTCCGAAAAGTTAGCCACGAAGCTTTTGGTTGCCGCATATACTGATGCGCCTGGAAAAGACGAATGTCCCAGCAGGGAGGCTAGATTCACCAGCGCGTCGCCGGATTTCGCATTTTTCAAAAACGCATAGGACAAGGTAACGAGCGTGTCCATATTCAGGCGCATACTGGCCAGCTGCTCGTCCAGCGGCATTTGAATGAACTGTCCGTACATGCCCACGCCTGCATTGTTGATGAGCACGTCATATGAACTGGCTTCAATGTGCGCAGCCAGTTCCTGCACATCCTCCTGTTTGGTCAGGTCACTTACATGAATGGAATGACCGGTACCGGCAAGACTGCTTTTGGCCTTGTTGAGCGCGTCTTCACGCCGTGCAACCAGCGTGATCTGGTAATTTTTAGCTGCCAAAAGTTTAGCGACTTCCAGTCCGATGCCACCGCTGGCACCGGTTATCAATACTTTTTTCATGATTCAATTAGTTCAAATGTTGGTGTTTATAATGGGTAGGCGACAAGCCGGTTTCTTTTTTAAATAGCCGCGAGAAATAGGACATGTTCTCAAAACCGAGCGAGTAGGCGATCTCGGAGACCGATTTGTCACCTGCTATGAGTCGGTTTTTGGCCTCGCCGATCAACGCAATGTGGATCAGGTCCTGAGCTGTTTTGCCGGTTTCTATTTTTAAAAGGTCAGTCAGATAGCGGCGGGATAAATTTAGCTGGCTAGCCAGGTCTGCCACACTGGGCAGCCCGTGTTCCATGGAACCGTCCCGGAAATAATTTTGAAGGATTCTGTTGAATTCGGTTACGGTCTTGCCTGATAACGGTTTGCGGTTAATAAACTGCCGCTTATAGAACCGCTCGGCATAGGTAAGCAGCGAATTGATCCCGGCCAGAATGATCTCGCGGCTGAACTCGTCCTCGGTATTATTGTATTCCTGCTCAATAGAAGCGAAAATGTTCCAGATGATTTTTTCCTCCTTGGGTGCCAGGTGCAGCGCTTCATTGGTTTCATATTCAAAAAACGAATACTTCCCTATCTGTTGGTGCAGCGGGTGCGCATGGAGCAGATCTTCGTGGAAGAACAGGATGTAGCCGTCTTCCTCGAATTCCACGTGTTTCAATTCAATAATTTGCCTGGGTTTGGCAAACATCATTGAGCCGGTCTGGTGGTCGAACCGGGTGCGCCCGTAAAGCATGTGCCCCGCCCTGATTTTCTTAAACCCTGTTTTATAAAAGTCGGTGGTAAATGCTTCATGATGGATCACCGTCCGGTCTGTGACGCGTATCAGCCCGATCAATGGATGTTCAGGGGGTGCAACACCTGTGGCCACGGCCAGTTCGTGAAGGGATTTGAAATGTTGCATAGCATTGCTTTCTACCGGTGAAATAATGACGACCAGCTAAAATGCTTGATCGTTAACTTGTTACAAAAGTACGCAGCTTGAACAGCAGCCTTTTAACACGAAAGTCGGATTGTCTGACACGAAAAAACAATACATAAGTTCGGAATCCTTCACCGATTTTGAACACTGTTCAAAATATTTCTTAAAAAGTTTTTTTTATTGAACAGTGTTTAATAGGTTTGCATATCAAATGAAATTGATATGTCGATCGCAAAGAGAAAAGAGCTTGAAAAGATAGAAATGCACAAGCGGATCCTGGACGGTGCCCGTAAGATATTTCTTGAAAAAGGCTATGAGCAGACCTCCATACGCAATATTGCCAGCGAAATCAGTTACAGTCCTGGCTCGATTTATTTCTATTTCAAAGACAAGAACGAGATTTTTCACGAGTTGCATAAGGAAGGATTCCGGTTGCTACTCAAACAGATGAAGGCCGCAGATGTAATTGAAGATCCCTATGAGCGGTACAAAGAACTGGGCCTGGTCTTCATACGGTTTGCGCAGCACCATACGGACTATTACAACCTGATGTTCCTGGTCAGTGAAACGGGGAAAGCGCGGGGCGAGGGATTTGAAACTGCCAAGGAAGCGATCGAACATCTGTCGGGTGTGATCCAGCAGTGCCAGGATCAGGGCCGGTTCCAGGGATTGGACAATAAGTATCTGACATTTATGACGATGTCGTCCGTTCATGGAATTTGCTCGTTGTATTGCAAAGACCGGATGTCTGGTTTTTTTCAAAAATCAGGTGAAGAATTGATGCTTCATGGCTATGAGACTTTCCTCGGCATGATCGATAAGAGTTAAGGTTACTCTTTTTCTTTTCAATAATAAACTATACGGTCATTCTCAACGAATGCCTCAGGTGCCCTGCATGCTGAGCGTACCACCTTATATTTTTTTGTATTTTATTGAACATTGTTTAAAATTATTACAGTGGCTAAACTATCGAACAAATCACGCACCTGGAAGGCGGCGCTATCACTTCCGGTGCTTACCATGCTGGCCTGTCCGTCGAGCGGGCAGGACCGGTTGCAAGCGTACATTGCGGAAGGGCTTGCTTCCAACCAGAGCATTAAGCAGCAAAATTTTCTGCTGGAAAGAAATGTACTGGCTTTGGCAGAGGCTAAAACCATGTTCCTGCCCAGCGTCTCTTTCTCGACAACCTACACCAAAGCGAGCGGTGGCCGGACGATCGATTTTCCGACGGGAGATCTGTTGAATGGCGTCTACTCCACGCTCAACCAGATCACGGGGGCCGGCGCTTTTCCGACGCTGCAAAACGAAAGTATTCAGCTGTTTCCCAATAACTTCTACGATGCCAAATTCCGGACGACCATGCCGCTGATCAATGCGGAACTGGTCTACAACAAACGGGTCAAAGCGCAGCAGGTCGATTTGCAGAAAGCGGAGGTGCTGATCTATAAACGTGAGCTGGTTAAAGAAATCAAAACAGCCTATTACCAATATGCAAAAGCGATCAATGCGGTGAAAATCTATGAATCCTCGCTCGGGTTGGTGCAGGAAGGGAGGCGGATCAACCAGGTTTTGTTTGACAATGAAAAGCTAAACCGCACGGGCGTCATCCGCAGCACCAATGAAGTTGCCAGGATCAATGCCTCGCTGATCTCGGCCCGGCAAACGAAGGAATCGGCCCGGAATTATTTCAACTTTTTGCTTAACCGCCCGCTTACCGACAGTGTCGAAATTGATTCGATCGGCAAATTGCCTGAGCTGGATTTGCTCCTGACCAGTGATGTAGCTGGCCGGGAGGAACTTGCCAAACTGACCACAGCGCAGGACATCAACACCAATCTAACTAGTTTGGCCAAATCCTACATCATTCCGAAAGTAGGAACGTTTATAGACCTGGGTTCGCAGAGTTTTGACTGGAAATTCAATAATAAAAGCCGCTACTATTTCTGGGGCGTGTCGCTGGACTGGGACCTTTTCGCCTTTGGAAAAAACAATTACAGGGTAAAAAAAGCTGTCGCCGAACAGAAAAGCATCGCAGCGCAAACCGACTATGTTTCACATCAATTACTGACAGAGTTGAAAGTGCGCCAGAATCAGATGCAAAGCGCTGTTGCCCAGTACCAATCCGCCCAATCTCAGCTTAAAACAGCCCAGACCTATTATAACGACCAGCTCAAACTTTACCGGGAAGGGGTAGCCATTTACATTGAGCTGCTCGACGCGCAAAATCAACTCATCAATGCCCGCCTGGATGCGAATATCGCCTTGTTCGACACCTGGATCACCCAAGCCTCGATCGAACGTGCCAATGCCAGTTTTACATTTCAATAACTTAAATCAACTTATTATTATATGAAAACGATTCCATTCATTTTTTGGACAGCTATACTATTGACCGGTTGCAAGGAGAAACCCAGGGAGAAAGCCCGGCTCGAAGACAACAATGTGATCCCCGTGAAGGTCTTGCCTGTCAGTTCTTTAAATCTATCTGGCAATATCACTGCCACGGGACTTGTGAGTACAGAACATGAAGCCAAATACGGGTTTAAGATAGGCGGTGTGATCAGCCGTGTCCTGGTCGAAGAAGGGCAATCGTTCAGGAAAGGCCAGCTGCTTGCCGTGCTGAATGCAACAGAAATTGCGGCGGGTTTAAGCCAATCCAATCTGAATGTGGAGAAAGCCCAGCGTGATTATGACCGGGCGGTGAACCTTTACCGGGACAGTGTGTATACCGAAGAACAGCTGCAAAACACTAAAACGGTGCTGGATATCGCCAAAAAGGGGGAGGAAACGGTGTCGTTCAATGAGCAATATTCCAAAATCTACGCGGCTTCCGACGGTTTTGTGGCCCGTCGGCTAGCTTCTGAGGGCGAGGTCATAGGGGCTGGCAGCCCGGTCCTGGTGATCAATGAAACTAGAAATGAAAACAGTTACCTGCTGCGGGTGGGGCTTACTGATAAGGAATGGGCGACGGTGTCGGTGGGCCAGAAAGCCACAGTGACCCTGGATGGCTATCCCGACAAACAGATCGGCGCAGTAGTGCTCCGCAAATCCCAGACTTCCGATGCCGCCGCAGCATCTTTTCAGGTAGAGCTGAAATTAAAACTCACCGACATTAAACCTGCCGTGGGGATGTTTGGCAAGGCACAAATTGCCACGGGAAAAGCGCAGGACGTGATCAGCATTCCTTATGATGCTTTGGTTGAGGCGGACGGAAACACCGGATACGCATTCATTATCAAAGGCCCCGGCAAAGTCAGCAAAGTCCCTGTCAATATTTTGAGCTTCGATAACAAAACGGTGTATCTCAAAGACGGGCTCGCCGCATCCGACCAGGTGGTAGTTTCCAACAGCGCGTATCTGAACGAAGCATCTAAGATCAAAGTCATTCAATAATCACAAAGCAATGAAAATCACGAATTTTGCTGTCAAAAATTATCAGTTTACCCTGATCATTTTCCTTCTCGTTGCGGTGGTCGGCCTGCTGACTTTGTTTACTATGCCCCGCTCGGAAGACCCCACGACACATCCGCCACAATACCTGATTACCGTCATCTATCCGGGCACCAGTCCGAAAGACATGGAAGAACAGGTTGTAAAGCCCATTGAGAATAAAATTTACGGACTCGAAAACATTGACAAAATACTGACCACCATCGAAGACGGCGTTGCGGCGATACAGGTCAAATTCAAGTATGGCGTAGATGTAGATAACAAGTACCAGGAGATCTCCACGGAAATCAATGCATTGAAAAACAGCGAGCTTCCCAAAGAAATTTATCAGATCAAGACGGAAAAAATCGCCTCGTCGGATGTGAAGATCATCCAGGTCGCGCTGGTATCCAATACAGCATCGGCCAAGGCATTGCGCGACAATGCGGATGTCCTCAAAACCAGGCTGGAAAAGATCACCAATCTCAGGGAGGTGAAATACGCAGGAATGCCCGAGCAGGAAATCAGGATTGACCTGCAACTGGATAAGCTGGCGCAACTGAAAATACCCCTGAACCTGGTCGTGGGCAGCTTGCAAAGCGAAGCCGCAGACATTCCGGGCGGGAGTATTCATTTGGACAGCAAGGTATTCAACGTCAAAACCAGCGGGAAGTTTCAGAATGCGGAAGATGTTGCAAATACGGTGATCTACAATGCGAACGGAAAAATCGTTTATCTCAAAGATGTGGCGCGGGTAAGCTATAAAGACGGCACGGTCAACCACATTACCCGTATCAACGGACAGCGCTGTGTGCTGGTTACGGCCGCCATGAAAAACGATGTGGATATCAGCCAGGTCAAAAAGGCGTACGAGCCTGAACTGGAAGCTTTTAGTGAAACACTACCTGACAACATTAAAATGGTCAAAAACTTCGACCAGGCGGACATGGTTTCTAAGCGCCTTGGCCACCTTGGCTTTGATTTCGGACTAGCCATCGTGCTGGTGATTGTGACGCTGCTGCCGCTCGGGTTCAGGCCCTCGCTGATCGTAATGATCTCCATTCCCCTTTCTCTGGCGCTCGGCCTGATTGCCATGAATCTGCTGGGTTATTCACTTAATCAGCTCAGCATTGTAGGTCTGGTGGTCGCCCTGGGGCTGTTGGTAGATGACAGTATCGTCGTGGTTGAAAACATCGAAAGGTGGCTGCGGGAAGGGCATTCCCGGCAGGATGCCATTTTGAAAGGGACCAAACAGATCGGTGCCGCGGTAGTCGGCTGTACGGCTACGCTTATCATCGCATTCCTGCCACTGGCATTCTTGCCGGATATGGCCGGCGAATTCATCCGCAGTTTGCCTATGGCCATTATTACCAGTGTTCTGGCTTCGATGATCGTAGCGCTTACGCTGGTACCCTTCATCGGAAGCAAGATCCTGAAAACCCACACGCATGCAGGAGGCAACTTCTTCCTTCGGAAATTACAAGGCTTTTTGACCTACGCTTACCGGGGCATCATGCCCGCGGCCCTGAAATGGCCTAAGGTTACGATAGGCATATCGCTGGCGTTAAGTGTATTTGCTTTTATGCTGTTCCCGCTTGCCGGTTTCAAGCTTTTTCCTACTTCGGAAAAGCCGATGTTCCTGATTAACATCAAAATGCCTTTGCAAGCCAATATACCCGAAAGCGACCGCGCCGCAAGACTCGTGGAAACGGAATTGAAGAAACATGAAGAGATTGTTTATTACACCTCCAATGTGGGCAAGGGCAATCCTCAGATCTATTACAATGTACACCAGCAGGACGTCAAACCGGATTTTGCCCAGATTTTTGTCCAGTTGGAAGAGGAGACATCGCCGGACGCGAAAACAGATTTGATCAAAAGACTCAGAATCAGGTTTAGCGATTTCCCTTATGCCAAAATCGAAGTGAAGGACTTTGACCAGGGCACCCCGATTGAAGCCAATATCGTAGTCAGGGTTTTCGGAGATAATCAGGATACGCTTCGTGCGCTTTCATTTAAAGTCGAAGAAATATTGCGCAAACATCCGGGCACTTTCTTTATCAACAACGAGCTGAATGCTTACAAATCGGATGTGAAAATCAGGATCGATAAAGAAAAGGCGAGGACCCTGGGCGTGATGACCAGCGATATCGACAAGGTGATCCGGATGGCTGTTGCCGGACTGAATGTGGGAGACTACATTGATGACCGGGGCGATGCAAGAAATGTGGTGATTACCATTCCTCGGGATAAATTTTCAAATATGGATGCGATTAAAAACCTTTATGTGAGCAATATACACGGTGCTCCCGTTCAGGTTGATCAGATTGCGACCATCGGTTTTGAGACCTCGCCTACTGCAATCAACCATTTCAACAAATCGCGGTTCGCCAAGGTTACTTCGCTTACCCGGGACAATGTGCTGGCCAATGATATTTTGAAAGCTGTGGTGCCGGAGCTGGACAAACTGAAAATGCCCAAAGGGTATTACTACAAATTATCAGGCGAGGCCGAGTCGGAAGGGGATGCGCTGGGCGGCAATTTCTTGTCGGTCATCATTTTAAGCACATTTTTGTTCATTGGCGTGCTGCTTTTACAATTCAAGACCTTCAAGGGGATTATTATCGTGCTGTCGATCATTCCATTAGGTGTTTTGGGCGGAGTTCTGTTTTTGCTGATGACCGGCAATCCAATGTCTTTGGTATCCATTATCGGTTTTATCGGACTGTCGGGCATACAGGTCAAGAACTCGCTCCTGCTTGTCGACTTCACCAACCAACTCCGGGAAGAGGGGAAAAGTATCGATGAAGCCATCCACATTGCCGGAGAGACCCGCTTCCTGCCTGTTGTCCTCACATCGATTACCGCCATATGTGGTCTGGTTCCCATTGCGATGAACCCGAATCCGCAGATCGCACCCCTGGCTATCGTACTGATCGGAGGGCTGATCAGTTCGACAATCCTGTCCAGGGTGGTGACCCCGGTCATGTACAAGCTGATACCGCCGAGCATTGACCTGGATGAACCTGGCAAGAACGATGCCCGGTAACGAAGGACTTCCATGAGGTAATGAACATTGCCTGGTGGATGAGGTACTAATCAGTATTAATCTCACATCAGATCAATGTTTGATTTACGCAAGAAGCTGTTTCTTTTCTGCTAACCTGGCCTTCTTAGCCCAATATACCTTTGCTATATCAAAAGTTTAACCACTTAAACGATAGCAAAGATGAAAACTGCATGGATTACACTAAACGCAAAAAACGCCGAATCTGCACAGAATTTGAAGGAATCGCTTTTGAACCTGCTTGCGCTCTCCGGCTCGGGAACCTGGCAAAGTTGCCTATGAGGTGTTCACGGCCGAGTCCGACGAAACCCAGTTTCATGTCAGAGAGTCTTGGAGCGACAGCAAGGCTTTTGAAGATCATTTGAATACACCCCAACTTAAAGCGTTCACTGCCAGTACCAATGATTGGCTATCCCTGCCGATGCAGGCAACAATGCTGAAAAAAGTAGAGCGGTTTGATAATAAGCAGGTTATAGAAAAGCTCTATCAGGCCGTCAACGCGAAGGATCTGGAATATATTCAAAGCCTTGGGGCGGATTTCAGTGAATGGCTTGACGTGCCTTTCGATTACACCACAACAGGCGAGAATGCGATCATTGATCCTTGGGTGAGCTGGTTTGGCATTTTTCCGGATGCTACCTGTGAAGTTAAAAGCCTCGTTGCATTTGGCGATTATGTGATCGCACAGGGGATAGGCAAGGGAACTCACAAGGGCATATTCCATTCACCGGCAGGAACCTTGCAACCAACTGGCGTTAGTATGCAGGTAAACTTCTGTGACGTCTACAAACTTCGCCAGGGCAAGATCGAGCGCGCTGATTCCTACTTTGATTTTTATGGACTGCTCCGCCAACTGGCTCCTGAGAAAATCAATGCTCGGGAAATGGTTTAGCAACGATGGCTAAGCTTATGAAAACCTTTCAGCTTGTCAGGGCAGGCGTATCGGCCGCCCTGACGATCTGGCTCATTCAATGTAAATCCAACCAACCTGTCGCTATGGACACCAAACAAACAATGCAGGAAAGTAAAGACTATATCGGCATGTGGATAACTGCCGATGGATACATACGCCATAACCTGTTGCCTGGAAACCGTTATGATGAGGCCAGGGGGAAGCGCGAAAGCGCCTACCGGGGTTCTTACAAAGTCACCGGAAACCATATTGACTACAAGGACGATACGGGGTTCACCGCCGATGGCGACTTCAGGGACGGTATTTTGTACCACGCCGGAATGGTACTCTATAAACAGCAATAACATGCCGTCATACTGATATGGAAGCGTCCGCCACCAACATTCTGGCCGGAAGGCTCGACAGCCGTGCCGGCAGCAGCCCGATCACAGCAGGGCTGCTGCCGGGCTATTGGGTGATCCAATATTTAACAGCGCCCGATCAGCTATTATTTTCGGGTGGGGAAGCTCTGCCGGCAGAAAGTGTAGCATTGGCAGGCCGGAAGGGGTACTACTGTGCATTCAGTCCCCTGTTCATGCCGGAAAGATTAAGGAGCCGGATTAAACGTCTTCCTGTATTTGCTCATCCGGATGAAGGCCTGGTCATCTTAAACGCGGCCGGGGCAGCTGCTGTGAGCCAGGTTTTTGAACTGCTGCTGGCGGAGGCGGGGTCCCAATACGATCATAAGCTCGACCTGATGCGTATTTATGTGATCCAAATTATCCATTTTGGGCTAAAAAACGCCGGTAGGAGCTTCTGAGGCGTCATTTCAGTTGTGTATCTTTACATATTCCCAAAGGTATTCAAACATCATGGCCAATACAGAAACACTTGAAGAGTTTTATCAGCACAAATTTTCGGGGACGCCGGCCAACATTCAGCGTGAGATCGGTGATTTCAATGTGTTTGTGGTTGAAGACAGTGTTAACCCTCAAGGGCAGGTAACGGTCCCATATGCACGCAGGGATTTTTACAAGATCAGCCTCATTACCGGCGACAACCTTTTCCATTATGCCGACAAGACCCTGCATGTAAAAGGAACCTCCCTGATTTTTTTCAACCCGAATGTCCCATACCGGTGGGAGATGCTTGCCGAGGGCAACACGGGGTATTTCTGCATCTTCAAGGAAGCATTTTTCATGGAAAAGCTCAGGAGCAACCTAGGAGAGCTGCCCATGTTTGCGATCGGTGGAAAACCTTCCTATATCCTTGATGAGCAAAAGAAGGATTTTGTAGGCGGCATATTTCGGAAAATGCTTGATGAAATAGGCTCTGATTACCGTTTCAAACAGGATTTGCTGGTGAGCTATGTGACCGAACTGATCCATTATGCATTGAAAATGGATGCCACTGAAACACTTCACCACCAGGTCAATGCGAATGCCCGGATCACCTCGATCTTTTCCGAACTGCTCGAAAGGCAATTTCCGATCGATTCGACCGATCAGCGTTTTACGATGCGCTCGCCGAAAGATTTCGCCGACCGGCTTTACGTGCATATTAACCATCTGAACCGCGCCGTAAAGGAAACGACCGGCAAGACGACATCAGCCCTGATCGCCACCAGGCTGGTCAGCGAGGCAAAGGCCCTGCTCAAACATACCAATTGGAGCATTGCTGAAATCGGTTATTCGCTGGGTTTTGAGGAACCGGCCCATTTCAACAACTTCTTTCGGAAGCATACAGAAGTGTCGCCTTCCGCATTCCGGTCCTTGTGACCGCATTCTTCTAACTTCGGTAGGGCTACTCTGACAGTAGCCCTTTTTTATTGTTTGTTTTTTGCAATTATCGGTTTGAAGCTTGCATCCGCAGGGCATAGGCGGCAGGCTACCTTTGTAACATCAGATCTGATCAAACAAATCAATATTCAATTGCATGTTTTAACAATTAAGACAATGGAAACGCAATCAAAAATCGCCCTGATAACTGGTGCTTCCAGTGGAATCGGCGCTGGCACTGCCAAAGTGCTGGCCGCAAACGGATTCAAAGTCGGCATCGCCGCCCGTAGAATTGATAAATTAAACGAACTGAAAAATGAAATCACAGCATCCGGCGGAGAAGCCTTACCTATTCAAATGGACGTTACTGATCCTGAATCCGTTAAGCGCGGCGTTGAAGAGCTTGTTGCTGCTTTTGGCACTATTGATATTCTGGTCAATAATGCGGGACTGATGCCGCTCTCAGACATTGAAAGCTTGAAAGTCGAGGAATGGAACCAGATGATCGACGTCAACATTAAGGGTGTGCTCAACTCGACGGCCGCCGTGCTGCCTTATCTGAAAAAGCAGAACTCGGGACACATCATCAATATGTCGTCGATCGCGGGCCGGAAGGTATTCAAAGGGCTCTCGATCTATTGCGCTACCAAATTCGCCATCGCCGCCTTTTCTGACGGTCTGAGAATGGAGCTCGCGCCAAAATTCAAAATCCGGGTAACCAACATTCAGCCTGGTGCCGTGGCAACAGAGCTGTACGATCACATTTCCGATCCGAAATACCGTAACGATATGGAAGAGTTGGCTAAGCAGATGACCTTTTTAACGGGTGAAGATATCGGTAACAGCATTCTATATGCGGTTTCGCAACCTGGCCATGTGAATGTTTCAGAGGTATTTGTGCTACCTACCGAACAGGGATGGTAACCTGGGCAAATTGGCAAAGGGCCGTAGTCCTGATTGGGGCTACGGCCTTTTGTTTGTTGTAGCTTTGCCCTCGGACCAACCTGTGGCTATGGACTGCTTAAATGGTACAAGCCGGGAAGTACTGCGCTCTGGCCTGTAAATCCGGTTTAACGATATTGCGCACACAGGCCATGCAATACGCCCCGGCCCGACAGCGCACGGAATGATTTAGCCGTAGCCGCGGACAGCCTCAAAAGAATTTGTTAATTTACATCGAGAAACACCGGAAACACTGCGCTCGACCGTCTGTGGCCCCGGGAATGGCTCAGAAAAGGAAATTCGACACCAAAGGACTGTCCTGGATACGGGGCACTTACAAATGGATTTTATCTACGCCACACAGGAACGGGAGATTAGCGATGAGCTTTGGAGTCAATTCAAAGCCGGTAATCCTGATGCTTTGGGCCGGCTGGCAGATATCCATCACCGGAGCCTGCTCAATTACGGGACCAAATTCTCCCGGGACCTGGAATTTATCCGTGATTGTATCCAGGACGTTTATCTTCAGCTATGGGAAAGAAAGCTTTTCCTCGCGGAGGACACGATGGTTAAACCTTACCTGTTCAAATCGTTACGTAATAAGATCTTCAAAGAAAGTGTTCGCCTGAAACGCCTTGGTGAATCATCAGAACTGCTGTTCGAACCTGAGGATTCTTCGGGGACCATCGAGAGCAGCCTGATTGAAGACGAGGTGCAAAATCAGGAATTGCATCGGCTTAATCAGATCATTTCCGGGCTTTCCAAACGGCAGCGCGAGATCGTTTATCTTCGTTATTACCAGGGACTCAGCAACGATGAGATTGCTGAAATTATGGATATCGGTAAACCCGGTGTGGCTAATCTCCTGTCCAAAACCCTGCGCGAAATGCGCGAACAATGGGGTGCTTACCTCTTGGCTTTTTGCAGCTATTTTCTTTGGCTAAAAGGGCATTAGGTAGCATTTAAATGGCCTTTTTAATTTTTTTTTGAAAAATAATGATGATAAACCGGTGATTCGCGGATAATCATACCAAAAGAGTGTGTTCGTGCACATCGGAATTCTGTCCAGCCACCATTTATGAGTAACCAAAGCAAAATAGGATTTGAAGAGTTGGTGGGTAACCACGCATTTCGCAAGTGGATTTTAAACCCGGCGGACCCTTCTGCGTCTTTTTGGGAAGGCTGGGTGAAAGAGGACGAAAGCAGGCGCGAAGCAGTGGAAAAGGCCAGGTTGTTTGTCCTGGCGCTGGAAGAACAGTTTGGGGAAATCACCGATGAAAAAATAGTGCAGGAAGATATCCGGAAGTTGATCGATAGTGTGAAAAAAATCAACGTCCGGACTTCCGTTATCCCGGGTTCGCGTCGCATTTGGAGCAAAGGTTATTTCTGGCGGATCGCTGCCTCACTGATTCTACTGGGAAGCCTGGGGCTATGGTATTCGCAAATGAAAAAGACCGAAGTGCCGGTTATCGTGCAGACTTATACGGGTTCGAAAAATACGGAATGGCTTACAAAAGTAAATAGCGACGATCAGACATTGACGGTTTTGCTGGGTGACGGCTCTGTCGTTATGCTGGAAAAGGGCGGAGAATTGATCTATCCTGCTGATTTTTCAGGAAGTAACCGGGCGGTGCATCTAAAAGGCGACGCATTTTTTGATGTAACAAAGGATGCACGAAAGCCTTTTTTAGTCTTCGCAGGACAAACAGTAACCAAAGTTTTGGGCACGAGCTTTCGGGTTAGGACCAACAAGGAGGACGGCGGTGTGCTGGTGGCGGTGAAAACCGGAAGGGTGTCGGTATACAACCAAAATGAGTTCACGATGGATGGCGCCGACTCGGCCACAAGCGTTGTGTTGACCCCCAACGAAGGAGTTGTTTTCAGCACAAAGGTCAAAAAGAATGAAAAGGAGGTTATCCGCGACCTGACGTTACTCGAAAGCTTACCGGATGATTCGGACGTAGTTTTTGAAGAACGGCCGGTTTCCGAGGTTTTTGACAGTATTGAAAAGAAATATGGGATCGAAATTGTCTATGATCAGGCTCGTCTGTCTACTTGTGTCGTATCGACAGTTTTCAGGGAAGAAGGATTGAAACAAAGGTTACATGCAACCTGCACGGCCATCGGAGCAACGTATAGCATAAAGGGTGAGAAAGTTACCGTGCATTTAGCCAAGGGTTGCAAATAAGAATGTGAATGAACTACCTAACTATATCGTAACCTCTAAACCGCATTCCTGCCTATGGATGAGTAGTATTCACAAAAAAAGCCAGCAGTGTTTGCCCCACTACTGACTTCCATTTTTCCCGGAGCTGTGCAAGCGTCCTTCGCAAAAAGGACACGGGAGCAATTTGTCCGATTCTGAAAAGAACAAATCATTTCAAAAGTATGAAAAAACGTCGACAAAGACCTCAGTTGTTACTGATAGCAATGAGAATTTCATTTTACCAACTTTTACTGGCTGGTTTGTTCGCGGGGATTTCGTTCGCGAACAATGCGGATGCGCAGGAGCTTTTAAAGCAAAAGGTGTCCATTCATGTTAAAAATCAGGAGATTAAAAGTGTTCTGAAAGAACTTGATAAAATTTGCGATGTACATTTTACCTATGCGCCGTCGATCTTTCCTGCCCGACATCGGGTAAATATTCAGGTAAGCAACAAGTCGCTGGCGGAGGTTTTGGATGAACTGCTTGTGCCACTGGAAGTAAGCTATCAGGTGGACGGCCAGCAGGTGATCCTCAAAAAGGAAGAAGCCGATCCCGACCCGATGTCCGGCGAAGCAAACAATGGTACCTCTCTGGACAAGCAGATCAAGGGGACCGTGAAAGACGAAAAAGGCGAGCTGTTGGCCGGCGTTACGGTCATGGTAAAAGGGTCGAATCAGGGAACCGTTTCGGATGCGGCGGGGAGTTTTTCGCTTAATGTGTCGGATACCGATGTGAGTACTGCCGTACTGGTTTTCAGTTTCGTGGGATACCAGTCCACCGAAGTTCCGGCCAATGGGCAAACGATTTTTGACATTACCCTGCAACCGTCCGTAAACCTGTTGGAGCAGGTGGTCGTAACCGGTTATGGGTCAAAAAAGGCGAAATACCTTTCCAGTTCTGTCGCGGTGATACCCAATGAAAAATTGCGGGATGTCACTTCGAATGAGCTATCGAGCCTATTACAAGGTAAGGCGCCTGGGGTAGTGGTATCCACCAGTTCGGGAGATCCAACCAGCGGGTCGAATATTCTGATCCGCGGGGCAGGTACCATTTCGGCGAGCACAGCCCCTCTGATCATTGTGGACGGAAATATCGGTGGTTCGTATAATCCTACTGATATCGAGTCTGTTACTGTATTGAAAGATGCCGCTGCTACCGGCCTTTACGGATCCCGGGCTGCGAATGGGGTTATCATCATTACGACCAAGATGGGAAAAGCCGGTAAGACAAAAATTGATTTCAGTACCACTTTGGGCTTTGCCAATGCGACAACGGGAAATTTCAAACTGATGAATTCCCAGCAGTTGTATGATTATCAGAAAACATTTTACGACCGCGATCCGTCCATCGTGAATACCAATACCGACTGGTGGGACCTGGCATTCAGAAGAGGTTTCGTGAATAGCTACACCTTGTCGGCGTCGGGAGGTTCGGAAAAGACCCAGTTTTATGTTTCGGGTAACTATTACAAGGAGCAGGGAACCGTTTTGGAAAATGATAAAACGGGGTATAATTTCCGGTCAAACATTACTTCTCAATTGACTAAAAAGTTGAAATTGAGCGTATTGTTTAATGGTATTTTCACGCAGGACAATTACGAAAACAGTGGTACGCTTTATGATGCCTATGTAAACATGCCTTTCGACGCGGCATATGATGCGGCTGGAAGCCCTATCGACGGCCGGATAGCAACCAACTGGCAAGGAAGGGACCGCGAAAACTTTTTACACTCCCTTCCATACAACTACTCCAAAGCAAGAAGTCTGAATGTCAATACAGACGTGAACCTGGATTATGCCATCACGCCCAAGCTGACATTTTCGACTTATAACCGCGTTCGTTTTTTTGATTATAAAGACGCTAGTTATTACGATAAAAGAACAAAGCAGGGTGGTGCGAATGGGGGCGAACTGTACAATTCCCGGTCTTATACAAGCCGTATACTGACTTCGAACCGATTACGGTACGAGGAGAGTTTCGGATTGCATAACCTGGCAGTTCTCGCAGTGGGCGAAGCGGAGCGCAATTATTATGACGATGCCTCCATTTCTGGAAAGGGACTTCCCCCGGGAAGAGATGTAATGTCGGTGGCCACCGATATCATCAATAACCCGACGGGTGGCAATGACCAATACAGTTTCAGCAAATACCTTGCGCAGGCCGACTACAATTTTGACAACCGGTATTTCGCGATCGCGTCTTTTGTTCATGAATATTCTTCCAAATTCGGAAGCAATAATCCGGCAGGTAACTTTTATCAGCTGGGCGGCTCGTGGATCATCAGCAATGAAAACTTCATGAAGCAATGGAAAACCATCAGCTTTTTGAAACTCCGCGCCAGCTATGGAACGGTGGGTAATGCCGATGGAATATCCAATTACGCGGCACTAGGGCTATATAGTATCTCACAGGACGCCAGTTATGCCGGACTTCCCGGAGCGGCCCCCTCGCAGAAGGGCAACCCTGATTTATCATGGGAAAAAATGAAAACCGCCAATATTGGGGCGGAAATTGGGTTGTTCAACAACAGGCTCGATCTGACCGTCGACGCATATGAAAAAAAATCAAGTGCACTTTTGTACAAACAACCCTTGCAGGCTACAACCGGTTACAGCTATCGCTGGGTAAATGCGGGGGCTGTCAGAAACCGTGGTATGGAGTTCAGCGCAACTTCGAAGAATATCGTCGGCACCTTTAATTGGGAAACGAACCTGAATGTATCATTTAACCGTAACAAGGTTTTGGAGCTCAGCGACGGAGCGACGGTGTTTAACTCCGGTGCACGTCAGCCGATCGCAGTCGGACATAATATGGATGAATGGAACCTGCCCATCTGGGCTGGTGTGGATCCCGACAACGGAGATCCGTTGTGGGAAAAAATCGTGACCGATGCAGACGGCGCGAAATACAAAGTGTTGACCAACTCTTACAGTTCGGTAGCCACGGCGCAATCGCGGCAGTTTACCGGAACCTCGGCAGCTCCGAAATTTACGGGCGGGTTGAGTAACACCTTTTCTTACAAAGGCATATCCCTGAGCACGTTTTTCAATTTCGTATACGGCAATGAGATTTACAACAACAGCCGGGCGTATTTCGATAACGACGGTTTATACGAAAGCTACAATGCGATGGTTCTGGCCAAAGGGTGGAGCAGATGGGAAAAGCCTGGCGATATCGCCACGCATCCCAAACCGATCGTGGGTGGAAATCATGACTCCAATCAATCGTCGTCGAGATACCTGGAAGATGGAAGCTACATCCGTTTGAGAAACATCAAACTGAGTTATGCCTTGCCGGCAGTCTGGCTTGGAAAAAGCGGAATCTCTAATCTGAATATATTCCTGAGCGGAGATAACCTCTGGACGGCAACCAAATTCTCAGGCCCTGATCCGGAAGTGTCATTTACCCAAACCGATCTCAGCTCCGGGGTTTCCAGTTTCAAATATCCGATCAGCAAGAAATTTCTGTGCGGAGTAAATATTTCATTCTAAATCAGATAGGCGATGAAAGTGAACGATTTTTATAAATATATCCTGTCAGGCGTGTTGATATTAGGAGCGTCGGCCTGCGAGGAAACTTTTGCTCCTTCCACGGCAATCGAAGAAACCTCGGCGCTGACCAACGCGGGTGATGTTGAAACGGCAACCATCGGTACCTATGCGGTTCTGCGAAACCCGTCCTATGTGCGGAGCGTCCATTTTCTGACTGAGTTCCCAAGCGACGAGGTGGCTCAGGGACAGTCCTCTTCCGACGACCTCACCCGTGCTTATCGGTATACCCATATTAATACCTCCTCACACTGTACCAATTTCTGGGGGCAGGCGTACAAGGTAATAGCCGCAGCGAACAAGATCATTGCCTATGTGGCAGACGACGCATCTGCGGACCTGAAACAGCTTAAAGGGGAAAATTTGTACCTGCGCGCGATGATGCATTACAATTTGGTGCGCGTTTTCGGGCGGCCGTACCCGCAGGGCAGCGGCGCGGGCCCGGGTGTACCTATATTGCGGGACGGTCTTTCGGACGAAGAAACAACGGGCCTTTCCAGAAGCTCAGTGAAAGAGGTATATGACTTTGTGATCGCGGATCTTTTGAAAGCGGCTGATCTCATGTCGGTTGACAAGGGTAATTCCTTCGCTTCCAAAGAGGTGGCATATGCGCTCTTGTCACGGGTATACCTGTACAAGGAGGATAATGAGAATGCGGTTAAATATGCAGATCTGGTGATCAACTCCGGACGGTATTCGCTGCTCGACGGCGCCAATTATCAGGGATATTTCAAGATGGACCCTGAAACAAATCCTGAAACGATCATGTGCATCCGTCACACCAAAGTCCAAAACCAGGACTTCTCGGCGATTGGATCGATGTATTTCAGCGGTGATGTGGCTGGTAATCCGGCCGGACAGGGCGTCAGTGGTTGGGGCGAAATATATGCTTCCGAAAAGCTGGTTAACCAATATGCGCTACATCCCAAGGACTTGCGGAAAAGTTTTATCACGCCTTATCTATTAAATGGCGTGCTGCAAAAGAACCTGAAACTGACACCGCAGACGCCCATGTATTATGTCAACAAATACAATCTTCAGGAGAGCATTATCAATCTCAGCTCGCCGGTGTATTTGCGTCTTGCGGAAATGTATCTGAACCGTGCCGAAGCCAATGCCAAACTGGGTAAAACAAGCGCGGCGCTTGCGGACGTGAACATTATCAGAACAAGGGCAGGGCTGGGCGATGCACTTTATACGTCGCTCCCTACGGGTAAAACGGCGCTCGATATTGTATTGGAAGAGCGTTGGATGGAGTTGGCATTTGAAGGGCATCGTTCCTATGATCTTTTCCGCAACAATCGTTCCATGACACGGAATTATCCGGGAACGCATTCGCTGAATAACACTCCGACGACGAATGTCAATCAGACAGTGCCGGCTACCGATGCCCGCGTGATATTTTTTATACCGCAGGCGGAAATAGACAAGAACAGCAAACTAACCCAGAACCCGTAACTGTCATGCCTCATTTTAAACGGACGACAACATCTATATGAATAAATTGTGGTTGATTACTGGGCTATTTATATGCGCGCTGACGTGCGGCTATGGTTGCACCAACGGTGCTAAAATTGCCCCAAAGGAAGAGGCACAACCTGAGCCGACACCCAAAGTGAGCATTTCCTTAGCCGGGAATGCCTATATCACCAAAGGTGCTGCCGGGCAATCTGAAAAGATCACCAGCAAGGGACTTGTTAACTGGGCCACGCCTGGCGTTGTGACAAGCATCTGGTTCCGTTCGGCGCAGCCGGGAGAGCTTACGGTGTTTCTAAAGGCCGGCATTACCGACGGCGGGACAAGCAAGGTGAAAGTGAGTGTGAACGGAGCTTCTTTTGAGGTTAGTTTAGCGGGAGCGGATGCAAAAACCTACTATGCCGGGAAAGTGAATATCGCGGCAGCAGGGTATGTGAAAGTGGATCTGGAAGGCGTTAGTAAGTCCGGCTCCTCGTTTGCTGATGTGTCCGATATTCAGATTGGTGGGACTGCGGCCAACGGCGCGATTTACGCCAACGACCCAGAGAACTTCTACTGGTCAAGACGCGGGCCGTCGACGCATGTCAATTACACCGTTCCTGCTGGTGATATCGAATACTTTTACAATGAATTGGTAGTACCCGAAAAGCTGGATCAGATTGGTTCCTTTTTCATGTGCAATGGATTCAGTCACGGCTATTTCGGTGTACAGGTGAAATCCGAAACAGAGCGCTGGGTTTTGTTTTCTGTCTGGGACCCGGACGGCGGAACAACCGTGCCCGTTAAATCGGGAGAAGGCGTGGTGACAAAACGTTTCGGCGGCGAAGGGGAAGGTGGACAGAGCTATTTTGTCTATAACTGGAAAGCGGGTAATACCTATAAATTCCTGACGAAGGGCAAGCCGGATGGTAATGGAAACACGCTTTATTCTGCATGGTTTCGTGGACCAGAGCACGATAAGTGGCAATTTATGGCCACCTGGAAGCGGCCGTTGACGGCGACTTATCTGGCCGGAATTCATTCGTTCCTGGAAAACTTCATTCCTGAACAAGGCTATCTGGAACGCAAGGGAACCTGGGGCAATCAGTGGGTGAGGGACGTAAATGGAAAATGGACGGAGGTAACCGCCTTCAAGATGGGTGTTGATGCCACAGGTAAAAACAAACAAAGGATGGATTTCGCAGGAGGTGTAGAAAACGGCTGGTTCTTCCTCAGGAACGGCGGGTTCTTTAATACCTATGTGGATGCGGGAACACCTTTTACACGTCCGCCAGGGGGACAGCTGCCGCAAGTTGATATCGAAAGTTTACCTTAAAAATGGAGAAAAAATGAAAAAGAATATATTTCAACTAATGACGGTGTTGGCGGTAACCGCTTTGTTTATAGGCTGTTCTGATGAAAAAATGGATTATCCCCTGGCTGCCAAAGCAGACCGTTCGAGCTGGACCGTTACCGCGGTGTCCAGCGAACAGGGGGATGGCTCGGAGAATACGGGTTTAGCTTCGGCAGTGCTGGATGGGGATGTGAACACCATTTGGCACACACAATATGACCCCGAACATCCGGGGTATCCACATTGGTTTGTCGTGGATATGAAAAAGACCAACAAGATGATTTCAGTAGACTTGACGGCCCGCCAGAACAACAAGAATGGTTTCACCAAATTCAAACTGGAAGGAAGCGCCAATGGCGAATCATGGACAAATCTGGGCGAATTTAAATTCGTTCCGGCAACCATCACGCCCCAGAGTTTTCCGGTTTCCTCAGCCGCCGGATACCAGTATCTGAAATTCACAGCATTGGAAGGGCTCGCGGTGCATACGTTCCTGGCCGAAATGGAAGTATTTGTGAAGGAGTAAAGAGGGGCTGTAACTGAATTAGTCAATTGTAAATGAGGGTAACGAGCAGCATACTTTTCTGCTTGTTACCCTCATTTTTATTTTAACACATGATTATGCAATCAAAACGCCAGCTTTTCACCGTTCCAGTTGGTGCTTTGCAGGAATTGTTCCCAGCTGAGCGCGTGCGGGTCGATTTGCCGGCTCCACAACAGGTCACGATCCTTGCCGAAGTATCCATAATCAACGGCGTACGCTACCATTCCTGAAATCTCGCGTACCAACGTCTGGTTAGCGCCGAATTCCGGGAAATGGTACAGCAATTCCTCCGGTAAAAATGCCGGACTGTATGCTGCTTTCCTGCCCGTGACCTGCACGAATGTGTCGACCATCTCGCGGGGAGAAATGACGTCGCCGATAACCGGCAAGGACTTGCCTGCGTATTCGTCGGGCTTCGAAAATATTTCTAAAACAGCAGGTCCGGTGGCGGTAAGCGGGTCGACAAACGGTGCGCGGAAATCTTCGGGCAAGTAAATGGGGAAGATCAGCGTATCGCCTTTCATCACAGGGGTATAAAACTCGATCAGGTTCGTGTAAAAGAAAGCCATGTATATGAAGGAGCTCACGACCGGCAGCGTCCGGATGTATGCTTCGATGTTGGCCTTGTCGGTAAAATGAGGTGCAAACAGCTTTCCTCCGCTTATCTCATCCACATTTTCGAGGCTGCTGAAAACGATGTGAGATACGCCTGCATCCACCGCGGCATCGGCTAACTCCATCCCTAATGCCAGTTCATGGCTGGCGGGTGGAGTAATGTTGGGCGTCATCAGGAAAACGCCGTTGGAGCCCTGGAAGGCCTTGGTGAATTCGCTTTTGTACCCGGGTGCAAGCGGGATGCTCACCAGTTCCAACCCTAGTTTAGCCAGGTTGCGGGCTTCCACTGAATCAGCCCGGCGGGTAATGCCCCGGACGCGGTAACGCCCGCTTGCGAGCAAGGTGCGTGCTGCGCTGCGGCCTTGTTTGCCTAAAACGCCAACGATGGTTATGAGTGGTTTGTCAGAGTTCATACTTTTATTTTTTAGTAGTTTTTTAACTATAAATTTTATAGTTGCAAAACTATTTATAGCTCAATACCTTTGCAATAACTATCCTTTTGGATAGGTGGTTTAAAGGAAATGTTATGGGAATAGAATGTCAGGGTGATTTTGTAAAGATTGACAACAAGCTGTACCCCTGCACGGTAAGCGTAGCAATGGATTTGGTCGGCGGAAAGTGGAAAGTGGTTATCCTCTACCATTTGAGGGATGCCCCCAAGCGGTACAGTGAGCTCCGGAAGGAACTTCGCGGCGTAACAGAACGAACACTGAGCCTGCAATTGAAGCAATTGGAGGAGGATGGCCTGGTATCGCGACAAGTCTATGGTGAAAAGCCACCCATTAAAGTGGTATACAGTCTCACCGACTTCGGCAAATCTTTCGCACCTGTGCTCGATGCTATTCTTGGCTGGGGAAACCAGATCGCCTCACAAAAAGGAGAATTTGTCAGTGCATCGATGGTGGGTCAACATTAGTACAGCCGCTGAATGCCTTTTTTCCATTGCTTTAATGCGTTACGCCATCAGAGTTCTGATGAACGAATTGAATAGCGACCCGACTATTTTACAGTGAATTACCTGTTTGCGGGAAAATTTTCCTGAGCGGGCTTGTCAGTCGCAGTTGAACACCTACTGTGGTAAGTTGTAGTCGCTCGGCGGTGCTTGCGCCGAGCGGATATTTGATGAAGGGCTCTATTTCTACGGTCGTGTTCCGCCATTGATAGCTGACTCCCAGCCCGAAATACAGCGGGCTGCCGACAGCCAGCGTATGTTTTTTGTCATTCTCGGTGACCGAGCTTAGCTCTTCGGTGGTTTGGGTGGAGAGCAGTACCGGCCCGCCAGCGGTTTCCGCAAAAGTTTCTATTGTCCGCCGGGTCTTATAAAGGTAGTCGGCCTGTTGGCCAACACTACCTTGCAAGGCAATCCCTGCTGCGGCAGTGAATCCAAAGTTTTTGAAAGTCCTTAGTTCGTACCGGACTTGTAAAGGGATTTCCAGATTGACCCATTGATAACGAACGTGCTGTAATTGTGCAAACCCTTCGGCGGCAGTCAGGCGTGTGGGCTCCTCCACATTCAATGACTGCTTACTTCCGGAAACACCGGATATCAATGCGATTTTGGCGGACAAAGGCAGTAGCAGCACGCCGCCAACGCCGAAGTTAAGCTCCGTGTCCGTATGCGTAGCCCGGTTCGATTGCTGCGATAAGGCGGCACCCCAGCGAATGATCCGGGCAGGTTGTGGCTTTGGATGAATTGGTCTGTCGGGCGGAGAGATGTACAATTTGCTGAATCGGGCGGGAAGCGTACTGAAAGGCCGCGAGCGTAACAAGTCGGGACGAGCCTGGTCGCGCGTCCGCTCATTACTTATTACCGGAGACGGATATGCTGTCAGTTGGTTGCGCGCCGCATTTTCAATGTCGGACGGGCTGGCAAACCGTTTTCCTGGTTTTGAATGTATTTTCTCTGATTTGACTGGCTGATGAGGCTCTGTTGTGGGTATCGACCCGAACGTGGCTTCATCCGGCGGCACGGTTTTCGCCTTACCTGGATGCCCGCCATTCATGTGCTTTCGTGCAACGGGGTATTTCACCGGCTTGCCCCGGTCTGCGATGCGGGTTGTAAGCAAGGCCGTTCCAAGGATTATCAAAAAGGCCGCCGCGCTGAGCCAATAAAGCATTCTCCGTTTTCTGCGGTTCCTGGCAGCACGGAACAACTCAAAATGCTCCCAGGCCTCCGGCCGATAGGGTTCGGAATGGTTGCGAAGCTGACCAAGCATTCGCTTGCCTATGGGTTCTTGATCGGACATTTTAATGGCTGCCGTTTTGTATGGTGATCATTTTTCGCAGGCACTCTTTGCCCCTGGCCAGGTACACCCTCGAAGACGAGGTCGAGATATCCAGCATTTTCCCGATTTCCTCGTGGCTGTAACCTTCCACCTCGTACAAATTGAATACGACTTTCCATACCGGCGGGAGTTTATCGAGCAAACGCAGGATTTCTTCCACTGAATGGCTATCGCCGACCTCGTCTGCGGCCATGTAGCTGTCATGATAAGCGTCCAGGCTGGTCGCCAGGTAGTTTTTTCTTTCTTTTCTGAAATAGTCAATAGCTGTACGAACGACGAGCGCCCGCATCCATGCTTTGAAGGAATGCAAGCCCGCCAGCTGCCGGGGCAACTGTTCGAATATTTTGAGAAAAGAATCGTTGACGGCCTCCTGAGCGATTGCCTGACTGGGCAGGTACCGGATGCTTATTCCCATTGCCAAACCAAAAAATTGCCTGAACACCCATTGCTGTGCTTTGGGCTCCCGGTTGGCGCAGCGCTCGATCCAATGTTTTTCATTTGTTGTACAATCAGATAGCCATTCCACAATAAGAGATAACGTTGCCGGCCCCCGGCGCCCCGGGGGCGGGGGGGGTGGTGTGTTTTTAAAGGGGCGGGTGGTTTTTTTGTTTTG
>NZ_JASATN010000024.1:0-90790 GCF_038440355.1 Dyadobacter sp. OTU695 | reverse complement strand
CCGCTGGCATGTTGCCTAGGTCGGGGCGGTGGTTGTCCGGTTCGCCTCCTAATATGTCCGGTCGGGTTGTTTTTCGGTGTTGGTTGCGGCGGTTATGTAGTCTATTTGTATCAGAAATCGTAGCGGAAAGGCCGGTTTCGAATAGAATTACAAACTATTGGAATACCACCAAAATCAATTTAAAAATTAATCGCGCCGGCGACCCGGTCAAAATCATGGAAACAATTGAAATCACCCAAGTACCAGGTACCACCACCATTGATAAAGTCCTTTATACAGGAAAAACCCACACCTCAGGCGGCCGCGACGGTGTCTCGCGCAGCTCCGATGGCAATTTGGACATTAAATTATCCTCGCCCGGCTCGCATGGAACGGGTACCAACCCTGAACAGCTTTTTGCAGCCGGCTGGTCGGCATGTTTTATCGGGGCAATTGGCATCGCCGCGGCGAAGAACAAAATCAGTTTGCCCGAAGGTACAGCCGTTGATGCCGAGGTCGATCTTGGCCTTACCAAAGCGGAATACTTCCTGCAAGCCCGCCTGAATGTGAGCCTGCCCGGCCTGGACGAAGAAACTGCCCGCATTCTGATCGAATCGGCGCATCAGACTTGTCCTTATTCCAAAGCGACGAGGGGGAACATCAATGTCACCATTAATGTGCGTATTTGATAACGTAAGTGCGACACTTCATCGACAGCCCCGTCCGGTTCGTTCCGGGCGGGGATTTTTGTTGTTTTTAAGCCATCGCCACAGCTTCGGGCGCCTTCCATTTGCGCGCAAACAAATCCTGCAACTGCTCGATTTCCTTCTGGTAAATGGTCTTTTTCCTCGTTCCGAAATACAGCGTGTTTTCCAGCGGCGTGCTGCCTTCCCACACGAGCCGGATCTGTCCGGCTTCTATGGCTTCCACGCACAGGAAATGCGGGACGATCGAGAAGCCCTCGCCGTCGCTGAGGCAGCGGATGATGGAGCAAATGTTGGGTACGATGTAGTTGGGACGAAAATCGGGGTGCTGATCGAAGTTTTTTAGCCAGAAATTTTTCAAATGCTCCATATCGGCGGCGGTACTGTACCAGACCTGTTGTTTGAGCCAGCTTGCCGCCTCGGTCTTCTTAGGCTGGCCGAGCAGGTCGATCACCGGTTCGATATCGGTTTGATTGCCTGCAATAAGCACGATCCGCTCTTTGGAAAAAGGCCTGTAAACGAGGTTTTGCTGATTTCCCTGCTGCGGCGTCACGATCAGGTCGAGCAGGCCGTTGTCGAGGTCCTGCTGCATTTGAGGATATTCGCCGAATTTGATGATCAGGTTGAACGGAAGCGATGAAATGTGCTCTTCCAGCGTGTACTGGAATGTTTCAAAGCACATCCCGACGCTGATCGTCGGCCGCTCGGATTTGGAGCTTTTATGAAAATGCTGCTCCACGGCTTCCAGCTTCCGGAGTGGATCGAGCACGAAGTTATACAACACCTTTCCTTTCTCGGTCGGTACCATTTTCCGGGGCGACCGGTCGAACAGCTTATGCCCGGTGTAGGCTTCCAGCGAGTTCAAATGCAGGCTCACGCCGGGCTGTGATATAAAAAGCTCCTGGGCCGCCGCAGAGAGCGTTCCCGTTTCATATATAGCCTTGAAGGTGCGAAGCCATTCCAGATTGAGTACCATCGTTATCTATCATTTTTATAATACAAATATACAATTTAAGTTATTTTGATAATGCATTTCGCTGCCGGAAATTTGTAGTGTCAAAATCAAAACAGAACAATGAAAAAGATATTTGTCATTAACGGAGGCCAGCATTTCGCACATTCCGGCGGGAAATTTAACCATACGCTGACAGGGTTGGACCAATCCTATTTTACAGAAGAAAACGGTTTTGAGCTGCAAGTAACAGACATCAACCAGCCCTACGACCCGGACGAGGAAGTGAAGAAGTTCGTGTGGGCCGATGTGGTCGTTTATCACACGCCGGTATGGTGGTTTTCAATGCCTTATAAATTGAAAGAATACATCGATACCGTCTTCACCGCGGGCCACCGCAAAGGTATTTACCGCAGCGACGGCCGCAAAAACGAGACGCCGGAAATCAACTATGGTACAGGAGGAATGTTGCACGGCCGCAAGTACATGCTCACGACTACCTGGAACGCACCTGACACGGCATTTACAATGCCTGGAGAGTTCTTTCGCGAACATTCGGTCGACGAAGGCGTCATGTTCGGCTTTCACAGAATGAATGCATTTACCGGGATGGAGCCGTTGCAAAGTATGCACTTTCACGACCTGGAAAAGAATGCGACGCCGGAGAGAATCGAGGCCTACAAAAATCAATACCTCGCGCATCTGGCCGGGGTCTTCAAGAATCTGGAAATTGAATATGCAGCTTAACCCGAAGAACACGATGATCTACCTCACTGCCATCATTAAAAGCAAGACAGTGCATCGGGACGAGGTCCGCGAGACGCTGCTGACCATGGTAACCGAATCCAGAAAAGAACCGGCCTGCATTCAATACGATCTGTATCAGGATGATAGCGATCCGAATGTGTTCGTCTTCCAGGAAATCTGGGAAAGCCGTGAGGGGTTGGACGCCCACCATGAGCAACCCTATATTCGCGCCTTCGGGGCGTCGCTGGAAAAGTTGCAAACGGACCCGGAGATTTATCTGACACACCCTATCGACCGCGCTTGAAAAATGGAACATTCAAAAACAGCCCTGGTAGTGGGTGCCAGCGGCGTAATCGGTAAAAACCTCGCAGCATATCTACAATCCCTGCCGGACTGGCGCGTAATCGGAACATCGAGGAAACCGCTGCCAGGAAATGTCGAAACCATCGCAGTCGATCTGCTCGACGCCGCCGACGTAGCGGCCAAATTTGCCGCGCTGGATACGGTAACCCACGTTTTTTACGCAGCCTATCAGGACAGGCCTACCTGGGCCGAACTCGTCGCCCCCAATATGGCGATGTTCCGCAATGTGGTGGAAACGATGGAAAAAGTGTCAAGCAAACTCGGACACATCAGTTTTATGCAGGGATACAAAGTGTACGGCGCGCATTTGGGCCCGTTCCGTACACCTGCGCGGGAGGACGACCCGCCGATTATGCTTCCCGAGTTTATGACCGAGCAGCAACGCTACATTACCGCAGCGCAGAAAGGCAAGTCGTGGAGCTGGTCGGCGATCAGACCGTCGGTAGTAGGTGGTTTTGCGCCTGGTAACCCGCTTAACCTCGTGTCTTTGATCGCCGTTTATGCTTCCATTTGCAAAGAATTGAACATTCCTTTCCGGTTTCCCGGCAAGCCCGGCGCCTACCATCCGCTGATCGAGCTGACAGACGCCGATCTGCTGGCCAAAGCAACGGTGTGGGCCGCAACTTGTCCGAAGGGCGCCAACCAGGCATTCAATATTAACAATGGGGATTTGTTCCGCTGGGAGGAGCTCTGGCCCAAACTGGGGGCCTATTTCGGACTGGAAACCGCTCCGCCGGTGCAGCTCCCACTCGCGGAGGTCATGCGTGATAAGGCGCCCGTGTGGGAGGCGCTGCGCGAGCGGCATGGATTGCGATACGATTATAATGCATTGTCCGCCTGGCCATTCGGAGATTTCGTCTTTTCCTGGGATTACGATTTTCTCGCGGACGGCTCCAAGGCCAGGCGGCTGGGTTTTCACGAATATGTGGATACCGAACAGATGTTCTACCGCATATTCGATCAGTTGCGTGCCGAAAAGGTGATTCCCTAGCTTTCCTGCTCCACAAACTCCGCCAGGCTCTTCCCGATAATATGGTTCCAGCCCGCGGAAAAGCTTTCCGGTTTGAAATCGGCGTGGTCTTTCGGGAATGTGTGCAGGCCCTTGTGCGTGAGGCGCAGGCGGGTTTTGTCGCCTTCGGGAATGAGTTCGAAACTCACTTCCGAATCCCCGGGATAGTCGGCATACCGCCAGGAGTAGGCAAGTTTCCGGTTCGGCTCGGCCTCTGTCACTTTGCAGAGGTGGCGGTATTGCCTTTCTTCGCTTCCGGCGGTGAATTCAAATTCGAAGCCGGTCTCTGCTTTGAAGTCCGGGATATCGAAATACCATTTTTTCATCTGCCCCGCATCGGTAAGGGCCCGCCACACGCGCGCCGGCGGGGCATTCAGGACTCTTTCTAAAACAAAAGGTTCAAAAGCCATCGTTGTTATGGGTTAAAGTTTAGCGATTTTCATCCGAAGGGTCCTCGTCAAGGAAGCGTTCAAGCGCGTCCAGCTTGTCATTCCAGAATTCCTGATAGGTATTGGCCCATTCTGAAACCTGTTTAAGGCCTTTCAAGTCGGCCTGGCAGAATGTCTCGCGGCCACGGGTTTGTACGGTAACCAGTCCGCATTCGGTTAAAATGCGGATATGCTTGGCAACAGCCGGCCTGCTGATCGTGAAATGATCGGCCACGTTGTTCAGGTTGAGCGTCCGCCGGGCGAGCAAATGGATGATCTCCCGCCGGGTAGGGTCCGAAATAGCCTGAAAAACGTCGCGTCGTGCCTGGTTCATAGGAGGTGTATAAAACAAATGGAAACCGTTTGGTTTCCAAATATAAATGAAACCAAACGGTTTCCAAAAAAATGCCCGGGTTTTTTTGAGAAACCCGGGCCCGACTCAGTCCGATTTAGCAATGCTTTTGAACCTTAATTATTTCCTTCACCAGACTTCTTGTCGTCATTGCTGATCCGTTTTTTCTGACGCTGGCTGCCCGACATCTGCCCGAATTCGTATTTCAGGTTAAGACGCCAGCCGCGGCGGTACATCGCAACATCCTGCATTTGCACGAAATTCGGGCCGACGAAATCATTGCGCCATTTGATGGTCCGGTTGAAAGGGTTATCAAAACCAAACCCGATTGTTCCCTTCTTTTTCAGCACTTCTTTTTGTAATACAATATTATAGAACCCGAAGCCGCCATAGCTGCCCTGAAGATTCACGCGGGGCGAGTTGTAGAATCCGAAGAGCTGCGCTTTGATACCCTTTCCGAAATCAATCGTCGAGTTGAGGTTAATGCGGTACATCCAGTCGGCGTTGCGCGTTTTGAGCTCGGCGCTTTCCAGTACATTGTAAAACAAATTGAGCGAGCCGTTGACACTCCATTGCTTCATGAGCTTCGTATTGGCGCTCAGATTGAGGCCGTATGCGGAGTTTTCGGCAACGTTCTGGAAAATCTGTTTCAGTACGCCGGTACTGTCGACGTTGCTGATGCTTTCGATGGCATTGTTGGTCTGGCGCAGGAAAAAAGACGCATTGATGCTTGTTTGCTTGATCGACACGCTGTAATTCGCTTCTACCGAATGCGTCAGCTCGGGTTTCAGGTAGGGGTTACCGCCGTACTGGTTTTTGGAGTCGGCCTGGTTCACATACGGATTAAGGAAAAAGAACTGCGGCCGCTGGATGCGCTGGGTATAGCTGATCCGCACCTGCTGGCTCTTTTTAAGGTTCCTCGACAGGCTCACACTCGGGATAAGGTTGCCGTAATTATTGGAGAAAGAGGCGGTGCCATTCAGGAAGTTCGCCTGTATAAACGTATGCTCGTAGCGTGCGCCAAGGTTAATGCCCCATTTGTTTTTCGGTGTGCGGTTGTAGACAAGATAGGCGGAAGTGACCTGCTGGGCATAGTCGAATACATTGGCCTGTTCCGGCATATCCCGGAAATCGTCTGAACCATCGATGGCGCTCGATATACGGTAATCGCTCAGGATCTTGCGGAAAATGGTTTTCGTACCTGTTTCGAGGGTACTGATACTGTCGAGCGGGTTCGTGAAATCCAGCTGGATCGTTCCTTCCTTATTATTACTGATGTTATAGCTCTTTTCCCGGTAGTAAACGGCATTGTTGCGGTCCATCAGATCGGAGTCGTAATCGCTGTCTTCGCCTTCGAAGGAGTACATCGTGAGCAGCGTGAGCTCCCTTTTGGGTTTTTTGAACAAACGCGTATAGTCAAAGTTGATCGTGGCGCCCTGCCAGTCGTAAGTCCGGCGCATATCGCGCTGGAAGTACTGGCCTGAAATGCCCCGGCTGCTTTCGTCGAAGGTAATGTCGAACCAGTTGGTGTTGATACCATTGTAATAGTTGATCCCCGTACCGATCCGGTTGAGCGAATCGATGTCCCAGTCGGCGTTGAGCGTGCCGTAAAAGTTCCTGCCCCGGCCGCGTACCCATTGCATCTGGTCCTGGTTGGTGACGGTGTCAGCATTGGTGAATGTGCGCAGCTGGTGCATGTACCTTTTATTTTTCCAGTTACTGAAACCGCCGTTCGCGGAGAGTGTCAGCCCTTTATTGCGGTGGCTGATGCTCGCGTTGGGCCAGTTGTTCCATTGGCCAAAGTTTGGACTGATGGAGCCGTTGGTGCCTTTCAGCGTATTTTTTTTGGTGATGATATTGATAATACCCGCGGTTCCTTCTGCGTCGTATTTGGCCGAGGGCGAGGTGATTACCTCCACTTGCTTGATGATATCGGCCGGGATCTGCTTCAATGCTTCTGAAACGCTGCGGGCAACGACATTGGAGGGTTTGTTGTTAATTAAAACCTTGATATTACCGCTTCCCCGCAGCTGTACATTGCCTTCGATATCGACCGCAATGGAAGGTATCTTTTTCAAAACATCGGTAGCGTCGCCCCCTTTGATGCTAATGTCCTTTTCCGCATTGTACACCATCCGGTCCGACCGCTCCTCGAACAATGCTTTTTGCTCACTGACGGTCACTTCTTTCAGGTTCTGTGCCGCGGGTGTGAGTTTGATAACCCCGATTTCGACATCCTCCTTGTCGGCGTGGACAGGCCCAAATGTTTTCGTGGTGTAGCCCATCAGCGAGGCCTGGACGATGTACACGCCCGGCCCGACTTTGGCAAATACAAACCGGCCCTTGGCGTCGGCGGTAACGCCTTCGGTGATTTTGCCGTCTTTCAGCAATGCGACCGTCGCGAATTCGACAGGCTTACTGGCCGTAGAATCCATCAGCAGGCCGGAAATGCGAACGTGCTGGGCTGAAAGGAAATTCATGGTGAGGGCCAGGATGGCCAGGGTGAGTAGGGGTGTTTTCATACATGGCTAATTAACGACTGTTCGATTTGCATCCACCGCCGGTCCGGTCCCCGCCGTGTGGATGCAATGCAATGACGACCGGAATTCGGAAACGTTGCACGAGAAAATGAAAAAAGGCCCCGGAAGGCCTTTAAAGTCTGTTAATCAGTTTAGGAAATGGGGCGTGGTAGTCACATCTTTTGCCGGTCGAACGGCGTCTGGTCGTGACGAACCTGTTCTGCCAGGCGGGAAATGTAAGGAATGCCTTCCCGTTTATAGTCGGCGACCTGGGTGGCCGTGAGGCGGATTACGAAATCGTACAAACCCACACCTCCGCACACCACCGAGAGGATGTAGTCCCCGGGTTGCTGTTCGGAAAAAGTGTAATTCCAGGCTTCCTTGGCAATTTCTTTCATGTAAATAAGCGTTATGCGGGGTTAAATATACGTCAAAAAAGAAGAGAGACAGCACGTAACCCAACGTGCTGCCCTGTTTTCATCGTTATAGTGGTGTTTCTGTGTATTTTCCCTTGGGTATCTTGTTAACGACCGCTTCGGAGTAGCCCGTTGGAAGGTGGCCACCCGGCAGCCAGAGACTATTTGCACCCATTTCATTACCCGATGGAACGCGTACATTCAATGCTTTGGGGTCTGGAATCGATATCCGCACCATTTCCTTGCCGTTCCAGCTACCGGCCGGTATGCCCAG
The DNA here is from genome assembly GCF_038440355.1 of Dyadobacter sp. OTU695. Lineage (NCBI taxonomy): Bacteria > Pseudomonadati > Bacteroidota > Cytophagia > Cytophagales > Spirosomataceae > Dyadobacter > Dyadobacter sp. OTU695. The sequence continues at coordinate 83,047 of NZ_JASATN010000024.1, read as the reverse complement.
TTCCGTTTCGATCTTGCTGATGTCCTTGCCGGTTTTGGTCAGCATAGCGTCCATTTCAGCTTTGGTCATTACAAATTGGGTATTATCCGGGTAACCCAGGGTATCGCGGCCATAGTCGTCCAAAGCCTTTTTGGTAACGAGGTAGGTGGCACCGCCGTAGAACTGGGCGAGGTGGAAGTCGATGTATTTCTGGTCGAGGTATACCGAAGGATCGGGACGCTTGCCCTTCGCCAGGTCGAGTACCTTTTGCGAAGTCCAGCCGTCCTTCCACGAATCTTCGAGTTTGATGGTCTCCGGGGTTTTGTCGTCGTCGTCGTTACACGAAAAGGACACGGCTGTCAGGATGATGAACAGCCACAGGTGAAGGAAATTTTTCTTCATGAAAATAGTATTGGCTAAATGTTTGTGCCCGCAAGTATACTGAAAAGTTAATTAATTCTACTTTTATAGTAAATGTTTTGAAGAAATTCTACAAATGGATCTCTGGCACACATCGTTTCCCCGTTTTGGCAGACCCGTGCAAAATTTTTCCCTATAATCGTGACCGAAAGTCCCATTGGGACGTATGTATGGCCATTTTGCGTAGCGCATGAAGCCCAAACGGCCCGCATTTATGAGGACGCAGGTATGGAATGACTTTTGATTTGGCATTCCTGATAGGACCGGGCCGTACTATGGACGTATAATGAGGTAGGGGGCCAGGGCCCGACGATGGAATTTATTTAGAAAATGATGATATCCGGAAACATTTCGATTCTCCTGGTGGACGATGATGTCGATGATCAGGAAATTTTCCAACTCACCATGCAGGACACAGGTACAGGCGTTGAATGCGAATTTGCATCCGACGGCATACAGGCGCTGGAAAAATTGGGCGGAGGGGCCTATGAGCCCCACCTGATCTTTATTGATATCAACATGCCGAAAATGAATGGCATGGAGCTGCTCGCGGAATTGAAGCAAAACCCCTGGCTCACGCAGACACCCATCTATATCTATTCAACTTCCGATCAGAAAGATATCGTAACGAAATGCATGGAACTGGGCGCATCCGGTTTCATGAAGAAAAGTCCTGATATTGAAGAGCTTCGGAGAGAATTTAGTCAGGTAATCGGTAATCGCCTTGCTTTATGACCGGACCGAACGAACAAACCACACTTGAATTTTTGGCGGGTGGAGGTGAAATGGGGCGACGTATACGGGAATTCGATTGGGAGGCGACAGAACTTGGCAGTCCGCGGAATTGGCCGCAAAGCCTGAAAACATGCATCCGGATCATGCTCAGTTCCAAACAGCCGATCTGGATCGGGTGGGGGCCGAATCTTCTGAAATTCTATAATGACGCTTACATTGATATCGTAAGAGGCAAGCATCCTCACGCGCTGGGGGAACCGGCATCGGTCGTTTGGAAAGATATCTGGAAGGATATCGAACCAATGCTCTCCCGGGCCATGGAGCGCGATGAGGGTACCTATGAGGAATCGAGGCTGCTGATAATGGTCAGGAGCGGATTCCCGGAAGAAACCTATTACACTTTTTCCTACACGCCCGTACTGGGCGATAATGGCCGGCCGGAGGGTATTATCTGCTACAATACGGCTGATACAGAGCGCATTCTCAGTGAACGTGCGCTGAAAACCATGCAGCAGCTCGACTCCCTGGGAGAGAAAAAGCGGGAGGATGAAGTCTTCGCACAAGTAGGGCGGGCGCTGTCGGCCAACCCGCTTGATTTTCCGTTTGCCGTACTATACAGGATTTCCGATGATGGCGGATATGCCCGTCTCGTGGCGACGTCGGGGGCAGACCTGGCCGACCCGCTTCTTGCCAGGCAGATTAGCCTGGCCGAACCGGATGAACGTCACGAGCAACTGGCCTGGGCCGTGCGGCAGAACCGGATGACCGAGGCAATCAACAGCGGGCATTGGAAAAATCTGGCCAAGGGGGCCTGGGATGTGCCGCCCAAATATGTGGTATACCTGCCCATTCAGTCGGCGAACCGGAAATTTCCCCTGGCCTTGCTGGCCGTCGGACTTAATCCTTACCGGAAATTCGATGAGGCTTACCGGAATTTTCTTCAGCAGATTGCCGACCGCATTGCATTGGGACTGGGCAATGTCATGGCCTACGAGGAAGAGCAGCGCAGGCTCTGGGTGCTGGAAGAGCTGGACAAGGCCAAAACCTTGTTCTTTACCAATATCAGTCACGAATTCAGGACGCCGTTGATGCTCATGCTCGGCCCGCTGGAAGAACTGATGAACCATCGCGCACCGGAGTGGACAGAGGAGCAGAGCATAAAAGTAGAAGTGACGCACCGCAATGCGCTGCGCTTGCTCAAACTCGTGAACACATTGCTTGATTTCAGCAGGATGGAGGGCGGCCGGGAACATGCCAGGTTTGTAAAGACCGATCTGGCTTCCTATACGCAAAATCTGGCTTCCAATTTCCGTTCGGTCGTCGAACGGGCGGAGCTGGAATTTGAAGTAAAAACCGGCAGCAACACCTGTTTCGCTTACGTCGATCGGCAAATGTGGGAAAAGGTGGTTTTTAACCTGTTATCCAACGCATTCAAGTATACATTAAAAGGAAAGATCACCCTGGAACTTGATGCGCACGCTGGTCAGGTCAGGCTGTCGGTGAGCGATTCAGGCGTAGGCATTCCCGCGCACGAGCTCCCGCACATGTTCGAGCGCTTCCACCGGGTACAGAATTCGGCCGGTCGGACCTACGAAGGCACGGGGATCGGTTTGTCGCTCACCAGGGAACTGATAGGACTGCACGGCGGGACTATCGGCGTCGAAAGCACGGAGGGAATGGGGAGCTGCTTTACCGTGACTATTCCCGAAGGTAAAGAGCATCTGGATGCCTCGCAGGTGTTTGATGCAAATGCCGAAGTCGAAGACGCCATTTCGGATTTCTACGTAAGTGAAGCCGAAAGCCTGCTGGCTTCTTCGCGAAAAGGGCTGGTAGCCGATAATTCGCGAAACGACAACCGGCAGGATTGCATACTGATCGCCGACGACAATGCCGATATGCGGGAACACATCCGGTCGCTGCTTGGCAGCAAGTATAAGACATTGATCGCGTCTAATGGTGTCGAAGCGCTGGATCTCATCCGGAACCACCGTCCTGCGCTGGTATTAAGCGACATTATGATGCCCGAAATGGACGGGATCGGCTTGTTGAGAGCCGTAAAAAGCGACCCGGCCGTATGCCATACACCCGTAATTCTGATCACGGCGCGGGCAGGAGAGGAGTCAAGGATCGAGGGAATCGAGATTGGTGCCGACGATTACATTGTGAAGCCATTTTCGAGCAGGGAGCTGATCGTACGGGCGCAGGCGCAGATACGGATGTCGAACGAGCGCAACAGGATTACCGACGAACTGGAACGAAAAGTCGAACAACGCACGCAGGAGCTCCTGAACGCCAACAAGGAACTGGAATCATTTAACTATGTGGCTAGCCACGATCTTCAGGAGCCGCTCCGAAAGATTCAGACATTTATCCATTTGATCGAGCGAAATAATTTCGATAGCGAGCTTTCAAAAGGTTATTTTCAGAAGATATACACTTCGGCGGAGCGAATGGGAGAGCTTATCCGGTCGGTATTGTCGTATAGCAGGCTCTCGAAGAACGGAGAAGCTCTACAACAGGTCGATCTGAATAAAGTGATCGAGGATATTCGCATTGACTTTGAACTGGCGATCCAGGAAAAGCAGGCGGTGCTAGTGGTCGGAGAACTCCCGGTCGTGCGTGCCAACCTTTTGCAAATGAGTCAGCTGTTTTCAAACCTGATCAGTAATTCGCTCAAATTTTCGGCCGTGGCCCCCGAAATACGGATTACGGGCGGCCGGAAAACCGGTAGCGAAATCCCGCTCGCATCATCCGAACTGGCTCATCGCAGCTACCATTACATTTGCGTCAGTGATAACGGGATCGGGTTTGAGCCCGAGTTCAGCGAGAAAATATTCGCATTGTTCCAGCGGCTCCATCGCAGGAGTGAATACGCCGGCACGGGCATAGGCCTGAGTATTGTCAAAAAGATCGTGGAACAGCACGACGGTTTTATATCGGCCGAATCGCATCCGGGAGAAGGGGCAACGTTTCATGTGTGGTTGCCGGCGTAATTGCTATGTAACCAACCTTTTACGTATTTATGTATATCAAAATAGGATAGGAATTTGTCAATATTCGAAGGCAAAGTGGCCAAAAATTGTTCTATTTAAACATATTTTAGTATTTTTGATCAAAAGCAAAAACCTGACTGTTTGGCTTCTCCCTTTACCGATACCGATGATAGAGTGCTCTGGCAACGCTTCCGGCAGGGCGATGAGGAGGCATTCACCTTGCTGTATCAGCGGTATGTGAGGGTGCTTTACAGTTACGGGAAAAAGCTCATCACCGAGGATGCCGTAATTGAGGACCTGGTCCAGGATCTGTTTATCGACCTCTGGCAAAGCCGGGCCCGGCTGGCCGATGCCGAGTCTCCCCGTTTCTACCTTTTCCGTTCGCTGCGACGGCGCATTCACCGGGCATGCAACGGCCGTTTTAACGAGCGCTGGGATTTGATCGACGAGGATCTTCATCCCGTGGCATTGTCCAAGGAAACCGAAATTATTGAATCAGAGCAGAGCAAGAGGCAGAAAGACGAGCTCGACGCCTGGCTGAAAAGCCTTCCCGGGCGGCAATATGAGGTGATGATGCTCCGCTATTATCAGGATTTCAGTTATTCCCAGATTTCCCAACTACTTACGATCAATGAGCAATCGGTGCGGAACCTCGTGCAAAGGGCTGTTTCCAAGCTTCGTCAGCTCACCATTTCGGTCGTCATATCCGGATTATTTCTATTTCTTCTAAAATAATTCACGAAAAGTGAGTTAAACCCGATTCGTACGTGCTCTTTCCTATTGAGCACCATGTTTAATTTTTTCATCAAATATTCATACTGATGGGTTACTATCATTTCGAAGTAACTGATTTCCTGGAAGATCGATATTTCAAATCCTGGGTATTCACCCCATCCCGGGAGTCCTGTGAGTTTTGGGATAATTTTTTGCTCACACACCCTGAAAAAGCCGAGGCAATTACGAGCGCGAAATTGGTCCTGCTGGGCATGCGCACCGAAATGGAAGCGGATTTTCCTACCGACGGACAGGTTACGGCCATGCTCGACGAGATACAAAGCCGGAAAAATACGGCAAGCCGTTTTCCGATGCGCGGGCTGTGGGTTCGGCTGGGTGCATCGCTCTCGGCCGCCGCTGTGGTATTGCTTGCGATAAGTTGGCTCCGGCAGCCAGACCGGCACGACAGCCATGTGAGTTATGAGGAGCTGTTGTCGGCAGTGGAAGCCCCCCTGACGGAACAAACCAACACGACGACCGCGCCCATCCTGCTCACATTGCCGGATAGCAGCACGATCCTTTTGCAGCCGAAAAGCAGTGTAAGCTATCGTAAGGATTTTGCCCGGCATGCATTGCGTGAAGTTTACCTCTCCGGAGAGGCATTTTTTACAGTTACCAAAAATCGTCGGCGCCCATTTGTGGTGTATTCCAATGAGCTGGTTACCAAGGTGCTGGGCACGAGTTTCCTCGTGAAAGCATTCGAAGATGCCCGACAGGTGGAAGTGAGCGTCAAAACCGGCAAAGTGTCCGTTTTTCCCCGTACCGATACGGAAGTGTGCGAGGGAATAGCCCAACCTGAACTGGCAGGGACGATCATCACGCCGAACCAGAAAGCGTTTTTTTCACGCGAACAGGTTCAGATCCGGAAAGAACTGGTGGACTCACCGGAAATACTCGCTTCGGCGGTGTTACCAGCACCGCTGCTGAAATTCCAGGATATGCCGGTGTCGGAGCTGTTTGGCAATATCGAGCAGACCTACGGGATCGACATCGTATATGACGACCGTTTGTTGGGACAATGCCTCCTGACGGCCTCTTTCACCACCGAGAGCCTTTACGAGAAAATGGACCTGATTTGCAAGGGTATCGAGGCGAATTTCGAAGTAATGGACGGAAGAATGATCGTGTCCGGTCGAGGATGTAATTGATATTCAAGGAGTTTACTAATTTATATAAACCTGGCTAACAACCCTAAACCCTGACCGCTTCTATGATTTAAACAAACTTCCCCAAAAAGAAAGGTTGATGATGTTGCACCATCACCAACCCTGAGTTCATCCCCAATTCGATTACATCCGTTACCAGCGGATGGAGGACTCGTTTTGCCCATTTTTCCATGTTACAAAACTTAGTAAAGTTATGAAAAAAATGTATCCTAACTATGCTTATTGGCAGATCCTTATGAGATTCAGTTGTCTGCAACTCATCATTGCTGCACTCCTGACGACCGTTGCCGTGGCTGGTGTTACCGAAGCGCAGGAGGTCCTGAATAACCGCATTACCATCCAGATGCAGAACCAGGATGTCCGTAAAGTGTTGTCAGCGATTGAAGACCAGGTTAAAATTAAATTCCTTTACAGTTCCAATCTGATCAAGGCGGAACGGAGGGTGAGTGTAAATGTCCGTCAGGAACAGCTGGGTGAGGCATTGAAATCCATTCTCACGCCGCTGGACCTTGATTTTGAGGTTTCGGGCAAACAGATCATCCTGAAAAGGGTGAAAATGCCTGTCGAAAAGCTCAATCCGCAAAGCTACAAGTCCGCTACCGTCGACCGCAGCATTTCCGGTGTAGTGACCGACGCAAGCGGCTCTTCATTACCGGGTGTTTCGGTGGTGGTAAAAGGCACCTCACGCGGGACGGGTACGGATGCGCAGGGTATGTACAAGATCGACGCACCGGATGGTAATGTCACGCTCACATTCAGTTTTGTGGGTTTTACTCCCAAAGACGTGGACGTGGCCGCTGGCCAGAACACTGTTGATGTGACGCTTACCCAGGACGAAAAGCTTCTTAATGAAGTGGTGGTTGTGGGGTATGGGACGGCCAATCGCAAGGACCTTACCGGTGCGGTATCCATCGTAAAAGTAGCCGAACTGACCGAGCAGCCCAACTCCAACCTCAGCAACCAGCTGCAAGGCCGTGCGTCGGGTGTGACCGTACTTACCTCCGGCCAGCCCGGACAGGCACCTCAGATCCGTATACGCGGTATCAACTCGTTCGGCAATAACACGCCCTTGTTCGTTGTGGACGGCGTTCCTACCCAGGATATCAACAACCTGAACCCGAATGATGTGGCTACCATGCAGGTACTGAAAGATGCCGGCTCGGCTTCCATTTACGGTTCGCGGGCTTCAAATGGCGTTGTGATCATCACTACGAAGCGCGGAAACGGAAAGGTGAAGGTGAGCTACGATATGTTCTACGGAACGCAGACCGTACCGAAGGGTAATGTGTACGATATTCTTTCGCCCCAGGGCATGGCGGATTTGAAATTCCTGGCCCTGCGAAACTCAGGATCAGCCATTAACGATCCGCAATATGGCAACGGTGAGACACCTATTTTGCCCGACTATATCGTGCCGACCGGTGCGAAAGAAGGCGACGTGGATTTCTCGAAATATTATGTGAACCCGAACTATACCGATAAGGCCGATATGGATTCTTTCTATCGGATCGTGAAGGCCAACAAGCAGGGCACCGACTGGTTCCATGAAGTGTTCAAGAGCGCACCTACCCAAAGCCACAACCTTTCGGTAAGCGGAGGAGGGCAGCAGGGAAGCTATCTGTTTTCGTTCAACCATTTTAATCAGCAGGGAAACCTGATGAACACCTACCTGAAACGCTATACGGTCCGGGCCAACAGCCAGTATAATGTTACCAAAAACATCCGTGTAGGCGAGAATATCGCCCTTACGCTGGTCAATAACCCCCGTAGCGGCATTCTGGAAGAAGGTAGTGCAATTGGTATGGCTTACCGGATGCAGCCGATCATTCCCGTGTATGACGTGCAGGGTAACTATGCCGGTTCTTTCGGTAGTGGTTTGGGTAATGCCAAAAACCCCGTTGCTATTCGTGACCGGGCGCGCCATAATAAGGGCCTCACCAACTCCATTTTCGGGAATATGTTCGCCGAGGTTGATTTTCTCAAAGACTTCACTTTCCGCACCAGCTTCGGGGGAAACTGGTTTACCTACACGGAGAACACCTTCGCTTATCCTGAATGGGAGAACTCCGAAAACGTAACGACCAACTCTTATTCGGAACGGGTGAATTCGGGCTACAACTGGACCTGGACGAACACTGTTACCTATGAGCATTCATTTAATAATGCCCATAATATCAAGGTATTGCTCGGTACGGAAGCCTATAACAACGTGTACCGCGAAGTAGGTGGTTCTACACAAGGTTATTTCTCTTTTGACCCGAACTATACCAGCCTGAGCTCCGGCTCGGGAACGCCTACCAACTTCTCGAACCGCTCGTCGGACGCACTATTCTCCTACATCGGCCGCATCGATTACAATTTTAAAGACAAATACCTGCTGAGTGGAACGTTGCGTCGCGATGGTTCTTCGCGCTTTACTTCCCAATATGGCTGGTTCCCGGCTGTGAGCGCAGGATGGCGTATGAAAGAGGAGGCATTCATGAAAGGCGTTACCTGGCTGAACGACCTGAAAATCCGCGGGGGATGGGGAATCATGGGTAACCAGTTCAATGTGAACCCGACCAATGCATTTACGACTTATGGCCAGAACAGAAGTCATTCATTCTATGACATTAAAGGCACGGGCAATAGCACCACGCAAGGCTTCCAGCGCCTGACGGTCGGTAACCCGAATGCGAAATGGGAGGGAAATATCAACTCCAATATCGGTATCGACGCGTCGCTGTTCAACGGTTCTGTCGAATTCACGATCGATTACTATCAGAAAAACATCAAAGACCTGCTTTTCGCGCCTGAGCTCGCTGGTACGGTCGGACAGGGTACTGCACCTGCGGTGAACATCGGAAAGATGAACAACAAGGGGATCGATATGTCGCTTTATGGGGAAAAAACCATTGGCAAGGACCTGAAACTGAATGCAACGGCTACGCTGACGACCTACCATAATAAGATCATCAAGATCACCGACGGTGCCGACTATTTCGATCAGGAAGGTCGCCGCTTTAATGGCAGTGCCATCGTCCGCAACGCGGTGAACCATTCGATCGGCCAGTTCTTCGGATACGATATTGCAGGTTTCTGGAATTCGCAGCAGGAGATCGACCAGGCCAATGCACAGGCCGCCGAGCGTTCCGGTAATCCTGCCGCTGTGTACCAGAGTGAAGTGAAGGTGGGCCGTTTCCGGTACAGGGATATTAATGGCGATGGCATAGTTACTGCCGACGACCGCACATTCCTCGGAAACCCGAGCCCCAAATTTAGCTATGGTCTCAATATCGGTGCTACGTATAAAAACTTCGACTTCGGGATTTTCCTCTATGGTGTGCAGGGCAACGATATCTGGAACAACCTGAAATGGTGGCACGACTTCTACGCCAATTTCCAGGGTGCGAAAAGCAACACGGCTTTGTATGATTCATGGACGCCCCAGCACATGAACGCGACCGCGCCGATCCAGGAAAATACCGGTTCTTTCAGCACAACCAACGTTCCTAATTCCTACTACGTGGAAAACGGCTCTTACCTGCGTGCCAAGAATGCGCAGATCGGCTACACCCTGCCGAAAAACCTGACCCAGGCATTGAAAATTGATCGCCTGCGTGTGTATGTGCAAACAGCCAATTTGTTCACGATCACCAAGTATTCGGGCCCTGATCCGGAAGTTGGGCAGAGCCAGGTGGCCGGTTCAACGGCATTCGGTCTGGACGAAGGAGTTTATCCTAACACCCGCCAGTTCCTGGTTGGTTTAAATCTGACATTTTAATCACTGTATATAAACAGAAAAAGATGAAGACACTGAGATTTTCAAAGATAGCACTGGTTGCGATTTTCGGGCTGATATCCTATTCATGTCAGGACAGCTTCCTGGAAAAGCCCGCATTAGGGGCATTGAGTGATGCCCAGCTGAATACCAAAGCTGGCGTTCAAAACCTCCTGATCGGTGCCTATGCCGCATTGGATGGGAATGGCGTAGGTGCTGCGAGCGCATGGGACGCCGCGGCGGACAACTGGATTTACGGCAGTATCGCCGGTGGAGACGCAAAAAAAGGCAGCGACGGCGCCGACCAGCCCGGAATCAACTCCATTATGATTTACAGTGCTGGTCCAAGCAACGGCTTTTTCAACAGCAAATGGAAGGCGGTCTATGAGGGAATCAACCGCGCAAATACCGTTTTGAAATTCATACCACTTGTGACGAGCGGCATGACAGACGCGGAAAAGACCGACTATACTGCCCAGGCGAGGTTCCTTCGCGGACACTACTACTCTGAATTGAAGAAAATGTTCAATATGGTACCTTGGGTTGATGAAAATACGCCTAATCCTGCCGCTGTGAAAAACGATGCGGACATCTGGCCGAATATCGAGGCCGATTTCCGGTTCGCGATGGATAACCTTCCCGCCACGCAGTCGGATGTGGGCCGTGTGAACAAATGGGCGGCGGCGGCTTACCTGGCGAAAACCTTTCTCTACGAAAAGAAATACACCGAGGCTAAAACGATCTTCGACCAGGTCATCGCACAAGGCGTCACCAGCAACGGTTTGAAATACGACCTTCTGCCGAAGTTCCAGGATAACTTCGACGCCGCGCAGAAGAACCTGGCCGAATCGGTCTTTGCCATTCAGATGGCTGCCAACGACGGTACCAATACGATCGACAACGCCAACACCGGCGGTATGCTGAATTTTCCCTACAATTCGCCTTTCCGGTGCTGCGGTTTCTATCAGCCGAGCATAGACCTGGCCAATTCTTTCCAAACCGATGCCAATGGTCTGCCGAAAGTGGACGGTTACAATGCCGCTACACTGAAAAACGATATGGGTATCAAATCGGAAGCCGCATTTACGCCGGATGTTACCACCGCGCTCGATCCCCGAATCGATTGGACAGTAGGCCGCCGCGGAGTGCCGTTCCTCGATTGGGGTAACCACCCGGGTCAGTCATGGATCCGCGACCAAAGCTACGCCGGTCCATATTCGCCTAAAAAGAACATTTACTGGCAAGCAACGCAGGATAAGTACTCCGACCAGCATTCATGGGCGCCGGGAACGGCGATCAACGTTCAAATTATCCGTTTTGCGGATGTGTTGCTGATGGCGGCTGAAACGGAAGCCCAACTGAACAACCTTGCGAAGGCGCAGGAATACGTGAACCGTGTGCGGGCGCGCGCCGCGAAGCCGGAGAGCTGGGTTTATACCTACGTCGACCCCGCCAAACCAATGGGCGGTTTTACCAAGACTCCGGCCGCGAACTATAAAATAGCCCAATATCCTGCGGGCGCATTTGCGGCAAAGGGAAAGGAAGGGGCACTGGCGGCGATTTACTTCGAGCGCAAGCTGGAACTGGCCATGGAAGGTCACCGGTTCTTCGACTTGTCGCGCTGGGGTATAGCCGAGCAGACGCTCAATGCGTACATCGCGTTCGAGGGTAAGATCACACCGGATGTGCGGGGTGGGAAATTCCAGAAAAACGTGAATGAGTATTTCCCGATCCCTCAGTCCCAGATCGATATCAGTACACGGAACGGAGAGTCTCCATTGAAACAAAATCCCGGTTATCAATAAACAAGCTAATACCAATGCAAAGGGGCGGTTTATAACTGCCCTTTTTTGTTTATAATAGAAGGTTTTATGGATTAGCATATGAAATTGTCTAAATGGCTTTCGGGCCTACCGATCGGGATTTTTGTTGCGGCTGCCTGCATACAAGCCTGCGGCACAACGGGGCAGTCGGGTGAAAAGGAGCTTACCGGCGAACTTGCCGAAGGCAGGGATGCGGCACAAAAGTATTGCAGCACCTGCCATTTGCCCGTAGCGCCGGAGTTGCTAGACAAGGATACCTGGAAAAACCGGGTGCTGCCCGTAATGGCCCAGTATTTCGGGATCGAGGTGTGGCAGAGGAACCAGTACTTTGCTAATGAAAACTCGGCCATGCCCATTACTGATTGGATGAAGATCGTGGCATATTACGATTCCCTCGCGCCTGCGCAGTTGTCCGCCGCCCGCCCGCCCGTGCCCGTACGCGAGGAATGGGCCGGTTTTTCTTTAAAAACGCCTGCCAACGACACTTCCCGCCTGGCTACCACCACCATGGTCGCCATCGATTCCGTGGGCAGGGCCATTTACACGAGCAGTTCCGAAATGCCTGCATTGGTAAGCTGGGATCACGATTTTAGCAAAAAAACGAAGGCGACCCTGTCGTCCCCGGCCATGCATATACTGTTTAATGGCGATCCGGCGCCCGGCGGCCCGGCGGTAGTGACGGTCGTAGGTGAAATGCGGGCTTACGACGTGTCGAAAGGCGAGCTCTTCCGTTTTAAACCGACGGGCGGGTATGATCCGGTTCCCATTGTAACCGGCTTGCGGAGGCCGTTACATACTGCTTCGGCGGATTTCAACCAGGATGGGAAAACGGATTATGTAGTCTCCGCATTTGGTCATAACCAGGGCGGACTCTATTTGTACCGGCAAATACAGGATGGGAAGTTTGAAAAAGTACCCGTGCGCGAAGTAGCGGGTGCAACCCAATCGGTGACCGGCGACTTTAACGGCGACGGTTGGACGGACATTATCGCATTGTTCGCCCATGCACAGGAAGGTATCTGGCTTTTTACCAACGACAAGAAAGGAGGCTTTTCGGAAAAGCCATTGCTTCGTTTTCCTCCGGTGTACGGCTCGTCCAGCTTTCAGCTCGCCGATTTCAATCAGGACGGTCTGCCTGATATTATTTATACCTCGGGCGACAACAGCGATTATTCACGCATTCTCAAACCCTACCACGGCATATATATTTTCCTAAACAAGGGAGATAACCGTTTTGAACAACAATGGTTCTACCCGGCAAATGGCGCTACCAAAGCAATGGCAGCCGATTTTGACGGCGACGGCGACCAGGATATTGCTTCCATTGCATTCTTCGCCGATCACCTCCATAACCCGGGGGAGAAATTCCTGTATTTCAAAAACGAGTCGTCGAAGGCTGGTTTGCAGTTCCAGCCCATTTCTCTCCCCATTGCCCGGTACGGCCGCTGGATTTGTATGGATGTAAATGATTGGGATGGCGATGGCGACCCGGATATTGTATTGGGAAATTATTCCAGAGGATTTCTCAATCAGGAAGAGGTTAAGCCTGATTGGAATGTTTATTTGCCGTTTATAGTATTACAAAACGATTCCGAAATTTATCCACGCTAATGTCAAATGCAAATGGTTAAATAACCCCCTCATATTGTCGTGATCGCACCCGACGCGTGTATCTGGTCTCAGTTAAATTTGGACAATTGTTTAACTGATAGCAACAAATGAGAAAGATCAGAATTTTTGAACACATCTCCCTTGACGGTGTGATCGAGCACGACAAAAACTATGCTTATGGCGCGTGGACTGCACCGTACCGGACCCCTGCCGGGATGGCTATGCTTCTTGAAGCATACGGTACCACCTTTGACCTGGTGATTGGCCGCCGAACGTACGACGAGTGGTTGGGGTATTGGCCAAATGCCGGAGACTTCCCGATGGCGAACGCTATAAACGCCGCAACCAAATATGTAGCTACCCACAGACCTGATAGCCTAATGTGGGGACCGGTCACCGACTTGGGAGAGGATATCATAGAAGGTGTTCGCAACCTCAAATCGACAAACGGCCCTGATTTGGTTCTTTCCGGGAGTATATCACTAACGTCTGTACTGCTCGACGCCGGATTGATAGATGAGGTTATCCTGATCGTATACCCGGTATTGCTGGGTAGGGGCAAACGCCTTCTTTCAGACAGCTTTGACGCGCGCAGACTCGAATTTGTGAATACGGCGACCACTCCAACGGGCGTAATGCTCAATACTTACCGACACCTGGGAGCACTGACAACCTAATTTTTCAACGGGGTCGCTTTCATAAAAAAAAGCCCGCCCCGGTTAAGTCCGGGACGAGCTCTTTTTGTCACACCTAACTATTTACCTAACTATGATCACTTTCTGCACGCTCTGACTGCCGTCGGCGAGCGTAAGCTTCACTGTGTATATCCCGGGAGCAAGTTTGCTGATATCCAGCCCTTCGGAAGTAACGGCTTTGCGGTCGATTACTTTAACACCCGCCGCATTGTGCAGGATGATTGATTTCACTTTTGCAAAATCCTTGAACTTCAACCGGTCGCTGGCAGGGTTGGGGTAGGCTGCAAGTAAAGCGTTGCCGCCGAACTCCACACTCAGAATGCGGCTGTACGCGAATGCGGCGTCCTTGTTGTTCACTGCGCGGTCTACCATTTTGAGACGGTAATAGTTCAGGCCTGCTGCCGGTGCGCGGTCGACGAAATCGTATTTACGCAACACACTGCTTTCGCCATGCGAAGCCTTCGTGGCGATCTTTTTCCAGCTCGTCGCATCCTGGCTGCGTTCGATTTCGAAGCGGTCGCTGTTGGTTTCTTCGGTAGTCGCCCAGTTGAGCACCGCGGTGCCGGCTTCTTTGGAAACGGTGAACGCCACAAGCGTTACAGGCAATGAGCATTCTTCTTCCGTTCTGACCGTCAGGCTGGCCTGTGCGGATGTCAGCGTACAAAGGTCGCTGTCGCTGTCGACGATTACCCGGTAGCGGTTGCCGCTCCATACGGTAGTAGCTGGCGCGAGGGTCAGCGTATCGTTATCGGCGCCAGAATAGGTTCCGTTTGCATCAGTAGCACCACCCGGGGCAAGGTTGGTCCAGGTGTCACCACCGTCGGTGCTTACTTGCCATTGGTAAGTCAGTGTTCCCGTGCCACTGGCTGTTACCGCAAACGTAGCTGTTTTGGCGACGCAGGTTATCTGGTTTCCCGGCTCAGGCTTGGTGAGATCGATATCGCAAAGCGTCGCGGTAACACAGTTTGCGCCGTCGTTGCTGCCCGATGGGATCGAAGCTGACATAAAGCTGGCCGAATTGTTGACGGGGTCGATTTTGTAAAAGCGGCCTGAGTCGTTGTGGAATGCATAGAGCTTGCCGGTCGCATCTGCGAAAACAGCCCCGAAACCACTTGCGCCGGGCAAACCTGATACCGGCGCGGCCGCTACGGTAACCGCACCGGTAAGTGGGTTGATGGTCGAAATACGCGCATCCGAGGTGAATCCGTAGATCAGCTGCGTAGAAGGCAGGTAGGCAAAATCCGATCCGCCGAAAGGTGCGCTCAATGCGACGCCGTAGGTCGGGCCTGTCTGAAGTGCGAAGCCATTGGTCGGGTCCACCAGTTTCAGGTAGGTCGAAGGGCGGTTCGGATCGACATCGATCACATAGAAATTAGGCTGATTTGTTTGATAAATCATCATATAACCATTCGGCAACTCTACTCCGACGTTGAAACTACCGCTCAGGTTCGCGATAGGATATTCCACAGTACCGCCTTCGCGATCGATCTGCACGATGCTGTTGGTGCCGTTTTTGGTCGCCCACAGCATATTATCGGCCGAGTTATAGATCAGCGAGTTGACGGTCATTGGCAGCGGGGCGATCTCGGTGCGCGCGCCGCTGTTCACATTGTATGCGTAGAGTGTAGAAACAGGTTCTCCGGCAGCAGCGGCCACCTGATAGGTGATACCGTCAGCACAATCGAAGGGCAGGTTTTCGAGGATGGAGTTCGGACAGCTGGCACCGTCGTTGCTGTTCGACGTAATGCTGGTCGAAAGGAGCGTGGATGTAGCTGCGGTAGGGTTAATGCGGTGGAATGTACCCGGGTCGTTGGCAAATGCATAAAGCTTGCCGCTCGGATCCGCAAACACAGCCCCGAAGGAAGTACCCGTCGGCAGGCTTGTCACGACCGCTCCGACGGTACTCGCGCCGGTAACGTGGTTGAGGGTTACCAGTCTGGCGCTGGTGGATTCTATCCCATACACCAATCCGGTAACCGGTTCATACACGAGGTCGGCCACATTAATGGGTGTGCTCAATGCCGTGCCGTAGGTCGGGCCGGTTTGCAATGCGTAGCCGTTGGCGGGATCCACCAGTCGCAGGTAAGTAGCGCGTGCGGGGTTGATATCGATCACATAATATCTTGGCTGATTGGTATTGTAAACCAGCATATAGCCTCCCGGAAGTCCCGTGCCTACATTGAAGTTGCCGCTGAGGTTTGCAATAGGGTATTCGATCAGCGAACCGTCGGCAGCAATGCGTACAATGGAGTTAGTCCCGTTTTTCGTAGCCCAGAGCGTGTTGTCAATTTCGCTGTAAATGAGTGAGTTTACCAGCGCGCTGAGCGGGGCGATCTGTGTTCTTGTGCCGGTGGTTACGTTGTAGGCGTAAAGTGTTGAAACAGTTTCGCCGCCGGCGGCTGCCACCTGGTATGCCACTCCGTTTTCGCATTCGAAGGGTGTCAGACAGCCATTGATCGTAATAGGCTGGCTAACAGGGCCTGTACAGCCAGGGTTCTCGTAACGTGCGTAGTACGTGCCCACGGGCGCCTGCGTAGGATCGGCTACGAGCGTAGCGGGTGAAGGGGTTGATGAAGTGTAAAAACGCAATGTGCTGCCGGCAGGGGCGGGGCCAGCCACCAACCGGTTCAGGTTGTAGGTGACGGCCGGGCAAATCGGCGCATCAGTGCCTGCCACCAGTGTCGGCGCACCTGGTACCGCGAATACGTTCATCGTGGCAGATGACGACGGTGTTGTACAAAGGTTGCTGGTGATCACGCAGCGATACTGGTAATTATTCCACACCGTGGTCGATGGAGTGACAGTGAGCGTGGCGGTACCGCCTCCCGAATAGCTGCCATTGGCCCCTGTAAACGGGGTCGTTTGTAAATTGGCCCAGTTGGCCCCTCCATTGGTGCTTTGTTGCCACTGGTAGGTGAACGGGCCATTGCCGTCGGGTGCAACGGTGAAGTTGGTAGAATTGCCCGGACAAAGTGTTACGTCGGCTGGTACGACGGGAATATCGGTATCGCATTCCACGAATGCATTCGGGCAACTCGCAGCGTCGTTTCCGCCGGATGCCGGGCTGGTCGAGAGCAATGTGGCCGTGTTCGCAACGGGGTCGACGCGGTAGAACCCGCCCGTCGCGTTATTGAATGCGTAAAGTTTGCCGGCTTTATCGCTGAACATACCCCCGTAAGCCGCGTTCGGTAACCCGGTTACCGGGGTGGCATTGGTGGTTACGACGCCTGTCGCAGGATTGATGGTCGTAATGTTGCTTGTTGGTGTGATGCCGTAGCCCAGGCCGGTAGATGCCAGGTAGGCCATATCCGAGGAGTTAAACCCGGCGGAAACCGTTGTTCCGTAATTAGGCCCCGTTTTCGGTGCATAACCGTTAGCCGGATCGACCAGTTCGAGGAATGTAGGGCGCGACGGATCTACGTCCACCACATAAAACTCGGTTGCATTACTGGTATAGACGAGCATGTAGGCATTAGGCAGTTCAACACCCACATTATAGCTTGCCACCGGCAGGTTTGCGATATCATAAACGACCGTTCCCGCTCCTGCTCCGATACGCACGATGTCATTGGAGTTGTTGAGGGTAGCCCAAAGAAAATTGTTGGTAGCGGTGCTGTAAATCAGTGAGTTCATCGCGTAAGGGGTGACGCCGCCGATCTGGGTACGTACTCCTGAACTGACATTGTAGCTTAAAAGGGAGGATTCGGTGTCGCCGGCAAGAATCGCAATCTGGTAAGCAATCCCGTCCAGACAGCCAAATGGCGTTTGCGAGCTCATTCGGAAATTCTGGTTCGCCATGTTGGCTCCCTGAGTAGTGAGGGCGATTTCGCCGGCCAAAGGAGCGTTGGCCTGATTGGCAGTGTTGCTGGCCCCTACCACGTCCTGAAACACATAATAGACTCCCGGAATGCGGTTGCCATTCTGGTTGGTTGGCGTGTTGGTGAGCACCAGCTTGTGGTTGGCCAACGCATTGGGGAGACCGGTGAACGAATATGCACCGTTGGCCCCGACTTGTGTTGAGGCAATGACCGTCCCGGAAGCGTTAACGACATTGACGTACATCGTACCGCCGAAATTGGTGCTGGTTTCGCCGGCATCGACTGTGCCGTCACCGTTGGCGTCGACCCAGACGGTCCCGGTAATGTTGACTGCCACGGCAGCCCCGTAACACAGCACTCCCATGAGCAGGAAAAGTGCTCTGATCAATAGATTTTTGTTCATAAGCAAGCGTTTTGGATAAGGTGAAAAAAACGTTGAATTAGTGTGCATGGAGAAGCCAGGCGCCCCGGCTATGGGTGCCGGTGCCGGCAAAAAAGGTGTCAGTTTTCTTTTTTGGAGGAAGATCCTGATATATAGAAGTAACTGGTGGCAAATATCAAACTAAATGTTAAATTGACACGATCTGAATTATAGAAATGATTCTACAAATTGGTGTTTTAAATGACGAATATTTTTGGTAATGCAATGCCTGAGATGGCGGGTTGGGAGAAGGAGAGAGCCGCTCTTTTTTTAAAAATCTTTCAATGCTTTCGATTTAAAACATCGACAAAATTTGTAGATCAGTAGCTCTGCACGCCGATGCCCACTATCTAAGAGTATAGTGGTAACCTCCGGGTAAGCAGTCGATCTCGGGTGCCGATACGCGCTAATTTTGTATCGCCGCCCTGCCCTGGTGGCAGGTCGTCAGGAATGGCTTTCGGCCAGGGCACGGTGTGAAGTATTCATACCATCAAACACAATGAAATCATGTCGAAGACAACCTGGAATGTAGACACAGCACATTCAGAAGTTCAGTTTAAAGTAAAGCACCTCGTTATCTCGACCGTAACCGGGTTTTTCCGCACTTTCGCCGGTTCGGCAACGACAGACGGAGACAATTTCGAGGATGCCCAGGTCGATTTTACAATCGATGTCAATAGCGTGGACACCGGTCAGCCGGGCCGCGACGAACATTTGCGCAATGCCGATTTCTTTGAAGCAGAGAAATATCCGGAGTTCCGTTTTGTATCTACTTCCCTTAAAAAAGATAAGGGCGATGTATACAAGCTGGCTGGTGACCTCACGATCAAAGGCGTTACGAAGGAAGTAGAGCTGGCAGCCGAATACGGCGGTACCGAGCGCGATCCGTGGGGTAATACCAAGGTAGGTTTTGAGGTAAGCGGGGTGATCGATCGCAAGGATTTCGGCGTTACGTTCAATTCACTTACCGAGACCGGTGGTCTCGCATTGGGCGAAAACATTAAAATTCTTGCCAATATCCAGTTGGCAAAACAAGCATAACGGCCATTATTTAGAGTAGCTGATGTGTGAGAGGGAGTCCCGGTTCGGGGCACCCTCTTTTTCGTTGTAAATGGTTTTGACTTAATTTGCATACCCTATTAAGTAACTAGAATATTCCTGCACCCGATTGTATGCAAATAGAGATCAAGAACAAGTTGAACAATCATGAATTGTTTCGTATTAAGAGAATGAAAGAGGTGATTAAAACCACTAACCCGCACGGTCACAAGGAATATCTTGAAATTATCTTTCTTACCCAGGGCGAAGGTTTTCACCAGATAGATCACCACCATTTTCCGGTGCGCGGCAATAGCTTGTACCTCGTTATGCCGGGCCAGATCCATAACTGGGAGCTAACGGCCATTCCCAAAGGCTTCGTGATCATGGTCCAAAAGGATTTCCTTCTTGACCATCCCTTGTACGATGCCCTTTTCCAGGCTTTTCCCTTCACGTTCAGCAGCGGCTATCATCTCGAACAAACGGGAGCAACAGTGCGCGGTATTTTCGAAAGTATTGAAAATGAGCATGCAGGACGGCAGCCGAACTATCAGGCTATTATTCAGACATACCTGTTGCTACTCTTTAATTTACTGAAACGCGAAGCGCATATCGAGCGCAGCCAGCCGGAACCGCCTTTGCTTAAAAGCTTCTTCGAACTGGTGGCGGCCCATTATAAAACCTCACATGAAGTGGCTTGGTATGCCAGCCAATTGAATGTGACGTCTAAAACCCTGAATGCCAACAGCAGGAAATTTCTTGACAAAACAGCCGGAGCGGTGATCAACGAAAAGCTGACGGCGGAGAGCAAGCGGCTGCTGCTGTACTCTCAGGCAAATATGGGCGAAATTGCCTATGAACTCGGTTTTACGGACCCGTCGCACTTTAATAAATTCTTCAAAAGACAGACCGGCGTCTTGCCGAGCGTTTATCGCAAAGGGATTTCCTGAATGTACCAGTTTTCGGACAGAAAGTACAAAAGTCTACTGAATTTGTAGGGTTATTTTTGCCGCACCACTCAACACCATGAACGGGCCGAAATAACCCCTATGAAATTCCTATTTACCCTTACAGTTCTTTTTTGCCTGATGGCGTCGGCCGGGGCGCAAGGCCAGGTTGTCGTTACCGGCAAAATCACCGACCAGCAAACGGGCCAGGGACTCCCCTTTGCCTCCGTTGCATTATACCGCTCGATCGATTCGGTGCTGGTAAGCGGCACGCTGGCCGACGATAAGGGCGGCTTCCGTTTCGAAAAGCTGGATGCCGCAGCGTACTATCTGGAATCTCAATATATGGGATACCGCAAAGCCCGTACACAGGTGCCCGCGGGCGGCGGTGTGCGGGAATTGCCGCCTGTTGCCATGCAGGCAGATGGCCGGGTGCTCGATGCGGTGGATGTAACGGGCAACCGTGGCGCGGTGGAAAGTAAGATTGACCGGCAGGTGTACCGCGCAGGTGCTTTTATGGGAAGCCAGGGGGGAACTGCCGTGGATGTGCTCAAAAACACGCCATCGGTGACGGTAAACAGTGAGGGCGACATTACCTTGCGGGGCTCGACGGGCTTTCTGGTGCTCGTGAACGGCAAGCCCGTGCAAACCGACCCGGCTGTCGTGCTCAGCCAGATTCCCGCCAACAGCATTGAAAACGTTGAAATCATTACCAGTCCTTCCGCGCGCTATGATCCGGATGGCAAATCGGGAATCATTAATATTACTACTAAAACCGTTGAAAAAAATAGCCAGAGCCTGATCGTGAATGTTCAGGGCGGGTTGCCTTCTGTTCACACTTACCATAACTTGAAAAAACCGCAGCGTTTCGGTGCCGATGCCGCCTGGGGCATTAAGACGGGCAAATGGGAGGTGAACCTCAGCGGCAGCTATCTGCGCAATGATATCACCGGGCGGAGGATAGGCAATGTGAACACAACGATTGGTAATGTGTTTACCTCCTTCCCATCCGACGGCGAGCGGAGTTTCAAGCGGTACAATTACACGGCGCGGGCATCGGTCAGTTTCACCGCCGATCCTTCGAATGTGTTTTCAGCAGGTTTTTATAAGGGGTATCGTTTTCAGTCGAGGAGGGCCGATCTGGTTTATAATAATACCAAAACTGACCTGGAAACGGGGCAGAACGTGGGGAGGATTACCTATTTCAACTCCAATATCGCCCGGAAAACAGCCGACGTAATGTCCGGTAACCTCGATTATCTGCACCGTTTCGGTAATAAATCGGAGTTGACTCTGTCAGGACTGGTCGAATCGGCGGAACTGGATGGGTTAACGACTAACATTAACCTTGCTGAGCCAGGTCGTACCCATACGCTGCAAAGCACGCGCAACCCGGGAGAGAACCCGCTGAATGCATTCCGCTTGCAGGCGGATTACGTCGTGCCGGTCGGCAAAGGCAAGCTGGAAACCGGTTACCAATACCGGAACCAGTTGCAGAAAGGTTCATTTCAGTATTTAGATCAAAACCTTGAAACCGGTGAATTTGTGTTGGTACCCCAGTTTTCGAGTCCGACGCGCCTGTCGAACCACATTCACTCGGCGTATGGACAATACAGCGGGAAATCCGGGAAATTGGAATATTCCGGCGGCTTGCGATATGAATATGCTACCCGGCAGTTCAGCGCAGCAGGTACTGCCACGCGGAATCTCGACCTTTCGAATTTCTTCCCATCGGCACAATTACAATACCAGTTTTCCAAAGGTTGGCGGGGAAAAGCGGGTTACACGCGCCGCGTGCAACGCACGACGAACAACGAGCTGAACCCATTCCCGGAGCGCGAGCATTCCGAAACCCTCGAATCGGGCGATCCGGACATTTTGCCCGAATTCATCGGCCAGGCAGAGGTGGGCATTGTGAAGGAGTTTGAAAAAGGTAGTGCATTCGCAACATTGTATAACCAGCGTATCAAAAACGTCGTTAATCGGGTTAACAGCGTGTACAACGATACTATTGTCAATCGCATTTATACGAATGCAGGAACGGCTACCTCGTGGGGTGTGGAAGTAGGCGGAAATGCCAACCTGACGAAATGGTGGCAGCTTTACGCGGGCGCGAACGTGTACCGGTACGCGATCGAAGGCGGGCTTTTCCGGAATGCCGTTGTCGTGAATACGTCGAGTGTGGTATACTCGCTGAATGCGAACACGACATTTAAAATCGCTCCGGCGTTTCAGGTGCAATGGGCGATCAGTTACCTGTCGAAAAGGGTAACAGCGCAAGGGGAGGACTCCCGGTTTGTGAATCCGTCGTTATCGTTGAAGAAGACTTTCCTGAAAGGCAAGCTCGCGGCGACATTTCAATGGCAAAACATGGATTTAGGGATCGTGGGGGCCAATCAGCAACGCATATCTACCTGGGGCAAAGATTTTTACACAACCACCAACTATATCCAGGAGGCCGACGTTTTCCTCATTAACCTAAGCTACAATCTTAACCAGCTCACCAAAAAAGCAAAACTCCCGGCCAGCGAGTTCGGAGAGCGGGAGTTTTGAGGTAAAACCCATGACTCCCGTTCAGCACCCGCATCAGTAATTTTGCCGCTCGCATTGCTTGTAGATTTACCAACTACCCAACTAAACCCCATGGATTCAAGAAGAGATTTTATTAAAAAGGCGGCGTTGCTGGCTGGCGGTGCGGGCGCGGCGAGTTTGTTCCCCGAGTCGGTGCAGCGGGCGATGGCGATCAGCCCTGCTCCGGGTACTACCTATCTCGATGCCGAGCACGTGGTGATCCTGATGCAGGAAAACCGTTCGTTCGATCACTGTTATGGCAAGTTACAGGGCGTCCGCGGATTTAACGACCCAAGGGCGATCGATCTGCCGAATAAGAATAAGGTCTGGCTCCAAACCGATCTGAAAGGCGATACTTACGCGCCATTCCGCCTCGACATTAAAAATACCAAAGCTACCTGGATGCACGATCTGCCGCACTCCCGCGAGTCGCAGGTGGATGCATACAATGGTGGTAAATACGATAAATGGCTCACTTCCAAGCGTTCTGGCCATAAGGAATACGCCGAAATGCCGCTCACACTCGGCTATTATGACCGGGAGGACATTCCCTTCTACTATGCCCTGGCCGATGCATTCACCATTTGCGACCAGAACTTCTGCTCGTCGATGACGCCGACGCACCCTAATCGCTATTATCTCTGGTCGGGTACGATCCGGGAAAAGCCGGAAATGGATTCGCTGGCAGTCGTGCGCAATAGCTACTTTTCCATCCATAAACCCGTGAAATGGAAGACGTTCCCGGAACGTATGCAGGAGGCCGGTATCAGCTGGAAATTTTACCAGAACGAGGTAGGTGCGGTTATGCAATTCCATCCAGGCAAGGGCTCCTGGCTGAGCAATTTCGGATGTAATCCCCTGGAACGTTACGCGCAGTACCGGGTGAAGTTTTCGAAGGATTTCATCCATTATGCGCAACTGGAAGTCGCGAAGATCAAAAAAGACCTGCCTGAATTAAAGGAAAAGATCGAGGCTGCGACCGGTGCTGAAAAAGACAAGCTGACGAAGTCCTGGGACCAGCGGCACGCATTGCTCGAAAGGCTCGAAACCGATCTGGCGGAGCATAGCGAAGAAAATTTCAGGAAACTATCGGTTTTTGAGCAGGAGCTGCACCGCAATGCGTTCGTAACCAACCGGGAAGATCCTGACTATCTCGAACTTACATCGATGTTTTACAAGGTCGGCGATTCGGGTCAGAAGATCGATCTTCCGAAAAGCGATATTTTCTACCAGTTCCGCAAAGATGTGAATGAGGGCAAGCTGCCGGCAGTATCATACCTGGCGGCGCCTCAGAACTTCTCGGATCATCCGTCTGCCCCGTGGTACGGCGCATGGTACATTTCCGAGACGCTCGATATTCTCACCAAAAATCCGGAGGTATGGAAGAAGACGATATTTATCCTTTGCTATGACGAAAATGATGGCTATTACGACCACGTGCCACCGTTTTCGATTCCCGATCCGATCAAGCCGAACTCGGGAAAAGTGTCGGCCGGGATTGATGTGAAAGCAGAATATGTACCATTGGAACAGGACGAAACCCAGGTGCCCAAGGCGAATGCACGGGGTGGGGCGATCGGTCTGGGTTTCCGGGTGCCGCTGGTGATCGCATCGCCGTGGTCGCGGGGCGGGAAGGTGTCTTCGCAGGTTTTCGACCATACTTCCATCATCCAGTTTCTGGAAGAATTTACGAGTCATAAATCCAAAAAGCAGGTTCGTGAAACCAACATTACCGAATGGCGGCGGACGATATGCGGTAATATCAGCTCGGTTTTCCAGCCATTCGATGCGTCGGCATACAAAAAGCCCAAGCCGGTGGACCGGGATGAAATCCTGACGACGATTCATAAGGCACAGTTCAAAGAGGTACCGGCGAATTTCAAGGCATTGAATGCAGCCGAGATCAGCAAAATCAATGCAAACACATCGGCGTCACCATTGTTGCCGAAGCAGGAACCGGGCACGCGGCCGTCGTGCGCGATTCCTTACGAGCTGTATGCAGATGGTGCGCTTTCTGCCGATAAGGCCTCTTTTGAAGTCCGGATGCATGCTGGAAATAAGGTTTTCGGCCAAAAATCGGTAGGGGCTCCGTTTATCATTTACGCCATGAACCCCTACGACGGCGAAGCATTGCGGGTGTGGAATTACGCGGTGAAGGCCGGCGATACGCTCACGGAAAGTTTCAAACTGGCGAGCTTCGAAGGTGGCCGGTACCATTTGCGGGTGTACGGGCCAAATGGCTATTTCCGCGAATTTGCAGGTCATGCAAGAGAGGCGGAGGTGACGGTTAGCTGTGGCTATGTTTTGGGTAAAACAGGCAAGCCTACCGGCGACGTGGAGCTCGTTTCGGTCAATAAAGGCAAAAAGCCGCTGAAACTTGAAATAACAGACAACAGCTATCACCAGAAGAAAATCGAAGTAAATCTGCCTGCCGACCGGACCGTAAAAACGGTGGTACCGGCCATTCAAAGCCACCAATGGTACGATTTCAATGTACGGACTGGCTCAGAGGATGCCGTAAGGCGCTTTGCAGGCCGGGCAGAGACTGGAAAAGAAAGCACCACCGATCCGTTTATGGGCGGGGCGACAGGCAGAATTTGATGGAGAGCGTCGAGAGCCGCCGGGTTTGGAAGCAGTGCGCTATTGCTGCATTTCTCTTACTTCCGCGTAGCCATCGAATTCGTAGATCGGGCAGCTGGCGGCGATGGTCGTCGCTTCGTCGAGGTCTTCCGCTTTGAGTAGCAGAAAGCCACCGACTATTTCGGTGCCGACCTGGTGAACGCCTTCGCTGGGGTGTCCGTCTTTGATGATCCGGCCGTTGAGCGTCAATCCGCTGCCGCCTGCGAGCTTACCCTTGGCGCCCCATTCTGCAAACCATTGGGACCAGTTTTCACGATGTGCTGCGATTTCTGTCTCCGTGTGGGAATCCTGCCTGCCATCAGGCTCGCGGAAAATGACAATGTAATTTTTCATCGTTTTTCAGTTGAAGTGAATGCTTCAAAAGTAGCAAACCGCTTCAACCCGAATGCATTCTAAATGTTTTTTTAATTACTATTTAATGGCCACCTGTGCTTCAAATGACCATAAATGCAGGCGCCTGACACTTCTACGTCACCGCGCCCGGCTTTGCTCGGTTTCCCCTGTGGATCTGCTGTTAAATGTGATTTTTCCCAACCGTCCGAAGCGGTACACGGCGCTGATGCCGAAGTACGCCGTGGAATAGGTGCGACGATAGTAAATTTGGGTAGCTCCGACGCTGTATTTACCGTGAACATGGCTCTGGTGAAATATGTCATTGGCCGTTAGCCTGATTTTCAATGCGGTCCTGAAAAAATCTTTCTCTACTCCGACGGTTACGGTAGACCGGCTGAAATCGTTGTAAAGCCCTTGTGACCTTTCGCTGAGGTACCAGGCCATCAGCTGGATTTTGAGAAAGTGGTTTATATCAAAAGTATTATTGGTGTAAGCATAAACCTGGGGCATGGGTTTGAGAACTTCAAAGCCGTATTTATTATCAACCAGCTTGTTGCGGCTTATTGTCACGGTGTTCGTCGTACTCCACCAGTTGATATTGAATGTCGCTGAGGCGGTGATAAAAAGGGCATGTTCCTTCGCGAGGTTAATGCCTTTGAGAATGTAGCTGTTCGGTGAATCTCCGCGCAATGCGGCGCCGCTAATCCTGTCCCTGGTGTACGTGTAGCCCGCCCGGACATCCAGCTGCTTGTATTGCAGGCCCGTTTCAAACGTATGGATCTTCTCTGGTTGCATATTCGGATTACCTTCTATGGTCGTGAAGGGGTCCTGGTAAATCACAAAAGGGTTCAGTGCCTGGTAGCGCGGGCGGGTGATCTTTGAAACGTAGGAAATGCGGCTTTGCAGACCATTAGCGAAGTTTCTACTCACAAAAAGGGTGGGAAAAACATTGAAATAGCTGTCTCCGATGTTCTGACCGCCCCGGGCCGTCGTGTTGAGCGTGTAATGCGTATACTCGCCGCGCAAACCCGCGCCAAAGCGCAGGTTGCGTTTCGAGCTTCCCACGTAATTCACGTAGGCAGCTGGTACCTTTTCCAGGTAGCGGAAATTGCTGCTAAGACCGGGATCAGGCACGAAAGGATTGTCGCCGGCGGAAACCAAAAAGCCGGTGCCGGAGCCATTGTCCGCATAGCTGAATTTTGCGCCGGTTTCGAGTTTACCGCCGTTCCGGAATGCCTTGGTGTAATCGACCTGGGTACTGGAAATGCTGATCCGGACAAGCACATCATTGAGCAAATTGCGGGATGCCGTACTATCGCCGATGAGGCTGCTCTCGGCAATGCGATCGTGCTGGTCGGTTTTAAAGCGGGCATACTGGCTGCCGACGAACAACGCAGAGCCCAGCGTATCCAATGTCTGTTGAAAATTGAGCGTAACGGCATGGTTCCAGCGTTCTTCGTTCTTCGCCACGCGGCTTTGGTAGAAACTGCTTCCCGAACCGTCGGTGAGCGCATTTCCGCTGTTCTGGCTGCCACCGAGACTGTTCAGGTTTCCTTTGTAGCTTAATGACACATAGCTGTTCTCTTTCAGGTTCCATTGCGCGCCCGCACCGAAGTTGGAGTAATTACGCATTTTCCGCTGCCAGTCGGTGGTGAGGTCGGAATGCAGGTATTCGACCGGAGAGGGGCGTGTGCGTGTGGTATGCAGCACTTCGCGACTGTTGCCCGTCTGGAGGGCATAGTTGGCTTGAAACGATAACCTGTCGTGCATGTATTGTGCATCGGCGAGCGTATTGAGCTCGCTGCCGGCGAAACTTGTGTAGGCATATTGCTGGGTTACGGAGCCTGTCATACCATCATTAATCACCGATTTTGTAATGATATTGATCACCGCCTTGCCCGCGGCATCGTATTTCGCCGACGGGTTGGGGATCACCTCCACACGGGCAATGCGGCTCACGGGGATGGCCGCCATTTGCTCATACGTAATGGCCTGCCCGTTCAGAAAAATCAACGCTTCGCCACGCCCGGCAACGCCTGCGCGCCCTTCCGTGAACACAATCCCCGGCGACCTTTCGAGCAGTTCCGTCGCGGACGTGCTGCCTGCCAGAATGCTACCCGTAACCTGGATTTCAGTGGTCCCGTTCGTGCCTTGCCGAACAAGCGGCGCCTGTCCGCGCACGGTTACGCCCGCGAGCGCCTGTGCCTGCTCGTGCATGAGGACCGTCCCGATGTCGATGAGCGTGCGGCCGTTCCGGTTCACTACGATAAGCGTGTCGGCAAGACCGATGCTACTGAGCCGTATGGCCACCGTTTCAAGTTGGATGCCTGTGAAAGTAATGCGGCCGTCTTCGAATGGAGCGCCTTGCAAAAGTGTGGAATCGGGCAGGGCGAGCAGACGGGCGTACACGGCTACCTGCTGCCGGTTTGCGCCGACGGCATTACCCGAAACCGAGTAGCGGCTCTGTGCAGCTGCGATTTTGGTAAGAAAAACAAAGAGGATAAGGATGCCGGAAAGCTTCATGGCGGATACAATGGATCTGATTTGAAGCAAAAGTCCAAAGTGGGCCGTTTCCGGAGGTATGTAAAAGCAGAATCAGGAGTACGGATTTATAAATCAGTACTTTGGGTATTAAGTAATTGGTTGATTGATAGTTTGTTGATAGGATGAAGGAGTGGCGCTTTTGACCTTCTTGAAAGCTGCAAAGAATGTAGATTTGGAATTAAAACCCACCTCGTAACCGATCGCTTCCAGGGTAAGGTGCTGCTCGGTCGCGATCATTTTACAGGCTTCCGCGATGCGCCATTCGTTGATGTAGGTCGTGAAATTTTTACCGAGCCGGTCGTTCAGCAATGCCGAAAGCTGGTGGCTGGAAACCTGTATTTCCCGGGAAAGATCGTGCAGTTTCAGGTCCGGATTTTTGTAAACTGCTTTTTCGGTCATCACCTTTTCCAGCTTGGCGAGCCATATTTCGGCGTCGTTCTCATTGAGTTTCTTCGCAACGGGTTTGTCGGGCAAAAGTAAAAACAGCTCGTCGGTTTTCTTCTTGTAGATCACGAGCGTGATCATCAGGTAAAGAATAAGCGAGAATGCAATGGAGCCACTGATATAGGAAGCGAAGGGCGCATTGATCAGCGAAGAAAAATACAAAAGGAAAATCAGCACATTGCCCAGGAAGATCATGGAGATCCAGGTCTCCGCCGGTTTCATGGTATAGGAGCGGCTGAATTGTTTGCGGAGCAAATCGCGGATCAGGATACCCGAAGCCAGCAGGAAACCAAACCACTGCACATATATTGCTCTGGCAATCAACTTGTTCCATAAAGCAGGGTATTGCTCGTAAGGGAACATAATGCCTACGCCCAGGGTAAGAGCTGCGAATGCAATGAGCGTCCACACCCAAGTCTTTGGGAGTTTTTCCAGTGGCGTTAACGCCGATCTCACGAAATAATACAAAAACGGCCCGATGAAAAAGCAGGCTGAAAGGCCGATTTGCAGGTAGATTTTGGGCAATGCGCCATCAAAATACAAACATACCGACTTGGCGATCCGGACGCTGGACGCCAGCAGCAACGCGCCGAGGAAGTTGTTGGCCAGGTATTTCTTTTGGGTAAAAAACAGGAGGAATATTCCGAGGAGAATTCCATTGAAAGCCCCCAGCGCGCTGAAAAAGAACAGGATTTCTTTGCCTATATTCATAAAACAGAACCGATTGTATCCCAAATGTAACTGTTTGGCAACCGGTTTTCAAGCCGTATTTACGAGTTGTCCGTTCTGAGGCCGCAGATGTTCGGAATCGGACATTCTCCTAACTGCCTGAATTCGTAAAATCGTTGTTCTGAATGGCTGAGAAGGTGTTTTTTAATTTGGCACGGCATTTAAATACACCCTTGAGGGCGATCCGGCTCATCCGGCCATTCGCCCCGCCCGAAAGCGGTGGCAGACTTTTCAGAAACCTATTCATTCAGCGCAGCCATGATCCGTAATTATTTCAAAATCGCGTTACGTAACCTGCTGAAAAGCAAAACGTTTTCTGCTATTAATGTCCTTGGCCTCGCGCTCGGAATGGCTTGCAGCCTCATGATCATGCTCTGGATCCGCGACGAACGGGCCGTCGATGCATTTCATGCGAACAAGGACCAGCTGTACCGGATTTATATGCGGGAGTATTTCAGCGGCAAAGTCCAGGGGGTGATCTGGACTCCAGGGCCGCTCGCCGAGGAGCTAAAAAAATCGGTACCGGAAATCGAGATGAGTACGCCTTTTTCATGGACCATCCAGCAGACTTTTTCCGTGGGCAGCAAAATACATAAAAAGGCGACCAACTGGGCGAGCGGGGATTTCTTTAAAATGTTCAGCTACAAATTGTTACAGGGGACACCCGAAGCCGCTTTACGCGACCGCGGCAGTATAGCCATTTCGCGCGATATGGCCGAAGCGTTTTTCGGAAGCCCGGAAGCGGCCATTGGAAAGGCTATCCGCTATGACAATCGTAAGGAAATGACTGTTTCGGCGGTGTTTGAGAATGTCGGGGCAAACAGCTCGCTGAAATTCGATTGCCTGATGACCTGGGATGCCTATGTCGACGACAATGGCTGGGCCACAAATTGGAGTAACACCGACCCCCTTACGTTTTTTAAGTTGCGGAAAGATGCCGACCCTGCGAAAGTGGAAGCCAAAATGCGCCAACTGCTCGATAAAACTAACCGCGACGGCGGTAAGCCGTATAAGACGCAGCTTGCCATGCAGCCTTTTCACGAGTATTATCTCAACAGCAATATCAAAGACGCGAAAATGGATGGCGGGCGGATTGAATATGTGCAGCTGTTCGGCTTTGTGGCGGTATTTATCCTGCTCATCGCCTGCATTAATTTCATGAACCTGGCTACGGCGCGGTCGTCGCGGAGGGCCAAAGAGGTGGGCGTTCGGAAAGTGATAGGTGCGATGCGGTCCATGCTCGCCGGGCAGTTTATGGGCGAGGCGCTGTTGATAGCAGGGCTGTCGGCGGCGCTGGCGGTCGTGCTGGTGGCATTGTTGCTACCCGCATTCAACAGCCTGACAAGCAAGCAAATGGCGCTACCTTGGTCGGAGCCGTTGTTTTGGGGTGTTATCGCCGGCTTGCTCGCTGCGACAGGCCTGCTGGCGGGCAGCTATCCGGCGTTCTTCCTGTCGTCGCTCAACCCGGTCCGCATTCTCAAAGGCGCTTTGAAATCTGACTCAAGCTCGGTGTGGGTGCGGCAGGGGTTGGTGGTGTTTCAGTTCGGACTGTCGGTCATCCTGATCGTCGGCATGATCGTTATTTACAGGCAGGTAGGTTTTGTCCAAAACAAAAACCTGGGATTCGATCGTGAAAACCTGGTCTATTTCCCTATTGAAGGCGAGCTATTCAACAAATTTGAACTCCTGAAAGAACAATTGACTCAAGTTCCGGGTATCAAACAGGTCTCGCATATGACCGCCACACCGGCATCCAACGGCAACGGTGCCGACGGTATAACCTGGCCGGGCGGCGATCCGAACAACCAGGTGAGGTTCACGCCCGTGGGGGTGGGTTATGATTTTACCAAAACGATGAACCTCCAAATGGCCGACGGCCGCGATTTCTCCAAAGCTTTCCCGACAGACTCATCTGGGGTGATCGTTAACGAAACGGCGGTGAAAGTGATGGGGCTTAAAGATCCCGTCGGAAGGGAGATCAATTGGGGTAAAACGAAGGTCCGTATCGTTGGTGTGCTGAAAGATTTTCACTTCCAGTCGTTGCACACGGCCATCCGCCCGCTGATCGCCTACCTCGGGGCCCGTGAGCCGCAAGGGAGTGTCGTGGTCCGAATCCAGGCCGGCAAAACGCCCGAAACATTGGCCGCGATGGAGCGCATATGCAAAAAACTCAATCCTAATGTGCCATTTACCTATGCATTTACCGACCAGGAATATGCCCGTCAGTACCAGAGCGAGCAGGTAGTAGGGAAGCTGGCGGGTTACTTTGCTTCTCTGGCGATATTCATT
The DNA here is from genome assembly GCF_038440355.1 of Dyadobacter sp. OTU695. Taxonomy (NCBI): domain Bacteria; kingdom Pseudomonadati; phylum Bacteroidota; class Cytophagia; order Cytophagales; family Spirosomataceae; genus Dyadobacter; species Dyadobacter sp. OTU695. The sequence continues at coordinate 51,317 of NZ_JASATN010000024.1, read as the reverse complement.
TCCTGCATGGGCCTATTTGGCCTCGCGGCATTCACCGCGGAGCAGCGTACGAAGGAAATCGGCGTCCGCAAAGTACTGGGCGCTTCGATAGCCGGCATTGTGGGGCTGCTTTCCAGGGATTTCCTCAAACTCGTCGTGATGGCGATCGTACTTGCCTCGCCGGTTGCCTGGTACATTATGCAGCAATGGCTTCAAGGCTTCGCCTATCAAATCGATATCGAATGGTGGATGTTCGCACTGGCCGGGATCATTGCCGTGCTGATTGCCGTTTTTACGATCAGCTTTCAGTCGATCAGAGCCGCGATGGTAAATCCGGTAAGAAGCCTGAGGAGCGAGTAGGCTGCACTATACTTTTGGATACTACGTCTTTCCTTGTTTCCGGAATCTATCGGCCGTGATGCTGGTTGTCTTTTCGGATGCCACCAGGGGCCGCCGCCGCGGGGTTTTGGTGGCCAGAAACAAAGCAAAGACGATAAACAATGGAAATAGGAATCAGTATGTTCGGGGATTTGGCATTCAACAATGCCACCCGTTCTTTTCAGTCGCCTCAGGAGCGTTTGCAGGATATGTTGGAAGAAATCAGGCTGGCCGATGAGGTGGGCCTCGATGTGTTCGGGATAGGCGAGCACCACCGGCCGGATTTCGCCGTTTCAACACCCGAGATCATTCTTGCCGCTGCCGCTTCGGTGACTAAAAACATCAAACTTACGAGTTCGGTAACCGTATTAAGCTCGGCGGACCCGGTGCGGGTTTACCAGAATTTTTCGACGGTCGACCTTATCTCGGGCGGACGGGCGGAGATCACGGTGGGCCGGGGCAGTTTCATCGAATCGTTCCCGCTTTTTGGTTATGATCTGAATGATTACAATGGCCTGTTCACGGAAAAATTGCAATTGCTGAAAGAAATCAATGAGAATGACGTGATTACGTGGAAAGGCAAATTCCGCGCGACGCTCGACCGGCAGGAAGTATTACCCCGCGCCGTGAACAACCACCTGGAAATCTGGGTTGCCGTGGGGGGCACGCCACAGTCGGTAGTACGCGCCGCAAGGCTCGGCTTACCGTTAATCATCGCGATCATTGGCGGTATGCCGTCGCAGTTCAAGCCGTTTTTTGAATTGTATAAAACAGAATACCTCGAAGCGGGCCATGATCCAGCCAAAATGCAGCTGGCTACGCATTCGCACGGGTTGGTTGGGCTGGATGGAAAAGCGTTAAGCGATTTGTATTTCCCTTCCTATGCATCCCAAATGGACCGCGTCGGCCGCAGCCGCGGATGGGCGCCCTACACGCGCGCTCAGTTCGAAGGCGGACAAGGACGCGAAGGCGCATTGTTCGTAGGCGAGCCGAATGAGGTGGTCGATAAGATCTTGTACCATCAGGAGATGTTCGGCCTTACGCGCTTTCTCATGCATACGGACGTGGGTGCGCCTGCCCATAAGGACCTTATGAAGTCGATCGAACTGCTCGGAACACATGTAGCTCCGGCAGTGAAAAAGGCTCTGGCAGTTAAATAGTGACGTTTTTAAGGCGGGTGACGCAAACGCACCCGCTTTTTGTCGCAACAGGCATCGCTCCGTTTCCCGGAAACCCGGCAACTTTGTAACATCAATCATCACTAAAAAACACAAAGAAATGGAAGCGACAACACAACCTGTAACTGTACAAGCGATTATCAATGCACCGGTAGCGGAAGTCTGGAACAAATGGAATGCGCCGGAACACATTACCCAGTGGTGTTTCGCATCCGACGACTGGCATGCGCCTTATTCCGAAAACGATGTGCGTGTAGGGGGAAACATTAAAACTACCATGGCTGCAAAAGACGGTAGTTTCAGTTTCGAATTTGGTGGTACATACACCGAAGTGGAGGAAAACCGCTATCTGGCCTATACGCTGGGCGACGGCCGGAAAGTGACGGTTTCGTTTGAGCAGGAAGGCAACGGTACCAAAGTTGTGGAAACATTCGACCCTGAAAACACGCATCCGGTTGATTTTCAGCAAGCCGGCTGGCAGGCTATTCTTGACAATTTCAAGAAATATGCGGAGCAGTAATTTGGAAATAGCATCAGGATAAGTAAAGGGCCCGGTCGGTGAGATCGGGCCCTTTGCTTGAAAATAGTAGATCACACTTAATGCTACTTTATTTACTTTTGATGTTCAGAATCCAAAAGTAAATGCAATCCCGAATAACATCCCGTCTTACCAACCGTCAAAAATGGGAACTTGGTCTTGGCCTTGCGGTCATATATGTGCCTATCCGCATTTATATGAACGTTTTGCAGATCGATATGCCTACTTTCTGGCACCGGCTGCCGCTGTGGACGATGGAATTGCTGTTCAGCATTGCCTTCTTTATTCTCTGGATCAATGTGATCGAATGGTTGCAATATGTCACTTCCCGCTTCCTGGGCGAGGATTTTCCGGAACGTTTTCGTGTTGTGAACCAGGCGATCATGCTCGTGGTGGCTATTGCGCTGGCAATGGTCTTCAACCATTGGTACCGCTACCTCTGGCACTGGACGGAGGCTGTTTTCGACAAAAGGAGCTTCGATGTCCTGCCCATCACGCTGAACAACTCGCCGGTACTGAAACAGCGGGCCAATACGAGCATTACCGTGATGGCACTCATGGCGGAATACTATCTCGCCGCCAACAAGCGTGTGTATGAGCGCCTGCAACGGGTGGTAATCAACGAAGAGCGTTTGCAAAAGGAGAATGCGACCGCCCATTTCAATGCATTGAAAAACCAGGTAAGCCCGCATTTTCTTTTTAATAATTTCAGCGTGCTCACGACGCTGGTAGAAACCAATCAGGAGCTTTCCGTCAAATTTATTAACCAGCTTTCGAAGGCTTACCGGTATATTCTTGAAAAATCGGTTTATGATTCGATCAAGCTGGCCACGGAAGTTGAGTTTCTGGAAACCTATATGTTCCTGCTTATGATCCGGTTTGAGAACAAACTGAACCTGGATATCCGGATTTCCTGTCAGGAAAAAGAAAAATACTCGATCGTGCCGCTCACACTGCAGTTGCTCGTGGAAAATGCCGTGAAGCATAACCGGATGTCGACCAGCAATCCGCTGCTGATTACGATCGGCGTGGACGACGACTATCTGGTGATCAGCAACCCGCTGCAGGTCCGCGATCTGCCCGAATCTTCGACACGCCTTGGGCTTCAGAATATTGTAAACCGCTATAAGTTGCTGATCGACAAACCGGTGATGGTCGATAAGACCGATGGCCGTTTTACCGTTAAAGTGCCACTGCTTTCATGAATGTGCTTATTATAGAGGACGAGTCGTTGAGTGCCAACCGGCTGGAAAGCCTTGTCGGGAAATATGATCCGAAAATCAATGTGATGGCGAAACTGTCGTCGGTCAGGGACAGTATCCAGTGGCTGAACGATGCCGGTAACATACGGCCTGATCTGATTTTCATGGACCTGCACCTGGAAGACGACCTCGCATTCAAGATCATCGAGGAACTGAAACTGACCATTCCCATCATTTTTACAACCGCCTACTCGGAGTACACGCTCAAGGCATTTAAAGCGAACGGAATCGATTACTTGCTGAAACCCGTGGATAAGGCTGAGCTTTCGGCGGCGATCGACAAATTCGTTGCATTGCATTCCAAAGCGGCTGCTACCCCGGTGCCGGACTTTGCAGCGCTGATGGCTATGTACCAATCCGGTAACGAGGAAGGCTATAAGGAGCGCTTCCTGGCATCGGCCGGTCCGAAGCTTTTCAGCATCCGCACGAGCGAGATCGCCTATTTCACCATCGAGCAGAAAGCGACATTCCTCCGGACTTTCGATGGCCAGCACCTCGCTATGGATTACAGCCTCGACAAGCTGGCGCAAATGCTCGATCCCAAAGAGTTTTTCCGCATCAACCGCTCGCTGATTATCTCGTTGAACAGCATTCGGTCCATTTACACGGTTTCGGCGGGCAGGTTAAAACTCGAATTGACCCCACCGGCCTCTCAGGAAGTCTTCGTAAGTGGTGACAGGATGGCCGATTTCAAGCAATGGCTGGGCAAATAGCCACCCCGACCGTTTTTCCTTCTTCCTCTCAAAGCGGGCATTCGGCTCCTTAAATCAGGCATTGGGCACCTTTGATTTTTTGATTTAAGCATTGGTAAACACCTTTGGTTACTGACTGTGTTTTTGCGAAAACCAACAGTAAGTTGACCATAAACCTAAACCCTGTGTTCGTGTACGCCACGAAGGCGGCCATGGATAAAGGTGACTATTCCTAAACCCTTCTTCAACGTGATGAAAGAACTCAATATCGATCAGACCCTGAACCTGGTAAGCTGTGAGGCCCGTGAGCTCGAACAGTCATCCCGCTACGGCGGCTTGTTTGGTATTGCCTTTGTCACCGAGGGGGAGGGTGTTTTATCCTGCGACAATGATTCCTGGCATTACGAAGAGCAGGCGATCTTTCTCCTTTCCCCCGGCCACTCATTCCGATTCAAATCCTTTTACCGGACCAATTTGCTTACTATCTTCTTCGATCCGTTCCGCATAGCCGGTGCGGCGGATCCTTTTAATAGCTTCACGGGCATGTTCCGGGCCGTTCGCGACCTGTTTTCGGTTCCAAGCTTTCTGCGCCAGAAGGAACTTCAAAGCGAAACAGATAGATTGGCGGTGACACATCTCGTACGCCTGATCGAAACAGAACTCGGGCATTTACAGGAAAATAGTCGTGAACTTGTCGCCAATTCGGCTGCGTTGCTGGTCAATCTGGTGAAACGCAATTTATCGGACGCGCTGCGGGCAGAACCGGCGGCGCATTACAGCGAAGAGACCGAAAGTGTGCTCAACGACGTCCGCAAAATGTTGCAGCAGAACGAGCACCTGACCATCCAGGAACTAGCTGCGGCCATGAATACGTCGCAGTATAACCTCAATAAAATGGTGATCAAAGGCACCGGCGAGACATTAAAAGCGATTATCACAAGGTACCGGGCTGAACTTCCCAGAACTAAGCAGCTCGATTTGCAGGCATAGCAGGGTCAGCCTTGCCTTCCCGTTATTGAACGCTGCCAAACCCCCACAGGCTAAAATCGGTCAATAAATGATTAAAACCCGGTACGTTTTCACAGGGATTTTGGGCTAATTTTGGTAAAATCCAATCTTAAAATCCTGAATCCTATGACGCATATGTACGTGACGCGCACGCGTTGGGCGGTTTTCCTTTTCTGTTGGCTGACGGTACTCGGTGCAGCGGCCCAGTCTTCCAAATCCAAATTTAACCTATATGAACAGACCAGCGAAGTCGCCGGCCTGGTAACCCAGTATGCGCAGGACATTCGTGCGGTAAAATATTTTTACGGCCCTATGCCAACCGGCGGGCGGGGCCAGCAGGGCGGTGGTCCGGCTTTGAACTCGCCGGAGCAGCGGAAAAGGCTGCGGGAGGTGGATCATGACTATCTCGGAAAGCTCGCGAAGACGGATTTCAATGCGATGAGTATTTATGGTAAAGTGGACTACCTGTTGCTGAAACGCAATATCGATGATCATTTGCTGACATTGGACCAGGAAGAAAAGGAATATACTCAGATCGAAAAATACATCCCGTTTGCCGCCGGGATTTACGATCTGGAAAAAGGTCGCCGGCGCGGGGCTACTGTGGATGGACAGGCGGTGGCAGGGAAGCTGAACGATTTGCAGAAGGAAGTAAAGAAAGCAGAGGAGTCGTTCAAAAAGCTGGAATCGATAGACATGCCACTCTCGCGGATGGGCGTGGAGGCGGTAACCGGCCTGGAGGCGCGTTTGAAAAGTACATTTGAGTTTTATAATGGTTATGATCCGCTGTTTACCTGGTGGGTACCAAAACCTTATAAAACGCTGGATAGCACATTACTCGCCTATTCGAAACTGATCCAAAGCAAAGGAAAGCTCCATACAACCCAGAAGGAAGACGCTAGCGGTATCAAAGGCGTTCCGATCGGGCGGGACGAACTGATCCGGCAGCTCGGCACCGAGATGATCAGCTATACGCCCGACGAGCTGATCGAACTGGCTAATAAGGAATTCGCATGGTGCGATAAGGAGTTACTGAAAGCGTCGGCCGAAATGGGCTTTGGTAATGACTGGAAGAAGGCGCAGGAAAAGGTTAAAAACAGCTATGTCCATGCCGGTACCCAACCCGAACTGATCCTGAAACTTTATAACGACGCCAAGGAATTTATCCTTAAAAACAACCTCATCGACTATCCTGAAATTGCGGATGAAACCTGGGGAATGCAGATGATGACACCGGAAAGGCAACTGGTGAACCCATTTTTCCTCGGCGGTAGGGATATTATCATCTCATATCCAACGAATACAATGGCGCACGACGACAAGCTGATGAGCATGCGTGGCAATAACCCGTATTTCTCCCGCTCCACCGTGCATCATGAGCTTGTGCCCGGCCACCATTTGCAATACTATATGAACAGTCGCTACAAATCGTACCGCAGCGATTTCCGGACGCCCTTCTGGACCGAGGGCTGGGCGTTGTATTGGGAGCTGCTTTTGTATGATAAGGGTTTTGCGAAAACGCCTGAGGAGCGCATTGGGATGCTTTTCTGGCGTATGCATCGGTGCGCGCGCATTATTTTCTCGTTGAACTACCATTTGGGCAAATGGACGCCGCAGGAATGCATCGATTTCCTCGTCGACCGCGTGGGGCACGAGCGCGCGAATGCGGAAGGAGAGGTAAGGAGGTCGTTCGAGGGTAATTATAGCCCGCTTTATCAGGTAGCCTATCTTATTGGCGGTTTGCAGTTATTCAGCCTCAAAAAGGAGCTTGTAGATAGCGGTAAAATGACATTCAAGCAGTTCCATGATGCCGTGATGAAGGAAAATAATATGCCGATAGAGATGGTGCGTGCGACATTGACCAACCAGCCATTGAAATCCGATTTCAAAACCCAGTGGAAGTTCTATCAGTTTAAATAAACTTCTTTAATCACTCCTATATCATGAATTTCAAGAAAACGCAGCGCTGGCTATGCCTGCTGGCGACGCATTGCCTCGTAGCCGGCGCAATGGGTCAAAAACCGGAGCCAATTCGATTTACAGTTTCTATGCCGGAGCCCGCCAACCATACTTTCCACGTCATGATGGAATGGAAAGCCGGTGAAGGCGACAGCACATGGCTCAAACTGCCGGATTGGCAACCAGGCTATTACCAGTTGATGGATTATGCTTCGAATATCGAAAAGCTGGTCGTGAAAGATGAGAACGGGCATGTGTTACGTTGGGTGAAATCAGGCAGGAACGGCTGGACGATTGCTACAAAAGGCACGCTCAGCCTGCATGCGGAGTATGATGTAAAGACCACGCGCAAGTTCGTCGCGACGAGCTACCTGGATGAAGAACATGGCTATATTACGCCTGTGAGTATGTTTTTGCATGAAGCGGGGAAAATCAAAACGCCGTCGGAAGTGACGATCACGCCATACAAAGACTGGAACCGCGTCGCTACCGGGCTCGATGCTGTGCCTGGCAAGTCATTCACTTACATTGCCCCGGATTTTGACATATTATATGATAGTCCCATGCTCACCGGTAACCTGGAAGAGCTGCCGGCATTCAAAGTCAAAGGTGTTCCGCACCGGTTTATAGGCTACAAGCTGGGTGATTTTGACAGGGCCAGACTGATGTCGGATATTCAAAAGATCGTCGAAAAGGCATCAGGGCTCATTGGTGATATTCCTTATAAGCATTACACCTTCATCGCAATCGGCCCGGGGCAGGGTGGTATCGAGCATTTGAATTCGACGACGATCAGTTTCAGTGGCGACCAGTTGAATTCGCGTGGTTGGAATGGTATGCTGAGTTTTATCACGCATGAATATTTTCATCATTACAATGTCAAACGCATCCGTCCCATTGAGCTCGGGCCATTCGACTACGACAAAGGCAGCAAAACCAATATGCTTTGGGTATCAGAGGGCCTGACGGTTTATTACGAACCGTTGATTATGCGCGCAACGGGCCTTATGGGCGAGGAGGAGTTGCTCGATTTCTTCCAAAAGCAGATCATCCATGTCGAAACCAAACCCGGTCGTTTGTTCCAAACCCTCGCCGAGGCAAGCTTCGAAACCTGGTCCGACGGCCCCTTCGGCCGCACCGGCGATGTGGTAAACAAAACCATTTCCTACTATCAAAAAGGGCCGGTAGTAGGTTTGCTTTTCGATCTGGCAATCCGGCACGAAACCGGAAACAAACGCTCGCTGGACAACGTGATGCGGAAATTGTATCAGGATTTTTACATGAAGAAGAACCGCGGATTCAGCGAAGCCGAATTACGATCAACGATCGAGGCGGTCGCCGGAATGAAGCTGGATGAGTTATTCAGCTATATCTACACCACCACCGAGCCGGATTATAAAAAGTACCTGGGTTATGCGGGACTCGACATTGACTTAACTACTGAGAAGCATTACGGCACGTTTAAGATTACGAAAAAGGCATCGCCGGATGCTTTGCAAAAGGAGATATTTAAGAGTTGGAGTCGGGGGAACTAGTTTTCCGCTGTTCTCTTAGGGCGATAAGGGGCGCCAATATTTGCCGGGCTTTTTCCAGCTTTTCTGGAAAATGTACCTTCCCTTCAAGATGGCTCATGTCCTTGATGATCATCCTACCGTTTTCATTGTCAGATTTAGGGTTTGCAGTTCTAGCCATATTTCGTTGCGGTTTTCTATTCTGGTTAATAAGAATGCTTCGTAATCCTTTTTATTATTGAACTCTTCCCAGGAATTTGATTTACAGTATCCAAAAATAACAAAATGCTCCTGGATTTCATGCAGATACCGATTGACATTCATGCGATACAATCGTGTTCTGGATTTTGTGCTTCCTGTTGCCAAAACTGAGGCTTTGGGGTACTTTTGGGTAAATTCAAAGACGGTGGCTGCCACCGTTGCCAATACTTTGGCGCTGTCCCCATTGTTGGAAACAATCATATCGTTGTATGGCTCTTCCAATTCGTCAACATCTCCAAAGCCCAGGTTGTAAATGTCGTTTGAGTTAACCGGCGAGTATTCTACCAATTTGTGGATATAACCTTTTGGCCCTTCGCTGACAAACTCAAAAATAGTCTTTGTGGCACCGGCATAGAAGTGATATCTTGGTAAATGCATGAATTAATAGCGTGTGGAGGTTAACACCGAAGTGTAAAGTTAACGAACCTCCCCACTAACATTATCCTCTCAAAGCCTCCACATCCCGGACACTTTTCACCAGCTCCTTCCCAAGCACCCGGTTGCCATTTTCAGTTATCAAAAGGTTATCCTCGATACGAATTCCCGTGAAATCGCGGAAGAGTTCCAGCTTTTCATAATCAATGAACTGCGCCAGTTTGTTCTCCGCTTTCCAGCGGTCGATGAGGGTAGGGATGAGGTAGAGGCCGGGCTCGACGGTGATGACGAAGCCGGGTTCGAGGGCGCGGCCGAGGCGGAGGGATTTCCATCCGAATGTCGTGCCTTTTTGAAGGTCTTCGGTGTAGCCCACGTATTGTTCGCCCAGGTTTTCCATGTCGTGGACGTCGAGGCCCATCATGTGGCCCAGGCCGCATTGGAAGAACAAAGTATGTACGTCGTGCTCTATCGCTTCGGCAACGTCGCCTTTGACGACGCCCATTTGTTTCATGCCTTCGACCAGTTTGGTGGAAGCCAGCTTGTGCACGTCTTTGAATAAAACCCCTGGTTTACAGGCCGCAATGGCCGTTTCCTGCGCATTAAGGACGATTTCGTACATTTCTTTCTGAATGCTTGTAAATGCCTTGCCGACCGGAATGGTACGTGTGAGATCACCGCAATAATGCATGGCGGTTTCCGCACCGGCGTCGCATAAGGCCATCTGGCCGTCGCGGAGCGCGAGGCCGCGGGCGTGGGTGTGCAGGATCTCGCCGTTCACGGTCAGGATCACGGGATAGGAAATGTCGCCGCCCCGCCCGATGGCCATGCTCTGGAGTTTACCGGCGATTTCCTTCTCGGTCATGCCCGCACGGGTGTCGCGCATGAAGGACAAATGCATGTCGACCGAGGTGTCGACTGCCTTTTCTATTTCCGCAACTTCTTCCGCTGTTTTGTATGAACGCATGGCGACAACAGCCTTGATGAGGTCGACGGAGGCCTTTTGCGTCGCCTCGGAAGGACTAACGTGCAGCCATTCCTGCAATTTCAGGTAGTGCTCGCCCCGGTAAGGAGGCAGGAAATGAATTTTTTGCCGACGGGATAATGCGTCTTTCAGGAAGCTTCCTACCGCGGAAGCCGGTTTTACTTCGCTGACGCCCACCTTGGCCGCCTTTTCAGCAATCGCTTCTTTCGGGCCGGTCCACACGATGTCGTCGATCGTGAGCTCATCTCCAAAAATGATTTCCTGGTCGTTATCAAGGTCGATGACGGCCGTAAGCGATGCCTGGTCGATGCCGAAATAGTAAAGAAATGTGCTGTCCTGACGGAATGAATATACGTTATCACGGTAATTCATTCCGCTTTCCTCATTGCCCAGGAGCAGGATAATGCCGCTGCCAAGTTTGGATTTGAGCGTTTGTCTGCGGTTTAAGTATGTTGATTTGGAAAACATGAGATAAAAACGGTTTTGGAATACAACAAAAAATTTGCCCACCGAAACAAATATACTTCGTCCGGTGAGCAAATAGGAACTACCTAACCCAAATTAATAAATGGTTCAGTAACCCGGGTTCTGTTTCAGATTGGGGTTTTTGTCGAGTTCGTTCTGCGGGATCGGGAAGAGCGCGCGCTGGGCCGTTTGCGGACGGTGGTTGAACCACTTTTTGGTTTCATACACCCCGAAGCGGATCAGGTCCTGGCGGCGGTGCGCTTCGGCGGCAAATTCCCAGCCCAGCTCGTCGAGGAACCGGCCGAACTGAATATCATCGCCTCCTTGTCGTTCGATGATGCTGCCGTCGGTTGCCTGGTAGCCATAATTATAGCGACTACCTTTCGCCAGATCGGCCGCCGTAACCGTAGCTTTCGCCGGAGTGCCTTTGAACGCGCGCTGACGCACCTGCGTAACCAGTTCCGCCGCCTCGGCTGCTTTGCCTGTGCGGAGCAAGCCTTCGGCCTTGATCATCAGCACATCCGCATAACGCAGGAATGGGAAGTCGTTGTCGAGGCTGCCGGTTGCATTGGGTTTGATTTTGTATTTACCAATCCTGAAACCATCCGACGACGAGGTCTTTTCCATCCCGGGCACGGCCTTGTTGTAAGTGATCACGACGGCGCCGGTCGCGGCACTTTTCTGCGGTCCCATGATCCAGGTGTCGGCCAGGCGGCTGTCCGAGGCGTCGTAGGTGTCGATAAATTGCGGTACGGCGCAGTTTCCTCCCCAGGGACCTGCATTCATCGGGTACACCGAACGGCTCAGCGGGTCGAGCGTTTTCATGTGGATCTGGTTGCCGGTTCCATAAATTTCGTCGTAGGGAATGGCAAAAATGATTTCTTTGGAATTGAAATTAGTCCAGGTGAAAACATCGGAATAGTTGGCGTCCAGCACGTATTTGCCGCTTTTAATCACATCATCGGCCTCCTGGATCGCCTTCGCCCACTCGGCCGTGCCGGTGTATACCTGTGCATTGAGGTAGATTTTGGCCAAAAGTGTTTTCGCGCCCCATTTGTTCATCTGGCCGTAGGTAGTGGTTGCATTCTCACTCAGGTTTGGAAGCGATTCCGTCAGTTCTTTTACCACAAAATTATAAACCTCTTTGCGCGTGCTTTGCTTGGGAAGCGTAACGTCTTTGAAATCCGTTACAATAGGGACATTACCATGATTATCGAGCAGCAAATAGTATGCAAATGCACGCACGGCGCGGAGCTCGGCGATGGTTGCGTCCTTGCCGTTGGTAATGGGTAAATCACCGTCAGCGATCTGGGAAAGCACCCGGTTTACCGTGGTAATGCTGCGGAATGCACTCTGCCAGGCGTTTTCGGGTTGCCATTGAAGGGATGTCCACGTGTGCTGGTGCATGCGGCGATAGGTACCGCCATCGTCCCAGCCATTCGGGCGGACGGGTGTAATGATAGCATCGGCGGCTTCTTCCTGCAAGTCGAAGTAGCCCTGCCAGCCGAGCATCAGCGAGCGCAACGACGAATAGACGGGCGCTACGATGGCCGGAAGGTCTTTTTCGGTAGGCTGGTAACTGCTTCCCAGCACTTCGGAATACACTTCCTCATTCAGGTCGGTGCAGGAGTAGAGCGGCGCCCCGGCGAGCAATGCGGCAAGGACCGCGTATCTTATATTTTGAGTTTTCATTGTTTGCGAGAGTTGAATGATCAGAATGTGACGCTCAGGCCGGCAGTGAATGTCCGGGTCGTTGGGTACTTGTCGCGATAGTCGCTGCCCGGCGCGAAGCCGGTGAAGCTTACACCCTCGGGATCGATGCCGGTATAGCCCGTAATGGTCGCGAGGTTGAGCCCCGATACGAAAACGCGCAGGTTCCTGACACCCTTGAGCGTGTTGGCAGGCAATGTATAGCCCAGGGTTACATTGTCGATTTTCCAGTAATCGCCTTTCTCGATATAATGCGAAACATACACGAGGTCGCTGGTTAGCACCTTGCCATCGATAGGATCGTAGGCTGATTTGAGCATATTATACGCCTTGTTACGCGGGTTGCCATAGAACATCCCCTGGAAGTTCAGAATGTCGAACCCGAATGCGCCGCGCATATTTACAGCCAGGTCAAACTGCTTGTAGCGGATGTTGTTGTTCCAACCCACGATGTGTTTTGGAATACCATTTCCATAATACTGGCGGTCTTCCGGTGTCGCGTCGGCGATGGGGATCACCTCGCCATCCTTGTTTTCAACGAGCCAGGCGCCCTTATCGTCAACACCTACGCTTTTCCAAACGAAGAAGCGGCCGATCGGTTCGCCTACTTTCACGCGGTGTGTGCTTACCTGGATCGGTTCGCCCGTGTAGCCCGCGTCGAAGAAGTCGTTCGCTGCCTGGAACTGGTCGTTCGAAAGGCTTACAAGCTTGTTGCGGTTGGTTGAATAGGTAACTCCGGTGTTCCACTGGAAATTGCCCGTCTGGATCGGAACGATGTTTAATAGTACCTCAACTCCTTTGTTCTGCATTACCCCGGCGTTGATGAACATGCTGCCCGTCAGGTAAGGTGGCACAGGTACAGGAAAGTTGTAGAGCAGGTCTTTTACCTTGCGACTGTAAAAATCGATCGAGCCACTGATGCGGTTTTTCATAAAACCGAAGTCGACACCGGCATTATATTCCTCTTTTTTCTCCCAACGCAGGTTAGGGTTGAAGTTACGGGCAGGGACAAAACCCGGTACCCATTTGCCGCCGATGAATGCACCTTCGTCACGGTCGAAATTATAGCTGATCTGCGACATATACGGGTTGTTCGCGATCGTGCCCGTTACGCCTATACCCGCGCGAAGTTTGATGTCCGAATTTGCTCCCAGGCCGCCCATGAAGCGTTCCTTGCTGATGCGCCAGCCGATCGATGCAGCCGGGAATGTACCCCATTGGTTGTTTACCCCGAAGCGTGACGAACCTTCGCGGCGTACGCTCGCCATGAAGAGGTATTTGTCGTTCAGGCTGTACGTTAAACGGCCGAAGAAACCGGCGAGCTGCCATTTGTTTTTTGTACTGCTCATGCCTGCCTGTCCTTTTTGCAATGCACCACCTGCGCCGAGGTTGTTCCAGTCGTAGGCGTCGGTTGGGAAATCCCAGTTGTTGGCGGAGAATGCTTCGTAGGTAGCGTCCTGCCAGCTGTATCCTCCAAGTACTGAGAAACGGTGTTTACCGATTGTCTTGGAATAATTTCCTGTGAATTCGAGCAGGTTTTCGTTGTTGGCGTACGTGTTGCGGTATGCCGTCGCATTCTGGTTGCTCAGGCGGGTGGCCGTGTGGTTAAATGTCGTTGAACCGCCTTCGAGATTGCTGTTTTGAACGTTAGACACCATCAACTTGAAGTTCAGGTCGTCGATAGGCGCATAGTCGAGGCTTCCGGCCATCCGCATTTCCTTGAATGAACTTTCATAATTCGATTCGTTGAGCAGCGATACGGGGTTTTCATAGAAGTAGCCGTCGCGCTCCTGCCATTTCCCGTCGTCGGTCCGCACGCGGTCGGTTGGGTTGCGGATAATGGCCTGGCGGTATGCGTAACCATAGGCAGCATCGTCGTTCGCCGGCGAAACAGCTCCATTCGAACGCGTGATGCGGTTGATGATCTGTAAGTTGGTTTTCAGTTTGTTTTTGAACATGGAATGGTTCAGATCGGCACGACCGGTGAATCGGTTCTGCCCCGATCTCAGGAATATGCCTTCCCAGTTGCGGTAATTGACCGAGCCGGTAAAGTTAGTCGTGTTGTTTCCGCCGAAGAACGTGAGGTTATGGTTGTGGCTCACGGGCTTTTGCATAATCTCTGAAAGCCAGTCGGTATTACCGCCGTAGTCGGTGTAATCGATGCCTTCCTTGATCTTCTGACGGTAGTCGTCGCCGGTAAGCAACTCGGGGCGGCGGGCGATTGACTGGATGTTCACATAGTTGGAATACTCCACCGTCGCACGTGAATTTGCCCGGTTTTTACGGGTGGTGATCAAAATAACCCCGCCAGTGGCACGGGTACCGTAAATAGCCGCCGCGGAGCCGTCTTTCAACACGTCTACAGACTCGATGTCTTCCGGTGCCACGGTATTAAGCCCGCCCGGGATACCGTCGATCAGGATCAGTGGATTGGTAGCGCCCTCGATGGAGTTGATACCCCTCAGGTTGATCTGCGTATTGGCGGTAGGGGAGCCGCTGGGCGTCGTTATGCGCAAGCCGGCCACTTTTCCCTGCACCAGCTGCGCCGCGTCGCGGACGGTTCCCTGTACGAAATCCTCCCGTTTGATACTGGCCACGGAGCTAGTCACATCGCCCTTTTTCTGGGTACCATACCCGATCACGACCACTTCCTGCAATTGCTTCTGGTCGGGTGCAAGCTCTACATTGAACTCGCTCTGGTTGCCTACGGCCACTTCCTGGCTCACGTAGCCGATGTAGCTCACGATCAGCATGGCGTCCTCGGGAACGCTCAGCTTAAATTTTCCATCCGAGTCTGTGGCAGTACCGATGGTATTTTTCCCCTTCACGATGATGGTTACGCCGGGTAGCGGGTTTTTGTCCTCGGCGGACACCACTTTGCCGGAAATCTGGCGGTCGGCGGCGAGCGCCAGGGCATTTTCACTCAGGAAACAGGCGACCGCCGCCGCAACGAGGCAAAAGCGGTGCAGTTCCCGGATCAGACGGGATAATGGTCTTTTCATACAATTGAAGTTAGATGGTTAAACTTATTTGAGGGTACTCATTGCACTTTCATAATGCCGTTCATGATCCGCCAATGGCCGGGTACCGTGCACAGGAACGGGTAGTCGCCGGGCTTGTCGGGCGCGATGAACACCAGCGTCGCGTTGCCTTCCGGGCTTACGAGTTCCGTTGCTTGCAGTACTTCGGGCATTTTGGGTACATAGTTGAGCGCGATCGCATTGGACTCCCGCGCCAGCAAATCGGCCGCATTGCCTACTTTTTCCAATGTTCCCGGTTTGATGATGAGCAGGTTATGCTGCATGAAATCCGGATTCGTAAACTGTATCGTCACCTTCTGGCCGGGTTTCACCGTGAATGTCTTCTGGTCGAACTTCATTTCATGCTCGATCACTTTCAACTTCACCGTTACCGGCGTGCCTTTGCCTTTCAGCACTTCCGCCGGCGCCTCGGGATTGGTATGGGAGACCTTTTTCTCCTCTTTTTGATGCACTACCTGGTTGAGCTGTAATGTGCTTTTAATGTCCAGCCAGCCGCGCAGCCTTGCATTATCGGCATAGTCACCTACCTGGTTTCCATCGCGCAAATCGCGGCCGAGCCGGATATCGTCCGGTGTGAAAGGCTGGTGAAAAAGTCCCGCGGCATTGCCCGTCACCGGCGTTTCGTCCTCGATCGCAAGTGTCATTTTGCCGCCTTCCGATAGGGTTGCATAGGCATTGAAGCGTTCCTCGGGCAGTTTTTGGGTAGAAGTGATTTGATATGATTTCCCGTCCTGCCGCACGAGCCAATGCAATTTCCCGTCCTGCATATATAGGCTATACCCATTCTGCCGATTGCCTTGTGACACTACCACGCCGGAGAGTTCTTCCTGTGCCTTGGTAATGATCGCTTTGATTTTGAGTTCTTTATGCGAAACGTCGGGCGGATAAATAGGCGGGGACCAGAGGTTAAGTATGTAAGTTTCCTCGATCAGTCCGCGCTCGATTCGGGCGGTTAATGTCGAGTCTTTCAGCTTTGCAGCCGCTGCTTTGAAACCGCTTTCATGTTTAATCACACCAGAAAAAATAGCCTGAGCAAGGTACTCGTCGGCCGCATTCTCCGAATCCTGACCGGCCAGGTAAAGCATTCTGCCTATTTCTTCCGAAGCGGGGAGGTCGGTCAATGCCTGAATGGTGGCCAGCCTTACTTTCAAATCCGGATCATTTAAAGAATTGGTCCATTTCAATGCGGAAAGGGTCTTGTCATTGCGCGGGAGCAATTTGACAGCCGTCTTCCGTACGCCCGCCGCCGGGTGACGCATGGCTCGTACAAGCGTGTGATAGGCTTCTTCATTAGGGCCAGTGAAGGCGCCAAGGCCATCCAGCGTCCATAATGCATGTAACGCAGGACTATTCAGCCCAATTTCATCCACCGACTGATCATTCACCAGTTTAATCAACTCGGGAACAACGGAAGTATTCTTCGACTCTACGATCAGCCGTTGGGCTGTTGTGCGCCAAAACATGTTGTCGTTTTTCAAACCGGCCACCAGGCTGGCCGTGTCGTTCTTATCCAGTTTAGGGTAGGGATTGGTTTTGGTATTCTTCCAAACGACCCTGTATATACGTCCATGCTGATTGTCGCGCAGCGGATTAATGTATGCATTGCCCTTGCCATTCTCGAAACCGCGCGGGGTAGGGTTGTGCTGGATGATGAAACTGTACCAGTCGGCTACCCACACGGCCCCGTCCGGGCCCACCTCCGCGTGTACGGGTGAGAACCATTCGTCGGCGCTCGCCAGCAGGTTAAATCCGTTTTTCTCTTTGTAACCCGCGCCTTTCGGTTTCAGTAATGCCTGGTAGAGCAAGCGCCCGGTCGGTTCGCATACGAACGCGGTTGTATTCCAGTAGGATTTCGGGAAATTGCGGGCGGTATAAATATTATGCCCCGCCGCCGCTGTAAATCCGCCGTGAAAATCGACCTGGCGCAATGCAGGCGTGAGGTAGTTCATTTCGTAATGCGAATCCAGTTTGTAAACTGTATTGCCAGAACCATCTGCAACCGAGCGTTTTACATATTCAAGCGGCATCGCGAAATGCCCGCTGTAATTCCCGTTCGCGGTTGAGATAAACACTTCAAATTCTTCGGAAAAACCCAGTCCCCAGGTATTGTTGGACGTGCGACCAATGTATTCCAGGTTTTTGCCGTCATAGTCAAACCGATAGATTCCCTGACTGAAATTTAGCTGCTTATCACTATTCGTTCCCCGAAAACCCGCGTAGCCGAGCACCCCCCAAATTTTATTATCCAACCCATATTTCAAATTAGAAGGCCCTGCGTGCGTGTCGCTCTTGCCCCAGCCAGAGATGATATTTTCGCGGATATCGGCCTTGTCGTCGCCATTGGTGTCTTTCAGGAAAATGAAATGCGGTGCTTGTGCCACGATAAGCCCGCCATTGGCAAATACCAGGCTGGTAGGGATATTGAGGTTATCCGCAAAGACGGTGAACTTATCGGCCTTGCCGTCGCCGTCGGTGTCTTCACAGATTTTAATGCGGTCTTTGCCCACACCGTCCTGATCGCGGACCTCGTTGGGATAGTCCTGTGTTTCAGCCACAAACAACCGGCCGCGCTCGTCCCATGCCATCGCGATGGGTTTTACAATATCGGGCTCGGAGGCGAATAGTTTGAGTTCAAAATCGACGGGTACCTGGGTCAGCTTCTGCGATTCGGCCGGCGATAAGGGCTGCTGGAACTTTGGTGCCGGGTCGCGCTTTTCGTAATTAGGAACATTGGCGTCCGTGTAGGTAGGTTTGGTTAAATTAAATTTCTTCAACCGCTCTTTCGCATCGTCGCTAACGGCCCACATGATGCCGTTTGCTACCAATTCCTGGAATGCAGGCTGTTTCCATGTGCGCTCGTCGTGCCCATAGGCGGTGTAAAACACGCGGCCTTTGCCTTGCGTGCGCACCCATGTCCACGGCTCGTGGTGGTCGCCCTCTACGCGTTCTTGCAGCACAATCATGTCCGGGTTCAGTTTCGTATGCACGTAAGTTTCGTCCCAGGTCTCAAAGGTTTTCCAACCCTGCATGACCGGATGGTCGGCCTTCACGACCGGCGCGGTGAATGTGCCATACTTATGCGAGCTGAACTGGCCGCCCACCGCTTTGATATACCAATCCGAATTCTGAAAGCAGAAAGAGGCTGCGTGGAGTGGGATAAGGGCCCTGCCGCTTTCCACAAATGTCTTTAATGCAGCCTCCTGCGCCGGGGTAATGGTGTTATGGTTGGCGTAAATCACCACGCCGTCGTAATGGGCGAGATTTTCCGCATTCAATGCATTCGGATCGGAGGTGTAGGTCATGTTGATGCCCTTCTGAAAAAGCGGCAACGAGAGCATCGGGAAGTATTTCTCCGAAAAATGGTGGCGACTGTCGTGGCCCAGGAAAAGAAGCTCTATGCGGCGCGCTTCGATCGATTCTGCCGTGGCGCTGGTCCGCCTGGTGGCCTGGCGCTTCTGAGCACAGCCTGCGAAAAGCATTTGAAATACGGCCAGGACAAGTAATGTTTTTTTCATGGATGACAATATGCTTTAAGCTGTAAGCACTATGCTTTAAGCTGTTTTTTTTCTATGGACTATAATGTGTTTTGTATTATTTTAAACAAATCTCTCCACGCCGGCAGCAAGCCGCCATCGCTGATGATCCCTTCATAACCGTAAGCCTAAAGCCTATTGCTTATAGCCTAGAGCTTAAAGCCTAAAGCCCATCACTTACCACCCACTACCGCCCCAGCGTCGCTGACTCGGCGGCGATTTGCCTGTTTCTGTTCGGAGGATTTACACCTAAAAGCTTTTGTACAAAAAAGTCCCTTTTCTTCCGGCGCCCGTAAGGCCCGCCGTCGCTGTGGCCCATACCGGGTATTACCAGCAAGTCGAATTCTTTGTTGGCCTTGATTAAGGCATCGGCTACGCGGTAGGTGCTTTCCGGCGGCACATTGGTGTCCACCTCACCCACGATCAGCAGCAGATCGCCCTGCAATTTGGCTGCATTGGTCACATTCGATTGTTCGTCGTAATGCTTGCCAACCGGGTAGCCCATCCATTGCTCATTCCACCATTGCTTGTCGACGCGGTTGTCGTGGCAGCCGCATGCCGAAACCGCCGCGTCGTAAAAGCCCGGGTGGAAGAGCAACGCACCCAGCGAGTTTTGCCCGCCGGCAGAGGTCCCGTACACGCCTACGCGGGTCGAGTCCACCTGGGGATATTTTTCGGCCAGCGCCTTCATCCAAGCAATGCGGTCGGGAAAGCCGGCGTCGGCCAGGTTCTTCCAGCACACGTCGTGAAATGCCTTCGAGCGGTTATAAGTGCCCATTCCGTCCATTTGCACGACGATGAAGCCCAGTTCGGCCATACTCTGCATTTCGCCGTAGTGACGAAACGCCTTGGGAACAAACGAGTCCTGAGGGCCGGCGTAGATGTTTTCAATGATCGGATATTTCTTTTTTGGATCGAAGTTGCTCGGGCGGTACACAATACCCCAAATCTCCGTTTTGCCATCACGGCCCTTGGCTTTGAAAATTTCAGGGAGCTTGAAGCCTAACGCCAGATACTGTGAAATATCGGCAGTTTCGAGCTTCATCACCAACGACGCATCGGCGGTTTTCCGTAATTCCGAAACAGGCGCACTCGTCATAGTCGAATAGGTATCGACGTAGTAAGTCCGGTCGGGTGAGAATGTGAGCTGGTGCGTTGCCTTTGCATGGTCGGTGAGTTTCACCAGGCCCGTGCCATCGAACTTCATGCGGTAATAATGAATGTGGTACGGGTCCTCATTTGCATTCATGCCGCTGGCTCTGAACCACACTTCGCGTTTCTGGGTATCGACGCTATCGATGTCGCGCACTACCCATTCGCCTTTGGTAACCTGGTTTTTGATATTCCCGGTCACCTCGTCGACGAGGTAAATGTGCCGCCAGCCGTCTTTTTCCGAAACCCAGATAATTTCATGATTGTCAGGCTGGTAATGCGTGTAAATCATGTTCTGGTAAATGAATGTATCGGTCTTTTCGTCGATGATATGCTTCGTCGAACCAGAGGTAGCGTCCACTTCGATTACCCGGAACCGCTGATGGCCGCGGTCTACCTTTTCATAGGTGAAGTGGGTGGGATCGCCCTTGCGCCAGCGGATCACCGGAGCATTGAAAAAGTCGATCACTTCTGACTGTACTTTGACCGGTTTTCCGCTCTCCACATCGATTACATACATTTCATAGCTCGTAAACTCATCGCCCGGCTGCGCATAACCCCGTGTTTTGACCTCACCACGGGTAGTATTCGGCAGGGATGAAAATATAATGCTTACCTGACGCTCTTCGCGGTGGTCGATGCGGTAACAGACGAGGTACCGGCCGTCGGGCGACCAGCTCAGCTCCCCGTAAGGTTTCAGCGGGTTGCCGTCGTAGGTAAGCTGCTTACCGTCTTTCCCATCTTTTTTACCTAAATAAATATTGCCGTTGCGAACAAATGCCTTCGTCTGCCGGTCGGGCGAGACGCTATCGGCGCGAAAACGTCCCCAGCGGCTGAGCTGCTTCGTCCAGCCTGTTTCTTTGGGTTTGGGTAAATCCGGTTTGGTAATTTTCTGGGCCGTGCCCGTTTCCGTATCGTAGGCAAACCATTTTCCTTTGCTTTGAAGGATAATACTATGTTTTTCAGGTTCAAAATGAATATCGCTGATCCAGAGCTTCGTCGCCGAAAACGTCGAGTCATACGCCCGGGAAAGCGCCGCCGCTACTTTGGCATTCTCGAAAGCCAGCATTCGTTTGTTTTCGCCGGGTTTTACAACCAAATATTCAGTCAGGCTATCCTTTAATACATTCCTATACCAAAAAGACTGGCCGTCGGCAAGCCAGTTGGGTTGTACCTGTGCTTTCAGTACGCTGCCTTTTGTCAACGAATCCATCAATGTCATCCTTTTATAGGAGGCAGACAGCTCAGCGGGATTTGGCTGGTAAGCAGGCAGCGATTTTTGCGCCATGAGCGGTGCCGCAATGCATAATGCGCTGACTGTGTGCAGGTAAAGTTTCTTGTAAAGGCTTGGGTTAGGGTTTTTCATAGCTGCTTTGAGAATATAACGGCAATAAAACGCTAGCCACCTGTTGCACAGGTAGTTGGGCAAATGTGCCGCCGTGACGGCCGGTTTTGGAAATTATCTATTTGTAAAATTAGCAGGTCGGAAAACCAAAAACTTGATGTGAATTAGCGGCTTTTTTACCGATATTAACTTATTTCTTTCCGAAATTCCGCAAAACTGTGAATTTGGGTGATTTTATTTGGCTAATCCTCAAAAACAGCGAATAATGGCTTGTTCTGTGCCCGGCGAGGCGATTTGGCCGTGAAGACGTCCTCAACTAATATTGTGAAGTAAAAATAGAGATATGAATACCGCACTGATACTGGAAACGATGGGCTGGCTGGGCGTAGTTGCGTATGTACTGGCATACCTGCTGCTTACGATCGGCGTGCTGAAACCGAATGGCTACCCGTTCCACATCCTTAATATGATTGGTGCCGCGACCCTCATCGTATATTCGCTCGAATATGGCGACAAACCGAACGTCGCCGTCAATGTGATCTGGCTGATGATCGGATTAGGGGCCGTGGCCCGCAGGTTGAGCCGGAAGTCACCCGGCAACCTCTGACACTTCCTTTAAATGCAGGATCGACAATGCCTGTTGCCGGTACCTGGCCAGGCGCTGCTCATATTCGGCCTTGTCGGACACGAGGCTGAGGTAAAAATAAGCACCGTCGATCAGTACGAAGATATTATCCGCCAGCGTCTCCACATCGGTCACATCCAGTACGCCGTCCGCGCGGCACTGTTCGATATGTCCCATCAGCATTTCCCGAAGCGAATCCAGCAGCTTTTTATAAAGGTCCCGCACTTTATCGTCGTGGAATGTCATGGCATAACAGCCGTAAAAGAGGCCGTCGTCGAAAAGCGCATTCCACTTTTTGGAAAAAATGTTGCCGATGATTTCCAGCAAAGCCTTTCTTGAGTCGTTCGCATTGGCGGCGCTTACCTTATAAATAAGCTTGTATTTATCCAGAATGTAGTCGACCAGCCCGTACACCAGGTCCTCGCGCGTCTGGAAATAATGGATAATGAGGCTGGGATTGATGTCCATCTTCGCCGCGATTTTGGCGATGGAGGTGTTTTCGAGGCCGTTCTTCTTGGCCAGGCTGTAAAATACTTTAATGATTTCCTTCTTACGGGCTTCTTTGAGGCTTTTTCTTCCCATCGGCGATTCGGAGTGTAACGGATAGGCAATATACGGATTTTTGCGAAATACGTAAGTCTGTTAATTTCGTAAAAATTAATTGAACATTCATTCAATTTATAATCACAATCAGGTAACTATTTTTTAATATTGGCGTAACTTTTGATTAGGACATTTGCATTCCGAAAATGCCTCAAAAGTTGCTAACCTTTAACTTTTAGTTATGATGAAAAATGTACCTAGACCTTACAGTACCAGGCGGCTACGGTGTGCCTTGCTGGCTGTATTGATGACCTGGGCGTGGCTCGTGCCCGCCTATGCGCAAACCGCTCGTGTAACCGGAAGCGTAACCGACGGAAAGGACCTCCTGCCCGGCGTGAATGTCGTGATCAAGGGTTCCCAGAAGGGTACCATTACCGACCAGAACGGCCAGTATAGTCTCGATGGCGTGTCGGGTACCGACATTCTCGTGTTCTCTTACATTGGCTACAAAACACAGGAAGAGCTGGTGAAAGGCCGGAGCGAGATTTTCGTGACACTGCAGGCCGACCTCGGCAACCTGGAAGAAGTGGTCGTGATCGGCTACGGTGTCGAGAAAAAAGTGAACATTACCGGGGCTGTCGACCAGATTTCCGGCAAGCAATTCGAGGCACGGCCGGTGGCCAACGTCATGCAGGGTTTGCAGGGAGTAAGCCCTGGGCTAAACATTACCTACCAGAGCGGTACCCCCGGAACGGTACCGAACTTCAACATCCGCGGCTTTACGTCTATTAACGGTGGTGAGCCTTTGTTCGTGATCGACGGGATCGCCGCGGCAAGCAGCTCCGATTTGCTTCGCCTGAATCCTTCCGACATTTCCAGCTTTTCGGTATTGCGCGATGCGGCCTCGGCGGCCATCTACGGTGCCCGGGCGGCATTTGGTGTCGTGCTCATTACCACCAAGCAGGGCGGGAGAGGCAAGCAATCTATTACTTATAACAACTTCTTTTCCTGGGGCCAGCCCACGGTGCTGCCCAAGCCGGTAACCGACCCGTACATTTTTTCGCGCGTGCTCGAAACCTCCACAGACAACACGCCCTGGGACTATGTCAACTACTCCGATGAATACTACGCCTGGGCCAAAGAGCGTTCGGACAACCCTTCCACGCCCGACACGCGCATTGACCCGTCGGATCCTACGAAGTGGGCGTATATGGGCAGCAACAATTGGTATGATTACTTTTTTACCAAGAGAAGTTTTTCACAAAATCACAGTATTTCATTTACGGGTAGTGCCAAGACGGCCAGCGAACGCACGGTGGGTTATTACATTTCAGCGGACTATAACCACGAAGGTGGTCTGAACAAACTGACGGACGACTACTGGAACCGCTACTCCTCCCGCGCGAGGCTGGACTTCGCTCCTGTGAAATGGCTGAAACTGGATAACAATCTTTCGATCTATCGCACGGAGCGAGCCGTACCGACAGCTAATATCAATGACATTTATACCCTGCAACCCACACAGGTGGCGGTAAACCCCGACGGCACATGGGCGAATACCGGAGCCGGCCGCCTCGCCGCAAGACTAACCGACGGCGGTAACAAGAAGGAAGATATGTTCGGATTTCAGAACATTTTCCGCGGCATCGCGACGGCGCTGAACGGCGACCTGCTTGTGACCGGTTCGGCGAGTTTCAAACGTGAGCAATGGAATAGCAAGCAGGATGTTCGCAACTACCGCATCGGTTACGGGCCGAACGACATCCGCACAGAAGGCGGGACTGGCGGAGTGTATGAATCGAGTTCAACCCTGGCCAATAATGTGCTCGATCTGTTTGCCAATTACACCAAAACACTCGGCGTTCATGGAATAAAGCTGCTGGCAGGTTATAACCAGGAAAGTTACAGTTACACCACCACCAAGGCGCAGAAGGTCGGTCTTATTTCACCCTCATTACCGTACATCAGCCTTACCAGCGGAATTGCTCAGGCTTCCGGGGATTACAGCAGCTTTGCAACCCGCAGCTTCTTCGGACGGATCAACTATACGCTTCATGAACGCTACATTATAGAAGCGAACGGACGTTATGACGGATCATCGCGCTTCCCATCCAGCAACCGTTGGGGCTTTTTTCCGTCAGTGTCGGCCGCGTGGATCGCGAGCTCAGAGTCGTTCGTGAAGGAGGCAATGCCATTTTTTCCGACACTTAAGTTCCGTGCTTCCTACGGCGACCTCGGCAATCAGAATGTCGGATACTACTCGTTCCGCCAAGCGTTGCCGACCGCATTGTCCAATTACCTTATTGGCGGCGACAAACAAACGGTAATCAGCAACTCGCCGATCCTGCGGGTGGATCCCTCGAATTACACCTGGGAGCGTGTGTCGACATTGAATTTCGGCGCGGATCTGGGCGTGTTGAAAGACCGCGTGACATTAGGTTTCGACTACTATATCCGCGATACCAAAGGCATGCTCACAGAAGGCGAGGAGTTGCCGGGCGTGCTCGGAACCAAGGTGCCATCTCAGAACGTAGCCGATTTGCGTACCAAAGGACTCGAACTAACCCTGAATTACAACGATTCCTATAACGTGGGGGGAAAGCCGCTGTCGCTGAGTGCAAAATTGATTCTTTCTGACTCCCGTTCGAAGATTACCCGTTTCAAAAACGACCAGGAGCTTTTCTCGAAGTTCCGCAAAGGACAGGAAATGGGTGAGATCTGGGGCCTTACCAGCGACGGCCTTTTTCAAAATACCGATGAAATTGCCAAGCTTGACGAGAGCGACATTATTCCGTGGGGAGCGCTTTCGATCGTGCCCGGATGGCCTAAATACAAAGACCTCGACGGCGACGGCCGCATTACCCAGGGACTCACGAGAAAAGACCCGAAAGACCTTTCCGTTATCGGTAATACCACGCCGCGCTATCGCATCGGTTTTAACCTGAATGCGGATTGGAACGGTTTCGACTTCTCGGCCGTGCTGCAAGGTGTACTGAAGGGTGACTACTATCCCCGTCATTACCTTTACTGGGGGCCTTACCAGCAGCCCTATGCGAACGTTTATCCATGGACCCTTGACTACTACCGGGGCCAGCCGGATTCGGACCAGCAGCGAGCCAAACATTCGCAATCATACCTCGCAGCAGGACTTGCAGATGCCAACACCGATGCCAATTTCCCGGTATTGCAATCGTGGCTTGCGGATAACAATTATGGTTCGGGTCTCGACATCGCGCAGACGAAGTATTTGCTGAGCGCGGCTTACCTGCGGATCAAGAACATCACAATCGGCTATTCGCTGCCTTCTTCGCTGCTGCAAAAGCATAAGATCAGCCGGGTGCGTGTATTCGCGAGCGGTGAGAACCTGTTCGAATTTTCCGAACTAAAGAAATACTTCGACCCGGAGGTAATCACCAGCAGCAACACTTTCAATACTTCCAACGGGTTCTCTTACCCGTTCCAGCGGAAGTTCGCGTTCGGTGTCAATGTCGAGTTTTGATTTTAATCCCATCAGACTGAAATGAAAAAGCATATATTATTATTGGCGTTGTTGACGGGTGTGAGTGCCTGCAACGACGACTTCCTGGAAAAGCTTCCGCAGACTTCTATTTCGCCCGAAGCGTTTTTTAACAATGAGGGCGATCTTGCATTGTACGTCAACGGCCTCCTGAGCCTGCCGGACATGTACGGTGTATATCTCAACGACCAGAGCACGGATAATGCCGCCACGACCGGCGCTGTGGAAATGAAGGTGGTCATGACCGGTTCGCCGAGCGCTCAAACCATTACGGGTGGCTGGGACTGGGGCCGCTTGCGGAATATCAACTACTTCCTGGATAACTACAACAGGGCAAATGCCACCGCGGATGTGAAAGCGCACTATGCCGGTCTGGCACGCTACTACCGCGCCCAGTTCTACCTCGAAAAAGTAGGCCGGTTTTCGGACGTACCCTGGTTTTCCAAAACACTGAATCCGGGTGATGAGGAACTGTATAAAACGCAGGACCCACGCGCCACGGTGATGGATAGCGTCATGGCCGACCTGGCTTTTGCAGCCGCTAGCGTGCGGGAGTCGGTGCCTGGCGGTACGCCCGGCAAATGGGCGGTCATGGCCCAATATGCCCGCACAGCGCTTTACGAAGGTACCTATCGCAAGTACCATTCTGAGCTGAACTTGCAAGCAACGGCCAACAAGTTTCTTGAAACCGCGGCGAAGATTTCAGCCGAAATTATGGCCGCGAACAAATTTGTGATCTATAATACCGGCAAGCCGAATGCAGATTATGCCGCCCTGTTTGCCAGCCAGGATTTGAGTTCGAACAAGGAAGTGATCCTGGCGAATGCTTTCGATCAGACCAAGGACCGGGGCCAGAACATCAATAGCACCGTATTCGGCGACTACGAACAGGCGCCCTCGCGGGATCTGGTACAAACCTACTTGATGAAAGATGGAACACGCTTCACGGATGTCCAGGGCTACCAGCAGTTGGGCTTTGTCAAGGAATTCCAGAACCGTGACCCGCGTCTCGCGCAGACGCTCGTGTACCCGGGTTGGGTACGTGTGGGGGATCCGGCATCCTACATCCTGCGCCTGAACAAGAACTTTACCGGGTACCATCAGTTGAAAGGATATGTAAATTCTACCGATAATGCCGTGCTGAACAGTGTGGATGTGCCGGTGTACCGTTATGCCGAAGTGCTTTTGATCAATGCCGAAGCCAAAGCCGAACTTGGGACGCTTACACAGGATGATCTTGACAAAACCGTGAACCTCATCCGCGCTCGCGTAGACCTTCCGAAGCTGCTGCTGGCGGAAGCCAATGCCAAACCGGATGCTTTTCTGGCAGCCAGGTACCCGAATGTGACGGGTGCCAACCGTGGAGTGATCCTCGAAATACGCCGCGAAAGAAGGGTGGAGTTTGCTTTCGAAAACCTCCGTTTCGACGATATCATGCGCTGGCAGGCGGGTAAGTTGCTCACAGCGATCCCGGAAGGGATGTATTTTGCCGGACTGGGCAAATACGACCTGACCGGCGATGACGTGGAGGACATCATCCTGATCGATAAATCCAAGACGATTCCCGACGAAAAGAACAAGGAAAAGAATAAGCTGGGGATTCCACTCGTGTATTACCGCGCGGGTGCTATCGGCGAAGATGTGACCGTGTACCTCAAAAACGGTAACGCCGGCGGTACGATGGTCACTGAAACGGCCGTTCGCAAATTCGAAGACCCAAAATACTATTATCGCCCGATCCCCCAGAAAGAAATACTGCTGAACCCAAGTTTGAAGCAGGTTTTTGGCTGGAATTAATTTAAAATTTGAATACAAACACGATGAACAGACGTTCCTGGATCCGGAATACCGGGTTGCTCACGGCTGCTTCGATAACAGGCCCGGCTACACAGTCCGGGCTTGTTGCCGATAAGCCGGTATTGAAAATCGCGCACATTACCGACGTGCACATCCGCGAGGGCGATGACGCCCCCAATCGTTTCAAAAAATGCCTCACGGATGTTTTGAAACACAAGCCTGACTTTTTCCTGAATGGTGGCGACTCCATCCATGCAGCAGACTACAAGGACGTTACCCGCGAAACCATGCTCGGTTACTGGAAACTTTGGGACGAATGCACGGCGGACCTCAAAGATTACGAAATCCACAGCTGCATCGGAAACCACGATCCCTGGTGGGCGGCTCCTTCGAAGGACGATGAAATGTATGGTAAGGATTATGTGGTCAAAAGGCTCAAAACGCCGGGCCGCTATTACAGTTTTACGAAAAAGAACTGGCATTTCGTGATCCTGGACGGTAATAACGAGCACGTTTCTCTCGACGAAGAACAGTACCAATGGCTGGAAGCTGACCTGGCGAAAGTGGCGCCGGGCACATTTGTTCTCCTGATGTCGCATTACCCGATCCTGGGCGCCACACCCATGCTCGCGGGCGGGGGAGGCCATTCGGATTATAAAAAACTGAAAAACCTGTTTTACAAGCACCGCGACAAAGTGCGGATTTGCCTGAGCGGGCACCAGCATTTGCAGGACGAAACTGAATACAATGGCGTTCAATATTGCTGCAACGGCGCTATGAGCGGTTTCTGGTGGGGAAAAGGGGATGCGGAATCAGCGGCACCGAACTACTACCAGGAAACGCCGCCAGGATATGCAATGCTCGAACTGTACGCGGATGGACGGGTTGTAAATGCGTACCATCCGCATCGTTATTAGGTGATGGTCAGGTGTGGTCAGGGATTGTCAGGTGTTGTCAGGGCCTTCAATCTCTGACCAAATCTGACTACACCTGACTAAAATTTGACCACATCTGACCATGCCTGACGGCATTTTCGGGGTCCTATACCACCCATATTACATCGCCAGGCGATTTGGGTGTTTCGTTTTTGCGAAATGTGTTGCGATTTGACCTAATTTGCGGGTCGATTTACAATTCCTGACCCAAATGCCTTTGCTTTACCGCTTTTCCGCCGCGCTGTTTTGCGCCTTGTTACTGGTGCGCCATTGCCACGCTCAAACCGTTTCTGTTGCCGATGCAGGCGTTCGCCCGGATACTTACGAAAACGTCACTGCCCGTATTCAGAAAATCATTGATGACGCCATCCGCACGGGAAAGACGAGCCTGACGTTCGAGAAAGGCCGTTATGATTTCTGGCCGGATGGGGCGATCCGAGAAAAGTATTTTATTTCCAATACATCCACTGAAAAAGAAGATTCGCTCAAAATCCGCACCGTCGGAATGCTTTTCCGTAATGCCAGGAACCTGACCATCGAGGGCAACGGCGCGCTGTTTGTATTCCATGGCAAAATGACGACGATCGTGCTGGAACGTTGCGAAAATGTGAAGCTGCAAAATATCCACGTCGATTTTGAACGGCCGACGATGTCGGAAATGCGGTATGCGAATGTTTCCAACGGCGAAGTGGAACTGGACATTCAGCGCGATGCCCGGTATGCGATCCGCGACGGCAGGCTCGAATGGTTTGGAGAAGGCTGGAAGACGACTCATTTCCACGCCGTGGAGTTTGACACTACCCTGAAAACCATGCGGTACAGCGATTGGAAGCCCTTTTTGAATGCACAGGCGACGGAAATCCGACCGGGGCGCGTGCTTTTCAAAACCAATATCACACCCAAACCCGGTAACATCCTGACAGTTCGCGACATTATCCGCGACCAGGTGGGTATGCACATCCGCGAGTGCAAAAATGTGACGCTCGAAGACGTAGGCATGCATTATATGCACGGCCTGGGCATTGTGAGCCAGTATACCGAAAACATCACCATGCGCAGAGTCACCTGCGCGCCGCGACCGGAAACGGGGCGCATTATCGCCTCTTCCGCCGATTTTATGCATTTTTCGGGCTGCCGGGGCAAGGTTACCGTGGAAGATTGCCGGTTCTCCGGTGCGCACGACGACCCGATCAACGTCCATGGTACCAACCTGCGCATTGTCGAAAGGCCCGGGGTCAATACGTTGAAAGTGAGGTTTATGCATGGTCAAAGCTACGGGTTCAATGCGTTTTTTCCGGGCGATACGGTAGCTTTTGTACATTCGGCGTCGATGGAGCGGTTTGCGAATGGTTTGGTAAAATCAGTGAACCGGCTGAACGATCGCGAGTTGTTGCTGATTTTTGAAAAGCCTGTCCCGACAGCGCTGGAACCGCACGACTGCGTTGAAAACATGACCTGGACGCCGGAGGTGCTGATCCGCAGAAACCATTTCACGCGTACGAACACCCGCGGCGTGTTGCTTACGACCCCGCGCAAGGCAGTGATCGAAAACAATATCTTTTTTCGCACCGGCATGAGCGCCGTGCTCATCGAGGCGGATGCGGAAGGCTGGTATGAATCCGGCCCGGTTCGCAACGTTACGATCCGCAACAACGAATTCATCGATTGTGCCTACCAGGGCGGCCCAGGCAATGCGGTAATCGCCATTAACCCGTCCAACAAGGTAGTCGATGTGAAAAAACCGGTGCATTTCAACATTTGCATTGAAGGGAATACATTTAAGACATTCGATTACCCGGTGCTGTATGCCAAGAGCACGCAGGGATTGATTTTTAGTAACAACCAGGTCATTCGCACCCAGGAACTCACCCCGCAGTCGGGTAATCATAATATGCTCTGGTTCAACGGCTGTTCGGGTGTGGAGGTCTCGGGTTTGAAGCTTGAAGGAGAGGTGCTGGGTAAAAACATCCGGCTGGAAAACATGCCGAAAAGCAGTTTAAAAGTAAGCGGCTCGCCAAAGCTGATTTTCAATTGACAGCCGGCAGTACATCGGCCATTACCGGAATGTTCATTTTTTAATTCAAAAACGGCATCTAATTTTACCATTATTTGCCAAAAATCACCTGATGAAAACCTTTCTAAGTCTGCTCTTTTGTACTGCTGCCGCGTTCACCGCTGCGCAAGCCCAGCCGAATCCCAAACCCGCACCGCTGTCGCTCTGGTACGACCAACCCGCGAAGGAATGGATGACCCAGGCATTGCCCATCGGTAATGGTCACGTGGGGGCGATGTTTTTCGGCGGCACGGACGAAGAGCGGATACAGTTTTCGGAAGGCAGCCTTTGGGCGGGAGGCAAGGGAGCGAATGCCGATTATAATTTTGGTTTGAAAAAAGAGGCCTACAAACATTTGCCCAAAGTGCGCGAGCTGCTTGCCGCAGGGAAAATGAAAGAGGCGCACGAGCTGGCAAACAAGGAACTTACGGGGGTTATTCATGAAAAAAAGGAAAATACCCCTTCCTCCGATTTCGGTGCGCAGCAAACAGTCGGCGATATTTATATTAAGCTGCCTTCCAAAGGCGCTCCACAGAATTACCGCCGGGAATTGAACATTTCCGATGCATTGGGTAGGGTAAGTTACGACGCGGGCGGTACCCATTTCGAAAGGACGTTTTTTGGGAATTATCCTTCCAAAGTAATGGTGTACCAATTTACATCGTCGACGCCCGAAACCTATTCGATACGTTTTGAAACGCCGCATGCGAAAGACTATGAGCAGTTTGCTAACAACTATTACACGTTTGGCGGCCATTTGAAGGATAACCACCAGGAATTTGAAACCGTTTACCGCATTGATACCGACGGTAAAACCGCTTTCAGCGACGGTTTGCTAACGGTTACGGGCGCTAAATCTATCGTGCTGATCCATACCGTAGCTACCGATTACCTGATGAAATTCCCTGATTACAAGGGTAATGATTACAAAAAAGCCAACGCCGCTACGATGGCCAAAGTGTCTGGCAAGAACTATTCCGCATTACTCGCCGAGCAGCAAAAGGATTACCACGGCCTGTTCGACCGTGTGGCGCTGACATTGGGTAATGCAACCGCGTCGGCTATCCCCACGGATCAGCGCCAGAAAGCGTATGCAAAAGGCCAGCCAGACCCGCGTCTGGAAGAATTGTATTTCCAATATGGCCGTTACCTGATGATTTCTTCCACCCGCCCGGGCACCATGCCCATGAGCTTGCAGGGCAAATGGAACGACAGTACGAACCCGCCGTGGGCCAATGACTATCACACGAATATCAACGTCCAGATGCTCTACTGGCCTGCCGAGGCGACCAACCTTACGGAATGCCATTTGCCGCTGATGGATTTCACGCAGTCTATTGTAGAACCTGGACGTTTGGCGGCGAAGGAGTTTTTCAATGCCAAAGGCTGGATAGTCAACACGATGTTGAACGCCTATGGCTATACTTCGCCGGGCTGGGATTTTCCGTGGGGCTTTTTCCCGGGCGGTGCGGCATGGCTTTGTCAGCATTTGTGGGAACATTACGCTTTTACAAACGATAAGGTTTTTCTGAAAAATACGGCATATCCGGTTATGAAGGAGGCATCGCAGTTCTGGATGGATTATCTGACCGGCGATGGTAAAGGCCGTCTCGTTTCATCACCGTCATATTCGCCCGAGCACGGCGGCATTTCCACCGGCGCTACCATGGACCACGAAATGGCCTGGGATGTGCTCAACAACACTGCCGAGGCAGCAACGGTGCTCGGTATCGATGCAGATTTTGCCAGGCAAGCCCGAGCCACCCGCGACAAGATATTGCCTTTGCAGATAGGTCGCTGGAAACAGTTGCAGGAATGGCGTGAGGATGTCGACGACTCTACCAACCACCACCGGCACGTTTCGCACCTGTACGCATTGCACCCGGGCAAGCAGATTTCCATTACCAAAACGCCGGCCGAAGCCGAAGCTGCCCGCGTAAGCCTGAATGCTCGCGGCGATGATGGTACCGGCTGGTCGCTGGCCTGGAAAGTGAATTTCTGGGCGCGCTTGCAGGACGGTAACCGGGCACACAAGCTGTTCAAAAGCGTCCTCCGCCCCGTTGCCGACCAGGGTACCAACATGGCCGACGGCGGTGGTTCCTATGCCAACCTCCTTTGCGCACACCCGCCATTCCAGCTCGACGGTAACATGGGCTCGACTGCCGGTGTCGCCGAAATGCTTCTCCAATCGCAAACCGGGGTGATCGAACTGCTACCTGCTTTACCGGATGCCTGGGCAACAGGCTCGGTGAAAGGGTTGAAAGCACGCGGTAATGTCACCGTGGATGAGGTTTGGGAGAATGGCAAACTGAAATCGGTGACGTTAGCTTCACCCGATGCGCAGAAACGTGTTTTGAAATACGGAAACAAGACGATCAATGCAGAGATAGCAGCAGGGAAAGCGAAAACATGGAATGCCACCGATTTTAAGTAATAAAGTTTGAAAAATGTGACGCAGGAATGCGGCCGCCAAATCGCGTAGCGATGCCATATTGGTAGCAATCGAACCATATCGCATATACCGGGAAATGCCGTCAGGCATGTAACAGCAAAGCAATGTTGTTGCATGCCTGACGGCATTTTTACCGAAATCTGACCCGTCGTTTTTTCCACCAATGTTATATGCCTAACGGCATTGGCCCACTAACCAACACCTGACCAAACCTGACCACGCCTGACCAAACCTGACCATTCCTGACAACAAACAACCACACCAGGTCCTTTCCAACCGGTAAATCATACCCTAACCGCTCTTTTCAATACAATATTACGTGAACTGAACGACCATGGACATCGACCACGACGCTACTCCGCCCGACAAGACCAACGAAGACCGACGCTTTTTTCTGAAACAATCCATGTTCATTGCCGGCCTATCGATGGCGCCTGCAGACCTTTTGCAAGCGGCCCTGTTACCCGAGGACGGACCTGTCGGTAATGCCGTAAAGGTTAAACTCTCGTTGACGATCAACGGCAAACGCAAGCGCATTTCCATTGACCCGCGTATGACGCTGCTGGATTTGCTTCGTGAAAATCTCGGACTGACGGGTACCAAAAAAGGCTGCGATTTCGGGCAATGCGGGGCCTGCACGGTACATGTCGATGGACGGAGAACATTGTCATGCCTGTCACTCGCCGTCATGCAGCACGGCTCGAAGATCACGACCATCGAAGGCTTGTCAAACGGGGAAAACCTGCATCCGTTGCAGGAAGCGTTTATTAAACACGACGGTTTCCAATGTGGTTACTGTACGCCGGGACAGATCATGTCGGGCGTTGCGTGTATACGCGAAGGTTGTGCGGGCTCGGCGGATGAGGTCAGGGAATATATGAGCGGAAATCTGTGCCGCTGCGGGGCCTACCCTAATATTGTAGATGCCATTCTGGAAGTAAAAAAGGAGGGCGCGAAAGTATGAGACCATTTCAATACCTCCGTCCCAAAACAGTTCCGGAAGCTATAAGTATGGCAGCCGACGATCCCGAAGCGCGTTACATTGCCGGCGGGACCAATCTGGTCGATCTCATGAAGCGGGGCATTGTGTCGCCCACAAAACTGATTGATATTAACCATCTTCCATTAAAGAAAATAGAACACCGGTACGATCGCCTCCGCATCGGCGCGTTAGCCTTGAACAGCGACGTGGCACGGCACAAGGGCGTAATGGCACGTCAGCCGCTGCTCGTCCAGGCATTGCTCGCCGGCGCATCAGGTCAGTTGCGTAACATGGCGACGGTAGGAGGGAATCTCTTGCAGCGAACGCGTTGCAGCTATTTTTACGACCTGGCATTGCCTTGTAACAAGCGCAAGCCAGGCTCCGGTTGCGGGGCGGAAGGGGGTGTTAACCGCACCCACGCCATCTTTTTTCCGGTAGACGAAAAGCCTGCGTGCCTGGCCGTCCACCCAAGTGATATGTGCGTGGCGCTCACGGCCCTGGACACGGTGGTGGTTGTAACGGGACCGGGAGGAGAGCGCCGGGTTCAGATGAGGGATTTTCACCTGCTATCGACCCAAAGGCCGGAGCTGGATACCATCCTTGGTCCCGGCGAACTGGTGACGGCTATCGAAGTGCTCGACAATGCATTCGTCAGGCACAGCCATTATCTGAAAGTGCGCGACCGGGCTTCCTATGCCTTTGCATTGGTGTCGGTAGCGGCAGCTTTGCAAATGGATGGCGGCCGGATATGGGATGCGCGGCTGGCATTGGGAGGCGTGGCGCACAAGCCGTGGCGCTACTGGGCTATCGACCTGATGTTGAGAGGTCAGGCGCCGTCGGAAAAGCTTTTCAGGGATGTGGCGGAGCATGAAATGAAGAGTGCAAAGGCCCTGGAAGACAATGCATATAAGATTAGATTGACTTCGAACGCAATGGTGGCTGCATTGAAAACCGCCGCGGGCATTTCCTGACCGACTATGAAAAAACAACTGGATAATGTACCGGATACCTCGCTTAACCGTGTCGATGGGGCCGCAAAAGTGACTGGCGCGGCTACCTATTCCGCCGAATACAAGGTACCTGGCTTGGTGCACGCCGTGCTGGTGACGAGTACCATTGCCAAAGGCAGTATCACAGCCATCGAATCGCAGGAAGCGGAAGCGGCGCCCGGCGTGCTTGCGGTGATCAGTCATCTCAATGCGATTACCGTGCCGGGATGGCCGGAGCGCAAACAATCTGCCGGACGCGCTCCCGTAGGTACAGCATTTCGGGTGTTTTACGATCCGCTCGTCTATTTCGACGGCCAGCCCGTCGCGATGGTGATCGCGGGTACGCACGAGCAGGCAATGCACGCAGCGTCGCTGGTGCGTGTGACGTACAAGCGGGAATCCCACCAAACGCATTTTGAAAAGAATATTCACAAAGCCGGCGTCCCGCTGAATGTGCAGCGCTCCAAAAGCTCGCCGTTTCAGGACTATGAGCGCGGCACGGCGGCAACCCAAGGCAATACCGATGTGAAGATCGAAGCGGAATACACCATTCCAACCCAGCATCACCAGCCGCTGGAACCGCATGCGATCATCGCGGTATGGGAAGCCGGCGATAAGCTGACGGTTTACGATAAAAACCAGGGCGTCAAATCCGTACAAGGGCAACTGGCGCAGGCATTTAAACTGCCAAGGGAAAATGTGCAGGTCGTATCCAAATACATTGGCGGCGCATTCGGGTCAGGTATTCGCGTCTGGCCACATACAATGGCGGCGGTAATGGCGGCCAGCCAGTTGAAGCGGCCCGTGAAGCTCGTACTGGGGAGGGAGCAGATGTTCACTTCTGTTGGTTACAGGCCTTACACGGTTCAGAAAATCAGCATGGGTGCTACCAAAGACGGCCGGCTGACGGGTATCGTACATGAAGGCACGGGGCAGACATCGATGTACGAGGAGCACCTGGAACGCACCGTGCTGGCCTCACGCGCCCTATATGCGTGCCCGCACGTAACCACGCGCTACCGCCTGCTTTCGCTCGATGTGAACACGCCCACCTGGATGCGCGGACCAGGCGATGCCACCGGGGTGTTTGCATTGGAGTCGGCTGTGGACGAGCTGGCATTTGCCTTAAAAATGGACCCGCTGGAATTTCGGTTGAAAAACTATGCAGAATCCGACCCCGAGAGGAATTTACCATGGTCGGCGAAGTCGCTGCGGGAATGCTATGAGCTGGGGGCGGAAAAATTTCGGTGGCAAAACAGGATGCTGGAACCGCGATCGGTGACGCAGAATGGCTGGCTGATGGGTTATGGTATGGCGTCGAGCCTGTATGGCTTCCACCGGCACCCTTCAAAAGCCCGGGCGGTCATGCAGGCAGATGGCTCCGTGATTGTTCAAAGTGCTACCATGGACATCGGCCCGGGTACCGGAACGGCCATGACCCGCATTGCTGCCAAAGTGTTAGGGGTGAATGCCAAAAAGGTCCGCTTTGAACTCGGACACTCCTCCTTGCCCGACGCACCCGGCCAGAACGGTTCGTCGACGATCCCGAGCGTGGGTTCGGCGGTGCATGTGGCTTGTGAGGCGTTGAAAAACAAACTGATCGCTTTGGCGCGGGAGATGCCCCGGGGCAGTCGGCCAACAAGTCAGGAGTGGTCAGGTGTAGTCAGGAATGGGGAGGTATTCGGGTCTGCGGACGATAAAGAAGGGGTGAGTTATGCCGATATTTTGAAATACCATCATTTAAATGAACTGGAAGTAACGGAAGAGTCGAAAGCGGGCGCGGAAGGTAATCAGTATTCGATGTATTCTTTTGGCTGCCATTTCGTGGAAGTGCTCGTGAGTCCGCTTACGGGCGAGGTGCGCGTTACGCGGGTGGTTACGTGTGCGGATGTGGGCGCGATCATCAATTACAAAACCGCCCGAAGCCAGTCTATCGGCGGCGTCGTAGGGGGAATCGGAATGGCATTGATGGAGCATTCGGCGATGGACCACCGCTTCGGGCGCTATGTTACCACCGATTTTGCAAACTACCACATTCCTGTGCATGCCGATATTCCACCTATTGAAGTATATTATATCGACAAGCCCGACGAGCATGTCAACCCCATCGGCTCGAAAGGACTTGGGGAAATTGCCATCGTAGGAGTCGCCGCGGCAGTTGCCAACGCGGTTTTCAATGCCACCGGCAAGAGGATAAGGGAGCTCCCGATCACACCCGACAAGTTGGTTTGAGCGAAGAGGATTGAGAGGCCAGGTTTGAATTTGCCAATGACTATTTCGACTACTCCTGACCATTCCTGACTACACCCGACCGTTTCAAACCCGTCACCGCATACGGCATCAACCTTTAACCCACCTGGAGATCAAATTGGCGAGTAGCAGTATTTGAAACGAGGCGAATATAGCAACCGCCATCATAAAGCGCATGCTGAGGTCTTCCCAGGATTGGTATTGTTGGGGCGACATAGGTATCCCTGTATCGACAGGATTGTTGGGAGGATAACCCGTCGCGCTGATGATGTATAAGGCAATACCGATTGTTGAGAGCACATGTGCGGCGGTCAGCTGCGGGAAGCCGGTGCGGTTTCGTGTGAGCCAATACAGGAGGCTGGTAATCAGGATGATTGTGATCAGGATCTCCGCAACGAGGCTGATGCCAAGTATATAGTAAGTGTCGTAAAGCTGTACATCGATCGAGTAACTGCGCCGAAGCCAGGCAACGATAGCGAGGATGGGGCAGGCGAGGAGGAGTACAATATGGGGTTTGGTGTGGATGAAGCTTTTTCGCATTAATCTTTTAGTTTGTCGGGGCGCAAATTAATGGATAAATATTTGCCTGGCTATGCCAAAGGTAACAAATGAGCTGGGCGGCATGGGTGGAAGAGGGTCACCGGGACAAATTTTCGTCAACACGTTTATCTCAGATCCCTTGGACTATTCGATCTTAGTTAATCTCACAAACCAGACCATCATTTTTCATGAAAATCAAACAATTAACGTTCCACACGGCGCTCCTCACGGCACTGGCTTGCGGGTACTCAGCTTCGGCCCAGAAAGGAAAGCCGCTTTTTCCCGAGCAGCCGGGCATGGTTTCGTACACATTCCGGACAAGTCTTTCCAAAGATGCTGCCGCCACGCTGGATACGATCAAGGCATTGAAGATTACGGACATGGAGTTTTCGAGCCTTTTCGGGAAGACAGCCGCGGAGCTCCGCAAGCTGCTGGATGAGCGTGGTATCAAATGCTCTTCGTTCGGTGTGGGCTATGCCGATGCGCTGAATAAGACGCAGGAAGTAGGCAATAATGCTAAAACGCTGGGCGCGAGCTTCGTGCGTGTGGCGTGGGTGCCGCATAAGGCGCCTTTTACCTTAGAAATGGCCGAAAAGACCGTTGCAGATTTTAACAAAATAGGCAAGCAGCTCAAAGAGGAGTTCGGGCTGACATTTTGCTATCACAACCACGGCTACGAGTTCGAAAAACATGGCGACGGTACGCTTATGGATTATATTATCCAAAATACGGACCCGAATTATGTCAGCTTCGAGCTGGATATGTTATGGACTTTCTTTCCCGGACAGGACCCGGCGGCCCTCATTAACAAATATCCCGACCGCTTCAAACTCATGCACATGAAGGATCTGAAAAAAGGGGTAACCGGCAACTTGTCGGGTAATACGCCGGTTGAGAACGATGTTGCATTAGGCACCGGCCAAATCGATATTCCCGCTGTTTTGAAAGCCGCCAGGAAAGCGGGCTTTAAGCATTACTACATCGAGGACGAAAGCCCAAGTTATGCGAAGCAAGTACCGCAGTCGATCGCTTATCTGAAAAGTTTGAAATACTAGTTAAAATATTACTCCTGGCAGCTGCGCCCGCTTTTTCGGGATGCAGCTGCCACGTTTTTTACTATACTGCCCGTTCCGGGGCTACAACGGATAAAACAGTCCGGTAAGGGACCCCATGATCAGGGCCGTCGCTATTACACCGGTTCCAAAAATCAACCATGCTTCTTTTCTGAAACGGGCGCCTGCGTCAGGCGCGGCTGTGTTGCTCGCGAGCTCCATCCTGCGCGCGTAATGTGCACACGCAATGTGCGTAAAAGCGCAAAGTACCGAAAGCGTATAATAGGGGATAAAAAACAGCTTTTCGGGATAATGGACCGCAACCCCCGACGCAAAATAAAAATCTGTCTCGATATGCCACTCGTAACGGGCCAGCAGTACGGCTCTCACATGGTTGATTAGAAATAGCGAAAGGTAAATGCCACTGAGCGCCTGTGCTATTACGTAAAACGGTTGCCTCCTGAACCCATTGGTGAAAACAAGTCGCAGGCCGCTAACGATCTGGATTGTTACGCATAGCAGCAGCAGGATTTCTACCGGCGGAAACCGGTACACCATCCGGAAATATTTCATCACTGTAATGTGCAATGCTGGCCCTCCGAGGGCAAAAAGGTGATTACAAAGATGTAGGACGAGAAACATGGCGATGACGATCCCGGAAATTCTGTGTAATTGTTTCAACTTCATAGATATATTGACTTGATCTTGGTGCTGC
Source organism: Dyadobacter sp. OTU695 (assembly GCF_038440355.1). Classification (NCBI taxonomy): domain Bacteria; kingdom Pseudomonadati; phylum Bacteroidota; class Cytophagia; order Cytophagales; family Spirosomataceae; genus Dyadobacter; species Dyadobacter sp. OTU695. Next base: position 11,498 of record NZ_JASATN010000024.1, on the reverse strand, counting down.
TTTGAACTATTTCCGGGTTGCCGGGACCGGGTATTCGGGCGTGTAAGCGGCCCGGCCGTCCTTGATCAGAAACAGTAGCAACACACGCGTCGGGTGATCACGGAGCGGATTGGCGGCTAATGAATGCAGGACGTTTCTTTTCTCGAAAAACATCTGACCGGTTTTGTACAAAACCGGAGCTGCGTGGTCCAGGCCAATCTGCACCTCCCCTTCAAGCACGTAACCGAAAAGGTCGCAGTCGTGCCGGTGGCTTACGGTATCCGTTGCCCCGGGAGCGATCGTCATCACCGACGATTCGAGTTTATAGCCTTTCAGATCGACGTCGGTGAGCCATTCGCTGCGAACGGCCTGAAACTGAAAAGGATCGGCGGGTGCATTGGTTTTGGAATGCTCATGTTGCGCCACCGAAGGGATTGAAGTGAGCGTTAGCAGCAGGAAAATAAAAGTTCGCATTGTTCGTCCGGGTTTGGTGATGAGGCAAATATAGATGCACCTTTCACGTACCGGATAGTCCAATAGCTATTTAGTTGCTAGTCCGGGTTCGGGCCATTCCAAATGATGTTCAGATTGTCCAGCTAAACCGGCAGATTGTGTAAGCATAACTGTCGCCGGGTGGCTACTTTTGCGGAGTTATTTAGAATAAGTCTACTTATCAATAAAACCGGATGGCTGGTACCCATCCGGTTTGCTGCGCCGGAGCGCATCACTTATAAACGCTTGAACATTTAAAGTAATGCAAATTAGCAAAATTCTGCATACAGGGCTCCTTTGTGCCTTGTCGTTCGCTGCCGTTGCCCAGCACGCGGATGTTACCCTCACCGGGCACGTAAGGTCGGAGGACGGCGAGACGCTCCCCGGCGCTTCCGTGAGCCTGAAAGGGACTTCGCATGGTACCTTCACAGGCGCCGACGGAAAATACATGCTTGAACACATCCGCCCGGGTTCCTATAAGCTGCTGGTGTCGTTTATGGGGTATCAAACGGAAACCAAAGACATTACCGTCAAAGCTGGGGAGCATTTCAAACACAATGCGAGACTGGTGTCCGAAACCCGTGAGCTTGAATCCGTTTCGGTGATCGGACGCACGGAAACGAAGGAAATTAACCGGCAGGCCTATAATGTAACGGCTATCGACGCCAAAAAGCTGCAAAACTCCACGCTCGATCTTTCCCATGCGCTCGACCGGGTGTCGGGAGTGCGTGTACGGGAGAGCGGTGGCGTGGGCTCGAACATGAACTTTTCGCTCAACGGTTTCACAGGCCGGCAAGTGAAGTTTTTCCTCGATGGCGTACCGATGGATAATTTCGGTTCCTCCTTTCAGCTCAATAATATCCCGATCAACCTCGCCGAGCGCGTGGAGGTTTACAAAGGCGTGGTGCCGATCTGGCTCGGGTCCGATGCCTTGGGCGGCGCGGTGAATATCGTGACGAACACCCGCCAGAACAGCTACCTGGATGCTTCCTATTCCTACGGCTCGTTCAATACGCACCGCACGACGATCAATGTAGGCTACACGGGCAAAAATGGCTTTACGGCCCAGCTGAATGCATTTCAGAATTATTCCGATAACAATTACTGGATCACTGTCGACGTGGCGGATGTAAATACGGGCGAGTATTTTCGCAATCAACGGCTGCGCCGGTTTCACGATACTTACCATAATGAAACCGTTATCGCGAATGTAGGCGTGGTGGGCAAGAAGTTTGCCGACAAGCTTCTGTTAGGGGTTACTTTGGGTAAAAATAAAGCGGAGATCCAGACCGGCGCACGGATGGTGAGCGTATTTGGGCAATGGCATCGAAAGGGCAACATTGTGATGCCGAGTTTGAAATACCAGAAGAAGGATCTGTTTGTCAAAGGACTGAATGTCAACATCTCGGCTAACTATAACCTGGGCCAGGAGCAGAATGTGGATACGGTGTACCGCCGGTACAACTGGTTTCAGCAGTTCAAACAATATGAAGGGAAGGGTAGCGAGCGGGAGCGGTCGCTGTACAAGTTCCGGAACAACAATGGCCTGGCGACTGCCAACGTGACTTACCAGATCGACCCGCGCCATTCGATAACTGTTAATAATATATTTAATACTTTCAACCGGAAGGGTGAAGACGAACTTTTCCCTGAATCGGCCAAATACGAGCAACCGCGCATTAACCGCAAGAATGTGCTGGGATTGGGTTACAAATTCGATTACAACGAGCGTTGGAATACTTCCTTGTTTGTCAAACATTTTTCTCAAAACAACAAATTCTCAGTCTCCTATAATCCGACCGGCAACTGGGGCGACGAAGCATTTTTAGTCCAGAAAAACAGTTTTGAAAAGCTAGGCTATGGCATCGCTTCTACCTATTTTATATTCAGTAATTTTCAGTTAAAAGGTTCATTTGAAAAGAGTTACCGTTTGCCTGAAACAGACGAGCTCTTCGGGGACCTGCTCAATCTCGAAGGCAATATCGAACTCGACCCCGAGACGAGCTGCAACTATAACCTCGGTTTCAGCTACAATGGTGCGATCAACCGTGTGCACCAGTTCAGCGTGGATGCAAATGTGCTTTACCGCGACGCACAGGGCTTTATCCGCCCCCGCCTGAATGCCAACCAGACCAAGCAGGTCATGGATAACCTGGCCGATGTGACCAATTTCGGCATCGACGGGGAAGTGCGTTACTCCTTCCGCCAGCTACTAACCGTCGGCGTGAACCTCACTTACCAGAACCTGCGCAACAACACGCGTTTCGAAGAAGGCTACACCACCGAGAGTCCGCTCTACCGCGACCGCATTCCTAATATGCCTTTCCTCTTCGGTAATGCCGATGCTGCCTTGTTTTTCAAGGATTTAGGTAAAAAGGGCAACACGCTTACACTGGGTTACAACCTGCTTTATGTACATGCCTACTACCTCTACTGGCCTAGCCTGGGCAGCGATAAGCTGGACATTCCGGAGCAGATCAGCCACGATGTGAACCTGGTTTACGCCATGGCCGACGGCCGGTACAATGTTTCATTAGAATGCAAAAACCTGCTCGACGCCAAGCTGTTCGATAATTTCAGTTTACAAAAGCCTAGTCGGGGATTTTATGTCAAACTACGCTATTTCATCAGTAAATAATCTCTAACAATTCAATTATCCAATCAAAATAAGAAAATGAAAAAGTCATATTTGAAATGGTTTTTCGCAGTGGGTATGGGCGTGGCTTTGGGCGCGTGCAGCAGTGATGACGATACAACCAACCCAACACCGGAACCAGGAGCGGGCGCGCGCTACGTGGTGGCCTCCGCACCGATCGGCTCGCAGGGTGTGGCCGATTACCTCCTCACTACCGGTGACCTTTCGCAAGGGACGATCAGCACGGTCGGGCAGGGGATCGAGCAGGACGGTTCCTACCGCTATTATCTGACGCATAAGGGCAAGTTTTTCAGCTTGTTATACGGTCAGGGCAACCCGGGGGCTGTAACAACTTATGCATTGGACGAAAAAGGCGGGCTTGTGAAAACCTCTGATTTTCAGAGTGAAACCGTTCAGGTTTTCGCACCGGCAGGCGACGATATCTTGACGATCAAAGTCCCGAGAAGCGGTAACGAAAGCGCGTCGTGGTTCCGCATTAATGCCGATCAATCCAAAATTGTAGGCGAGGGGCAGGTAAATATCGTGAAACTAGCAGGCAACGGCGAGCGTGCGCACTTTACATGGGCTACGCAGGTGGGCGACAAGGTTTTTGCTCCTTATATGAGCATCAAAGGCGCCGCACCGGACGTGTTCGGAACGGCTTATCCCGACAGCAGCTGGATCACCGTATTCTCTTACCCGTCCATGACACTCGATAAGGTGATCAGGGACAACCGTACCAGTTTTATTGGTTCGTACTTCAATAATGGCCTTTCTGTGGATGAAAATGGCGACGTGTACGCTTTCTCGCCTGCGTCGGCCACCAACAGCGGCGTGGCTACCACCACCAAACCTTCTGCATTCGTGCGCATTAAAAAAGGAACGACCGAGTTCGACCAGAGCTATTTCTTTAATGTACAGGAAAAATCGGGCGGTTATAAAATCGCTAACCAGACGTACCTCGGCAGCGGCAAGTTCCTGCTTTACATGTACGGAGACCTGGGTAAGGCGTCTGGCAACAAGAAACTCGCTATTGCCGATGCTTATAATCAGACATTTACATGGGTAACCGGCGTTCCCGATGTGATCGCGTCGTCCTCGGCCTCTTATAACAACAACACCGTCAGCGACGACAAAAAGAGTGTTTTCGTAGGGATCAATACCGAGGCCGGCAGCTGGGTGTACACGGTGGACATCGCCACCGCGATAGCCAAGCAAGGCCTGAAAGTCGAAGGCGGGGCTATTACCGCCATTGTCAAGGTCAAATAGTTTGGGTTTTAGAAGTACTACAAACCCCGCCGGCCATTGGAAACGGCGGGGATTTGTGTTGAAAAACCGATATTTGCCGCAAAGAACGCGGAGCAAGCAGCAGGAAAGTGATATGGATTACCCAGGTAGCAGAGTCAAAGAAGAGCAGCATTACGAGCAACAACGCAGCGAATTCCCGCTGCACGACATGGGCGACGCCTTTTTTGAAATGGCAACGATCGAGGGCGGCGACGAGCACTTCTTCAACGGCATCCACCGCCACGACTTTTATGAGGTGCTGTGGTTCACCGACGTGAAGCCGCAGCAGGCTCATTACATTGATTTCAACCGATATACGATCTCACCCAACCAGGTATTTCTCTTGCTCCCCGACCAGGTCCACAGCATGGACCGGCGCGAAAAGAGCGGTTTCCTGATGGCTATTTCCAGGGACTTTTTTGAAAGGCTTATTGGCAATGATATATTCAAACTGTTTCAATACTCGACCAATTTCAAAGTTACAATTCCCGAATGCCGCTTGTCCGTACTAAACACGCTTTTGACCCTCATCCGAGCTGAATATGATGAGGCAAAACGTCCGGCTATCCTGGAATCCTACCTCCGGAGCTGGTTTCTGCATTGTATCGATCTGCAAAAGGACTCCGGCGACCCCATCCCGCGCGATCCGCGCCTTCAGATGCTGCTGGAATCGATCGAAAACAACTACCGCCGCCAGCGGAAAGCCGATTTTTACGCCAACGAGCTATCCCTGAGTGCGAAGCGCCTCAACGAGCTCACCCGCGAATCCTTCGGGAAAACCATTAGCCAGATGATCAACGAGCGGCTCATTCTCGAAGCTAAGCGAGAAATCGGCTATGTTCGGAAGCCCATTAAGGAGATCAGCTACGAGTTGGGTTTCACGGAACCGTCCTATTTCACACGGTTTTTTGGAAAGCAGACAGGATACGCCCCGGAAGATTTCCGGAGGAAGATCGCGGCGATTTATGATAGTGAGTGACAGAAGAATTGCAGCTACACGAGCCGCAACCCAAAATCAAACCTCTGATCCACAACTCTTCTCAAAATCCCGATCTGTCCGCAGTGGTACATTGTGTGCTTTGCATTCCAGTCGATGGCTTCGAATTTGTTGGTGGCGACGGGGTGGCGGACCGGGGTGGGTTCCAGTGGCGTTTCCAGCTCTTCCGATGTGAGGGTGCCAAGAATTTCCAGTGATTTTTGTTGCATTACTTTCAGGTCGGAGAGCAGTTTTTCGGGGGAGAACCTGCCGGAGGATTGCTCGGCCCTGGCGACGGTGAAATAGTCGTTGTACTCTTTGATGGGCAGCTGGCGGAGGATATCCATCTGATGGCCGCGGATGACCATGATGGTGTTGAAATAATGGCTTACGATCAAGTGCCCGACCTGCCAGCTGATGCTGGATTCAATGGTTTCCGGGATGATTTCCCACTTTTGAAACGGAACGTTTTCGATGAGTTTGTTGGTCCAGTCGTAGGAGCTTGCATTCTGTTGAATAAGAAGTTCGGTGGTGGTCATACTTAAAGTTGGCGTGAAAGATGTAGTGTAACAATGTATTGCATTTCTTGTCAGTGTGTTCTTTCAGATGGACAATTATTATGATTTATATCATTAAATTGTAAACACCATCCGCTTTTCCGGGTAGCTTTGCCTGACATTATTAAACGTTTACCACTTGCCGCCCGTGAGCCATCCATACACCAACTATTCCGAACAGGCCTTGTTGACGCTTGTGTGCGAGCAGGACGAGGAATTGGCGTTCAGGGAGTTGTATCGCAGGCATGTGCGGTTGCTCGTGCATACGGCCATCCGGAAGACCGGAGTGAAGGCGATCGCGGAGGACCTTGTGCAGGAAACTTTCGTAAAGTTCTGGCTCGGACGCCATAAGTTTGACATACAAAAAAATATTCAGGCTTATCTCAACGGCACACTCCGCCATTGTATCATCAACTACTACCACGAGGAGCAACGTAAACAGGTTTTTACGCTTGAAGAAGGTGATTTTCTGCCGGACAATATAACAGCCGAAAACCTCGATTTCAATACACTCAATGAATTCTACGAGCAATCGCTGCTCAAACTCCCCGAGAAATGCCGCGAAGTATTCTCGCTCAGTCGCAAGGGTTACAGCCTCAAAGAGATAGCCGCGCAGCTGGAAATTTCCGAGAAAACGGTGGAGGCACATATCAGCAAAGCGCTGAAAATCCTGCGCGTGGAGATGAAAGATTATATCGCATTGGCGCTCCTGACGCTAGCTCTCATTTGACACATCCAATTTTTTGAAAAAAAATTACTATTGGAGTAAGGGTTCCACCTGCTTTTCCGGGACTGTACTGTTAGTTGATTAATAAGTGTAAAAATTACACCTAATGAGAAAGCCCCCGTTATCTCCTGAAACCTTGAGAAAGTATCTGGCCAACGATTGCACGGATGAAGAGCGTCGTCTGGTGAACGAATGGTACCAGCACCTGGACCTGCCAGCCGACGAGCCGATCACCGATGCTGATGAGGACCGGTTGTATAGCCGCATTAAATCGCATCTCTCCGAGTTGCGCCGCACTGATGAGCCTGCCGCTCCGACAGTGAGCCTGTGGAATTACCTGGGCCGCATTGCTGCGGTGCTCCTGATAGGCCTCGGTTTACTGTATTTTCTTTACGAAAGGCCGAAAAACGTCGCAAAGGTCGCCAGGCCAGATGGGGATTGGGTGACATTTACGAACAAAAAACCCAGGATCGTTCCGCATTTGTTGCCCGACAGCACGGTTATCTGGCTGCATCCCGGTGCTGAGGTTTCTCATGCCCATCCATTTACAAACCGGCATGTGACATTCTCGGGCGAAGGCTTTTTCGATGTAAAACCCGATCCTTCGCGGCCTTTCGTAATCCATACCGGCGATCTGGAGACAAAGGTACTGGGTACCAGTTTCAATGTGCGGGCTATTCCGGGTGAGGGGACATTCAAAGTGTCCGTAGCGACCGGGCGCGTGGAAGTAAGCGGTGTGAAAAAGAAAGAGCATGTCGTATTGAAACCGGAGCAGGAGGTAGTTTTTGAACCGGGAAATAAACGCCTGGAAGTTCTGGCGGTGCAGGAAAAGACTTCGGATAAGGAGCTTTGGCAGTCGGCATCGCTGGTTTTCAACGATACGCCCATGACCGAGGTGGCAGAGCGCCTGATGCAGACATTTCATGTAAAGATCGGTTTCGCGGACGACGGCCTGGCGGATTGCCGACTGAAAGTAGATTTCACCGACCAGCGCCTGCCCGAAATCCTGGAAATGATCGACACGCTGCTTGGTAGTACTTACCGGCTCGACGGTGACAGCATTACGCTGAAAGGGCAGGGCTGCCGGTAACACCAGCCATCTAAAACAACGCTGCTTGAATAACTAACCCAAATTTCAATCCCCTACAAAATCATGAAAACTTAACGATCCCAACCAGCAACTTTTAGCCATAAAAAAATCAGGAGTGGTTACGACACCCCTGATAACGACCGGCTAAAATATCCCGGAACGTGCGGTTCACAGGCTCGCCCGAAGGCAGGCTTGGCAGGATAACTATTGTCTGAATTTTAACCCAGTCAAATGTAAAATTATGAAAAAACCTTTTCATCCATGGCATAGATTGCTACTCGATATCATGCGCCTGACTTTTTATCAGTTACTGTTGATCAGCCTGTTCTCGGTGGTTGCCGTGGCTAGCCATTCGCCGGCCCAGGAGCTGCTAAACCGCGACGTGACGCTGGACCTTAGGAATGTCACGCTCAATGAGGCCCTTACCCATCTCGAACAGAGTACCAAGGTAAAATTTGCGTATAGCAGTGGTTTAGTCAACCTCCAAAAAACCGTGAGTATCGATGCCCGTCAGGAAAAACTTTTCGCGGTACTCGACCGACTGCTGCTGCCGCTGGAAATCAGCTACCGTGTCAGGAATAACCAGATACTCCTTTCCCGCGCGTCGAAAAAGACGAGTGAAATTCCGGCTGCCGTGTTATCCGCTGAAAATCTGGCCTCGATAGCCGACAGGACGGTGAAAGGCACCGTTACCTCGCCTGAAACCAATGAGCCGCTGCCCGGTGTGAGCATTATCCTGAAAGGTACCCAGCGCGGTACAACCACGGATGTTTCCGGCAAATTCCAACTGGATGTACCGGACGAGAACGCGACGCTGATCTTTTCGTTTGTGGGTTACCTGTCGCAGGAAGTAATCGTCGGCAACCGTACCGACCTCGCCATTGCATTGCAGCTCGATACCAAGGCGTTGGACGAGATCGTGGTAGTGGGTTATGGTACGCAAAAGAAATCGACATTAACCGGTTCCATTGCCGCCGTGAAAGGGAGCGAGATTGCAGAAAACCCGGTTCCCAACATTTCCAACTCTATTGCCGGACGTGTGGCCGGGGTGAGCATGCGCCCGAATGGCGGACAGCCCGGTTCCGATTCTCCCGAAATACATATCCGGGGCATTGGTACTACGGGAAATAACAAGCCGTTGGTGGTAGTGGACGGGGTGATCCGCGACAATATCAATCAGATCGATCCCGGTTCGATTGAAACAGTCACCGTGTTGAAAGATGCTGCGGCGGTTGCGCCATACGGATTGGGCGGTGCAAACGGGGTATTGCTGATTACCACTAAAAAAGGGGCTACCGGCGCACCTACCTTGTCGTTCAGCACCTATTACGGCACGCAGACTCCGACCTATTATCCCAAAATGCTGAGCGCACAGGATTATATGCGGCTTAAAAACGAGGCGTATCTGAATGAAAATCCAACCGGAACGCAGTTGCCATTCGCCACGGACCTGGTCGAAAACTATGTGAACCTGAACCGCGAGGACCCGGACAAATACCCGATCAGCAACACGAAGGACCTCGTAAATATGAACGCGCCGATGCAGAATTATACCTTGCAGCTAAGCGGTGGTTCGGACCGGATCAAGTACCAGACGGGTCTTGGTTTTCTGAAACAAAACGGGATGTTCGATCCCGTGAAATACATGCGGTACAGCTACAATATGAACCTGACGGCCGAGGCGACCAAAACGACGACGGTGTCGCTTTCATTGATCGGTTCGGTGGAACGCATATCGTCGGTGGATACCGCGGTTTCAGCCGGGAATTTGTTCCGTAACGGCTTCAAATATGTGCCGATACGCTCGCTGTATTATAGTAATGGTTTGTGGGGCGAATTTGCAGGCAACTCGCCGGTAGGGATTTTGAATGCAGGCTATACCAAAAATTCAAACAATACACTACTGACGACCATTGCTATTGAACAGCAGCTTCCGTTCGTCAAGGGATTGAGTATCAAAGGTACATTCAGCTACGACCCGAGCCAGCGTACCAAGAAGGGGTATCACAAGCCATTCTATTATTACACCCAGGACCTGACCACTACGCCTTACACCTACAAGCGCGAAATTTCTACCGCGGAAGGTGGGGCGGCGGCATTCTCCTGGCTGGCGCAACAGTTTATCAAGACACAGACATTCACCTATCAGGGTTATCTTAATTACCACAACACATTTGGTAAGCACGATTTCACGGGTTTGCTGGTGGCCGAGGCGCGCAATAATACTTACGAGCTGTTTTCTGCCCGCCGCAACAACTTCGCCGTGGACGTGGATGAGCTCAATATGGGTAGCTCCAACAAAAACGATTTCGATAATGGCGGTACGTCTTCTACCGGTAGCCAGATCGGCTACGTGTACCGCGCGGGCTATGCGTATGCGGGCAAGTACCTGCTCGAAGCGTCGGGACGTTACGACGGCCACTACTATTTTGCGCCGGGCAAACGCTGGGGTTATTTCCCGGCATTCTCGGCTGGTTGGGTGATTTCGGAGGAGAATTTTCTTAAAAATAGCTTCAACTGGATCGACAACCTGAAAGTCCGTGGATCGTGGGGCAAGTCGGGGAACCTGGCAGGTACGGCGTTTCAATACCTGACCGGCTACAACCTCAATGGCAATGCCTACGCATTCGGCCCGGGCTCGATGGTCCAAGGGGCGGTAGTGCCGAACGAGGCGAACAAGAATATCACCTGGGAGATCTCTACCAAAACCGATATCGGTCTGGAAGCATCGTTATGGCGTGGTTTGCTGACGATCGAGGCCGATTATTTCCACGAAAAACGCACCGGAATGCTCTTGCCGCCAGCAGTGAGTGTGCCGGTAGAATACGGGCTGGCATTGGCCGATGAAAACGGTGGGATCATGGAAAACAACGGGATTGAACTGAGCCTCGGTACGAATTACCGCTTTCAGAACGACCTCAGGCTGGGCATCAATGGGAATGTGAGTTATGCCAAAAACAAAATGATCAAGGTCTTCGAAACGGCCGCAACGCGAAACAATCCGAACCGCAGCCGCACAGGCCGGGCACTGGGAACGCAATTTGGCTATAAAACCGATGGCCTTTTTACGACCGACGATGACAAAAACGACGACGGCCTGATCAACACGGCGGACGGCTATAATGTAACCCAGTTTGGTGCATTACGCCCGGGCGATATCCGGTACGTGGACGTGAGCGGCCCGCAGGGCGTGCCGGATGGCAAGATCGATTCGAACGATGAAGTAGTGATAGGCAAGCCCGTTTACCCACTGCTCACCTATGGTTTGAATGCCACTGCCGACTGGAAAGGCTTCGACCTGAACCTGTTCTTCCAGGGCTCGTCGCTGGCTAGCCTGGATATCCGCCAGTTCCAGACTATTCCGTTCAATAATAACAACAGTAATTCGAGCTACGAATATTACGACAACCGCTGGACGCCGCAGACGCAGGACGCGCGCTATCCGCGCGCTACCCAGGCGCCTTACGCGAACAATACCCAGCTTTCGGATTTCTGGATGACGAGCACGGCCCACTTGCGCCTCAAAAACGCTATCATCGGCTACACGCTGCCGAAAAGCCTCACACGCTCCATCAGCATTCAAAACGTGCGCGTGTATGCGTCCGGTCAAAACCTGCTTACTTTCAGCAAGTTGAAATTCATGGACCCGGAAGTAGGCTACACCGACCGTGAAACCGCTTATCCGAACCAGAAAGTGTATGTGTTTGGGCTTAATGTGACATTCTGATTCAGAATTGACGATTAGAAAATTAAAA
>NZ_JASATN010000023.1:0-91977 GCF_038440355.1 Dyadobacter sp. OTU695 | reverse complement strand
AAATTATCGCTACTTCTTCCGCTGGTTCCAGTAAACCACGAGATTATGCGTCGCCCTACCGGAAGCTATGATATCCAAATCCCCATCTCCATCCAGGTCCGCGGGAAGCAAATCCTCGCAAGCGATCTTGATCTTTTCATCCAAAGTATACTCCGTCCATTTCTTGCCCTCAGGATCGGTACCCACGTAAATGCGAACACCCGTTTCGCCGGTCACATTCGGGTTGCGCCAGCCCATTACAACCTGGTCGCGGCCTTGCCCGAAGAAATCGGCGCAGGCTAATGCATGGCCTTCCTTAATGCGGTCGGTGAGCACTGTGCGGCCGTCTTTGGTATAAACCGCCAGTGCATTGCCATGCATGGGCTCGATCGTGGCCGTGAACAATTGCTTTTTCCCGAGGCTTCCCGTCCTGATCTCCCCCACCCCACGTTCGGGCACCATCCAGTTGCCGGAGGGAGCCCAGCCATCGGCCCCGTTGAGAAACACCTGCACGCCTTCCTTGCCGGCAATGGACAATCCTGCCATTCTACCCGGAATTTCCATAGGCTGGAAGTTGTGGGTCATGTGCATATTGGTTTCAATGAGGCTATAAGGCCAGATGCCTTTTTTGTTTTCAGGGACATCAAAAACGATCAGTTTCACACCTGCACCGTTTCCACCGGTATTACCTTCCCCGTGCAAGGGTAACACGGCCAACTGAAATGGCCCATCGGCTGTTTTAACCCAATGCATCCGGTGAATGGTCACTTCATGGTGCAAACGCACCGGCTCCCAGGGTTTCGTGCGGTCGTCGGAGGCTACCATATAGAATACGGCTCCCGAGGTTTTCAAATCCTTCGTTTCGGATGGATTCCAGCCCGCTCCTACCGCTACTTCCACCTTACCGTCGCCGTCGATATCGCGGGCGGCTATGCAGACATTGTCCTGCTCTGTGAGATCTTTCGCAATCACATAGCGCGTCCATGCGCCGTCTTTTTTCCCGGGATTTTTATACCAGACAATTTCCTTCTTATCAGCCAGCAGAATATCCGGTTTATCATCGCCATCCACATCCCCGGAAGCCACTCCATAGCCGATACTCACCTTGTCGTCGATCGTTTCGCCATTGAAAGTAGCAGTTTGTGCAAATGCGCTTCCGGCCATTGAAAATGCGATCGAGAATAATAGTCGTTTATTCATATTCCTGAAAACCAGCAACGGCCGGTTGATAAAAGTTTTAACCTATTTTTTAACAATATACTTCAAAATGCACTCTGCGGACATTGAAAAAACAGTTTTTTGTGTCGCTTTGACCTGCATTACCTACTTTTGTAAATTATTGTAAAACCAAATATCCTTCATGAAAACAGTCCCTTTACATCAGCTCCACATCCGTTTGGGCGCAAAAATGGTCCCGTTTGCAGGTTTTGAAATGCCTGTTCGCTACTCTTCGGATCTGGATGAACATCACACCGTAAGAAATGCCGTGGGTGTTTTTGATGTATCTCACATGGGCGAATTCCGCGTAAAAGGGCCTGGCGCGCTGGCATTGGTACAAAAAGTAACGTCGAATGACGCTGCTACGCTGTATGACGGAAAAGTGCAATACGGCTATCTGCCCAATGCCACCGGCGGCGTGGTTGACGATCTCCTCGTGTATCGCATTGCCGAGGACGACTATTTTCTGGTAGTAAATGCGTCGAACATCGAAAAAGACTGGAACTGGATCCAGAGCCACAATACCGAAGGCGTGGCCATGGAAAACCTATCGGATTCGCTTTGCCTTTTGGCAGTCCAGGGACCTCATGCGACGGCCGCACTGCAAAAACTAACCGATGTGGATCTTGCTTCGATGGAATATTACACATTCCGTATCGGGGAAATGGCGGGTATCAAGGACATTATCATTTCGGCAACCGGCTACACCGGCGCGGGAGGTTTTGAAATATATGTAAAGAATGCAGATGCAGAGAAAATGTGGAATGCCATTTTCGAAGCGGGTGCCGAGTTCGGTATCAAGCCCGTGGGATTGGGTGCACGCGATACGCTGCGACTGGAAAAGGCATTTTGCCTCTATGGTAATGACATCGACGATGAAACATCGCCGTTGGAAGCCGGACTGGGCTGGGTGACCAAGTTCACGAAGGATTTTATCAATTCCGAAGCATTGAAAGCGCAAAAGGACGCAGGATTGAAACGAAAACTGATTGGTTTTGAAATGATCGATCGCGGCATTCCGCGCGGGCATTACGAGCTGTGCGATGGGGAGGGGAATAAAATTGGCGAGGTAACTTCCGGGACCCAATCGCCTACATTGCAAAAAGGCATCGGATTGGGTTATGTACCAACCGAATTCAGCAAAACGGGCACCGAAATTTTCGTAAAAGTGCGCGACAGGCTTCTGAAAGCGCAGGTTGTTAAAACGCCTTTTGTTAAAAATTAATCCCTCCTATTAAGTCCGATTGCATTTTTATGAAACAACTTGACGTTTGTCTTACCCCCGATTTACTTCATCTGCACAAACTCGATAATTCAATAGTAGTGGTGGCCGACATTTTCAGGGCCACTTCCTGCATGGTAACCGGCCTCGCTTATGGTGTAAAAAGCATTACCCCAGTGGCCAGTGTGGAGGAATGTAAGTTTTTGCAAGACAAAGGATATATAGCCGCAGCCGAGCGGGACGCACGGAAAGTAGAAGGTTTTGACCTGGACAACTCGCCATTCAGCTACATGCACGAAAGCCTGATAGGCGCGCAGATTGCGATGACGACCACCAATGGGACGCTTTCGATTTCAAAAGCCAAATCCTCGGCTGTAAAGGTAATGATCGGCTCATTCCTTAACCTGGGCGCATTGGCCAACCATCTGAAATCCGAGCCTTATGATGTGCTCGTGCTATGCGCAGGATGGAAAGGCCGCCCGAACCTGGAAGATACCCTGTTTGCGGGGGCATTGGCGGAGGCATTGAAGGACCAATTTATGCTGCTTGAAGACGGAACCCTGATGGCGCAGCGTTTATACCTCCAAAGCCGTGACAATTTGCTGGCCAGCGTCTCCAATTCGTCACACGTGCGACGCCTGCAACGCCTGGGCATTCAGAAAGATATTTCCTACTGCCTGCAAACCGACTTGTACGACGTCGTTCCCGTCCTCAGAGGTAGCACGCTGGTATCCATGAATTAATATTTACTCAAACCAAATTGCATGTTCCGATTCGTCTTTGTCATTTTTCTGGGGTTATTTCTGATAGCTGGCGTCGCTGAGGCTCAGCGTAGAACCTCTCCTCCAAGAAAGCAGCTGATTGCTCCCAAGAAAAAGGCCCCGGCCCCCGCTAAACCGCAGGCGGCCGTTGCTACGGACACGACAAAGGCGCAAGTACCTGCTACGGCACCGGACACTTCGGCCACTGCACAGGATACGCTCGCAGCACCTACCGCAGCGCCGGCTATCGACACTTCCTCTGACACGCTGACAGAAGCTGCGGCAGAAGCCAAGTTGCAGCAAGAACCCAAAGCGGACAGCATTCACTCGTTTAAGATCACGATCGAGGATATTTCATACCTGGCGGTTTGTCCGGGTACCAATGTAACCATCCCGTTCAAAACCGAAGGGCCGTTTGACGAAGGCAATACATTTATCGCCCATATCATCGACGCGACGGGCAAATCGGTACCCATTTCACTGCCTGTGAAGAAAAGCCCGATTAAAGCGGTGATCCCTTCCTATAAAGTGGGTGGGGAAATTTATCGCATTCAAATCATCGCCTCCATCCCTGTTGTAAGGAGCCAGGAAGTGCCTATAAGACTTTTGCAGGCGCCCGCAGCGAAGATCGACCTGATCGACGGCACGCAGACCGTACGCATTATGCCCGGGCAGGAGGCGCACCTGCGCGTGAACCTGACCGGCGCGGCACCGTGGTCGTTCCGGCTTTCGGACAGCACTACGGTGTTGCAAACGCTTTCGAACCCACATTTTATTACCGTAAAACCGATGGACGTAAAGGCCTATCGCGTAACCGCCGTTTCGAATGCCTGCGGAAGCGGTACTGTTTCGGGGGAGGCCATCGTGAATGTGAACAATAACCCGGAACCCAAACTGGAACTGAAAGAGATCGAGAAAATAGCGAAACTTTGCGCGGGTGTTCCCTTTCAGGTGCCTTTCAATGCAACGGGAAAATATAAGGAAGGAAATAAATTCGTTGTTCAGATTGCGGAACGGAACGGCGCATTCAAAAACATTTCAACGCCTGATTCGAGTGGCTATATTACTACCCAAATCCCCGACACCTACAAGCCGGGCGAATACCGGTTGCGCGTGACTTCGACGGCACCTTATCTCGTGAGCCAGACTACGAACATTTCAATCGTGTCGCCTACCGTGGGCACTTTGCAAAAAGACTCCCTAAGGCTGGGTGAAAACGAATCGGGCCAGCTCACCGTAAAGTTTACCGGAGGAGGCCCTTGGTTTGTGCTGCTTTCGGATGGAACTTATGAGAACAATATCCAGGAGTCGCCACATAAGATTAAGGTAAAACCATTTTATGATACCAATTATCAGATCAGCTCGGCCGGGGGACTTTGTGGTGTAGGTAAATTCTCGGGCTCGGCGAAAGTCACCGTGAAAAGCCCGCCGGCAAGCATCACGCTAGAAAAATTGCCGCAAAACATGGCTTGCGCGGGGTCTACCATTGATATTCCTTATAAAACAGAAGGCCGCTATAACCCGAACAACAAGTTTACGGTTCAGATGACCGACAAGTCCGGAAGATTTGTGACGTTGCCGACGACCGTGACGCCTACGGCAATGCAGGTGAAACTCGCCGCAGCCGCACCCGGAGATACCACGAAGATTCATAAGATCCGTATTGTCTCCTCGTCTCCCGCCGTTTCCAGCGCCATTGAAGAGCTGGAAGTAATCGCGCCGGACAAGGCCGTGGCAGAAGTTTCCGGGCGGGGTACGGTTTCGGCCGGGCGCTCTACCCGTATTCAATTGAAATTCAAAAATGGGCTTCCGCCGTGGTCATTCACGCTCTCGGACGGCACGGCGATCAACGGTACATTTCTTAACCCGTACCTCATTTCCGTTTCACCGGCTTCTACCACCGAGTACACGATCACATCACTGAAAAGTGGATGCGGAACCGGCACGGGGCGGGGTTCGGCCGTGGTGACGGTAGAAAACTAGCATACAGCCATGCGAATAGGGAGGATACTGTTTTTCGTGCTGACTGTCGTATTCGGTCCTTCCCGCATTCTCGGACAGGCGTTGCCGCTGGGCGAATGGCAAAGTCATTTCAACTATCTCTCCGCCAAACAGGTCGTCGAGGCAGGTTCACGAGTTTATTGCGCTTCCTACAACGGGCTCTTTTCCGTAAATAAAGAAAGCGGAGAAATCCGGATGCTTTCCAAAGCAGACGGCCTTAGCAATACGGGGATTGCGACAATGGGTTACCTGTCTTCGAGCCGGCTCCTGATGATGGCCTACCGCAATGGTACCATCGATTTTGCATACCTCAATGAGCAAGCCGAACCAAATCAAACCGAAACCTGGGATCTTCTGAATGAAACCCAGGGATTGCCTGCGGACAAGGCCATCCGAAATATTGTTTTCAGAGAGAATCTGGCCTACATCGCAACGGGTTTCGGGGTGCTCGTGCTGGACACTCGACTTCGGCAGGTAGAAGAAACATATCGTTACATCGGCCCTGACGGTACCCAGTTGGCCGTCAGCGACCTGGTATTTTCCGGAGACTCACTTTTTATCCTAAGTGGCCAGGGTATTCTGGCTACCTCAATGCGTGAAGATGTGAACCGGCAATATTTCGCAAACTGGAAACCGATAGCAAGTCCGGGCAACATTTCAGGTATTGCATTCTTTTCCGGCACCGTCCATGTGGCTGTTTCGGGAAAGGGTATTTTTAAATATGAAAACGGGAACTGGAAACTCGTTTATCCTTCCGGAAGTCCTAACCTGCGTATCCTGGATACAGGTGATTTACTGACAATAACAAACGGAAACTCCGTCATTACGCTCAATCCACTTTACAAAGCCCAAACTTATAGCAGCCCATTCTTCCTGGGCATCCGATCGGGCATTCTTCTGGGATCGAAAACACTATGGGTTGGCGATCAAAAAAATGGAATGATCACCAATCAATTTTCAGATTTCAAACCGCTTTCACCGGTGCAGGGCGATACGACCATTTCTCCGCGCCCGGATTCAACGATCACCGATCTGAATGGCCTGTTATGGACGCGACTTCCCGAAACGCTTGGTGGAAGTATTATGGTAAGCAATGCAGACGCCTCACGGAAAAAAGTACTTTCCACGTCGATCGGCAGCGGGACTTTACCTTCCTCCAAAGTCAACAGTCTGGCACTCGACCAGGACGGATTCGTATGGTTTGCGGGTGCGAAAGGCGTTGGTTACTTCATTCCCGATGGCGTTTTGGAGGCTGCCCGTGTAGATGCGATCCTGCCTGTTTACGGTCAGCGTAGGTTATTCAACAATGAAGAATGTACCGCGCTCGCCATTGAACCGGGCAACCGAAAATGGATTGGCACCCGGACGGGGCTTTATCTTTTCAATGAAGATGGCACTGAACTCATCAGAAAATTCACCTCCGACGACAGTCCGCTTCCCTCGGATGTGATCCGCGCACTCCGTTTCGAGGCTGAGACGGGATTGCTTTTTGTAGATACGCCCGCCGGTATGGTTTCTTATCAGAGCGATGCAAGAGCCCCAGCCGAAAACCTCGACCGCATCACCATTTTTCCTAATCCAATCCGACCTGACTATTCGGGCAATGTGGGAATCAGCGGCCTGACCGGTCACTCTATCGTCAAAATCACCGACCTTGCAGGCAGGCTCGTGTTTGAAACGCGTTCCGAAGGCGGCCTCGTGTCCTGGAACCTGAACGACTACACGGGGCGCCGCGCGCGGGCCGGAATATACATTGTACTCATCGTGTCGGCCGATGGTTCTGAGCGACAGGCAGGTAAATTGGCAATTATCAATTAAAATCATAATTTAATCCAGGCGTTCAGCTTAGCGGACGCAACAGACTATATGACCTCCAATCAAGAAAAAGTGCCTTACATTGTGGGTATCACCGGCGGCAGCGCGTCGGGCAAGACCTATTTTATGAAAAACCTCATCGACGCGTTTGGTAAGGATGAGGTCACACGTATTTCGCAGGACAATTATTACCGGCCGATCCACGAAATCCCCCGTGACGAAAACGGCGTGGAGAATTTCGACTTACCCGAGACGATCGACCATCACCTTTTCGCGGAGCATATTGCCGTCCTTCGTGCGGGCCGTACCGTACAGCAGAAAGAGTATACTTTCAACAATCCGCTGATTACCCCCGAGATTCTGGTTTTCGAACCCAGACCTATTATCATCGTTGAAGGAATTTTCGTTTTCTACTTCCCTGAAATAGCCCGGCTTATCGATTTGAAAATTTTTGTCGATGCCAAGGAGCATGTTAAAATAAAACGGCGGATTATTCGTGATAATAATGAGCGCGGTTATGACCTCGACGACGTCCTATACCGTTGGGAACATCACGTAGCGCCGACTTACGACAAATTCATACTCCCATTGCGCGCAGAAGCGGATATGATCATCAACAACAACTCCCGGTTCGATACGGGCTTGCAGGTGTTGATAGGGTTTTTGAAAGGAAAATTGAAAGAGCAATACAAACATTCATCATAGTCATCTCAAATTCAACCGAGTTAATGAAGAATTCTTTACTGACGATTTACCGGGTCTTTTCAAAACACATCACTATTGTTGCAATAGCTTCCATCGCTTTTTCCGCCTGCGACGACGACACCCAACCAGCGGACCCTTACCAATATTACCCGCTGACTATCGGGCATTATCTCGTCTACGAAGTTAATCAGGAAGTATATTCCACAGGCCAGGCGGCTCCAGTGGTAACGAAGTGGCAGGAAAAAGACGAAGTAGACAGGATCGTTTCCGATTCGGCCGGGATCGTTACATACGTAATTGCGAGATCAACCCGTAATTCACCGACCGACTACTGGCAAAAGGTAAAAGAGTTTGCGGTGCACAAATATCCTGACAAGCTACTGACCAACGTCGATAATCAACCATTCTTGTCGCTTACGTTTCCGATCAATTCGCGCACTACCTGGAACGGCAACAGCTACAACAACCTCGACAAACAGGAGTCATACTATGAGCCGGGGTTCAGTTCAGTCAAGATCGGCGACCAATCATTCGATAATGTCCTGACCGTTGTAGAGCGCAAAGACACCTCTATCATCAACAGATACGTAACGATCAAACAATACGGTCCGGGCGTTGGTCTTATTTCTGATGATCAGACTAACTTTGAATTCTGCCAAAACGACGAATGCATCGGTTCTGGAAAAGTTGAATCCGGCAGTCACAAATCTCGTAAAATCATAGAATTTGGCAATAGGTAATCCGTAAATAGACAACCGTATATTCAGCCAAAACTTGATTTTTTCATATTCGTTGCGAATAATGCTTGCAAATTCAATTTATCTATCTAAATTTACGACGGATACTGGTATTAATCATTCATTAACCGATAAACAATGAGAACATTGACATCGCACTCTACACAGACGAAAAAGTCTTACCGCAAGCCGGTCCTCGTTCAACACGGTAACGTTCAAAACCTTACCAAGGGAAAACAAGGCAGCGCTTTTGACGAACTTACTTCTGAGAACACCTACTCGGAGGATGCTTAGTAAAGCAATCCATGATGTACATTGAGGGTTTTGTTTCTTTTGATCCCAAAATTGGGATTTGTATACCGGAAATAAGATCAAGTATTCAATGGCCTAATGGATACATATTATTGCAAAAGCTAGACTATTTTTTTCCAACTAAATTCATTATTGGTTCGAAAAAGTCTGGTCAACAGGAAGATAGTAGGCTATCGGGTATATCCAATCCCGATAGCCTATTTTCGTTATCGGATTTTGAAGCGTATCTCAGTAAGCATAGTGAAGAGGTCGGCTTGGGGGTATGGTATGATGATGATACCAATGTACTCCACCTGGCAAGGGACATCTTTGGAATATTCCCATTGTATTATATTCATTTGCCCAATCAGTTTGCCGCATTCTCTACCAACCTGGTGAAGCTCTTGATGATGCCTCTTGTGAAGCAACATCTGAAAATAGACCATCAGCGATTGACGTCCTACCTCACATTCAGAGGTGAACAAGGAAAAGACTACTCGGCTGACACATTCTATCAAAATGTAAAAACGGTACTTCCCGGGCATATTTTATCGCTCGACCCGACCGAGCTCAGGTCTAAGCCATTCTTTTCCTTTCAACTCCCCCAATCATCAAACCATCATTCCGCTGCTGATTATAAGTTTCTGTTCCGGGACATGCTTGCAACCTCTGTAAAAAAAAACACGCTGCAAGAGGGTTTGCTTCTGGGATCACACCTCAGTGGAGGCCTCGATTCGTCCTCCGTTAGTGCGCTTACCCGATTGATTCATCCAGACAGAACGCTTCATACTTTCTATTACAGCACACAAAAGGATCCTACATACGACCAGTCATTCGCTATAAGCGTAGCCAGGCAGATTGGCTCCGTTCATCACTATGTGACCCAGGAGACCAACGATTTCGATATTGTACAACTTCATACATCATTACACGGCTATCCGCAGCCCGGCTTAATTTCACCGGCGTCACAGGACAGCCTCATGAAATGCGCTTCTGAGGCAGGCTGCAAAGTCTTATTAAATGGAAGTGACGGAGATTCGATCGTTGGAAGCGGGATGGAGTTGCCGGAGTACACCTTCTACGAAAAAAACTGGCTTTTACTCAAAGAACTGCTAGACAAACGAGTTCCATTCTTCACGCTTGCCAATCGCTATAAAAATTGGGATTCTTTGAGTAAAGAAGAGAAATCGGCCATCGTCGAACACAACTTCTTTTATAACAGATTGACGGCTGTGCTGCGAAAGGATGGAGTGAAACATGCTTTTGATACCTATCAGGAGCTCTCCTCTCATTTTGATTTATCGCTCCCATATTTTCTTCGGAGAGGCG
Source organism: Dyadobacter sp. OTU695 (assembly GCF_038440355.1). Taxonomy (NCBI): domain Bacteria; kingdom Pseudomonadati; phylum Bacteroidota; class Cytophagia; order Cytophagales; family Spirosomataceae; genus Dyadobacter; species Dyadobacter sp. OTU695. Next base: position 81,919 of record NZ_JASATN010000023.1, on the reverse strand, counting down.
CGGCAGCCCTATTCAAAAAAATCAAGGGCCAGTCAATCCAGCCTGTAACAATTTTAAGGGAGGAGTTCCTGCGAGACACAAGGTTTATAGCGTCGCCATCCCGTGGCCTTTCGGCATCCCTTATGGAGACGTTGCCCGACACCTCACGGCAATGGCTTCAAGACGTTTATACAATGACATCGATCAGCCTGAACGAGAGCAGGCACATCCTTGCCAACCATTACGGCTTTCAGAATCGTTCCCCATTTTATGACAAGCAGCTATTTGAACTTTGCATGTCTATTCCGCCGATAGCAAAATTTGGAAATGGCCTGGGTCGAATGCATTTCAGAGAGGCAATGGAAGGCATCTTGCCTGAGCATGTTCGCTTGCGCCATCAAAAAACCCAGGTCGGCTCTTATGGTGTCGATGTAACACTCAGGCTTTATGATCAGGCAAAAGATTTCCTCAGTGAATCCACTCAGGTTTGGGACTACCTCGACAAGAGCCTGTTCAACAGCTCTGTCAAATTTCTCAAAATAAAGGGACTTCCGACCGACCAGTACAATCGAAGCATGTTCCATGTCACCAGGGCCATTTCGCTAGCCTCCTGGCTTGATTGGCAGAAAAATTTGAAGTAATTATTTCACAACAGCTACCTTCCCCGTTATTTTCTTCTCTTTACCGTCGGCGCTCTTGAGCGTTACATTATAGATAAAAAGACCCGCGCCCGTTGGCATCCAATACCAATCTTCCGTGCTTGCGGTAGGACGTATTTCATGAGTTAAGCGCTTATTGCCTTTCAGATCAAAAATCGTAACCTCGGCTGATTTCAGAGAGCCAGTAACGTTCCCCTTAATCCGGAACCGCACATAATCCGTCGCAGGGTTGGGGCTGGTCACCACATTTAGCTCATCGGCATCTCCGATACGGAACTTAATGCTGAAAGGGCTCTCGGAAGCATTTCCTGCTTTATCCTTCGTATTAACAAGTATTTCGTACAAACCTTCCACAGCAAGTTCTGAGTGGTAGATGACCTCAACAGACCGGTCTGACAACTGTTTCATTTCCAGATCCGAGTAGCTTAATTCCTCAAAATCACAATCGTTATCCGGACATTTTTTAATGAAAATGGAAATCAACGACGTATCCATCGACATCAAACGATCGTCCGTCAGCACGAACCGAACATCTGGTTTCGCCCAGGTTTTTTCCTCGTTTTCAATCACTCTGCCATTAAAAGTCACATTCAATATTGGCGGTATAACATCCTTCACCCTTTCAATCGGATAGGCTGCCTGATCTTTCGCTTTGTCCCATTCGACCAATAGCTCACTGCTATTATTGCTCTTGCTGAGCTCCGTTACTTTTCCCGCCGGGTCGATCACCACTTCAACTCTCAACAACCCTGCCTTCGACGGCGACGTCACCTTGATCGTATCCAGGTAAGGAAAAGACAGCACTGTTTCATTTTTTACCACCTGTGTGCCGTCTCCATATACGTACTTGATCTGGATAGGAACCTGCTCACCCTTATTATACCTTCCTTGATTTTCAACCGTTATCGCGGTTATCAAGTTGGCTGATTTCCCTATTGTTGTACCGGAGTTTTCAGCGTAAAGCATTATCCCTTCATCCGAATCAACCGAATAATCGGGCGACGCTACGTAAATCATATGCAGCGCGGGATCGCCCTGTAATAGCGCCTGATGCACGTTTGCCACCAAATAGGAATTATATCCCTTAGCAAAAGTCCTTCTGGCCACCTCTTTCTGGACCTCACCAATCGGAAGCTTCGAAGCGGTGTTATCCACGAAAAGTACCGTATAAAGGTGCTCCAGATAATCGGTTGTGGTAGAGACGTAGGTATCGAACGTATTGGCCACCACTGCCACAGTACCTCTTTTCGGTGCCAGAATCCAGTCGAGTGAGAGCGCCATTCTATCGCCCGAAGATGGGCTTGTATTGAACCTGCCACTAAAAACGTTACCTACACCGCAACCATTGAAATACATGAGCGGGTATCTGCCCTGGTTGCTGTATGCCCTCGAAGCATCTGTAATATAGCCAATATCCAGGTCTGTTACCGTTGTTGAACCGTGGCCAAAATAGGTAAGTAATCCGACACCCGAATTAATTTCCGGAGTGATGTTAACGGAGATGGTTTCAGCAATCGGTTGCGGTTTTACAAATGCCTTGACTTTCGCTCCGGCAAATCCTTCTTCCGCCATTGGCGCCAGTTCAGCCAGGATATTTTTCAGCTGAGTAATTTCAGAGGTGCTTTTTCCGCCATTCAAGTGCAGAATGTTTTTCTTCCAGCTAACACCGTTGGCCGATTGAGCTTCATACTCTTTCACCTTTTCCAGGTAATCATATATATGCTGATTTGTCAATGCCGAAAGTCTGCCAACCGGGACAGCCGGCACTTCCTTAGGAGTTCCCGCAAGCCCTTCGACCAGTAAAACGTCTGATCCCGGAAAACCTATAGTCGGGACCTCGTCGGGCAACTCCTTAGTCATCCTTTCATTAAATGTAACCGACTTGCCTATCAGAAAAAGGTTTTTGGCAGTGTTGCCGTCCGAAAGCATATAGTCCATAAACCTTCTTATTGCCACAGGGCTCGGTTCACCAAAGTTAAATTGGTTATATACCTCTTTAATAGTCACTACAACCGGCTTAAAAGAGCCGCCGATGGCTGATGACCGGTAAGATGCATAGGTATTTGCCCCTTCTTTCAGCGCGTCTGTCGTGATTATAATGTAGTTATAGGCTTTGGGATCCAGCTTAGTCAGTGAAACCGATGTGATTTTTGCCGCGGGTACCACGATGGTTTCAGTAGTTGCAAGTAACCTCACCGATTTGCCTGTTTTACGCGGTATCATCAGGTCGGTAGCCTTTCCTGTAATTATCTGCGGCACGTCGATATCCGAAATGTCGTAAAAATTACAGCTCGCCGGCGTATTGGCAATATTTACCCGGGTCCAGGTATCAGCGGTTTTGTCAAAAGTAAATTCATAACTTTTGTTTGTACCCATATTCAATGTCTGAGGGTAAGTCACAGTGTAGTAAGCAAGCGAATACCATGGCCGGATATCAGAGCTTAATCCCTTCAATGACAAAATACCCTTTTTATTTGCATCAACGTCGGTGTCCTGTACCTCGAAAGAATAAACCGATGCAGTAAAGTTCTCATTTTTAATGGCATCCACTTTTCTCAATGATTTATCGTCTTTGCCTACATAAACCTCGATAGAGTGAACCGCATTACTCCGGCCATGCACCATCAATTTAATGACCGCCTTATCCTTTGAATCAGCAGACATATTTGTTAACTGAAAATTGTAATTTCTTGGTAATCCGTCTTTGATGGTCTCACCAGTCTTGCTGGCGCCATTTTCAAAAAAGCTATTGAAGAAGTTAGCGCGGATCGCACTTGTCGTACTTAGCGAATATTCCTTCGCGAACGATGCGACGTCCGTCTTTTTATGGTATGTAGAGGGTGTTATGGCAGTGGGATTCTGATTTACCACCGTGGCACGCAAGCCATTCTCTTTACCTATCGTCAGATAGTAGGCACTTTCATCGGAGTAAAGGCTCGTATAAGGATTCATGCGCGAGCTCATCGGCCTGTATAGGAGCGAATCCAGGGCTCCGTCATTGGGTACCCCGTAAAACAAGATCTCATTATTTGACGTACTTAAAATGGCAACTTGCCGGCCTCTGTGCCAGAGCTGAAATTTAGCCTGCTGATCGGCAGAAAAACCGGAAGGCAGTGAAGAAAAGGAGACCTTTTGTATGCCGTTTTGTGTTACCCCTATCTTCGCGTACGGTTGTCCGTACGTAATCCAGCTGTTCGTATACGGCGCTCCCCACTGACCATAAACACGCATTGATCCGGCTAGCAATAACAAAAGAAGAAGTCTAATAAGAGGTAATCTGGCCATTTTTGAGAATATAAAGTAAAAAGTATAGGCATGGAACATGTGCATTCCATGCCTATCAAATTCAATCACTTACAACTTGAAAACTTTGCGGGTATATTTGTCGCCGTTTGAAGTCAGTATTTCTACCAGGTACTCACCGGATGGGAGATTTGACAACGAGACTTTGGAGCCTGTCTGATCTTTCAGTACCGCTTTTCCATTGATATCGAAAAGGTTCCAGCTCTTAATGTTGGCAGGAATACCCAGACGGATCTCCGCAACACCACTCACAACCGGGTTTGGTGAAATCGAAACTATATCGGAGCTCTCACGAACAATCGAGGCAATTTTTGAAAGTGTACTAGGACCTTCGATTACTTTTCCATCGACAATCAAATCATAATCGACCTGCTTCAAACGATAGTAGCTAGTTCCGCCCAGCGGCTTAGAATCGATGAACGAGTAAGACACTTCTGTATTGGAGTCACCTCTTCCTTCTACCCGTCCAATTGCTTCGAAATTTCTCGCATTGTAGCTTCTCTCTACTATGAAATGGCTGTTATTCTTTTCAGAAGCCGTCTTCCAAATTAGTTCGACTTTATCAGTGCCTAGTTTCTTAGCATCGAACGAAATCAGATCTACCGGTAGTGGAGCTTCATTCAGCAATATTCTCAAGGCAGGGTCACCCTGTAACAAAACCTGGTGAATATTAGCCCTGTCAGCATCGTAAAAGGCAGCAACACGGGCATTCTGACCTGGGTTATAGTTATAGCCTTTTGCTGTTTTGGTCTGTATCGCAACCTCCTTCAATATCTGACCAATAGTAAGGCGTTGGTCATCATTTTTAGAAAAAATCAAAGGATAAAGCCTGTCGAGGTATTCGTTCGATGTGCTTGCGTAAGCATCCCAGGTATTACCAAAAACGACAATTGCTCCTTTACTAGGCGCAAGCAGCCAATCCAGCGACATCGGGCGCGAAGTAGATTGGTTAACTGTTTCTGCGAACAGGTCACTGAAAACATTGTTTACACCACATCCATTGTAGAAAAGCACCGGGTATTTGTTGGCATTGTCGTAGGCTTTACCTGCAAAGTCGGTAGCATAACCTGCATTCAAATCCGTGCGATATGTAGCTCCATGGCCAAAGTAGCTGACCATCCCCACCCCGGTACCATTCAGCTCAGGCGCGATCGTAATTTGCTCCTGAACATCCTGAGGAATACTCTTGATTTTTTGTATTACCGCACCATTAAACGGAGCTGACGATACAATACTACCAATTGAAGACAGATACCCGGAAAACTGATTAATTTCCCCCTGGTCCTTACCACCGCTCATATGCAGCACATTCTTTCTCCATGCCAGATCCTTCTGCGCCTCGTAGGTTGTGATCTTAGCCAGATAATCTGTAACGTGTTGCGGAGTGATCGCAGAGATCCGCCCAACAGGAATTGCCGGAACGTCATCCGGAGTTCCCGCCAAACCATCAACCAGAAGCAAATCAGCACCTGGAAAACCAATTGTTGGAACTTCTTCCGGCAACTCCTTCACCATTCGGTCCGGCTTTGTGACTGATTTACCGATCAACAAAAGAAACTTTTCTTTGTTGCCGTCAGAAATCATGTAGTCTACAAATCTACGGATTGCAACAGGGCTTGGCTCGCCATAGTTGAACTCGTTGTAAATGTCCTTGATCTTTCTAACCAGCGGCGTGTACTTTTTCCCCGGGCTTGCATTCTGGCGATAAGCAGCGTACTGTCCCGCAGCTCCGAACAACGTTTCATTACTAACAATCAAATAGTTATACGTTGCTGGGGTGGCCTGGCTAAAAGTTACCGTCGAAATCTTTCCGGCACCGACCTGCGTAAGTTCGTTGGTTGCAAGAAGCTTTAACGTACCGCCGCTACGGGTTACCATCAAATCAGCAGCGCTCCCCTGGATAATGCGCGGCGCATCTACATTCGAAATGTCGTAAAATGCTGCATTGGCAGCCGGGTTAGTGATCTGGATTCTCGATTTTACTCCATTGGCTGCCGACGGGAAATTGAACTCATACGAAGGCAATCCCTGCATGTTAATCAACTGGTTGTAAACAATTGTGAAGTACGATACCGAATAGTAAGCGGTAGCAGTAGCACCTTTAAAACCAAAAGTACCTGCTCCATTGGCGTCGTAATCCGTCGGCTGCAACTGGAAATTTGCCTCCGCAGGTGCAAAATCATTGGTTGGAATAGAGATTGCAGCGCGCAACGAGCCCGCATCTTTGCCCACAAATATCTCCGCCAACTGATTGGCATAGCGGCCACTCAAAAGAATCTTCACAGCCGGTGTCGAACCAGGAGCAACATTCTTTACACTGAACGAGAATGGCTCGGCAACATATGTGTTGGTGTAACTGGTCGGCTTGGGGTTGGAAGTATAAACAGTGGTTAACTGTCCTGGAAGTGGCAGACGGCTCCCTGTCCCGGTTTTACCTTCCTCGAAATAGCTGTTCAGCGTACTGGGCCGCAACGAATACTTGGTATCGTGTGTAAACTCGTTCGTATAGGTTCTCAGCTCAGTCCTGATATGCGACTCTGCCGGCGTAACGCCAGCGTCGACAGCAGTGTTTTCAACCTGCGCCCGAAGGCCGTTGTCTGTACCGATAGTAAGAAAATAAGCGCTTTCGTTCGAAAACCAGCTGAAATACGGGTTTTTTCTCGATGTTGGCAGGCGGAACAGCAGTTCATCCGAGGCTCCATCGTTGGGCACACCATAAAAAATAATTTCGTTCGCATCCGCCTTGACGATGTGAACCTGATTTCCCCGGTGAAATAGTTGTAGCTTCGATTTGTCCGCAGATTGAAAATTGCCGGGCAAGTCGGCGATCGCCACGCGCTGAAGGCCCTTGGCGGTTACACCAATACGCACCCAACTCTGACTATACTTGCCTGCAAGCCACTCATTCCCGTAGGCACCGCTCCACTGCGCACGCGCGGAGAGAGGTGCCATAATAATTCCGAAAAAGAGCAAGCTGAAAAATGTGGTAGAAATTCTTCCTTTCATAGAATTCTGATTTTATTGTTTACCGATCCGAATGATTTTAATTCTCGTACTAACTCGGTTTTCAAACGAACTTTAGCACAAATCTATTATTAAACAAAAATACTATAATTAGCAAACAGATCAAGATTTCATTGTATTAGTCGACTTGCCTGATTAGTTGCACCTTTCTATTTTGCGTTAAAGATAAATTACCGTAGGCATGATTTTTTTTATCGTAATGTAAATTCGTCGCTATATTTGCCGAAACACTTATTATTCTAAACTCAAACAATCTCTAGTATGATGAGAAAAATAATTTTCTTTGCTTGGATCGCGCTGGCTGGTTTAACAATGGCCTGCGAGGGTGAAAAAGGTGATGTAGGACCAGCAGGGCCTAAAGGTGATAAGGGTGATGCTGGCGCCAAAGGTGATACCGGTGTCGCGGGTAAAGACGCTCTGGGAGCAAGAGTTGTAACAACTGGTGCTGTAAAATCCGACGCGGGCGGCTATACGTTCGGTATTAGCAATATCACCAAAGAAGATAGTACTTTTTTATCAACGTGCGGAGTCCTGGTGTACATCAAAAGTCAAAACTGGTGGTGGAATATACCCGGAAAAGTTGATTTTGGAAATGGCAAAACCAGTACTTTCGAATTCAAACAATCTCTTCGGACAAAGACATTTTTTGTTGACATCCGTCCTGTTTCATGGTCGGAAGATCAGCAAACTGCGCCTGCCAGAGATTTTGAAGCGATTCGTATAGTGCTGGTTCCTACGGAGAAATTTAGAAGATCCAGCGCGGAAATTAACTGGAGTAATTATGATGAGGTAGTTAAGGCACTCGGCATTAAAGAGTCGGATATCATCCAAAGCGACCTATAAATTTACTTATGATACGATAAGAACGAAGCTGCCCTCGACAGGCAGCTTTTTTCTTTGCCCGATTTCGTGATTTTTGCAACAAAGAAAGTTTTAATTGCCCCCTGCCAAGAAGTTGCAAAACGCCATAACTTTTATTTTTGAAATTATACTATTTTCGAAACAAATATTGTTAGGACGATTGTTATCTAACAGTGATTTGTACTTTTCCGGGCTTAGGCCTTCTTACCATATTTCCTTTTTTCGTGATGAATACCAAAAAGTCTTCAAAAACGAGCTCACCTGACGTGGTTTTGATTGGGGCAGGCATTATGAGCGCTACGCTCGGGGTTCTACTGAAAAAGCTTAATCCATCCATTACCATTTCGGTTTTCGAACGCCTCGACCGCGTGACTGCGGAGAGCTCAGATCCGTGGAATAATGCCGGCACAGGCCATTCCGCATTCTGCGAGTTGAACTACACACCACAGTTGCCCGACGGCTCCATTGAAACCAAAAAAGCCGTCAAGATCGCCGAGTCGTTCGAAGTGTCGAAAGAATTCTGGGCGTACCTGGTGGAAAATGGTGTGATCGATTCGCCTGATACATTTATCCACAATATTCCCCATTTGAGCTTTGTTTGGGGTGAGGAAAACGTGGAGTATCTCCGCAAACGCTATAAAGCTTTGACAAACCATCACTTGTTCCAGGGAATGGAATATACCGAGAACAAGGATACGATCGAAAGCTGGATACCGCTCGTCATGAATGGCCGTGATGCCGATGAAAAAGTGGCGGCGACCCGCATGGAGCTCGGCACCGACGTCAATTTCGGTGCGCTGACGAAAGCTATGTTCGATTACCTCGAAAAGCAGGACGGTGTCAATCTGTTTCTCAACTATGAGGTCGACGATCTTTCGCGCAAGAAGGACAATTCCTGGCTGATCGAGGTGAAAGACAGGGCTACTAAAAAGGAGAGCAAGGTCAGCGCTAAGTTCGTTTTCATCGGTGCGGGAGGCGGCTCTCTGCCGTTGCTGGAAAAGTCGAATATCCCCGAGGGCAAGGGCTTCGGAGGTTTTCCCGTGAGCGGGCAATGGCTGGTGTGCAACAAGCCGGAAATCATCGAAAAACACCAGGCGAAAGTATATGGCAAGGCTTCGGTGGGCTCACCGCCGATGTCGGTACCTCACCTGGATACCCGCATTATTGACGGCAAGAAAGCATTGCTTTTCGGGCCTTATGCAGGGTTCTCGACTAAGTTTTTGAAAAATGGCTCTTACCTGGACCTTCCGCTTTCCATTAAGCTGAATAATATAAAGCCGATGCTGGCCGCAGGTCTGCACAACATTCCGCTGACCAAATATCTGATAGACCAGGTAAGACAATCGCCGCAGGACCGTCTGGAAGCTTTGAAAGGTTATTTCCCGGAAGCAAAACTGGAAGACTGGGATCTTGAAACGGCGGGTCAGCGCGTTCAGGTGATCAAAAAAGATAAAAAGGCTGGCGGTGTGCTCGAATTTGGCACCGAAATGGTGACTGCCGCAGATGGTTCGCTGGCCGCATTACTGGGCGCTTCTCCGGGAGCATCTACTGCGGTATCGATCATGCTCGACCTGATCCACCGCTGTTTCGCGGAAGCCAAATCTCCCGAATGGCAGCGCGAATTCAAGAAAATCATCCCTTCTTTCGGCAAATCGCTATCCAAAGAAAAAGATCTGGCCGCCAAAACCCGCGCCTGGACTACCGAGGTCCTGCATTTAAGCGCCTCGCACATGGAAGAAGAAGTGACTGCCTGAATTTCAGATTAATCGAATATTAAAGCCCTGGATATGTTCCGGGGCTTTTTACTTATGCTACAAATACTTCGGAAAGATTGATCGCGGAATAAGGGACATGCCGTTTCAATCCACAACATCTCCCATTCAATCAACAACAGGTTAAAATGCCAACGACCTCAAGAAACGCAAACCATCAACCGCGATCGACTCGCGTGAGGGTTCGACCTGGCGCCATATTGACGCGGCTTTGGCAATTACCTTCACGTCTGGGGTAAACGATTCGATAACAATATCGCCCTGGTAGTGGATATGGTCCAACGCGGCGAAAATACGGTCCCAGTTGATCTGGTCACCACCGGGAGTACCGCGGTCGCTGCCGGAAGCATGCAAAAGGCCCAGTCTGTTACCTGCTTTCCGAATGGCCAGCGCCGGATCCTTTTCTTCCAGGTTCATGTGAAAAGTATCGAGGTGCACCTGTAAGGCGTCGCTGCCGACGGTTTCGATCATCCGCAATGCCTGGTCACAGGTATTGATAAAATCGGTTTCATACCGGTTCAGGGGCTCGATAGCAAGTTTCACGCCGTGCTGCGAGGCAAAATCAGCCAGTGTTTTAAGATTACCTGCGACAAGCTCCCATTGCCTGCGTTTCTCATCGTCGGGAACGAACTCGGCACGACCTACCGCAGAATAAACAGGGCCCGCTACGAGCTTACTTCCAAGCACCGGCGCTATACGTATAAGCGCCTCTACGTACTCGATAGCGGTGACCTGATCCTTACGTGTAGCACGCAGGTCGCGCCCCGGACCCGTAGCCGCACACACCGACCGGCATTCAAGATCGTTCTCGTCCAATGCTTTTCGAACGAATTCCGGATCGATATTGGCAGGATCTTCTAATGCTATTTCAACAAAATCGAAACCCCACGCTTTGAACTGTGGGAAAAACGAGGTGCTTTCATTCGTGAATGGTGAAGAAAACAGATAGGTATTGATACCAAACTTCATCAGTGCTTACTTCCCTTTTTGCTGTGTGAAAATGCGTACGCCCTTTTTGTTTCCCGTGACGATATCGAGCAGGCCGTCGCCGTTCAGGTCTTCGACGGTGACGTGCAGGCCTACACCCGAATTGTCATCAATATCGTGCCTGATCCAGGTAGGGACTTTGCCGGGTTTGTATTCAAACCATGAAATAAATGCAGGTTCGAACTCTCCCGGATCATTGCCATTATGTGCGAAATAGCGTTTACCGGTGATAAAATCGGGATGGCCGTCCCCATTCAGGTCTTTCAGCGCCAACCCGTGTGTCTGCGAAATGGTTTTATCGATGTCGTGATGGATCCATACCGTCTCCTTCCCTTCTTTCTTCTGCTCGTGCCACCAGATTCCATAATTATGCGCCGAAGCGCTGAGTACGTCGTTCAGACCGTCGCCATTCAAATCCAGCACATACATTTGTGAACAATCCTGCCCCAGATCGGCCGGGTGAAATTCCCAGTCTTTGTCTTTGGGATGTTTGGCAGGCCCGTCCGCCGGACCTTCCCACCAGCCGCTCCTCACGAGCACATCTTTACGGCCATCACTATTGACATCGCCATAACCGATTCCATGCGTGTACATATGCGTGGAGTTGTTGGGGTCGTTGCTGATCACATATTTTTCCCAGGCCGTTTCCCCTTTTTTGGAAGGACTTTTCAGCCAGATCACTTTCTTACCCGTCGGGTCATTGCAAAGCAGGTCCATCCTCCCGTCGCCGTCGATGTCTACCAATTGCGGTGATTCATTCCCTACCGAAGAATAAATAGTATGCATCGGCCAATGTCCCTCTTTGTTATGCGGGTTTTCATGCCAGGCGGCAGCCTTACCAGGCCAGTCGATGCGAATAAGGTCTATCCATCCGTCCTGGTTCACGTCCATCGCAAAATCCAGGAACGAATTGCTGTAACTTCCATTTACAATAAAGGAATCGGGCTTCGCCAGCTCGTGCGCTTTCCAGCTGGGCGCTTCAAACCAATAGGCCCCCGAAAGAATGTCTTTTTTGCCATCCTTATTCACATCGCCCATCGCGGCACCTTCCGCGATGAATCTTTTGGTAAGATCCGTTTTTTTAAATGTAATAGCCGATCCTTTCTTCGCTTTTGTCTGCGCATTTGCATTTGTCCAGGCAAAGACTACAATATTGATCAAACAAAGCCATTTCAAAACTCTTCCCGTTAACAACATCGGATTTATGGTTTAGGATTAATACTTAAATATCATTTTACTCCCAGCAGATAGTCGAGCAGTGCGTAAAAGTCCTTTTCAGGGATGATATTCCGGAACTGGTCGGGCATTAAAGTGTATTTGGACGCCCGGTACTCCTTCATATCGCCTTTTACCACTGAAAACTCCTGCCCTGTCATATCCGCAAACACGATTGTTTCTCCTTCGGTCCTACGATACAAGCCGGTAAGGGTCTTTTCATTTTTCAATGTGATATTATAAGTACGAAATGCCTCAGTTATATTCCTGTTAGGGTCAAGGATTTTTTGGGTTAATGCCTTATGTCCCCAGTTTCCGATGCCGTCGAGCTGCGGACCGACGAGCCCGCCGGAGCCCTGAATCTGATGGCAGCCGCTGCAATTCTGCACAAAAATCATTTTTCCCGCCTCTGAAAACGTGTTCGCCGGCTTGAAATTCGCAATGCGCGCATCGATGAGCTTCTGGCGTTCCTCGCGTTCCCTCGCTCCGGCTGTCAGCAATTGCCGCATTTGTGTTTGCTGGGAAGCGTCTGCATTGTGGGTGAGCCGCTCCTGCACCGGCACTTCGGTAGCGATATCGGCCGCGAGCTCTTCTTCTTTGAATGCATTCAACAAATAACCGATGCCTTCCGAAGTATTGGCCAGTACGGTTGCGATCACGATTTGAAGATTCCTTGCACCGCTTGCCAGTTGGTTTTTCAACGTTTCATACACGGAAGGCGACGATGCCTGTCCCATCGAAACGGCCAGCTTTTCCTTTAAAGCGGGCAGCTCCGCAGGATCATTGAAAATACCCGACAGAACATCCACATTTTCCTTCGAATCGATGTTCATCAACGCGCCTGCGGCAACGCTTCGCACCGTATAGTCCATCCATTTGGTTTGTAAAATGCTTCTCAATGCAGGCTGAAGGGATCTGATGCGATATTCCCCTGCAATCTCAGCGGCTGTAATCCTCTGCTCCGAGATGGTGGACGGACCTTTTTCGGGAATAGTAACAACCGCCGGTTCAAACTGCCCGATGCCCACTGAGCCCGTCTGCGAACTATCCACTGCCTCGATATACCCCATTTGCCCTTCATATCCGGCCAGATTGAACGTCGCATTCCGGATAAGCTCTTTGAACTGCATGGCTTCTGCCTGATTGACCCGATATTCTGCGACTATCTTTCCGGTGTCGGCCAGCCGGATTTTCACGGAGTTTTTCGAAATACCTTTTTTCTCCGCCCGGTTGTGCACATCGTTATCAAATACATTCATTTTCAAGGTCGACGGCAACTTGAACGGCACCGAATACAAAGCAGACTGCGGGCCATAACCCCCTTTTTCACTCAGAACGATACGAAATGCAGGCATTACATCTGTCAGGAACCGATCGGAAACCGTCCAGGAGTTCACCGGATCCGCATTCTTGGCTATTTTCCTAATTTTCCAGGTTTCAGTTTCGGCACAAATATTGGTCAAAAATTTTCCCGCAAGCTGTTCTCCCCAGGCAACCATTTTTGGGCTTGGAGAAGCCCCGCTTTGCCGGATACCCGCCTGAATCGTCCCATAAAGCGATAGTTGTTTTTCCGGTTCGTTGACAAACTTTGCATTGATCAGGTCAATAACCTTTTCGATCTGATAGGGTCCGGCAAGACGGCCGATATATTCGAGATTGTTCAAAAGGTCTTTGGGATCCTGCTCATGGGTCAGTGTGTAGTCAAGCACAAACGCCGCGCCAGCGGAAGACGGCACATCGAGTAATGCCTTGTTCAGCAACGCCAATTGGCTATCGGTCCATTGCATCGCTGGAACGCGCCACATTACACTGGTATTTTTCAGATTATTCCGCAAACCCAGCAATGCGGCATAGCGTAAATGTGTATCCTCCCGGGGCGTTTTTTCATACAAATCCATAAGCAATCCAATGTTTTCCGACTTAGGAAACCGAGTCAAAACTTCTGCCGCCGTCCGTCGGATAAATGGATCGCCGCTTTTCAATGCTACCTTCACCCGTTGGTAGTGCGCGTCGCTAATAGCATTGCGTTCGCTCAGAATTCGCAGTGCGTGGATTTGCACGATCGGTTCTTTACCTGCCAATACATGATCAAGCATCCGATCGTCGAGCGCGCCGAGGCGGTGTAAGATCCATAGTGCATGGGTGTAAGAAGGCGCGTCAGTATGATCTGCCAGGAGCCCCTTCACCGGCTCGACTGCCTTCTCTTTCCAGGTGTCCACAATGCGGTCGGCTACTTTAAGGCGTGTGTTCAGCTGCGGATGTTTAAGCCCCTGCAAAAGCTGGGCGATTGTTGCCCTCGACCAGTCGGTGACCGGCAAATTATCATGCGGCTCGGTTCCTTTGTAAGTTACTTTCCAGATTCGCCCGCTCACACGGTCACGGCCGGGGTGGTTCAGGGCAACTTCATAGTGCCCGATGATCCGGTTATAAAAATCGGCAATGTATAAAGCTCCATCCGGCCCTACTTTAATATCTACCGGCCTGAACCACGGATCTTTGCTGATCAGCAGCGGCTCTTCCTTTTTCGAAGAAGGTGTCGAGCCGTTGAAAGTGACGGTATTCCGGTCAATGCGACAGGTAACGACGTCGCCGGTGAAGAAACTGCCGCGGTACCTGGCCGGAAACTGCGTTCCGGTATAATAGACAAGTCCGGCCAATGCCGTCGAGCCCAGATCGTACGTCATCATTGCCGGTGCAAAACCCAACCCGACGGGCGATTTCTTTCCGAAATGAGGATATTCCCCGCCAAAAATCAGCTGCGTAATCGGTTTGGTATGACAATCTACCGAGTACAAATAGCCTCTCTCGTCATATGCGTATCCAAACGGGTTCACGCGCCCGAAGGTCGTTTGTTCGACGTGGCTTCCATCCATTTTCACCCTGAATGTGTTCCCGGAGGTCATCCGTATCGAATCACCGTCCGTTCCAGCAATATTCGAAACGTTGGAAAACCCATGGCATACGTGCAACCAGCCGTCGTACCCGCGCATGAGGTTGTTGACCATCCCGTGCGTATCCTTGTGCCCAAAGCCGCCAAGCAATATTTCCCTGCTATCAACCTTGCCATCGTTGTTATTATCCTTTAAATGATACAGGTTTGGGATGCTATACGCGATCGCGCCATCTGCCACGGGCATAATACCGATGGGAATATTAAGATTGTCGTCGAAACGGGTGAAGGTATCGGCCCGCCCATCGCCGTTCTTGTCTTCCAGGATCGTAATGCGGTCCGTTCCGTCACTTTCGCCCGCCGCCACAGGGTATTCCGACGATTGGGTCACCCACAACCTTCCGCGGTCGTCGAATTCCATGTTCATCGGTTTGGTAATATCAGGCTCGGAAGCGAAAAGCGTTACCTCGAAGCCCTCGGGCAGCACAAAGCTAAGGCGCTCTTCTTCCGGCGTTTTGAAACCGGAGGTCCGGATGTGCTCGGCATAAATGTCCGTTTCTGCCTGTTGGGGCGCATTCTTAACGGTAACATTCTGACCAGATTTTTTGAGAGGTTTGCAGCCTTGTGGATAAAACAGCAGGGAAGCGGTCAGCAATGACAGACCGATCCTGAAAGTACTTCGGAATGGCGGCATACGATCGAAGAGGAAAGCAGGGTTAAGGAATTTCGTTGAATAGGTATTGTTAACTAAACCCGGAAAGTCGGTAATTTTACTATGATAATTAGGATTTAAATTAGAAACCGGGCTATCGTGCGCGTTACCGACAACACAATAGCCCGGAGCCGGATTATCAATATTTTACAAAATGAGTGCGTTCGGTACTACCGTCGCGGTATTCGACTTGCAAGATGTAATTGCCGGGTTTGAACCCGGTAAGGGGCACATTAGTTTGCTTCGAATTCAGTGCCATCCCTCCATCACGGACAATCCGGCCGGCCGCATTCAGTATCCTGACTTTAACTACCTTCGACCAGTCCTTCAGATCAACTTCAAGCCGGTCGACAGCGGGATTTGGGAAAACCGCCAGCTTGCCGCCGGCCCATGATACCTTTTTCAACTGGCTGAATGCAAAAGTGCCATCCCGGTCGGCCATTTTGAGCCGGTAATAGTTTTCTCCCGCAAATGGATCGCCGTCCGTGAAGTTATAGGACACCTGGCCTCTGCTCTCTCCCGTAGAGGCTACACGCCCGAGCGGCTGCCACCCTTTTGCATCCTTGCTACGCTGGACTTCAAAGAAATCGCTGTTTGTTTCGAAGGAAGTTTTCCAGGTCAGCTTCACACCCTTCTCTTCCTTTTCGGCATCGAAGGCGACAAGTGTTACCGGCAATGCGCTTTGCCCGTTCACGAGCGTGAGCATACGGATGTCAAGGTCGGCTACGTCCTTTGAAACATAATGCATCCCTAAATCGCGTGTGCTGCCGGTCATGGTCACAAATGCCGACTGATCCGACCAGGAATTAGCGAGTTCCAGCAGCGATTCCGTATTTCCATTCAACTGGGAAGGAGCATAAATGATCCCGAGGCTCCCGTGAAAATTGACTGGCTTGTTAAAAACAAAGGTCTTTTTGATGCTTGGATTCGGAGCACCGGGCACCGCGGTGTGAGTAACTTGAAGCGAGTAATCGTCGCCCAGGTTGAGACCTTCGGTGGGTACCAGTACCAAGCTGTCGACCGAGAAGACCGTACCGATATTCACAAACAAGCTGTTGCCCGTCACGAACTGGGCATGAGCGGCCAGCTTTGTCAGAAAGAAAACAAGCCCAAATGTTAAAGTTTTAATATTCATAACGATTGTGGTAGATGTGTGAAAAAGACTAATTCCTGGAAAGCAATATCCCGTTTCGTTTGGGTTTCCGGCGCCGTTCCGGAAGTATAGCCCGCTGCCAAAGAGGACCTCCCGGCTTTTGTCGCGTCCAGACCGATGCCGTTAAAACCCTTACCCAAAAACCGGATAATACCCTTTTCATGAACCATTTGAAAGTATGGATTACGTCATCGTCGTCATTAAAAAGAGGAGCGTAAACGGGCTGCTTTCCGTTTGTATATCATAGTGTATGGCTAGTGTTTACCTTTTGCTGACCAGAACCCGTCTGCCTTTCAACGGTCTGTCCCGAATGGCTATTTGTGCTTTTAGTGAAGCTATTTCCTCCCGCAAATCGCTGTTGATCTGGTCCATTTTTCGGATCAATGCCTGAATGGCTATCAAATTCACCCCGTCAAAATCCGCCTGGTTGATCGTCGTGTCCGTACCGATGGTGCCATATACATCCTGTCCGAATGCTTTATAGAAATCCTGCGCCATCGGGCCGTAGTGCCGTAATTGTTTCGGATCCTGGCCTTTGTAGTTCCAGGATGTGAGGTTCATTTTACTGATCTTTTGAAGGAACTCTTCGCCGTCGACGGGCGCGAAATTTTCTTTTTTATTCACGTCGGAAAAAACCTGCCAGGCATTTCCATTGGATGGAAGCAAGACTCCGATAGTAGCCATATCATCCGTATACAATCGATATCCTCCTGTAAATGCGATGGTCATTTGATAATTAAGGTTGCTCTTGATCAGCGTGTTTCCATAGCCCAAAACAAAGGACCCTATTTTGCTGTTGGTGGAGCCGTTTCCTATCGCGACAGAGTTACCCGCGTCTGCAATCGCGCCAACTCCCAAAGCAACAGCATTGAGTCCGCTTGCTTTGGATTGGCTTCCATGCGCAAATGAATAGTCACCAAAAGCTTTACAGCCAATTCCAACAGCAAGCGCCCCTGAACCACTTGTGGTATTTTGCAGGCCAATTGCGGCCGCTGCCCGTCCCATAACCGAATTCTCGTAACCCGAAGCGAAAGAGTACAATCCTATATTAGGAGAATCGAAATCACTTTTCCCTTCCCTGAATCCTCCCGTTCGTAAGGCTCCCTTATCGTAAATCCATTTTAAACCAAACTGAATTGAATCAGTAAATGGTAACTGAGGGTCGTAGAATGGGTCAAATATGGGATCGTAATTTTTGGTCGTGGACATTATTGCCCCATCGTGTACATGCAGCTTCGCCTGTGGCGAGGTCGTCCCGATTCCCACCTGCGCTTCCGAGGTAAAGGCCACTAAACTAAGGACAACAGCACCTAATGCAAGCCATCCCAATTTTTTGTTTTTTTTCATTGTGCGTGATTTGTAAGAGTTTGACATTGGACATCATTAAAATGCCCGAATGTCAACCTATTGACCCACAATCGCACTGATCGATACCCAAGTGGCACTTTGTGTTTATTTACCGGAACGCACCATTTAAGTTTATCCCTGAATCGGTAATGTTTCGCTGTCGTGTCAAAGAGTAGCTTATGCCCTTCATTTTCCAGCTAGTATGAGATGCTGCTTTGGGGTCTCCCGTATACGTTTCTTCCTTTTCCCTACGGCAGATTGAGCCTCTCCCAACTGAGCCTTAATTTTTACGATCTCTGCACTCATCTGTTCCATCTTTCGGATCAACGCCTGGATAGCAATCAAATTCACCCCGTCAAAATCCGCCTGGTTGATGGTCGTGTCCGTACCAATCGTACCATATTCATCCTGTCCGAATGCTTTATAGAAATCCTGCGCCATCGGGCCGTAGTGCCGGAATGATTTCGGATCCTGGCCTTTATAATTCCAGGAAGACAGCTTCATAACGCTGATCTTTTTCAAAAAATCCTCCCCGTTTACAGGTACAAAGTTTTCTTTCCTATTTTGATCCGAAATAACAGACCAGGAGCTTCCTCCTGGACCCATTACCAGTCCCAGCGAAGAATTGTTATTGGTATACAGCCTATACCCCCCGGAAAACCGCATAATCATTTGATTATCAGTTATACTTTTTGTAGAACCCCCGCTATTATCCCCAAAAATAAAACATCCGCTGTATCCATTGGTCTCGACCTGGCTCCCCATGGCGACGTTGTGGTGTCCAATTGCCTTAACTTGCACGCCATGAGCAAAAGAAGAACTTCCAATTGCTACAGCCTCCTGGCCACTTGCGAAAGAACCCCGGGTTGCAGCGAAAGTTCTTATCCCAAATGCACTGCATGCTTCACCTGAGGCGGTCACTTCAAATCCCGAGGCAAATGAGTAATTTCCTATGGAGGTCTTGTCCAACCCAGTCTGTCCTACCCTTTCGCCCAAAAAGCGCACGGCACTTTTATCCTGGAACCATTTCATTTTGAACTCGATGGGATCCTGCTCTTGCGAATAAGGATTGTTTTCAGGCCCTACTGCGTCGCTTGTTCCCAGTAGTGCTCCATTGTGTACATGTAATTTCTCCTGCGGCAACGTCGTTCCGATCCCCACCTGCGCTTCCGAGGTAAAGGCCACTAAACTAAGGACAGCAGCACCTAATGCAAGCAGTCCCACTTTTTTGTTTTTTTTCATTGTGCGTGATTTGTAAAAGTTTGACATTGGACATCATTAAAATGCCCGAATGTCAGCCAATTGCCCTACAATCACATTCATCGATACCCAAGTGGCAAACCACGTTTATTTACCGGCGTTCACGGCTTGCAATCGTAACGCCCCCCTCCCGCCCGACCCCGGTTCGCCATTGGCGCAAAAGTCATGAATTCTCCCCCGTTCTGTAATGCAATGGCTTGCTGCTGTTAGATGTGTAGCGCCGCGATTCATTCTTTTCAGCCTTCGATGAACGGGCTCCGGGCTTTATCTACAATGCCCGTCCCAGCGGACCAGGTAACATTTAAACAATTTCCCCACACCTTCAATCGTAACGTAGACAAGTATACGCTCACTCCGATTACCGATGCTCAGGCACACTCCGGCGAACGTCTTGTGCTGACTGCTCCCTAAATCCCGATTTATTTAAAAATTTGCCCGATCTGTTCAATATGCACACCGAGTACCTTTTGTGCGATGGCATTCAGTGCCGCTTTGTCGCCTTCGAAATGGAATGTGCTCTGGCGATGTGTGATCGACTCGCCCTCTTTCAACGCTTTTACCGAAGAATTCGATTCCAGCTCGTAAAACGGCCCCATTTGCGTGCCATCGTCTAGTTTTCCGTCATTATAAGCATTCAATGCGTCACCGTTGTAAGGGTCCTCGTGCAGCTCCCAGGTCGATTTCATGTATTGGCCCTGCGGGTCGAGGTCGAATTGAATGATCGTTAGAATGCCTTTTTCCGCATCATAGCTTCCCGCCACATTCCGGGCCGATTTGGGGGCGATACCGATCTTGCTCCGGTGCTTGCCGTCGGCTTTAAGAAATAAGGTAGAGTCTTTCATTACGAGCCTATTGGCAGGTATTTTACCAAAATAATCGTCGGTAATAAGTGGCTTATCGGATAATGCTTTTGAAAAAGGTGCGATAATGGTCGTCTGGTCCGACGGCCGGAACATACCCAGCAGCCAGATCCCCAGCATACCGCTTTCCGGTTTCCATGCTTCATCCTGGTTGGTGATTGCATTAACGGAGCGGTAAGCAACGGCTTTCACGCCATTTAATTCAGGTAAATCGAGCAGATCGGCTATGTTCTGCTTTGTCAGCATGTGAATCTTGCGGCTGATCCCGATGACAAACATTTTGCCCGAATAATTCTCGATCATCGCATTGATCTGAAACTTCACCGACGAAGCATCCGACTCCACGACTTGATAGGCAACCGTATCGATCAGTGCAGGCGTCTGCCAGTTTTCAAATTCAAAAGCTTTCCCTTTTTTGAAATACACCGAAAACTGCCCGCCCTCGGGAGAGAGCCAGAAACGTTCTTCCCCGCCGAAACCATTCATATGCGGCTGGTATTGCCCGTTTTCGATGAGCCCGTAGTTGATCCAGCCATAACTGTTGCCCTTGTCGCCATTGGCAGTGCTGGTCATGACGCGTCCCTGGTATGCGGGAATGATAATGGCCTGTGCATCGGCATTATCCGGCGCCGATAGCACGACGGCTTCTTTGTGTTTCTTTAAAAATGCCAGGTCGTAGCCAAAAGTACCGGCTGCCTGCGTTTGTTCTGTTTCCAATTTGTCGCTTTTGTTGTTCGTCGAACAGCCCGCAGCGATCATTGCCGCAAGAACGACCGGATAATACGCTTTCATGGCTATTCCTTCAAATAGTTACCATAACCGACGATCAGCACCGAGAGAATGATCACCAGAATGCCGGTAACAATCGTCGTAATCGTCTTTTTAGTTACTCCTTTCCACTCTTTGAGGGCTAGTCCCCACGAATTCGCAACCAGAATAATGAAAGCCATGTGCAGGATCCAGGAGCTAGGCCCGTTACCCAACTTGCTCTCTCCCATGCCGTAAAAGAAGAATTGAAGGAACCAGGTGGTACCGGCCAATGCTGAAAAAATATAGTTCGACAGCAAGGGCGTAGACGAATCGGTGTAGTTGCCGAAGGTTTTATTGCGTGCATTGAGGAGCATACACCAGATGAAATTGGTGGTAAGCCCGCCCCAGAGGATCACGACATAAGTGACATTGTTTTGGAATAAAAACTCGCCTTCGCCGGGATTCGCCGCTTTCCATACCTCGTTCGCTTCCTGTGCCATCACCTTACCGGCGTCGATCCCGAATGCGAAACAGGCGCTGAGAATACCGGAAATAATAGATACCGTTAAGCCGAGGCCTATTTTAAACTCGGTATTGTCGGCTGCCACGTGGCCTGTCTTTCGCAGATCACCGTCTTTCATCGCGCCGGCTTTACCGCAGATGATGATCCCGATCACGCAGACGAGCAACCCCAGTAATACCATTTGCCCCCAACTTTCGCTGAAAAGCATTGAAATCGTGTCCTTACCGGGCTGGGGGTTGAATTCGTAATACACCGAGGGGATCAATGCACCAAAAACGGAGCAAAGCCCCAGGATGATCGAGCTTCCGAGCGCGACGCCCAGGTAACGCACGCCCAACCCGTATGTGAGGCCGCCTATGCCCCAGAGCACGCCGAAAAAGTAAGTCAGAAAGAGAATGCCGCCATTGGTGTGGGCGATGATTTCCGTGTAACCCGGAATGGTCAGGTAAGCCGCAAGGGGTGGGACGATCAGCCAGGAGAAAAGCCCGCCGACGATCCAGTACGATTCCCAGGCCCAACCTTTAACTTGTTTGTAGGGAATATAAAAACTGCCGGAGGCGAAGCCACCGATGAAATGGAAGATAACACCCAGAAGAGCTTGCATGAATAATTTTTGAATTTTATCATGTAAGGGCGTTCCTCCGGGTATCTACTGGAAGACAGGAAAACTCTTTAAATCAGCATTTTTTTCATTCGCCAACGACAACCTTCCTGACAACCCGGCTGTTACCGGCTTTCAACTCCACCAGATACAATCCCGCCGGCCAATGCGCAGTAGATATCTGCTGCACCTCGTTGGCACGGATGCCACGGTTCCGGAGCATTCGTACGCCTCCTGCTGTGAGTACATCGAATGTGCCCGTTCTGGAAGAATAGACTTTGAAAAAATCCACCGAAGGATTAGGGAATACTTTTACTTCACCTCCATTGCCCGGCTCTACACCCGTAATCGACACCGGCAGGATGTTGGTCAGCAAACGCACGCCCCCTGCATTGTTTCCGATCGCGACGTCGGGCTTTTTGTCGCCGTTCAGGTCGGCGACGGCCAGAGAAAGGTAGTTTCCGAAATTGACATCCCCTGGCTTGCCGTTCAAGCTCACAATAGTGCCGGCACGCTCGGTCCATTTGCCCCAATCGGCATTATGGAAGACCCGGATCGTCCCGGTGTGATCCACTGCCGCAAGGTCGGGCTTGCCGTCGAGATCGAAATCGGCAACG
This sequence comes from Dyadobacter sp. OTU695, assembly GCF_038440355.1. NCBI lineage: Bacteria > Pseudomonadati > Bacteroidota > Cytophagia > Cytophagales > Spirosomataceae > Dyadobacter > Dyadobacter sp. OTU695. Next base: position 59,406 of record NZ_JASATN010000023.1, on the reverse strand, counting down.
GCTACCTGCGGGAAGCGGCCGGCGAAATTAATGCCTACGCCCGCAAACGAGTCAGTTTCGAGTTTGAATGCATATTGTTTGTTGGTTCCTGTGTTGGTATAATAATAAATGTTGCCCTGGGTTTTGCCTGTAAGCAGGTCGAGGTCGCCGTCGTCGTCGGCATCGTAGAAATAGGGCGAGTCGCCGGTTTGCAGTTCCGCTGGTAATGCTATCGTGACCGCATCGGCGATATCAAGCTGTACCGCGCCACTGTTTGTTCCTTTGTTAGGAATATAGCGGTATTCGAGTTTGAGGTTGGATGTAGCAGTAGCTGCAAACCCAAGATCTGCGACGCCATCGCCATTAAAATCCGCCCATTGCGGTTTGATATTGTAGACAGAAAGCTTTGAAAGCAGTTGAAGATAGTCCTGCGATTCTACGCTGAAATCGGGTGCGGCGGCAGTGCCATTGTTTTTCAAGAACCATAAACTTCCTTTAAAACCACCGGTCACCGGCATTCCACTCGTCCCGATGAGCATATCCAGGTCGCCGTCGCCGTCGACATCAAAAAAGGTAGGCACCGCATTTTCTCCGACATCAATCATCTGGTCCTGCAAGAAATTCTTCCGCACAAGTTTGAAAACCGGTTTATCGCTTGTGCCCTCATTGTGGTAATACCAGCCGGAGGATTTAAAATCCGTCAGGTTAATATCATTGGCCGGAATGCTCGGTGCGATGAGCAGGTCTTTTGCGCCATCGAAATCCACATCTTCATAAAAAGCCGCCGGGAAAATATGCATTGAAACCGGGTCCTTGGCGGGATAGGTATTGGTAAAACCCGTGAAATTGGCAATAATACCTTTGGCGGAATTGGGCAGGAAAGAAATATGCTCGTTACTCACGTGGCCGGCCAGGAGATCCTTAGTGCCGTCGCCATTAAGGTCGTGGAGCAGAATGGAGTTGCCCGCATGCAGGATACGCACGGGCGCGGCCAGCCGACCGGAGGGATCTGTAACGACCTCGCAGTTGACGCCTACGACAAAATCTTCCAGATCACCTTTATGAAAGTTGCCCCAGCAATCGCCGTTACGCTGAAAAACCGGGCTGACTTGCGTGCCGAGGCTGTCGCGCACACCGAATTTTTCCATGCTCAGGTTCTGGTGCAACTCGATATAGGTTCCTGAAAAATCGAAGGTCAGCAGGTCGAGATCTCCGTCGTCGTCGATATCCGTAATGGCCGGAATATCGGTACCCGACACCTGCAAGTTGATATTACCCGAAAAGCCTTTGGTATACAAAACATCACGCACGAGCTTCCACGACCAGGCATTGCCTGTTTTGACCTGCCTGTAAACGATAATGCCCAGCGAAGTGCTCGCGAAAAGATCTTTCAGACCATCACCATCGTAATCGGCGAGGATCATCCAGTTGTCGGCCTGGGGGAACAGCGTTTCATAATACGGCGCATGGATGAACGTTTTCTTACCCGCATTTACGGGATCAGGGCCGGCCAGGAATGTGGTAACCTTGCTATTGGTGCGGTCGTAAACTACGAGGTCCTCGTCGGCATCGCTGTTCAAATGCATTTTGAGGTATTGCGACGCGTTGAGTCCGCCGCCCCAGGGATTCGTGATTTTCACGCCGCCGGCCGACACGTTGGTAAGCGTATCGAGCTTAAACCAGGTTTGCTGGGCCAGTAGTTCCGAAGGTTTGTAAAAGCAAATGAGGCAGAGGAAAAAGGAGGTAAATTTGGTTCGCATCGTTGAGGAATAATCTATTAGTTTTGCAGGTTTCTGACGGACGCCGCGGGCTTGTTTGTCTTAAACGTAACGAAATAAGCCAACATAACTTTATAACGACCCGACAATTCATGTATACTTCCATAGAAACGCTTTACGACATATACCGCAAGGGCGCCAAAATTTGCACCGACACCCGCCAGATCAGCGAAGGCTGCATTTTCTTCGCATTGAAGGGTGATAAATTCGATGGCAACCAGTACGCGGCGGAGGCATTACAAAAGGGAGCTGCCTATGCCGTGGTAGACGACCCGAACGTCGTTACCAGCGATCGTTTCATGCTTTTTGCCGATGGCCTCACCGCATTGCAGGACCTGGCGCGGCATCATCGCAAAACACTGGAAATGCCGGTCGTCGCACTGACTGGCTCCAATGGCAAAACCACCACCAAAGAGCTGATCGCAAAGGTGCTTTCGATGAAGTACAACACCTACGCCACGCGCGGGAACCTGAACAACCACATAGGCGTACCGCTCACGATCCTTTCGATCGATCCGGCGAGGCATGAAATGGCGGTGATTGAAATGGGGGCCAACCACCAGCAGGAGATCGCATTGCTCGCCAGTATCGCCCAACCTACGCACGGGCTCATTACCAACATCGGTAAAGCGCATCTCGAGGGCTTCGGCGGGGTAGCGGGCATTATCAAAGGAAAAGGCGAGTTGTTCGACTACCTTTCCAAAAAGAAGGGAACGGTATTCGTGAACTCGACGCAGGATGTGATCATGGATATGGTGAGCAAGCGTCGGGCGTTCGGTGAGATCGTATTCTATTGCTCGGAAAACAGCGCAGTGAACCCAACGCTGATCTCGGAAAACCCTTTTGTAGTATTCAGCAACGGTGGCAAGACGGTAACCACACATCTGCCCGGAAGGTACAATTTCGACAACATTTGCGCCGCACTGGCCGTCGGAAAGCATTTCGGGGTGGACGACGCCGATGCCTGCGAGGCAGTAGCCACCTACGAGCCGGACAATAACCGCTCGCAGATCGTTAAAAAGGGCACGAACACGGTTATCATGGATGCTTACAATGCAAATCCATCCTCGATGGCCGCGGCGGTAGCTAATTTCGGCAGGATGGAAGCGCCCCGCAAGATATTGATACTGGGCGATATGTTCGAGCTGGGCGAGGCGGCAGCGGAGGAGCATCTCGCGCTCGGAAAGCAGATCGCCGGGGAGCATTTCGACATTGTGATTCTCGCAGGAAAACTCATGCAACACGCATTACCGGCTTTGCCAAAGGCCTACTACTTCCCCGACAAGTTCTCACTGCACAACTGGATCATGGATAATCCGCAGGAAAATACACACTTCCTGATCAAGGGTTCGAGGGGAATGTCCCTGGAAACAGTGCTTAGCGTAATGCCCGATAGATAATTTATTATTACAGTTATTATTAGTATAATTATATTGCAAAAATTTATGGCATTATAAGCGCCATTTATAACTTCTACGTTCCTATAAATAAAACTAAATTCATTTAATTAAATCAACTCTTTCCTGGCATAGTACCAGGTTGGGGTTTGACCCATGTACTCATCGTTCGTAGTTTTGTAACACCAAAAAATACAATTTATAAACAAACGAGCAATCATGGCTAATAGACTGTTATCAGTGGGATCGCAATTCCCGGAATTCAAAAAGACATCCGTAGTATCGCTTGAAAAAGGAAACGAATTCTACGATATTACCTCTGAAGACCACAAAAACGCTGAGAAATGGATGGTGATGTTCTGGTGGCCAAAAGACTTCACTTTTGTTTGCCCAACGGAGATTGCCGAGTTCAACAAACACACTGCAGACTTCGCTGACCGTGACACGATCCTGATCGGTGCTTCTACCGACAGCGAATACGTTCACCTGGCATGGCGCAAAAACCACGACGACCTGCGCGACCTGCAATTCCCAATGCTGGCCGATACTTCAAAATCATTGGCAGAAGAATTGGGTATTCTTGAAGCAAACGAGAAAATCGCTTACCGCGTAACTTACATCGTGGATCCACAAGGTATCATTCGCTGGGTAAGCGTTAACGACCTCTCGGTAGGCCGTAACGTACCTGAGGTATTGCGTGTGCTTGATGCATTGCAAACCGACGAGCTTTGCCCTTGCAACTGGCAAAAAGGCGAGGCAACTATCGCCTAACCGACCTTATATGAAGCAGTTCACAGCGGTTTAGTCATTCGTACGCCGGTTCTGTGAACTGCTTTTTTTAACACCCACCGGGATTATCTTCCCAGTCAACTTCAAACAAACATGTATCCATTTGCAGCCACAGGGAACACGAAAGAGTCCCTGTATAAAGAAGTCAATTTGCCTGCGGAATTTGAAAGCGTGTTGCTGAACAAGCTTGCAGCGCTTGACCACCGCTACCTCAAAGACCTGAAAATCAATGTAGGTAATGTTTTAAAATCACAGACACTGAACCGCAAGGAGGCATTACTGCTCGCATTGTCGGTCGCTATCAATGAAAAGAATGCGGCGTTGATCGCTGCGCTGGAAGAACTGGCTATCCAGGAAGGCGCCGACGAGAAAGAGATCGCGGAAGTGACAGCTTGTGTTTCACTGATGAACGCCAACAACGTATTCTACCGCTTCCGTCATTTCATGCACAAGGAATTTTACGATAATGCGCCCGCAGGCATCAAAATGAGCATTATGGTAAACCCAGTTTTGGGTAAAGAATTTTTCGAATTGATGAGCCTTGTCGTATCGGCGCTCAATGGTTGCGAGATGTGCGTAACTTCACACGAGCAGTCGGTGCTGAACCACGGCGGTTCGCAGGCACGTATATTCGACGCAGTTAGGCTTGGAGCGATCTTCAAGAGCTTTTCTGTTTTGATATAAAACAAAACTAGCCAGGTCTTGAAGATCTGGCTAGTCCCAAATTATCCATCCTATTTCTCTATTGTTTCTCTTTGGATACTGTATTACCCTACTCCATGTAGCTGATGTAGAAGGAGTTTCGACCCCACATGGTACTAGGCTCGAAATCGACCACCAGTTTGCTTTCATACTCGTCTTCCGAAAAGTGATTGCGCAGTTTCAGCGGAGCTTTGCCACCTTCCCCATTGTAATAGGCGGTCATTTCATACCGTCCCAGGGGAATATCTACCAGGTAGCCGTAAGTCTTCGAATAAGGCTTCCCCGGCTTCATTTTCAAGGTCTTGCCTTTGGACCCATCGATAAGGTCCCCTACCGGTGTAAGCGTAAACTCAATGTTCTCTTCGTCGTAAATGCTACTGTAAAGTGACTTGTTGAGCCCGATCGTGGCGCCGTAGTAGCCCTCGCCTTCGGGGCGCTCGCCGGTGAGTTTCCACTGGAAATTCCGCACGGCCCCGTCGATGCTGAATGCCTCGTACACATCGGGGTCCAGGTCTAGTTCGTAACGGCGGCCGTTATATAGCTTCACAATCTGCGCCGAAGCTGTGAAGGTGCCTACTTTGGGCAGCTGGATTTCATAATTGCCGTTCGCATCGGTATTGCCCAGGGAGTACGATGCATAAATCATGTTATTGTCGATCACCACTTCCACTCCCTTGATCGGGTTACCTTCCGTATCTATGACCTTTCCGGTCGCATAGCCTTTTTTAGGACCTGGCCCATCCGCGGCGGGTTCGTCGTCGGTGGTGCAGGCTACAACGAGACCCATTATCAGGACCCATTGCAGCATTAATACCCACTTTTTCATTACTCGATCTTACGCAATTCGGTTGTGGATGTGCCGTCTTCCCCCTTTTCGATCGATTTCACTATTCCCACGCCAGGCGCAGTCCAGAGTGTTACGTGGACCAGTTCCGTGGTGATTTCCGGCTCGGTTACCTCCGTCTCAAACTTAATGTAAGCCTCATACGAGTATTCCCATTTCGTACAATTGAAATTACCTGCCGGTGTGGTTACCGCTTCCTCGGCAACGGCCTTTCCATTTTTATTAGTCATGCGTGCTTCGAGCTTCCCGAGCACCGAACCTTCATCACCCGCCGGAATTTCCAGCTCCATCGATAGATTAATAGGGTCACTTTTGAATGTGAGCGCGCTGTTGACCTTACCGTTATTTTCCAGATATTGGAACTGCGGGAAGCCTGTTACCTTTATTTTAGAGACGTATGCGACGTCGTTGATCTCGTTGATCAGCTCTTTCAAAGCAACCGGGTAAGGCAGTTCGTTGGTTGTGGTCCCGCCTTTGAAATAGGCTTTCGAAAAAAACGTTTTTTCCTCTTCATTTTCGCGGATAAAGTTGCTGATCGTGTGGACATCGATTCCGGCTGAGTCTTTGGTGCTGACGATCTTGGTAATAATATCGCCGGTTTCACCGTCCGAATCAGTGATTTTGTACGAATAGCTTTTGTCTTTCGACGGGATAAACACTTTTTCGGTACCGCCGCCATCGCCGCCATCAGGATCCGGTTTTTTGTCGTCGTCCTTACAAGCAGTGAAGGACATAGCCAGAACGGCCAGGGCCAATGCAGGTTTCGCAAATCTGCCAATGGCTAGTGAGGGTACTTTAATTTTCATGGCAATTTTAAATTTATAAATAACTAATATTTAAACAATTAACACTAATACTTCTATCACAAACCCACATGCAGCAAGAGTACCACAAAGCCGGTAATACTCAGTAAACCGCGAATATGGATATACTTCATCCATTCGTCCCGGGCGTTGACGTAACCCTGGCGTGTGTTCAGGAGGTCTGCGTTGATCAGCACATTAACCGGCTCACTGCATTTCAATGCAAGTACCAGATCTGCGACCAGCAGCAGAAAGGCGACCAGGACCGGCCCATAGGTGAGCAATCCGCCAGAATTAACCGTCAGGACCAGCCAGGTAAGCATGGTCGCCAATGACGAAACATACAGGGCTTTCAGCGGTCGCCTCACGCGCGGGTCAACGGCTTTGCGCAGCTCGATGAAACTTTCGGGCGAGATATCGAAAAGTGCCTTCCCAAAGCCAACCCGGTAAAAAGCGCCCTGCGCCGCCACAAAGAAGTACAGCACCAGTCCGAGCGACCGCACGATATCCAGGATTTCAATCGATTTCATAAAGTCTGATTGCCGCCTGGCCTGTTGTATCTTTTTCAAGCTCTTTGCGGAGCTTCTCATTGAGGTATTTTCTAACGGAAACCTTCCTGACGTCGAGCAGCACAGGCTCGGTCGTTTCCGACACGAGGTAGTTGCTATGGGCGTAATATCTGACGATCGTCGATTTTTTACCGGGAACCGTTTCCGCCACCCAGAAGCCCTTTTCGGGGAATGGCTGCCGTGCGGAGCGTGCGGCTTTGCTCACGGCCTGGCTTTGTATGCCCGCGGCCGCCAGCAGGCCCGCGAGCATACAATGTGTTATGATTTTCATGGCTACGACGTGTAACTATCCATTCCTAGCACCCTACTCTTTCAGCAGCTTGGCTTGGGCGTTGTCTTTAAACGTGTTGACGGTTTCAACGTCGGCATTAACAGTCCCCTGGTAGTTGACGAAAATACCGTAGCCTCCGCTGTTGGAAATTACCGACTTGCGTATCGCCATGCGCGATTGCCCGCCGTAGATTGCGATGTTGGCTTTCTTACCCGACACGATCGCGATGTTACCTCCCCCTGAAACTTCCGCATTTTCGATCACGTTCTGGTCGCTCGTCGAGAAGCAGAGCATGCCTTTCCAGTAAGCTGCCGTATTTTCGGCCCCGCGGATCACGATTTTATTGGTTTCTGTGCCTACCGCATTGAAATAGCCGTCGTCGATAGTGATAAATCCGGCGCGTCCCACTTCGATGGTCACGCCCGGCAATAGTTTCCAGTTGGCATCGGAAGTGAGATGTTCGAGAATGCGGTAAGGGGTTTTGTCTTTGAAACCTTTCCAGATCACTTCGGCAGCTGCATTCTTAGGTAGCGATGAAGCAAATATTTCTACCACATTACGCCCGTTGCCATTGGTGAATTTCGAGTCGATATCGAGGTTTTTCACATTTTCAGCGCTCAGGAGCAAACCGGCTTCTGTATTGTCTTTAAAATTGTTTTTCTCAAATGCCGCCAGGCTCGCACCCTGCTGAATGTAAAGCCCATATCCTGCATTGACTTCGAAAAGACAGTGTCTGATGTTCACTTCTGCCTGACTGCCAAGTACCGCCATCCCTGCCTTGGTGGTGCTATATAAAGGCTTACTTCCCGCGTGCAACACCTGCACATATTCGAGCGTGTTCGCGCTGCTCGACGAACGGAATGTCACGCCCGACCAGAAACCTTTCGTAGTTTCCTTGCCGATGAAGCGGATAGGTTTTGCCGAATCGCCCTTGGCGATCAGGATGCCGCCGTTGTCGTTGATCTCCAACCGGGTATCACGTGCAAATGCGATCACGACGCCGGGCTTGATTTCGAGCTCCGCGTTCACCGATACATTCGCGTTCACGATGTAATCCGGAATGGCAGGATTGTCGATACGGTCGTTCAAAGTCAGTTTGGCGCGGATGTTGGCATCGATCACGATCGGGTCAATGACCGCCGCGGTGATCAGGACTTTGTCTTTGCTCTGGCCATTGGCGTTGCTGATGGTCAGTTCAACTTCGTACTCACCCGGAACGTCTGCGGTGAAAGTAGGTTTGGCAGTGGCAGCCGAGGCCAGGTTGGCCGTGCTGCCTGCAGGTTTTTTACTGAATGCCCAGCTAAATTCGAACGGCTTATTCTCGCTGTCGGTAGAAGCGCTACCGTCGAGTTTGACAACCGAGCCTGCATTTACATTCTGGTCCGCTCCTGCTTTGGCGGTCAATGTGTTGGATGGTTTTACATCTTCGTCTTCCTTGCAGCTCCCCAGTAACAGGGCAAAGGACAAGGTTGCCCAAAGAATTCTTCTTGCGTTTAACATGGCTAATATTCCAAATGATTTGAATGAATTACATTCCATTTCTCAATGGCGGTGCAATTTTAAATCGATTTGGCGAGCCGGAGAAGGGCCGAAAAGCGAGTGTCGATCAACAGCGGGTTTTGTCGACAAACGCCTTTTGCGGCGCCGTTTAAAAAGTCAGCTTGAATCGGCGTTGGCAGTCGTTACGGAAATTACGACCGATAGGAAGCTCCTTACCGGCAATTTCGAGTTTGTGAGAATGGTAGCTTTCAACCTTGTCGACGGAAACGATAAACGATCGGTGAACGCGGATGAAGGCGTCCTCCGGAAGGAGTTCTTCCAAAAGGCTGATCTTCTGTTTTGAAACAAGTGCCTTGTCTTTCAAAACAACCTTGATATAGTCCCGCAAACTTTCGATCCAGTAGATGTCGTTGACGTTTACCTTCACCATCTTGCGGTCAATTTTTAAATACAAAAACACATCCTGGCTTACCGGCGCGGCCTTTTGCGCTACCGAAACAGATTGGTTCGTCATATTCAATCCCGTAAATACCTTATCCATCGCACGCAAAAAACGTTCGAACGGAATGGGTTTCAGCAGATAGTCGACGGCATTAAGGTCAAAGCCTTCGACGGCATAATCCTGATAAGCCGTCGTAAAGACAACCTTGGGTGGATTTTTAAGACTTCTCAGCAAATCGGTCCCTTTGAGTCCGGGCATTTTCACATCAAGGAACATCAGGTCTATTTTCTGTTGCTGCAAAACCTGGAATGCATGAATGGCATCCTGGCAGCGCGCCGCAACTTCGATCTCCGTAAAATTGGCGAGGTAGTTGTCCAATACTTCGATAGCGTGGGGCTCATCGTCCACCAGAATGGCTTTCAACTTCATAAATATCAGATTTCCAAACGTTTGTCAAGGTCAATTTCCAGGATCACGGCGAATACATCCTCCTCATCCATAATTTTCAGGTTATGGGCCGAAGGGTAGAGGATTTCGAGCCGTTTGCGCACGTTCGCCAGGCCTATGCTCACGTGGTGCGGGCGGTCGTCCTGCACGGCCGTTTCCGGTTTGCTGTTCGAGATTTTAAACTTCAATGCATTGTTCTTCACACGCAAATCCATATTGATCCACGCCTGGCCGATCTGCTCGCTGGCGCCGTGCTTGAATGCATTCTCCACGAGCGGTAATATCAGCAACGGCGCGATCCTGTATTCCGGAGATAAACCATTGATACTGAAATTAATATCGAGCCGCTCCTCATACCTTATTTTTTCAAGCTCAATATAACTTTTGAGAATACTGATATCCCGTTCCAGCTGCACGATCTCCGTATTAGCCTCATAAAGCATATACCGCAATATCTCCGCCAGCCCCATGACCACACCCGGCGACTGCGGGGATTGTTTCAGGGTCAATGCATATAAATTATTGAGTGTGTTGAATAAAAAATGCGGGTGCAGCTGCCCTTTCAGAAAGTTAAGCTCCGCTTCGATCGCCGCCTGCCGCCTGTCGAACCACATTTTGAAAAACTTCACCGACAATGCGATCCAAACGAAAATATTGGTCTGCTCGAATGCGCTGATCAGGTAAGTAGGCTTGGCAAGCTGTTGCCGGAAAGTGCCTTCCAGCTTGCGCCAAACGAACGTCGGATCGTTCTTTTTTACTGCATTATAAATAATCGGATCGGCGACGAGAATCTCCATCAACCTGAATGCCAGTGTAGAACCGGCGACAATCAGCAGAAACAGAACCACGAACTGCACATACTTCTTACGGTCAAAATACCGTGGGATGATCACGTAGGCGATCAGGTAGAAATAGCCGATATGGATGGGCATGAATAAAGCTACAATGCCGATCGTCAGCCAATAATCGGGCATGCCTGCACCGTAAATAATTGTCAGGATCGTCAATACGGCGAGCCAGAACAGGATGTGCAGTAAGATTCTTTGATGCCTGGGGTAATTCAGTACCGGGGAAACAGGGCGCATGTAACAAAGATAACGATTTCAAAAGCCAATACGGGCTTTGAAAAGCATTGTCGACCAATGTCATACTATTGTCGACGAACGGCATCAAACAGGTACTCCTGCGGGTAATCCTTTGTTGTACAGACAAAATATCTTCCTTAACCGGTGAATCACAGGGCCGTCACTTCATAATACGTCTATATCCAGCATTTGAAAGATAAAATATCCAAATTAAGGCCTCAAACCAGAATTTGTATCTGCAAATATTCCCTCTGGTGGTTTTTCTACTTAGTTTTGTACTAAAATCAAGATATTAACTAAACTGTAAAATAATGGCAACGTCAACCGAAACGTACATCCCGTACAAGGTAAAAGACATCTCGCTGGCCGAATGGGGCCGTAAAGAAATCACATTGGCAGAAGCTGAAATGCCTGGTTTGATGGCGATCCGTGCTGAATACGGTCCTTCGCAGCCATTGGCAGGTGCGCGTGTTGCGGGTTGCTTGCACATGACGATCCAGACAGCCGTTCTGATCGAAACGCTTACAGCGCTGGGTGCTGAGGTTACCTGGTCTTCATGTAACATCTTCTCTACCCAGGACCATGCAGCGGCGGCTATCGCAGCAGCGGGAATCCCTGTTTACGCCTGGAAAGGAATGAACGAAGAGGAATTCAACTGGTGTATCGAGCAGACTTTGTTCTTCGGTGAAGACCGCAAGCCGCTCAACATGATCCTCGACGACGGTGGTGACCTTACCAACATGGTATTTGACGAATATCCTGAGTTGATCGACGGTATCAAAGGTCTTTCGGAAGAAACTACAACCGGTGTTCACCGTTTGTACGAGCGCTACAAAAACGGAACGCTTCACCTGCCTTCCATCAACGTAAACGACTCGGTTACCAAATCTAAATTCGATAACAAATACGGCTGCCGCGAGTCACTGGTTGACTCTATCCGCCGCGCAACCGACCTTATGCTGGCTGGTAAAGTAGCAGTAGTAGCAGGTTACGGCGATGTGGGTAAAGGTTCTGCCGAATCGCTTCGTGGAGCAGGCTGCCGCGTACTCGTTACTGAAATCGACCCAATCTGCGCATTGCAGGCTGCTATGGACGGTTTCGAAGTAGTAACCATGGACGAAGCTGCCGACCGCGCTAACATCTTCGTTACTGCAACTGGTAACTACAAAATCATCACCGACCGTCATTTCCTTAAAATGCGTGACAAAGCGGTGGTTTGTAACATCGGTCACTTCGATAACGAAATCGACATGGCCTGGTTGAACAAATCTTACGGCCACACCAAATCGCAGATCAAACCGCAGGTTGACATCTACAACGTGGAAGGCAAGGACATCATCGTATTGGCAGAAGGCCGTCTGGTGAACCTGGGCTGCGCGATGGGGCACCCGTCATTCGTAATGTCCTGCTCTTTCTCGAACCAGACCCTGGCTCAGATCGAACTTTGGACTAACACGGCTGCTTACGAGAAGAAAGTATACGTTCTTCCAAAAGCGCTTGACGAAAAGGTAGCTGCATTGCACCTCTCACACGTAGGCGCGAAACTGGATGCCTTGACGGAAGAGCAGGCTGCTTACATCGGCGTATCCGTAGAAGGTCCTTTCAAAGCGGAGACTTACCGGTATTAATTTTATTGGATTGAAATTGAAAAGACCCTGCGGCGAAAGTCTGCGGGGTCTTTTTTTGCTTAAAAAATAACTCTTCTGCTGCCCAAGGGCTTCCCGGGCATCGCTTCATTACTTTCTTTGCTGCACCTTCAATTGACCCGACTCGACCCAATCCCGCCTGGAATGGGTCGCTGAATTGCGATGAATACGCGGGAGATAAAAGCATATTACTAATGCGGCTGCTCCGTCGAATTAATAAGCGGCCCGATTTCTTCGGACGGGTAAAGAACTCGGAAGTATGGCATTGCTTGCAAACATACCTCTTAAGAAAAATGGCCTGCTGACAAGTTCCTTTTTACCGCAAGCTATTCAAGCTCTACCAGTTGCCAAATGCATTTCTTATAGTCGGTGAGCGCCCCTATGTTCGATCTGGTTCAAAATCCATTTTATCTAACGTAAACAGTATGATTATGAAACTATTTCGAAACACACCATTTTTCATTCAAAGCATCCTCGTCGCAGGCATGCTGAGCGCTTGCCAGAACGAGAACAACATGCCGGTGGCGCCGCAGGTACCATCAGCACCATCAGACCAAAACGCAAGAACTTCGGTAGCAACTGGTGCACTGATTAAGGACGGCAATACCGATCTGGCATATAGCAGCCAATATCAAACTCTTCTTTCGAAGGAAACTCATGCGAATTGCTATTATGAATTCACCTACGCACCACAACTGATTACGGCCAAAGGGTATAAATATGGTAACCCATCAACAGAGTGCAAATACATCCTCGATCCGTATGGACGTTGTGTTCAGTCTGCCACATATTGGGAAACATATATATACGAATACAATGCGAGTGGTCAGCTCACAGGCTTCTACAATAAAAACCAGCCGAATGAGCGGAGAGAACTTTCATATGCCGCAGATGCTAATGGCTGGAAAAAATCCCTGAGCCAAGTGACATTCTATAACGAGTCGGGCGTAAAAACGAAGGAACTAAAATTCAGCTACGGTACAGCAGCAGGACTTATTCCGGACAAGCATCCTTTAACTCCGGACATTCTTCCGGCCGAAGTCAGCAAGTACCTACCGATATTTGGGAATTTCAATACTAATCTCGTGAAAGTCCTGATTGAAGACAAATACCTCGCGAATGGGCAGAAAGCGTCAAGTAACACCTATATGTATAGCTATACTTTTGATTATGCAGGTAGGGTTAACAATATTACTATGAAGAAAACCAATGGTACGCTGGTCTCCTCCACTGACAGAAAATACTTTGTACCGACGTATAAATTTTAGCGAAAGCACCCGTCGCGAGTAACGACCGGCCTACGCTCATTGCGGGCCGGTCTTTTTTATGAGTTAAATTCAAAATCACGCCTCAGGCTTGCCTGGCGCCGGCGGAACCAGGTCAATTGGCCTCGCTGGCGTTGGGAAAGAGATATTGTTATCGTCGAATATCCGTTTCACCACTTTCATAGCCGCGCTTTTCGCTGGTCCCGGCCCGATTTTGTCCTGTCTGATCCAGAACAGGATTTCAAAATCAATGCTCTTTTCCGTGAAACGCGTGAAGTTAAATTCTACCGTTTTCAATGGGTCGATGAAATCCAGCTTTTTAACGACGCTTAATGCGAGGTTTTCTACCAATGCGAGGTCGTCCCGGTAACCGATGCTGCCTTCCATCCGTACACGTCTGTCACCCGAATGCGTGAAATTCACGATGGGCTTCTGAAAAATATCCTTGCTTGGCAATTCCACCTGTTGTCCTTCGAAGTTATCCAGCTTCACCGATCGCAACCCGATCGACAGCACTTTGCCTGTGTAGCCATTCGTTTCGATAATATCTCCTACCTGAATAGGCCGTTGGATGGCGATGAATGCGCCGGAAATAAAGTTGGTCGTAAGGTCCTGGAATGCAAAACCCAGCGCCAATGCAAGTACCCCCGCGCCTGCGAGCAGTGAAGTTACCGTTTTATCTAATCCCAGAACACCCAATGCAAAGAAGAAACCGGTGGTGATGATTGAAATACGGGTAATGGTTGAAATCAACCCTACTAGTGCCACATTCTGCGAAGCGTGCCCCAATATGCGTTCAATAAACTTTCCGCCAAGCCTTGATAATATCCGGAATACAACCAGGATTATAACGGCAATAAGCAAATTGGGCAACAAGCGGTAAGCTTCCACCGTCCATCGGTCGACCTTTACGGCAATGGGATCTACTATTTTTGAAATTTGTGCGAAAATCATATTTGGTTATAACTGCCCGGGATCGGCTTCCCGGCGCATTCTAAACAGGCCTTGGCCGGAAAATGTTGTATGGAGTACAAAAATAACGAGCGGGGCCCGGATTAGATCCAGGCCCCGCCGCTTTTTACTGTCTGCGAATCAAAGGCGGTCGAGCAGCTCTTTTTTCTTTGCGCTAAATTCCGCCTCGGAAATCTGTCCTTTTTCAAAAAGAATATTCAGCTTTTCAATCGTAGCTATTACAATATCCTGCGGGCTTTTATCGTTGGATCGCAAATCGGCATTCGACGTGACATCGTAGGCCATCTCGGGGGTTGCCTGCCTGGGTGCGTCCGGATCCGAGACCACCTGCAGTTCCGACAGATCTACCTGCCCTTCCTGACTGGTAAACCGGTACGAGCTGGTCGCTCCCTGCTGTTGGGAAACACCGGTAATCTGATGATGCTTCGTGTCGTAGATCGTCCGTTTTCCACCCTCCTCGATCACCAACCTGTGCACAGGAGCGAAATAGGCATAACGGAAATTGTTTTGCGAGCCGCTGGATGTCGGATTTCCAAAAACAGTTGGCCATGAACCTCCCGGGCGAGCAAAGGAGGCATTTTTTTGCGCCATCGGCCGATTTGCGGGCTCGTCGGTATCCTCGTACAGCACCGTAGTAGTGACCAGTCCGGCCAGCTCATTACAAAGCTGGTCGACGGTGGTTTTCAGCGAGCTATTGAACATATCCCCTACCATGGTCATCCCGCCCTTCATCCACTGCCCTGCGCCTCCCAGCTCAGGCAAGTTGAATTGCGCCATGGTGCCATTGCCCTGGACGATCGCTTTTAAGAGCATCCCCACCGTTTCGGGCTTCAAATTATATCGGTCAGCAATAGCATTCACTTTCTGCTGTCCGTCTTTGCTTAATGTTTTCATGATTTCCATTTTTAGCTACAACCACAAAAACAGTGCCATTACGCTAAAAAATACCGCAGACTTATCGAGCCCGGCCACTCACGCATTTGATTTCGGTCGACTTCTACATTGCGCCTATGTTTGATCCGACAGAAGTCAAAATGTCAAATCACTTAACACAAAACGTTATGAAACAACTTACTGCAACAGGAAACCTGCTAAAAGGGCTGGTACTGGCTGCGCTGCTGACCGGATGCCAGAATGACGACGTTGTTACGCATAATTCGCAGACCGACGCTACGGCCCATGACCGCAATGCCAAAACCATCTTTACGCCACAGCTGCTAAAAGAAGGTGCGAACGAACTGGAATATTACGGAGATTATGATTTGAACAGGGGCAAGCTTAAAAAACTCACCAATGTACCTGAGGGGGCGTATACTGAATATCAATACAACGGGCAAACTATCGTAGCGCAACGCCGTCACATTTCAACGAATGCCCTTGTCTATCAGGTCACCTATCAACTGGATGCTTCGGGCCGGTGCATCGAAAGCCTAAGCTCCGAAACGAACAAACCATTGAAATATGAATATGGGCAGTTGGGCAGGTTGGTGAAGGTTTACAACAAGAATAATCCCAACGAGCGCATGGAGTTCCAATATGCCCAGAGTAATGCTCCACTACTAAATCAAATCAACTTTTTTGACCAGGGAAATACGCCTACGAAGGAGGTCACCTACAACTATTCCGTTCAGGGAGGAGGCCAGCTGGAAAACAAATACCCTACTAATCCAGATGCACTGGGCATTACAAGTAAATACCTGCCCCTATTCGGAGTTTTTCATTCAAACCTACCGACATTGGAAGGAATAAAAAGTCTTCCCTGGAACGGCGCGCCGTTTCCCGGAAACAATTTCGCATATAGCTTCAATTCTAACGGCTATGCTAAAACAATTACTGCGAACTCCACTATGACCAACTCATCGGTCACCACAAGCCGCACCTACTCCTCTCCAAAATTATAACCCAGGTTTAATAGCCTCTCTTAAGCCGAAAGCTTATTCAACCAGTCCGCTCACCCATCGGATTACTGGGATAATAAACACCACCTCTATGTTTGAAACGGTAATTTTTACTCACACATTTAATCATTAATGATTATGAAAAAACTGAACATTGCAGGACAAGTTTTAAAGGCCATGGTATTTGCAGGCCTGCTGGCCGGTTGCCAAAATCAGGACCAGGTATCTCCAGCTGATAGTGCCACTTCCACAATCAGCGACCAAAATGCAAAAACAAACGCAGAGCTCAAATTAGTAAAGGATGGGGCGACAATACTGCAGTACATTAAGTCGGGAAGGTTTTTGGGTTACCTCTCAAAAGTCTCCGAAGTCTCTTGCTACACCATCTACTCGTACGACGACAGCACCGGCGATCTCTGGATCACCAGCAAGCAATACAGCAAATCGTCGAATACTTTGATTAAAGAAGTCAAATATAAAATCTCCAACAAAAGGTGCATTAAAAGTATTGATATCACCAATAACCGCACGTCCGAATACAAGTATAATGAGGTCGGCCGTCTGGATGAAGTTAATATATCGGGCGGAGGAGTTTCCCAAAAGAAAGTGTTTAAATATGAGTATATTCCCGCTACCGGTGCGGAACGCTTGAGCGACATAACGACATCAACTCCAGTAGGGGAATTCCAACGTGTAAACTATTTTTACACCGTAGGCGATCAACCTTCCAAGCAGGACAAATACTTCCTTAATCCCGAAAATTCCGGTTTCGATAAATACCTGACCATTTTTGGAAAATTCAGTGATGCATTAGTGCTAAGAGCGCAAATTACACCACTTCCATATACCAACCAGTCGAAACCATTTTTCCAATACTATTATGGACTTGACTATAATGGCTATGTCAGTTCAATAACAAAAGAATACTACCCACTGGGATATGGTTACAATGCTGGCAAGCAAACTAGTTACAATCTGCTAACATTTTCGAGCCAATGGGCGGGATTGTAGGATAATATATTTGTAAACTCAATTAGGAAAGAGGCTGCTATTCAGAAGCCTCTTTTTTATAACCCTACATTCAACGGCGCACACCGTAGTCAAACGAATAGGGCCGTCTCGCCAACGGTCCTATTCTATTATTTCCCTGCCCTCAAAATCATCGCCCACTTTCGCTCCAATTCCTCGTTCTCATTTACCCCCTTCTGCTGTTCTGCCATCGTTTCCGCCAACCGCTGCCTGTCAGAGGTCAATGGATGCGTGCTTAGCAGTTTGAGGCTTCCAACATCCCCGTGCGCGCTTTTAAGCGTTTGAAATAGGTCGACGAAACCTTCCAGACTAATGCCGTTGCTTTGAAGAACATCCATTCCCTTGCGGTCGGCTTCCGTTTCCAGTTCGCGGGAGTATGTGAGGTTGGCGAGCATATTGGAATTATCAGCGAGGACGGTGGCGACACCATTGATGTCGTTCAGGAGCAACGAAAGAAAGAGGTAACCGCCCAGGCTCCGGAAAATGTTGCGCAACGAGTGCCTGTAATGCACGTGCGACACTTCATGCGCGAGCAGTGCGGCAAGTTCTTCCTTCGTTTTCATTTTACGAAGAATACCGTCGAATACCACGATGTTGCCGCCAGGCAGCGCGAATGCGTTGGCGTCTTTTTCCTTCACCACCGTCACACGGATCGGGTACTCGGTTTTGAAATCGATGGCTTTGGCAAAATCATTCACGCGGGCAGTTAGCTGGTCGTCCACGTCGTAGGCGAGGATCATATTATCGTACATGGTTTCACCCATTTTAGTCTCCGCGCTCACGGGTATGCGGGCGGCCACAGCTCCGGCCAACCAGGGGAGTCCAAACCAGTAACCGAGACCAAGCAGCATTAAAACGACCAACGCAACCCCTGCAATAGTTGCATTGTTCAGCTTGAAAATGTCTGTGACACGCCTTTTGAAGAATATCTTTTCAGGATATTGCTTTTTGAGCATTGTCGGCAGGTTTTCGTCCTTCGCCTCAATAGTTTGCCGCGGAAATTCTCCGTACCGAAAAATATAGAGGTTGCTGAAATTCTCGTCTGTTACAATGCCGGGCAGTGTCCATCGCACCGAAGTGAGCTCACCTGAGGGGTCCAGGTAATGAATGAGCCAGTGATCGGGCATAAGGGTGAGCGTCGCGTCGTGCGCGATGGACAGTCTTCCGTCGTGATAACGGACACTAAAATTGTACATGAAGCAATAGTCGGTTAAACAATCCCAATATCGATCATATCCGCGAGATCTTCGCCGGTTGCATCGGTATAATCGGCCTCGGTTTGAGCGATTGCGTTAACATCGAGCGGTCCATCGATATGGATATTGGAAAATACAAAATGCATTGCGCGCACGATCGCCCAGGGAGTGGCCAGACCAAGGCTCAGCACGATGATCAGCATATTTATTACGATCAGCTTGAAATAGCCGCCAGCGGTCGCTGTCGAACGGAAAGTCAGCCGCGTTTCGCCCTGGTACATTCGGATATTGTTCACGTAATAGCCGAAAAGGTCTTTTACCCACCAGAACGAATAAATACCCAGCGTGATCAGTGACAGAAAATAGCCTTTTACATTCAGCCAGAAAAAAGCTGCTCCTTCGCCTTCGTACGAGAATGTGATATTCCCGAAGCGCAAGTGTTTGAAGATATATTTCCGGATTTCGATAACAAACCATGCACCATAAATGCCCAACGTACACAGCGTGATAAGACTGCCTACAATAAACATGTTCAGAAACTCCTTTTTATCTCCGCGGTAGCCAAAATGGATTCCCCGCCACGACGACCGGGATGTTCTGTAACGAAGTGCGCCGTGAATGGCAATGGGTATCAACAGCAGAAATCCGATATAAAAGACAGCGGCGCCGATCAGCGTGATGGTCGTGTTGTTTGTTACAATTCCACCCAGCAAAATGCAATAGAGGCCCAGGAAAATCCCGATCGCTTTGATAAAACCGATAAACATTTCCTTGCCGGTTCCATGAAATGTAAAACGGCTTCCTTCGAATTCGGATTCCTCATACATGTATTTCAGCAAAGCGGCTCTTGCCCATGGATAGTAGAGTCCGAGCGTAACAAGTGTCAAAAGAATATTGACGATGTAAATACCGAATAGTTTGGCCCCCTCTCCGTAGAAGGTAACCTGGCGGGTTTCGTGCTGTTCCATTTAGTTAGATTTGAATTTGAAGAATGTCAAATATAAAAATTTCAACCCGCTAATAAATTAATCTACCATTAACAGACACAAAAACAAGTAGGGGATTTATCATCCGGCACAGTTATTTTACCAAAACATTCATATTTCATTTCATCAAACAACTGGAAATCATGGATATTTATCAATTGGCCAACGAATACCTGGATGCTATCGATGGAGGGGGCGATCCGGGCGGTCCGCGTGAGACGCCTCCATTCGATCCCCGACCGGAAGTCCCTTCACCGGACGTGCCGGAAGAAACCCCGCCCTTTGAGCAAGAACCCGAAACGCCCCCGGTAGAACCTCAACCCGAACTACCAGCGACAGAGCCCGTCGTGCCGGAAGTAGAGCCGCTACCCGGTGAAGAGCCTGGAATACCGGCTTTTAAGTGATGAAATTTACAAAACGTCGCATTTCAAGTTAATTTCATCGACAGGTGTTATATTTTCTATTTTCATTGAAAAAACTACTACAAAAGTTGTAGCCGAAGTTAAATTCGTTGTATCTTCACTTGAATTTATTTGTAGACCCGACGAATGGCTAGAATTTTTACTATCTACTTTTTACTACTCTCCTTCTCTATTCAGGCTCAATCAACTGAGCTACTTCCCGGAAAGATCGAAGCAGAAGATTTCGTGGCCATGAACGCCGTAGGTACCGAAAATACCTCAGACGTTGATGGAGGCCGCAACGTTGGCTGGATTCAGGATGGCAGCTGGATGGATTACGCCGTGCAGGCACCATCGGCAGGCTACTACACATTCCGATTCCGCATAGCGAATGGATACAGCCCGGAAGCAACGCTGGCTTTACAAACGGCAGGCGGTGCCACGCTTGGCCGGGCCATTCTACCGCAAACCGGCGGGATGCAGGGCTGGCAGACGATCTCATTTGTCGCATTACTTCCACAAGGAACTCATACAATTCGCATTTTTGCCGAAAAAGGAGGCTGGAATTTCAACTGGTTCGAGGTGGCTGGTTCGCGATCAATTTCGTCGGGGAAAGTCGAAGCCGAAAGCTTCGATGCCATGTATGAAGTGCGTACCGAAGCTACGAGTGATCAGGACGGTGGTCAGAATGTCGGTTACATCGACGACAACGACTGGATGGATTACAACCTGAATCTCGCGAATGCGCGTGACTATGAAATTCAGTTCCGGGTCGCTAATGCCTATGGAAACGGTATTATTGAAATCCAAAATGCGGCGGGCACTGTGCTCGGGCAGGTAAATATACCTCAAACAGGTGGTTGGCAGAACTGGGTAACCGTCAGCACGACCGTTCCCCTCCCTGCCGGTAGCCAGGTAGTGCGACTTTTCGCCCGCAGTGGCGCATTCAATTTCAACTGGTTTTCTTTCGTCTCGGCCGGTACCCGAATCACCGGCACGATTCTACCCGCCAAAATTGAAGCCGAAAGCTATGATGACTTTAACAGCGTACAACTTGAGAATACGGAGGATACCGGCGGTGGACAGAATGTAGGGTGGGTCCAGGATAACAGCTGGATTGATTATGATGTCCATGTACCAACTGCTGGTGTTTTTACATTCAACTACCGCATAGCCAATGGGTACAGCCCTGAGGCGACACTGGCACTCAGAAATAGTGATGGCGCTGAACTGGGTAGCATTCTATTGCCTCAAACGGGTGGTATGCAAGGTTGGAAAACCGTCAGTATGATTGCTTCCCTGCCTGCCGGCAATCAGCGGTTGCGGGTGTTTGCCAGCAAAGGCGGCTGGAATTTCAACTGGTTTGAAGCGAAAGAATCCCGTGCGTTAACAACAAGAATTGAAGCGGAAACGTACGATGTGGCGTCGGACGTGCGCACGGAGGTGACAGGCGATGTAGACGGCGACATTAATGTGAACTATATTGACGATAACGACTGGCTGGACTATAATGTAAATGTACCAACGGCGGGAACTTACACCATCAATTTCAGGGTGTCCAACCAATGGGGCAATGGTAATATTCAGTTCAAAAATACGGGCGGGACTGTGCTTGGAAGTGTGGATGTGCCCCAAACCGGCGGCTGGCAGATTTACACCACCGTACGCACTACGGTACAACTGGAAGCCGGCAGCCAGGTGTTCCGCATTTTTGCCAACCGCGGTGCATTTAATTTCAACTGGTTTGAGGTAATTCCCGGTTCCGTTCAGGGACAATCCGTGATCACTTTTGAACCCATTTCAGACAAAAACCTGACCGATGGTTCGTTCAACCTCACCGCCAGCAGCACCAATCCGGAAACGCCCGTTCAATTTACTTCTTCCAATCCATCGATCGTTTCAGTTTCGAATGCAACCGGTATCTGGAAAGCCTCCATTCATGCTGCGGGACAGGTAACGATTACAGCCTCCCAAGCCGGCAACAACAATTATCTGACGGCAGAAAACATTTCCAGGACATTTACCGTTTCCGACAATTCGAATCCCAACAACCCCGCATTAGGTACGAAGATCCCCATTGATCCGAAACGCTGGTACCAGCTCACCAATGCCGCTAACGGCCTCGACGGGCTATTCGATGGCAACACGCAAGAGAACGTACTCACGGGCTGGGGAAAGATAATCAATAACTACGAAGCGTATTATCCGCTGAAAGAAGGGGAACAAATCACGCTTAATGGTGTCAAATTCTTTGATTTCACAGGCAGCGCGCAGGACTTTCCGCTCGTGCTATCCGTCATTACCGATCAATGGCAGCGCATTCCGGTCGCGACTTTCACAGGCGAGATCTACAACGGCTGGGTTGGCCCCTATCCCGATCGCCAACTGTCCGGAGACGCGCAGTACAAACTGGACCAGCCGATGAGCAATATCCGGTATCTGGTAATGACCATGTCGAACACATTGCCGACGGAAATCGAGTTTTACGGAAGCTATACACCAGGCAATGAGCCTTCGCCGCCGGCCCGAACCAAGCACATTAAGCTGAACGATATGCTGGGTGTGAATGGTTATGAATGGTATTTTCAGGATGGCGCACACACCGAGTCACTGGTGGAAACGAAAGTGCAGGCAGCGAAAACCTTCACCGGTCTGCGGCATTACATGGATTGGGAAAAACTGGAATCGACGGAAGGCGTTTATTCCTATAACCCCACATTGAGCGGCAGCTGGAACTATGATCTGATCTACGAGCGCTGCAAACAGGAAGGAATTGAAGTACTGGCTTGTCTTAAAACACAACCGGGCTGGATGATGCAGACCTACCCGGAAGACCAACGCGATGCTGAAAATGTGCCGGTTCGTTATGGAAAGAACTTCGCTGACCCTGTTTCATATATCGAACAAGCCAAGGTTGCATTTCAATACGCGGCGCGCTATGGAAGTAATGTCAATGTCGATCCGTCGCTTTTGAGCGTGTCTACCACGCCGAGATGGACAAACGACCCGGTTAATACCGTAAAAATCGGTTTGAATCTCATTAAATACATCGAATGCGACAATGAGCGCGATAAATGGTGGAAAGGCCGCAAAGGTTACCAGACAGCCCGCGAATATGCCGCGAACATGTCGGCATTTTATGATGGCCACAAAAACACGATGGGTGTTGGTGTAGGCGTTAAAAATGCCGATCCCAATATGAAAGTGGTAATCGCCGGGTTGGTTACCGGCCCCGATTTCATCAAAGGGATGGTTGACTGGTGCAAAGAATTCCGCGGCTATCATGCCGACGGCACCGTGAACCTCTGCTGGGATATTGTGAACTTTCATTTGTATACGGACGACGCCTCATCGAGCCAGAGCGGCACATCCACGCGCGGCGCGGCCCCCGAGGTTACAAATGCCAATGTGCTTCTCGACAATTTTGTAAAAGTCGCTCGTGAACTATCTAATGATCAGCCTGTGTGGCTCACCGAAGCCGGCTACGACCTCAACCAGGAAAGCCCGTTGAAAGCGATTGCTATCGGCAGTAAATCCGTACAGCAAACCCAGGCCGACTGGATTCTTCGCACATCCCTTTTCTCTGCGCGTCACGGAGTAGAGAGAGTATTCTTTTACCAGATGTACGACAATGGCGGTTGGGGGATGTTCGCATCCTCCGGCTTTGTAAATGACGACCAGACCCGCCGGCCTTCCGCGGACTATTTCCTGCAAACGCAGAAACTATTCGGCCAATATGAATACAAGGAAACGCTCCACAACGACCCGATTGTGGACCGCTATGAGCTGAATGGCCAATCGCTCTTCATATTGACCGTGCCTGATGAGGTCGGGAGAACGGCTGAATATACCGTCAATCTGAACCAGTCGGGTGTTGCACGTATTTACACTCCAACCGCCGGTGCCAGTAATATGGCTATGACCGAGCTGCCCATTGTAGATGGCAAAGTGACCGTTACAGCAGGAGAAACGCCTATTTTTGTCCTCGCAGCCGACGGACAAAACTCACGAAAGGCAGCAGTGGAAATAGCCGCGCCGGTTTTAAAGGAAGAAATTTCTCTTCATGCCGATGCGAAAGTCTATCCCAATCCTACCTCTGATTTCGTGAGCATCGACCTTGCCAATGATAAAACCGAACAAATCGAAATCCGCATTTTTGACGCGAAATCGGGCACGCTCTATAAAAATGTACTGGTGAATAAAACGACCAGCCGTTTCTCGCACCAGCTTAACATTACACAGCTTCCTGCAAACGTATACATTGTTGAAATCAAACAAGGCAATGATCGCGCATTCCGTAAAATTGCCAAAGTTAATTGACGTAATATCAAGCAAATTAAAAGCCCGGACATTTTCGATCCGGGCTTTTTGCTTTAATCAAGGTAAGATGCACCGCTCATTCGCCGGGTCCACTGTCCACCGGTTTCGAGCCGTGCTATATTAAATTTGTCGCGGTATTCCTTCGGCGTCACGCCCGTACTTTTCTTGAATAACTGCCGGAAAGATTTCAAATCGTTGTACCCGGAATTTAACATCACTTCGAGTACGCTCTGATCGGTTTGTGCCAAGAGTTTCTTGGCTGCTTCAATACGCGTCCGCTGCAAATATTCGATGGGAGTCACGCCAATAGCCTGCTTGAAACGCCGCACCACATTTCGGCGACTCGCAGGTATATCCTGAATAAGCACTTCGATCGTACTTCCTTCCTGGTACTCTTTCTCGATCTTCTGCTGCGCCATATTTACCAACCCGTCGCCGTGGTTTTGTGGCGGCGCGAAGGTCCCGAAATAAGTTTGCTGCTCCCGGTCCATGTCTATTGCAAACATTTTGGCAGTCCTCAGCGTAAGATCTTTTCCACAGAAACGCTGTATCAGGTACAGCATCAGGTGGAAACTGCTGGTAGCGCCGCCGCTCGTAAAAATCCCTTTGTCCTCCGTCACCACGGCATCGCTTTTCATGATAATATCCGGAAAATTCGAGGCCAGCGCCTCCGCTGCGTCTATATGCGTGGTAGCGTGTTTGCCATTCAGCAGTCCCGCCGCTGCGAGCAGAAATGCCCCCGTACAGAAGCTGGCCAGCTCCGAGCCGTTTTTATATTGCTCCCAAAGCCAGGGAATACAGCATTGGTTGCTCATAGTCGAGAGCTGGACATCCCCGGCGCCAAACGCCGGCACCAGTACGAGATCCTGTTGGGTGAATTCGCTGATCGATTGCATCGGGTAAGCACCGTAGAATTTTCCCGGCTCAGGATCGGGTGAGAAAAGGGTAATATTGAAAAAATGTGGCTGGTTGGCCCGCTCGTAGAAGCTGTTCACCGATTCGAATACATCCAGAATCGCGGCAACGCTCAATAAGCGGTGCCGGTTGGTAATTAATAAACCTAATTGTATCATGTTGTTGATGTGGTTAATCTTTGATATTCAGACCAAAGCGGGCACCAATATAAAGATTTTGTCTCAAATACCCCTCCCATTTGGCATTTTACCCAGTTGCATCCGATCTTATTTTTATCAAGTTTTGGGTTTCCATATTAATATATTGTGTCCACTACACGCGCCGTGTGTTTCAGGCAAAAGGATTCGCGTAAATTCGTAGTCCAGTGGCAACCTTAACCATACCGACCATGTCAAAAAGCAAATTCGAAATTTCGCTGGAATCCGGCGTACACCATCGGCTGCAAGCGTTAACGGGCAGCTGGGAAGGCTCTACCAAAACATGGTTCGAGCCCGGCGTCCTTGCGGACGAATCCGAGATGAAAGGGACCATCAAACCCATTCTTGGCGGCGCATTCCTCCTGCACGAATACCAGGGCAGCCTCAACGGCAAACCATTCGAGGGCATCGCGATCTATGGGTTCGACATTCCGAACAATACATTCCAATCGGCTTGGATCGACAGCTTCCACATGGGCACGGGATTGATGGTTTCGAACGGTACGCCTACCGAAAATGGATTTTCTGTCCTGGGTCAATACAGCGTACCCGAATATCCGGCCCCCTGGAATTGGCGCACCACAGCCGAACTCACAGACCCGGACACGCTAATCATCACAGCTTACAACATTTCCCCGGAAGGTGAGGAAGACAAAGCGACTGAGACGATTTACAAACGGGTAAGCTGACTAGCACCGCATTGTCTTTCATAGAAAGCCCTCTTTTCTGGCTCTTTTAGCGGAAGTAGTAAGGCGAGGTGTGAAAATGATAACCGGGAAAGCAATATTTCCGCATCGATTGAGAACTTATTGCCTGGCTCATTGGCAACATAATTAACCGTGTTTAGCCGCGCAGTCAGGTCATTTAACCTTATAGAAGACAGACCTTTGAATTGTGCAGACAGCGTCTGCACAATTTGAGGATAGGCCAGATAGAATTGCCGAAACACTTTGAGATTTCTTGCACCCAGCCCTGGTGTTGCCAGAACTTCGGCCAGTTCGTCTACCAGTCTCTGCCCGTACTCGGCCCGATCCTCTCCATTCTGCTCAAATTCGACAATATGAAAACCAATCAGCCAGTTGCGGATTGTCAGATACCTGTTGATTGCCTTGGAAGCGCTTTGTTGCAGGGTGGAATTGGTCTCGTGAATACTTGTTACTAAGGAATTAAAGTCAGTCATGATCGATGAAGTTTTGGTGAGAAAGCCAAAAGATCAAACCATCCTGCGTTATCGACCTCATCCGATTCTCCAATGACATGACTTCCTTATCCTGAGGTTCAAAAAGCCATCAGTTGGGCACATTACCCTTGTATTCCAAAGCTTTGAAATACAAAAAAAGATGACCATCAGTCAAGCCGATGGTCATCTAAGAATTTTAAGCGACTGCCGTAGCAGCAGTGATTGTAGTATCAGGTTTAAGGATAATAGGTTCTGGCGTATCCGGAACGGCGTCTCCCACCATCGGCCCGTTTTGAGACAACTCACTGCCCTCTTTTTTGGATTTAAAAATGGGCCACATAAACTGTGCGTACCATTCTTCTTCCTGATAATGCTTGATACCGTAGGACGACGGGTATTTGCGGGTAATGATGCCGGTTCCGAAGATAATGTCCCAGAGGAAGAACATATTTCCGAAGTTGCCTTTATAATAGCCTATTCCGTCATCGGTCGTATCCGCGTGGTGTGCATGGTGTGTGGCGGGAGTGGAAATAACTCTTTCCAGCACCCAGCCGATGGGTTTCAACCATTTGATTTCATAAAAAGGCTTATCCCAGGGAATGCTCGAATGCGCGCCGGTGGTGATAAGCGACTTGATCACTTTCACAAACAATGCCGCATAACCCAATCCCAGGTAAGTAAGCGCGATTGTCAGGTATGTTTGTGAGAAAAAAATCGAATAGATCACATTCTGCCTGCTCGCCATGGCCATACCCATGTAGGTAGCCGAGTGATGTGTGCGGTGAAAGCGCCATAGCCATGGCACCTGGTGGTGCAGGCGGTGGTACCAGTATTGCGTAAGGTCGTCCGCTACGGCGATGATCAGGAATGCCCACCAGAATGGCACCCACCCAAATGCATCTTTGGCATCGGGCAGCACCAGCGGCAAGAATTTCAATCCAAAATAGGCGACAAAAGGCCTGATAATCAGCTTAGGGACTACAAAGCAGACGATATCCAGGATCCGCTCATTCTTGGTCCATTTGTTTTCGTACAAACCGGCGGCAAATTCGATCACGCCCAGCACGAGCACGATTACCGGTAATCCCCAGCTGCTGAGGTTTTTAAATACGGCCTCCACGAAAGCCGGAGCCTTGAAGGGAAACTCATTGCTACCTTCCCAGGGCCGGTAATCGAAAACCTGGAAGCTGGCAAACATCAAAATAATGGGTGCGATGTACAGCACCACGCTGATCAGGCCGTCGCGGGTAATCTTCCGGGCCAGTGTATTATCCAATTTCATGCGTGATTTGTTTTTTTATGGTGAAATGAGATGTCAGGTAAATAATTTCCACGCCAGCCAAATGCCTCCGGCGATCAGTACAAAGGGGATTAGTGTTAGCAGAATGCCGACGGCGATCTTCCTCGCAAGCAGCACCACGTCTGAGAATGTGAACATATTTGAAAAGATATTGTAGTACCGGTTTACTATAAACGCAGCAAATAATATGGGCACGGAAATACCCCGGGACAGCACAGCCGGCAACTGAAATCGCCAACCACCGAAAATTTCAGATGATCAGCCATGACTATCACACGGGATATTTCCGAGAAATGTCAGTCGAATGTTAGCCGTTGCAACAACAGCTATCGGGATGGGAAAAACAAAGCGTGAAGGTATGTCCCACAACTCCCCTCGCAGGGGCCTTACAAAGTAAATTAACCGCGCTCATATCTAAGATGCCTGGATTAATACTCAGCTCAGGGTGGTTCAGGAGCTTTGCTTTTAATAGTATACTTATTTGATAGACAAAGTAAGTTTAATGTTTTTTAAAATGCAATACCTCCCGTCAATTTTTCTCGAAAATAAAAAATCCGTGGCAACAGTAACGCGCTGTCGGCCACGGACCAGACAGAAAAGGCGTCAATGACACCTGTCTGTCGATTTTATATAAACCAATTTATTTCAACTCGGTCAACCACTGCTGGGCAAATGCACGTGCAGTATTAGTAGGCGTCGCGCCCATCCGGTAGCAGAACTTCCAAACGTCGTTTTTACCCTCGTAAGCCCCATTCACAAACTTCTTACGGCCATTCACTTCCTTCGTCTGCGCAGCGAAATCCACGCCTTTGCTTTGGTTCAGAAAGTCCGTCAGGCGGGCGACGAGCACCTTTTTAGGGTCTTTCAGCTTCTCGAATTCATCCGCATTGCTTTTCGCATTTCGCGCCAGGGTCTCTTCCGACTGACGGATCTCGTCATTGGCCAAATACTCCGCATATTGCTTTTTGAATTCCTCCATATTGGTTTTCAAAAGCGGTTTGATCTTTTTGAAGAATGCCGCATTACGCTTCCCGTCCTCGATCTGCTTCTTGAAATCGGTACGTTGCTCGGCCGGAATGCTGCTGAGCATGCTTTCCATACCGACAAATGTTTCGGCAGACTGGATCTGAATATCCACAACCGGCTCCATATCTTTCGCCTGCAATCCTTGTACGCCTTTCAGACGGTTCGCGCGGATTTCCGCTTTGCGTTGCTCGCTCACGGCCGTTTCCAGTTTCGGATAGCGTTTCGCGATCGATTCGCTGTACCGCTTCTGAAAATCCTCCGAACTGAAATAGGTCTTCATAAATGTTCCGGCCTTTTTAATGGCAATGGCCTGCGCATCGGGCGCCAGTGACCGGCACGCCGACTTCACGGAACTGCTGAAATAGGGCACGTTCAAAGGATTCTGCAAGCCGTTCCAAAGGCGGTTCTGAATGTCCTTCTGGCTGATCCCGTATTCTTCGAATTCGTCGTTGAAAGTGAAGTTCAGGAATGCAACGCAAAAGGCGCAGAGTAAAAAGGGTACTGATCTATTTTTCATGGCTGTAATTGTAATCAAGGGAAGGGTTTACTGTTTTTCTGCGATCATTTCGAAATCCTGACCTTCATACTCGACGTAAATGCTCATTTTATTGTCCTTAACATTCCCTACTTTGTCGGTGCCTTCATAAATATCGATTCCGGTACTTCCGGCATTTTTCAGGTTCAGGGTACCGAGGTCTTCATCCGGTTCGGAGTCTCCGTCGATTTTCACCTTCATTTTTCCGGTCACAACTTCGGAAGAGAACTTGTCCAACTGAATAGTGATAACCGCCTTTGCTGCTTCCAGCGGATAATCGTCCCCGTCGACGGTTAGCTTCGTCACCTTGTAAATCCCCGCTGCTTTCGAGCTCAGTTCCGGGGATACGTCCTTATCGTCATCCTCACAGGCGAACATCAGAGTGGAAAGCAACAACAGAGCGAAAATGTTTTTCAAAAATGTAATCTTTTTCATGGCTGTATTTGATTTGGAAAATGGATAATGGATGAGATAATTTTTTGCCTTTCGACATGACAAAGGTAGCTCAGCCGACAGTCCGGGATCAATCCTATGAAAGTAGGATTTTTCAAAAATCATATGTTTATAGGATATTATTAAAAGGTTTTATTTCAGACTTTTGCCACGGTAATTTTCCAGTCCATTCTACTCTCCGGATCCGATGAAATTATATTTGCGAGCACTTTTACTTATCCTTTTTCCCAGCGCAGCATTTGCACAAAACCCAGATCCCACCGCCATTCTGAAACGCATTCAGGCCAGCAGGCAGGATACCAACCGGGTACTCGCGTACATCGAATACGGGCAGTATTATGAAAACCACAACCTCGACAGTGCCGGTAAATATTACCTCAAAGCGGATGCCCTCAGCGAAAAGCTGAACTACGATCTGGGCCGCTTCAAGTTCCGGTCGAATTACACTTATATCCTCAATTTGCAGGGGAAATTTGAAGAAGGGCTCAAACTGAACCGCGAAAGTCTTGAAATAGCGAAGCGGATGAAGCACGAGGTCAACATTGGCAAGAGCCTCAACAATATCGCTGCGAGTTATACCTATATGGGAAATTTCACGCAGGCGATCCAGTATTATCAGCAGGCGGCAAGCCAGTTCGATAAGCTGGGCATGAAGGAGTTTTTGCCGAGGTTGTACATCAGCATTGGATCCGCATTCGAGCATGCCAATCTTTTCAATAAGTCGGTGGTTTACAAGCAGAAAGCGCTTCAACTGGCCCGCCCGATGAAGGACAGCCTGCAACTCGCTGATATCCTGACCAATATTGGCGGCTCTTATTTCAACCTCAAACGTTACAGGGAAAGTATCGCGCATTTCAAGGAAGGGCTGGCTGTGGCCGAAAAAATTCATTCGGACATATTTGTTACCCAGGCCTACATCGGGCTTTGCCGCACCAGTCGCCTGCAAAAAAAACTGGACGAAGCGTGGGTCTACGGACAGAAAGGACTTGATCTCGCCCGAAAATCAGGGAACGTGTTTCTGGAACTCGACTGCCTTCGCGCATTGATGTTCCTAGCAGAAGATGCCAATAAAATTGACCTCTCAGCCAAATACACGAAGGAAGCACTCACGATCGCGGAGGCCAGCAACATGACCGACCATTTGGTAGAGCTTTATGAAGATTATGCTACCGACCTCGCGCGGCAGAACAATTACAAAGGCGCTTATGATTACCTGATGAAATATTCGATCCTGAACGACTCCATTCAGGGAATTGACATACAAAAACAATTACAGGAGCTCGACACAAAATACCTCACGGCGCAGAAGGAAAAGCAAATTGTAACCCTGGAATCGGAGAAGCAAACCCGCAACACATTGATATATGGCCTCATTGCAGGGTTGGTAGGGTTGCTGGCGATCGCCGTGCTGGCTTACCGGAACATTGCATTTCGCAAGCGCGTGGCCGAGCAGGAAGTGTTGCAGCTGCAACAGGAAAAGCAACTCGTTGCGACTAACTCCATTTTGAAAGGACAGGAAGAAGAACGCACCCGCGTGGCCCGTGACCTGCACGACGGTCTGGGCGGACTATTATCAGGCATAAAACTAACTCTGAATTCCGTGAAAGGAAACGTAATCCTGCCCGAAGAAAGCGCAATGACGTTTACCAGGGCCCTAACCCAACTCGACGGCGCGATCAGCGAAATGCGCCGCGTAGCCCACAGCATGATGCCCGAATCGCTTGTACGGTTCGGATTAATTGACGCACTGAGCGATTTTTGCGAAGGTATCAGCGCATCCGGCCGCCTGAAAGTGCACATGCAGGCATTCGGCTTCGACGACAAACGCCTCGATTCCCAGGTAGAAGTGGTGCTTTATCGCATTATCCAGGAGTTGCTCAACAACGTGCTCAAATATGCCGACGCCAGTGAAGCGCAGGTGCAGCTTACCTGGGTGGATAACAATGTGAGTGTTACCGTAGAGGACAATGGTAAAGGCTTCGACATTAAAAATCTCGAACAAAACAAAGGCGCAGGTCTTCGCAATGTACAAGCGCGTGTAGACTACCTGAGCGGGACACTCGATATTCAGTCGAAACCGGGCGAAGGCACATCGGTACTTGTCGAAATCACGCTTTAATAAATGATACCAATGCCGGAAACGGCTTTAACCTTAATAAAAGAACTATGAGTGTCAAAATCCTCATCGTAGACGATCACCCGCTGGTATTGGAAGGCTTGAAATCGCTGCTCGCCGACGCGGAAGGAGTCAAAGTGGTCGGAACGGCCACCAACGCGATCGATGCCATCGCATTCCTGAAAAGCAACGAAGTCGACATTGCATTCCTCGATATTAACCTGCCCGACATCAGCGGTATCGACCTATGCAAGAAGGTGAAAGATCAGTTTCCGGAGGTAAAAACACTTGCATTGAGCACATTCAACGAACGGGCGTACGTCTCTCGCATGATCCAGAACGGGGCATCCGGCTATCTGATCAAAAGCTCGGGCAAGGAAGATATCCTCGAAGCCATCGCGCAGGTACAGGCCGGCGGCTACTTTATGAACGTGCAATTCGACCAGGTAACGCCCTCCACGGCTCCAAAAACGTTACCATTCCTGACCCGCCGCGAAAAGGAAGTATTAGTTCTGATTGCCGAAGGACTTACCAACCCACAAATCGCAGAACAGCTATTCATCAGTGTCACTACGGTAAACAGCCATCGACAAAATCTTTTGATAAAGTTCGAAGTATCGAATACCGCTTCGCTGATCAAGCTGGCCGCGGGGTTGGGGCTGATATAGGGGGATACTATTTGGGGTAATGGAAGCGGCATTGAACGACAATCACTTTATTCGCTCCACACAATACACCAGCCGATGCTCGTCGTTAATGCGTCTCGACCAGTATCCGGATAATTGATGTTTGAGTGGTTCAGGCTTACCTAGTCCTGAAAATGGCGTTTCTGAGATCGATTCAAGCAATGTGCGAATCTTCCGGAGAATGGTTTCGTTTCCGGTTTGCTTCCAATAATTGAGCTGCGATAATGCTTTCGGGGTGAACGCTATTTCCATATATCATCGAGGCCAAGTTTCAAGGTATTTCCGTCCTTGGCTTCTCTGATGGAGTCTAAAAGTTCAGTAGTATTAGAGGAATTGCTGAGTAGATAGTCAGTAGCGTCCTGCTCTGTCCGGAAACGGATTCCGACAGTTTCAAGAAACGCTTTTACAGTCGCGATTTGATCGTTCTCGCCCTCAATGATTAATGTGGCCATATTCCAATCGATTTAAAATCAAATATACCGATTTTCTTACAATCTTACTTGTCGCAGAAGCGCTGATCATTTCAACCATGCTCAGCGCTTCTGCATGACGTCAATTCGTCGCCAGGCTTCCGAATGGGAAAATAGCCGATGAAACGTGCGCCCGATTCATAATCTGGCCCAGCTCCTTGGCTTTGTCGGGGAATTGGGGGGTGAGGTTGGTCTTTTCCTGGGGATCTTTTGAAAGATCGTAGAGCTCGACCAGGCCGTCGGGGTTGCCAGCCGCTTTGAGCCGCACCGCTTTCCAGTTGCCCTGGCGTACGGCCTGTCTTCCGCCCTGCTCATGGAATTCCCAATAAAGGTAATCATGCTTTTTCTGTGTCGGTTTGCTTTTCAGCGCGTCGGTGAATGAAATGCCATCGATGTTACGCGGTGCCGATGCATTTGCCAGTTCTGCGAAAGTGGGAAGAATGTCCCAGAATGCACCTATATAATCACTTTTTGAGCCCGGTTTAACAACGGCCGGCCAGCGCGCTGCAAATGGCTCGCGAATGCCGCCTTCGTACAAATCGCGCTTCACACCACGAAAGCCTGCATTGCTGTTGAAAAAATTGGGATCGGCCCCACCTTCAATGTGCGGGCCGTTATCACTGGTGAAGATCACCAGCGTGTTTTTATCCAGCCCTTTCTCTTTCAATTTGTTCATCACCTGGCCTACATACAGGTCGAGGCGCGCCACCATCGCCGCGAATGTAGCGTGCGGAAATTCCTGTGAAGCATAGCCGCCGCCTGTCGCTCCTTTACCGTAATCCGCTCCTTTGTACGGCTTTTCTTCAAATTTGCCCTTGTAATACCGAAACAGGCTGTCATCCGGCACCATCAGCTCGGCGTGGGGCAGAATGTAGGGCAAAAACAGGAAGAAAGGCTGCTTACCATCCTGCGCATCCACGAAGCTGAGCGCTTTTTTCTGGATCAGGTCCGGTGCATATTCTTTATTGTGAATAAGGGCTTTATTTCCTTCCAAAAGGACTTTTTTACTGTTATCCCAAAGGTGCTCCGGGTAATAACGGTGCGCGAGGCTCTGGCAATTGTAACCGTAAAAACGATCGAAACCCTGCTTAATGGGGTCGCCTTCTGACCCTACCGGTCCTAATCCCCATTTGCCGAAAGCCGCCGTTACGTATCCCGACTTTTTCAATACTTCCGCAAGCGTCACCACAGAATCGGCAATCGGCTGCTGGCCTTCCGGCTCCACACTTTTGTTACCGCGGATGTAGGTATGCCCCGTATGCTGCCCGGTAAGCAGCGACGACCTCGACGGCGCGCATACAGAAGTACCAGCATAAAACTGATTGAATATCATCCCTTCCCGGGCAAGCCGGTCGATGTTAGGCGTCTTGATTAATTTTTGACCGTTGAAACCCACATCGCCGTATCCCAGATCATCGGCCAGGATAAAAACGATGTTCGGGCGGGTAGGCTTCGGCGCCTGGGCCTGGGAACGGTGGTAAAGGAACGAAGAGCTCAGGAGGGTAACCAGAAACAAATACTTTTTCATTTTGGGGAGTAGGTTAATATACTTCAGAAAGACAATGCAACCCTAGGATTACTTGAATTAAACGAGGCCAGTGCCTTTAAAATTGGGGAAAAGTACCTGCTTAGACCGTTTTGAGAGCAGATTTACAAAAACCGGAAGTGCAGAGGACAAAAAGCGAAATGCGATGTATCTTTGTTCCCGATACCCTACGACAGCCCGGACGACCAGCATGAATTGACAACCACCGAAAATTCCGGCAAGTCGCGCCAGGACTGTCTTTTAGGGTATCGGAAAAGCAGATACGTTCTGAATATTGCGAATCGAAGAATCGATATAATCTACTTGTTTGATAGACAAAGTAAAGATAAAACGATTAAACAAACAAGTCCAAAATGAATTCGTTAAAAAAAATTATCTGATACCGGCGACGGATGTAATCGGATGAATGCCTTGACCCCGACCACTCTTCCTGACGCGCCAGATATCATACTTTTTCTGCATATCCAGCCAGAATTCTGCACTTACACCAAAGCCGCTTTCCAATCTCACCGCCATTTCCGCCGATATCGCAGCTACTTCATTGACAACTTCCGAGAGCTGCTTACGACTCACATTCAGCTCCCTGGCCGCCCGCGTGACGGAGATATTCATTTCTTTCAGAATGTCCTCCCGCAGAACGGCACCGGGATGCACAGGTTTCATTTCACTTTCCATAACTTATATAGCGTGTCACCCAGAGGGTTACTGATATTTTCAGCAGTAATACTCACATCACTGCTGAAAATACTATCCGCTATTTTTTAATGGTACGCCCGATCTCCCGAACGTTTTTTCCTGTCTTCTGCTGCAAATCATCTCCCATATCTTCCCGTGCCGCGTCGGCTATTTTTTCCAGTTCGGCCACGATTTCCGGGTTTTGTTCCAGCACATCGTAGCGCTCGCTTGGGTCGCGGGCGAGGTTGTATAATGCTTTAGGGAACTGATGGTCTTCGGGCGCCGGGCCTGGCTGTCCGTTTTTGCCGGGCAATGAGCCTTCATAAGTACGGCCAGGGTGGGCGAAAATGAGCTTCCAGTCGCCTTTGCGGACGGCTTCCAGGTTGTTTTTGCGATAGTAGTACAGGAAACTTTCGCGTGGCGTCTGGGTTTCGTCGCCTTTGAGCAATGCAGTGAAATCGAGGCCGTCGATCTTTTCTTTGGGCAGTTTGGCGCCGGTGAGTCTGGCGATGGTCGGCAGCACGTCGAGGTTTGAAAGCAGCTTGTTCGACACCCGTCCTGCTGGGACTACTCCCGGCCAGCGGATAATGCATGGCTCACGCTGCCCCCCTTCGAAAGAAGTTCCTTTGCCTTCGCGGAAACCGCCGGCTGAGCCTGCATGGTCGCCGTAGTTGAGCCAGGGGCCATTGTCGCTCGTGAAAATGACGAGGGTATTGTTATCCAGTCCCTGCGCTTTCAGCTCTTTCATGATCTCCCCTACCGACCAGTCGAGTTCCATCATCACATCCCCGAAAATACCGCGCTGACTTTTGCCCCGGAATTTCGCGGAGGCGGCCAGGGGCACGTGCGGCAGCGGGTGCGGTACGTACAGGAAGAATGGCTTGTTTTTATTCCTTTTGATAAATGAAATAGCCTTTTCGGTAATCACTGGTG
Organism: Dyadobacter sp. OTU695; assembly: GCF_038440355.1. Taxonomy (NCBI): domain Bacteria; kingdom Pseudomonadati; phylum Bacteroidota; class Cytophagia; order Cytophagales; family Spirosomataceae; genus Dyadobacter; species Dyadobacter sp. OTU695. The sequence goes on along the minus strand of NZ_JASATN010000023.1, from coordinate 23,055 downwards.
TCAGTTCGCTGGCATCTTCGAGGTTTTTGATCTCTTTCACCTGCTTGTTGCCGTCGATCCAGTGCAATGGCGGGTATTTGGCGCGTTCCTGCCATGGGTGCAGCGGCCACATGTCGTGCGAGTAAGGCACCCCGTAATATTCGTCGAAGCCCTGTTGCAATGGCAAAAACTCCTGATCGCTGCCCAAATGCCATTTCCCGAAAATACCGGTCGCATAGCCTTGTGCTTTCACAAGTTCCGCAATCGTTTCTTCCTTAGGGTTCAATCCTACACCTGCATTGGGTCCGAATGCCCCTGAAATACCCAAACGGTTGGGATAACAACCTGTCAGCAATGCGGCACGGGAAGCGCTGCACACAGCCTGGGCGGCCATAAAATTGGTGAAACGCGTGCCTTCCGCGGCCATTTTATCCAGGTTGGGGGTCTTGTAACCCAATGCGCCGTTGACGGATAAGTCGCCATAGCCGAGGTCGTCGATGAAGAACAGGATGATGTTGGGTGTTTTTGCCGCCGGTTTTTCGGATTGAAAGGCCATCAACAGGCAAATGCCCACCGATACCAGCAACAGCGAAAGTACTCTAAACATATTTGAAGGTTGGTTTTAGGTAAATATAAGCCGCGATGGCGCCGGCGTCCCGCCGGTGCCATCGCGTTATTCCAAAAGTAATTACCAATTCGGATTTTGTTTCAGATTAGGGTTCAAATCCCGCTCCTTTTGCGGGATTGGCCACAAATAATGACGGCTCGCATCGAACACACGGTCGGATGAAGCGGCCTGCACCGTAACCAGTTTACCGCTTGCATCCGGATAAGTAATGCCGAATACCGGCCCGTTCATCACCTGCTCCCCGATTTTCCAGCGACGGATATCGAATATCCGCTGCCCTTCAAATGCCAGTTCCACAGTCCGCTCGCGGCGCACGATCTCGCGCAATGCCGCTTGTGTGCCTGTTGCTATCGAAGGTTGTTTCACGTCCGAACGCCCGTTCCGTACCTGGTTGATCGCAGCCAGCACGCTTGCGTCAGTTTGCCCCAGCTCGATTTTCGCCTCTGCATAAGTCAGCAATACTTCGGCGTAACGGAGCAGGATGATGTTGATCCCGCTGTTGGTTGGGTTGGCAAAATCTTCGGTATTGATATACTTTTTAATATTGAAACCCGTGGTAGAAGCAATGTAAGTACTCCCGATCGCATCGGCTGTTCCGCTCGTCGGGCGGGGCTGGAAGGTAATGCCGCTGGGTAATGCATCGCCTTCGAGGAAAACCGAGAATTTCAGACGCGGATCACGGTTCACATAAGGTTTCGCAGGATCGTAACCACTCGAAGGATCGGTGATCTTTTTACCCGCCAGCGTTTCGTAAGTATCTACCAACGTTTTTGTAGGAACATAAGTACTTTGCGCATTTTTCTGGCTGTAAGGTGCGAGCAAGTTGAAGACGTTGTTTTGAGATACATCTTTCAAATACTGTTTGTCCAGCAAAACCTCCTTATTGTTCTCCGCCGCATAGCTAAACAGTTTTTCATAAGAATCATATAAACCATACACACCCAACTTGATCACCTGATCGGCCGCATCGGCGGATTTCTGGTAACGTGCCGCGTACAGGTCCGCACGTGCGAGCAGGCCCAGGGCGGCACCTTTGGTAAACCGGCCTTTATCCGCAGCACCATAAGTGGCCGGCAGCAATGCGGCAGCTTCGGTCAGTTCTTTTTCCACAAAATTCCAGATTTCCTCTACCGGTGTGTTCGTCAATGCCCGACCTTCATCGATGCTGATCGACGAGGTTACCAACGGCACCGGGCCGAACAATCCGGCCAGTTTCAGATAATGATAGGCACGTAATGCCTTCGCTTCGCCTTTCAGCTGGTTGAGCAATGCGGTGTTTGTGCTCGGTACCTTATCGACATTTTCCAGGAAATAATTCACGCCGCGAATGCCACGGTAAGCACGTTTCCATTCATCATAAATCACCGAGCTCGTCGCGTCATAGCTGCCCGCCTCAATGTAGGCGGCCACGTTGAAGCTCTGGTTGGTATGCGCCAGATCGGTAATGCCGTCCCAGGTCACAGCCGTCGTACTGTCCAGGTCCGTGTAAAGTGAGTTCACGGCCAGTTTGGCATCGTTCTCCGTTTTCCAGAACAAATCTTCCGAAAGACGGTCGTTAGGCACAGTTTCGAGCAGGCCCGAGTCGCAGGAAGCCAGACTGAGCGTCAAAACAGCGATCCCTGCGTAAATGGTATGTTTAAATGTATTTGTTTTCATAGATCAAATGCTTTTAGCGGCCGGTTAGAATGAGAGGTTCAAACCAAATGTGTACAGGGCTGTCTGCGGGAAATACACGGCACGGCCGGACGGAACTTCGGGGTCGAGGTTCCATTCATTCAGTTTCGAGAATGTGAGCAGGTTGGTCGCCGAAGTGTAAACGCGAATGCGGCTTACATGCAGCTTGTTCACGATTTCGGAAGGAATGTTGTAGGCCAGCTGCACGTTTTTCAGCCGCAGGTAAGAGCCGTCGATCACGAGCCGGTCCGAAGTAGCGACATTGCGCAGGTCAAACTTCACCGGGCGTGGGAAACGGGCGCCGGTATGCTCGGGCGTCCAGTAATCGTTGGTGTAAATCTCGTGGGTAAAACCTTCCTGGTTACCCATTTCGGCCAATGCACCGGCTAGGCGGGCATCCACTTTCGCCGCACCCTGGAAGAGAATGCTCAGGTCAAAACCTCTGTACGAAAAGTCGGTATTCAATCCGAATGTGTATTTCGGGAACGAGTTACCGATCGCCGTCATATCGTCGGCATTAATCTTGCCGTCACCGTTGCGGTCTACATATTTCACATCGCCCGGCTTGGTATTGGCAACATAGGTGGCTTTGTATTCGCTGATTTCCTGCTGTGTCTGGAACAACCCGTCGGTCTGGTAACCCCAAAGCGTGTTGATCGGAAGCCCTTTTGCGATGATATAGCGCGGGTCGATATCGGAACCGGTAATGTACGGCCCGGTGCCTTTCAGGTCTGTTACTTTGTTTTCATTAATACTCAAATTACCACCCAGGCTGTACCGGAAACCCGAAGAGCTGGCTGCGCCCCGGTAATTCAGGCTGAACTCCCAACCCTTGTTTTCCACCGATCCTGCATTCTGCGGCGGTGCTTTCAAACCGATCGTGGCCGGAATGTCGAGGTTGAGGAGAATGTCGTCGGTGAGTTTGCGGTAGTAATCGGCTGTAAGGGTCAGGCGCTTGTTGAGGAATGTCGCGTCCAGGCCGAGGTCAAGCTGCGTGGTCGATTCCCAGCCTAGGCCGGTGTTCGCCAACGTGGTGGGACGGTAACCCTGCACCGGCACGCCGCCGAAGCTGTAACCCAGGGAAGTCAATGCGGAATAGTAGCTGTACAGATCCACCGACTGGTTTCCGGTGATACCCCAGGAACCGCGGACTTTCAGGTCATTCACAGCCTTTTCAAGCCCCTGCCAGAAGTTTTCTTTTGAAATACGCCATCCCGCCGAGAAAGAAGGAAATACGCTGTATTGCTTCGAACCGGTGAATTTGGAAGAACCGTCGTAGCGGGCATTCGCTTCGAAAAGGTATTTCTCTTTATAATCATAATTGACCCGGCCGAAGAAGGAGCGCAAGCCATATTCTGCGTCATTTCCACTGTTGCTCTTCGTGCCATCATTCGCACCCTGGCCAATCGAACCAATATCATTATTATAGAACCGCTCGCGGTAAGCCGAAAGGAAAGTTTGGGTATTCCCGATCTGCGAATACCCTACCAATGCTTTCAAACCGTGATCGCCGAAGCTTTTTTCGTAAGTAAGCAAGTTGTTGAGCGTGTACTCGCGCAACGTGTTCCGGACCTCGGTCAGCGAGTTGATCGCCACGGTTTTGGTGATGTTCGTATTCTTGTCGGTGTTGGTGTAGGAGTTGGTGTAATTTTTCTGGTTGGTAAATGTCCCACGGCCTGCGATTTGGGTAGAGAATGTCAGCCCTTCCGCGATGTCGAATTCTGCTTTAACATAACCAGCCAGGTAATCGGTCACCTGTCTTGATTGCCCGCCGATCTCATTAAACATCAACGGGTTATTACCCTGCGTGCTCAATCCGTAAGTACCATCCGGGTATTTAGGAACCGCCCACAATGTGCCATGGAAGAAGTTGTTCAATGGCTGCGGATTGTTGCCGGTGTTGTTCACCGTCGGGTTCAACGCACGGGCATAGCGGTAGTTGATGTCGCCGCTCACGCGCAATCGTTTGGAAACAGTATAGTCCGTATTGAGGCGGAATTCGCCTATTTTATTGGAATAACCTGCAATTACACCTTGCTGATCCTGAAAACGGGCACTTAACCTCGTCCGGATCACATCCGTGCCGCCGGCCACCGAAATGGTGTGGTTCTGCTGGGGCGCCGAGCGGAGCATGGTCTCAAACCAGGTGTTCGGCATGGGGTACTTCTCACGGTCGGTCGCATTCACGTACGCCTGTATGGACTGCTCCGTGAAGCGCGCCGGAACGGCCAGGCCCGCATTCGTGTACGCGGCCACCTGCTCGCGCATGTAAGCCTCGATACCCATCATTTTGGGCACATTATTGGATTTTTGAATGGCGTAGTAGCCGTGGTAATCGACTTGTACCTTGCCTCCTTTGGCGCGCTTGGTCGTTACCAGCACAACCCCGTTTGTCGCACGTGAACCATAAATGGCGGTGGAAGAGGCATCTTTCAAAACGGAGATCGATTCAATATCGTCCGGGTTAATGTCGCTCAGACGTTGCTCGATCCCGTCGACGATCACCAATGCATCGTTTTTACCCAGATCGTAACCGCTCGTGCTGCTGCCATTGATATTAAATGTAGTAATACCCCGGACACGGATATTGGTATTCGATTTACCCGGCGAACCACCCTGATCGAGCACGGTCACGCCCGGCATTAAGCCCTGCATGGATTGCTGGATATTTGAAACCGGCCGTTTGGTAATTGTTTCACCACTTATTTGCGACACGGAGTTGGTCAGGGCATTCCGCTTTTGGGTACCATAGCCCACCACGACCACTTCTTCCAGCAGCTTCGTATCCGCTGCCAGTTTAATGTCAATCACCGTGCGTCCATTCACCGCCACCTCCTGGGTAACGTACCCGATCCCGGAGAAAACAAGGGTGCCGTCGGACGGTGCATTGATCTCGAATTTACCGTCCACATCGGTGGTGGTACCGGTAAGCGTGTTTTTTACAAGAATGTTGACGCCCGGTAAGGAGCTATTATCGGCGGCGGACGTGACGGTGCCCTTCACCGCGACGGTCTGGGCGTAGGCGCTGAGGCCAAAGAGCAGGAATGCCACAAGCATGTTTCCGCTCAGAAAAGAGTTTCTGGATAGATTTTGGAACATAGTAATGAGTTAAAATGGGGCTGGGTTCGGATATTCAATGCATACAACTGTGTTAAGCGATCGTTGACGACCGTTCGCTTTTTTGGCCTTCGACCGGCCACAAACAGTAGACCACGGGCCGTATTTTTAGATTGCAGGCCCGCCGGATCGCCGGATCGCCGGATCGGTGCGATCGAATCGTTAAAGAAGAACGTGTCGGGAAACTGTGCAGGCTAGCGACAACAACAAAAAGGGAATAGTCGGGAGAGATTCATGGGTCGGTTTAGGTTGGTGGTTGGGAAATGGGTTAATCAAACTATAAATCCTATTAAATATATAGGCAAAGTAAAATAGAGAAATATCAACAAGCAACCGGCGTTTACTTATTCTTAACAAACAAGTCAATTTTTAAGGTTAATTTCTATAATTCATTAAAAAAATACTAAAACAGCAACTAAACTCATCGCCCATAGATGGTTTGCAAATATTGTCTTTGCAGGGTCGAGAAATAGAGCACGCCGCCGATGAGTACTGCCCAGATCAGGAATAGCAATGTCGGGTGCGGAAAATAATGATAGGCAGTTACGAAGATCAATGCGCCGCGTGCAAATTCCAGGTAAAATACCCAGCGGCGCTGTTCCATAATGGCCCCGCAGTTGATCAGCGTCACGAAAATGACCAGCGCGACCATGATTTGCAGGAAGGTTTCCTCCTGATGTTCAAATAGCAGCAGAAAAAACAGCGTGATTACGGTAATGGTGAACTGCACAAGCACATACCGGCGAAACTTCTGCGATCGCACGCGTACCTTGTTTTTGGAAAGAAACCGCTTTTCCACAATGCGCCGGACAGCAGGATCGAAATCGGACGGACTACCGAAAATAACCCTCAATTTGGCCAAAATACCCTTTTTCTGCTGGGCGGAGTACCATATTTCTACGAGGAAATGGAAATGCTGCCAGAGGAAACTGTAACTGTCGAGCTGCTTGGTGAGGCCGTAAACCGGTTGCTCCTTTTCCTCGGCGAACGTCCCGAAAAGCTTGTCCCAGATGATGAACATATCCCCGAAATTCTTGTCGAGATAAGCCTCGTTGCTCGCGTGGTGCACGCGGTGGTGCGAGGGCGTTACGAGGATGTATTCAAGAAAGCCCAGTTTACCGATGACCTGCGTATGCGTAAAGAATGGATAAAGTCCGTGGACAATGAGCATGGTCGTGATCATCGGGGCCGGGAAACCGATCAGCGGCAGCACCGACCAGAAGGCAGTCCTGACCACCGCCTGAAAAATGGTAATGCGCGTCCCTGCCGTGTAATTGAACTCCCCGCTCGTGTGATGAACGACATGGAATCCCCAGAAGAGATTGATCTTGTGGCCCATCCGGTGGTACCAGTACCAAACGAAATCGGTCGCGAGGATGAGCGCGATCCAAACCAGCAGGCTCGGCCGGATCTCGAACAGCCCGTAGTTTTTTTGCAGGTAATCATAGAAAAAGAAGAACGAACCGGCCGTAAACATGTCGATCAGCCGCTCGGCCACGCCTACATTCATGTTGGCAATGGAGCTGTTGAAATTGAACAATTGCCGCCCCAGCCGCTTCGAAATCCAGTATTCGATTCCGATCAGCAAAAGGAACAATGGAACGGCCAATGCCATATAGTTCAGCGCCATAACCGATTCTTTTACTATATTTAATTAATAGATTATATATACAAATATTGGATGCAGGATTGTATTTGCCAAAAAATTGAAGGAAAACCGTTAAATAAAATGTAAAACCCTTTTATTCGTGGTTTTACAACGCAGGTACGTCAGCTTGCCGGATTAACCACTGATACCAAACCTCTTTTTTCCGGATGGATAAAGAAAATACCTACTACGGCGTGAAGGAAATCGCCCGCCGCGCCAACGTCTCCATCGCGACAGTCGACCGCGTATTGCATAACCGGTCGGGCGTTTCGGAAAAGACCAAGAGGAAGATCAACGACATTATCAAGGAGCTGGATTACCAGCCTAATATCCTCGCGAGCCGGCTTGCTTCGAAGAAAATCATCTCGCTGGCCGTGCTCATTCCACGCGTTTCGGAGGAAACCGATTTCTGGGAAGCGCCTATGAAAGGCATTACCCGTGCCGATTCGGAGATCAAAAAATATGGCGTACAGGTCACGACTTTCTATTTCGATCTGAACGACTCGGCCACATTCAACGAGCAGGCCTCAGCTATTCTCGGAGGTAATTTCAAAGGCGTACTGCTGGCTCCTTCGTTCATCGACGAGTCCCGAAAGTTCGTCCGTGCCTGCCGCGAGAAAAAGATACCGTTCGTGTTCATCGACTCCGACGTACCCGACGAGGACAACCTTTGCTACATCGGCCCGCATTTGTTTCAGAGCGGTTATGTGGGGGCTAAATTATCGACTTACCGCCTCAAAGCGAAGCACAAAGTGGCTGTCGTGAACATTTCCAAAGAAACCGACAGCTATAATTACCTGCAAATCGAGGAAGGTTTCCGCTCCTATTTCAAGGATCACAACCTGCCGATCGAGATCATCCGGATCGACATCAAGGACACCGACAGCCTGTCAGTCACCCGTGATCTCACGCGTGCATTGCACGAGCACGACGACATTGAGGCCATTTTCGTCACCAACTCCCGTGTTTTTTCCGTCGCCGCATTCCTCGAAAAGAGCAAGCGCACCGACATTTCGCTGATTGGTTATGATTATTTAAAAGAAAACATCGCCTACCTGAACAAGGAGCTCATCGATTTTCTGATCTGTCACAAACCCGAAGAGCAAGGTTACCGCGGCCTGATGGCACTCTACCAGACGCTCGTCCTCGGCGCGCCGGTAGAAAAGACGCATTTCATGCCGATTGATATTGTGACAAAGGAGAACCAGGCGTTTTATCAAAATTAATGGCGCGAAGGTCAACCTTCGTGCCGGCCAGATGCCTGCGAATGGTGTGTACAAATTCTGAGATTTGCACCAGGACGTTTACTATTTTCGTTGTTACATCCCTACGGGATTTACGACTTAGGCGGGTTCCGGGACTACTACCAACATTACATCGCTACGCGATTTTGCTCCCAACGGGCATTCCCCCAAAATGCCGCCAGGCATGTAATATTGGTAGAAACACATTCGCATTGGCGTTTTCAAAATGCCGTCAGGCATGTAACGACAATCAAATTGCAGGTACACACCGTTAAATCCTACTGGATTTGCGGCCTAGGCTGGTTCCGGGACTACTACCAACATTACATCGCTACGCGATTTTGCTCCCAACGGGCATTCCCCAAAAATGCCGCTAGGCATGTAATATTGGTAGAAACACATTCGCATTGGCGTTTCTAAAATGCCGTCAGGCATGTAACCACAATCAAAACGCCTCGTATATCGCTATTCACGTACATAACCATATTTACTCCCACAAATCCATGAACATCACAAAATTTCCTGTAAACAATAATCCACATTACTTGTAAATTAAAATATGTGTGTATATTTACGGGTACGTACCCGAAATCAAAATCGGAGTGGCTATTCCTGAACTCTTTTTCCCCTTCAAGTATGCACTCGCTTAGCAGACGAAAGTTTATTTTCCAATCGGCAGCAACCGGTATCGGTCTGGGTTTAATGGATTATCTGCCGACAACGGCGCGGCCCGCATTGGGCAAACCAGCCGAAGGCAAAAGGGTCGGGATTATTGGGCTGGACACTTCACATGCCATTGCATTCACGAAGGCACTGAATGCCGAACAGCCCGACTCGGTTTATGACGGCTACAAAGTGGTGGCCGCTTACCCTCACGGCAGCAAGGATATCGAATCAAGTACCAAGCGCATTCCAGGTTATATCGAGGAAGTGAAGAAAATGGGCGTCGAGATCGTTGGCTCCATTAAGGAACTGCTGGGCAAAACGGATGTGATATTGCTCGAAACCAACGACGGTCGCCTGCATTTGGAACAGGCACTGGAAGTTTTCAAAGCAGGTAAACGGATGTTTATCGACAAACCGGTCGCCGCTTCCCTTTCCGATACATTGAAGATTTACGAAGCTTCCAAAAAATACAACATCCCGATTTTCACGGCCTCGTCGCTCCGCTACATCAAGGGCATTGAAAGCATCGATAAGAAAAAGGTACTGGGCGCCGATACGTATAGCCCTGCCGTTCTTGAAAAAACACACCCTGATTTCTTCTGGTATGGTATCCACGGTGTCGAAACGCTGTATACGGTGATGGGCACAGGTTGCAAAAGCGTAACCCGCGTGAACACGCCTAATACCGACATTGTGGTAGGCATTTGGGGAGATGGCCGCACAGGCACCTTCCGCGGCACACGCACGGGCAAGCACGATTACGGCGGCACGGTTTTCACCGAGGATGGCAACAAAGTTTTAGGCCCTTATGGTGGTTATGAGCCGCTTTTAGTCGATATTATCAAGTATTTTAAAACCGGTGAAGTGCCGGTGACACCCGAAGAGACGATCGAAATTTTCGCTTTCATGGAAGCAGCCGATGAAAGCAAGCGCCAGGGCGGCAAGAGCGTGACGCTGGAAAGCGTGCTTGCCAAGGCCGGTAAAAAATAGGTTTCCCGAGATCAACCCTTAAAATCATTGTCGTATGAAAGCATTCAGCTCCCGATTGTCGCGAAGAACGTTTCTCAAACAGAATTCAATGGCGGGGCTGGGTGTGGCCCTTGCTTCCTCATCGCTCACAGCCGCCGCGCCGGTGATCGGCTCGAAGGCGGCGCAAATGCCGGCGATACTGGGCGGGCCGTCGGCCTGGGCGGCGGACAAATGGCCGATATGGCCGCAATGGAACCCGGAAACGGACGAGAAACTGGTTTTGGAGGTGATCAGGAGCGGTGTATGGTCGCGGGCCGATGTGGTGACACAGTTTGAAAAAGAATGGGCGGCGGCATTGAATGTGAAGCGCAGCCTGGCCGTCGTGAATGGTACCAATGCACTGGTCATTGCTATTAACCAGCTTGGTATCAGCGCCGGCGACGAAGTGCTGGTGCCTCCCTATACGTTCATTGCGTCAGTTTCTTCTATTTTATCCAACGGGGCGATGCCGGTTTTTGTAGACATTGATCAGGAAACTTTTCAAATTGATCCTGCCAAAATAGAGGCTAAAATTACGCCGCGTACCAAAGCCATTATGGCCGTCCACGTGCTGGGCTTGCCTGTGGATATGGACCGCATTATGGCTATTGCCAAAAAACACAAGCTGATCGTGATCGAGGACGCATGCCAAGCGCATTTGGCAGAATATGATAAAAAGAAGGTCGGCACAATCGGCGATGTAGGTTGTTTCAGTTTTCAAAACTCCAAAAACCTCCCGATTGGCGAAGGTGGCGCCATTGTGAGCAATGACGAGCATTTTATGGATTTGTGCTATTCGTATCACAATTTCGGGAATCCCTACGGAACGGCCGTCGGCTCGGTGAGTACCGGGAGCGTGATGCAGGGGACCAAACTGCGTTTCTCGGAATACCAGGCGGCCATCGGCATCGCGCAATTGAAACGACTGGATGAGCAAACGACGACACGTAACGAGAATGCGGAGTATTTAAAATCGCAGATCAAGGACATTCCCGGTATTATTCCGTACAAATTATACGACAAGGTCAACCGCGGCGCTTTTCATTTGTTTGCTTTTCGTTATCAAAAGGATGGCTTCAAAGGACTTTCTCGCGAGAGTTTTATCAAGGCGGTTAAAGCAGAGGGCGTGCCGTGCATGAGCGGCTACACGCCGCTGAATACACAGCCGTTTTTAGGAAAAACCTTCCAATCGGAAAATTACCGGCGAATGTACCCGAAGGAAATGCTCGATATCAACCGATACAACGAGCAGAACAAATGTCCGGTCAACGACAAAATCTGCAACGAAGAAGCCGTTTGGTTTACCCAAAACATGCTCCTCGGCACAAAGGACGACATGAAGTCCATTGCTTCCGCGATTGAGAAAATCCACCACAACGTCGATAAGATCAAAACTTTGGGCCAGAAATGAGGATAGCATTTGCATGGTTTTTGTTGCTTTTGTCCTTCCTCCCCGCATACGCGCAGGGCTGGAAAGCAGGCGTTGCCAAAGCGACGATTACCCCGGCCGAACCGATGTGGATGGCGGGTTTTGCGTCACGCACGCACGCGTCCGAGGGCAAGCTGCATGATCTTTGGGCAAAAGCATTGGCGATTCAGGATGCGAACGGTAAGCAGGCGGTGCTGATCACGACGGATTTGTTGGGTTTTCCCAAAGCAATGTCGGACGATATTCGTGCCAAAATCAATACGCGATACAAGCTGTCGAAAGCGCAAATTATCCTTAATAGCTCGCACACGCATTCAGGGCCGGTACTTGGGGCAGCGTTGTCGGATATTTACCCTCTGAATGAAGGGGAGCAAAAAAAGATTGATCAATATTCTGCTAAGCTCATTGAACAGATTGTGACTTTGACCGGTGATGCATTAAAGGCATTGCAGCCCGCAACGATCGAAGCGAAGAATGGCGTGACGCGCTTTCAGGTAAACCGCCGGAATAATAACGCGGCGACATTGGAAAGATTGACGGAAATCACCGGCCCCGGCGATCCTGCCGTGCCTGTACTGAAAGTTTCGGATGCCAAGGGTAAAATTATCGCCATTGCATTCGGTTATGCCTGCCATCCTACGGTTTTGGACGGCTACAACTGGTCGGGTGACTATCCCGGTTGGGCACAGATCGAGTTGGAAAAACTGTATCCTGGCGCTACCACATTATTCTTTCAAGGCGCGGGAGCCGATCAGAATCCATTGCCGCGGCATACAGTCCCGCTGGCTGTTCAATATGGCAAGACGCTGGCCGCCGCCGTGGAGCGTGTTTTAAGTGAGGAAATGAAGCCATTGACTCCCCAGCTCTCTACCGCATACAGCGAGGTGACCCTTTCATTAACCACTGCTCCTACCCGCCAGCAGCTTTCGGCAATGGCTGAAAAAGCAACCGGCTTCCAACAGAAATGGGCCAAACGGATGATCGCGCAGATCGACGAGGGCAAACCTTTTCAAACCTCCTACCCTTTCCCGTTGCAGGTATGGAAGCTGGGTGACCAGGCCATTATGACGCTCGGCGGTGAACTGGTGGTGGATTATGCGATTAATCTGAAAAAGATATTCGGCCAGGACACATTTGTAATGGGCTATTCCAATGACGTGATGACCTACATCCCCAGCACGACCATTCTCCGCGAGGGCGGCTATGAGGGCGAAGTAGCTGCGATCGTCTACGGGCTACCTGCCACCTGGGCATCGGATGTGGAAATAGAGATATTGAACGGGATGGTGCAACTGGCGAAACAGGCCGGGGTCGTCAAGCCGGAATACAGGGTTATCAAGAATTAATGTTTACCAAAAGTGCCTTTCCCCGTGAACAGTATCGATTACTCCATGACTTTTGAGCAGCTCGCCGAGCCGAGGCCTTTGATTGCAAAGCACTACTATTCAGGCTTTTCGCGGGCGCACGACACTTACAATGCGCTTTCGGCGGCGAGCGACGGGAAAATTTACTACCTCCTCTCATCGGACAACCACGAGATCGGCGGGCAAATGTTTGTGTACGATCCGGCAATCGACAGCACCCAACACCTCGGCGACCTGACCGACATTTGCGGTGAAACGCATTTAAAAGCCATTCCGCAAGGCAAAAGCCACGTCCGTTTTTATGAAAGAAACGGGAAGCTCTACTTTTCGACGCACGTTGGTTACTACCAGCTGATCGACGGCATGGACCGCCTTCCCGAGCAGGCACCGGAAGGTTATGCGCTCTATCCTGGCGGGCATTTCCTTTCCTATGACCTGCAAACGGGCGCATTCGAGGATCTGGCATTGGTACCCAATGGCGAAGGCATGGTGTCGATGACGATGGACCGCGACCGTGGGCATTTGTACGGCATTAGCTGGCCGTATGGCAACTTTATTCATTACGATACGGAGCAAAAAACCCTCAACAACCTCGGCCCCATTTCCCACAAAGGAGAAGCAGGCACGCCGGGTTCGGATTTTCGGTCGCTTTGCCGCTCGCTGTTTGTGGATGCGGAGTTAGGCGATGTCTATTTCTCGGTGGCGGACGGCGATATTTTTACTTACAACCCTGAAACTCAAATTCTGCACAAACTCGAAAACGTAGACCTGCGCCTGGATTACTTCGGCAAATACGACCCGACACGGCCTGGTAGCATGTGCTACAACTGGCGGGAAATTTTCTGGCATCCCAAAGAGCAGGTGGCTTATGGTGTGCATGGCAATTCGGGTTACCTCTTCCGTTTTGATCCTCGCGCTGAAAAGATAGAGCTCGTCGAGCGCATTACCTCCGAGCCGTCACGCAAAAGCGGGATGTTCGATCAGTTCAGCTACGGTTACCTCGGTTTTCAGCTTGGCCCCGATGGGGAAACGATCTATTACCTCACCGGCGGGCCTATTTATCAGCATGGCAGACGTATCAAAGGCGAGGATCAAATAGCAAAAGGTGCGGCGCGCGGACTGGAAAATCTGCATTTAATTACGTATCATTTGCCCACCCATACTTATAAAGACCACGGAGCGATCTTTTACGAAGACGGTGCGCGGCCGACCTATGTGAACGCCATTGCCGTGGGAACCGATGGCAGCATTTACACCCTGGCACGTTTCGAGCATGAAGGGACGATCATTCAAGACCTCGTCAAGATTCCTAACCCGTTTTCAATAAACAGACATTAACCTTTTTCTCAATGGAAAATCTAAATAATCTCAACGGCAACGACGGCCGGCGCGGTGACGACCGCCGTGACTTCATCAGAAAATCACTGGCCGGAAGCGCATTGCTGACATTCGGCGGCATATTGCCCGGTTTCAGTCCGAAAAGCTATGCCAAAATCATTGGCGCCAATGAAAAGGTACGTGTAGGCGTCATGGGCGTGAACAGCCGCGGATTGGCATTGGCAACCAACTATGCATTGCAGCCTAATTGCGAAGTAATATCCATTTCGGACGTCGACACCCGCGCCGCTGAGAAATGCATTGGCATTGTAAACGATACTCAAAAATCCAAACCTGCCAACATCCCTGATTTCCGCAAGGCGCTTGAAAATAAGGATCTAGATGCATTGGTAGTAGCTGCACCCGATCACTGGCATGCACCGGCGGCCATTCTGGCTTCCAAGGCAGGCAAGCATGTGTATTTGGAAAAACCATGCAGCCACAACCCGCACGAAGGTGAACTGCTCGTGGCAGTGACCAAAAAATATAAGAATGTAATTCAAATGGGCAACCAGCGACGCTCCTGGCCGAATGTGGCTGCCGGTATCAAGGAAGTGCATGACGGGGCCATCGGTCGGGCTTATTTTGCCAAAGGCTGGTATACCAATAACCGCGCGTCCATCGGCATAGGCAAAGAAACGGCCGTACCTTCCTGGCTCGACTACGAACTGTGGCAGGGACCGGCGCCGCGCCGTGCATTCAAGGATAATCTTGTGCATTACAACTGGCACTGGTTCTGGAACTGGGGTACCGGCGAGGCGCTCAACAACGGCACCCACATGCTCGACCTCATGCGCTGGGGCCTGCAAGTCGATTTCCCGACCCGCGTAACATCCTCGGGAGGTCGTTTCCGCTACAAAGACGATTGGGAAACGCCCGATACGCAGGTCATCAACCTCGAATTTGCGAACAATACCGCCATGACCTGGGAAGGCCGCAGCTGCAATGGCCGCACGATTGAAGGTAGTTCTGTCGGAGTGGTTTTCTATGGAGAAAAAGGCTCGCTGCAAATCGGTGAAGGCAATAACTATAAGATTTACGACCTCGATAACAAGCTGGTAAAAGAAGTAAAGAATGACCTGGTCATCGATCCCCGCAATAAAATGAACCCGTCGCAGAGCCTTGATGCATTTCACATCCAAAATTTCTTTGATGGGATCAAGAAAGGCGCGCCCCTGGCGGCTGAGATCGTGGGCGGGCACCAGAGTACGTTGCTGGCGCAGTTGGGTAATATCGCCATCCGGTCTGGTGAGACGCTAAATATCGATCCGACGAACGGGCATATTAAAGGAAGTAAAGCGGCGGAGAAGTTTTGGAAAAGAGAGTACCAAAAAGGCTGGGAACCTACGGTGTAGTAGCGTCGACGCATGATGCTTCGACTCCGCTCAGCATGACAACGCGCGCAATGCCAGCCTGCTCACTTCGACCGCCCGGCGACCCGGTACGCTCAACATGACAACACGCGCAATGCCAGCCTGCCCGCCTTCGACCGCCCGGTACGCTCAGGCTGACATAACCACAATTGCCCGCCTTCGACTCCGCTCAGGCTGACATAGCCCCTATTGTCAGCCTGAGCGAAGTCGAAGGCAGTCCATACAGCACAAAGCCTTTGAATAAATAAACCCTTAGTAAATGAAAAGCGAAGCCATTGCCATCAAAGTACAAGACCTGACGAAGCGGGAAACGATGATCTCGATCTTCCTGATCGGGCTGATGTTCTTTATTTTCGGTTTTGTGTCGTGGGTCAACTCCATTTTGATCCCCTATTTCAAAATCGCCTGTGAACTCACCAGCTTTCAGGCTTACCTCGTCGCATTCGCATTTTACATTGCCTATTTCGTGATGTCGGTGCCTTCCTCCTATTTGTTAAAGGCAGTCGGTTTCAAAAAAGGGATGATGATCGGGTTCTGGGCGATGGCTTTGGGCGCGTTCATTTTCGTGCCGGCTGCTTTGTCGCGTACGTACGAGATCTTCCTAGCCGGCCTTTTCACGATCGGCATCGGGCTTGCCATTCTGCAAACGGCTGCTAATCCGTACATTACCATCCTCGGCGCCAAGGAACGCGCGGCCCAGCGGATCAGCATTATGGGTATTTGTAACAAAGCTGCCGGGATCCTGTCCCCAATTGTATTTGCAGCGGTGATCCTGAAACCTACCGACACGGACCTCTTCGCCCAGCTAAGCTCGATGACGGAGGTGGAACGCAGTGCAGCGCTGGACGAACTGATCAGGCGGGTAATCAACCCGTACATTGGCCTTGGAATCTTTCTGTTCACCTTGGGGATCCTTGTTTTCAAATCGCCGCTGCCCGAAATCGACACGGAGCATGAAAGCCAGGAAATAGCCTCTGCCAATGCGGGCAAGAAAAGCATTTTCGACTTTCCGCACCTCATCCTGGGCGCGCTGGCGATCTTCCTGCACGTAGGCACGCAGGTGATCGCGATCGATACCATTATTGGTTATGCCAATTCCATGGGTATTGACTTGCTGGAAGCGAAGGTATTTCCTTCCTACACGCTTTTCTGTACCATTTGCGGGTATTTGATCGGCATTACGGTGATTCCAAAATTCATCAGTCAGGTCAATGCGCTACGGATCTGCACCTTGCTCGGGACGATTTTTACTCTATTAATCATCTTCACGCACGGACAGGTAACGTTCCTGGGCCACACCACCGACATTTCCATCTGGTTCGTCGTGCTGCTCGGATTGGCCAACTCGCTCGTATGGGCGGGCATCTGGCCGCTGGCGCTCGATGATCTGGGGCGCTTTACCAAGCTGGGTGCGTCAGTGATGATCATGGGCCTTTGCGGCAATGCGATTATGCCGCTTTTCTACGGCCATTTCGCGGATGTGGTGAATGTACGGGAGGCTTATTGGGTGTTGTTGCCTTGCTATTTGTATTTGGTTTTTTATGCGGTGAAGGGGCATAAGTTTCGGAAGTGGGGGTTTTAGGGGAGGAAAGGAGGATGGAGGAAAGGGAGGAAGGGAAGAAGAAAATGAGAACATGTAGAAAGATGTCAGTCTGAGAATTGTCAGCCTGAGAGATGTCAGCCTGAGCGTACCGGGCCGCCGGGCGGTCGAAGGCAGTCCTTACCGAGAAATGTAAGCGCCATCGTGCATGCGCTTCGACCGCCGGGCGGCCCCGTTCGCTCAGCGTGACAGTGCGGCCAATTTGGCAACATCGAACATTAAAATTAAAAAATGAAAGTAAAAATCATAAACGGAACCATCATCACCCCGTACCGCTACATTCGGAACGGGACGGTGCTGGTTGAAGATGGAATAATCATCGGAATTGAAACGCGGGATGTGGATTTTCCGGGGGCGGAGGTTATTGATGCGGGTGGAAATTATGTCGCTCCCGGGTTTATCGATCTGCATATTCATGGTGGTGGCGGGCATGATTTCATGGATGGAAGCGTGGAGGCGTTTTTGAAAATCGCGGAAACCCATGCGCAGTATGGCACCACGGCGATGGTTCCTACTACATTGACGGCCGAAAAAGAGGATTTACTCGAAACGCTGGATTTCTATGAAAAGGCGAATGCGACCAACTTCAACGGCGCGCAGTTTCTGGGGATGCATTTGGAAGGGCCCTATTTCGCATTGAGCCAGCGGGGCGCGCAGGACCCGCGTTATATCCGCAATCCCGATCCCGCAGAGTATGAGGAAGTTTTGGCATATTCCTCTTCCATTACCCGTTGGAGCGCTGCGCCGGAGCTGCCGGGGGCTATTGATTTTGGGAAGAGATTAAAACAAAAAGGCATTCTGGCGGCCGTGGCGCATACGGATGCGATTTATGAGGACGTGCTGGAAGCCTACGAAAACGGCTACACACTCGCGACGCACTTGTACTCGGCCATGTCGGGCGTGACGCGCAGGAATGCGTTCCGGTACGCAGGGACGATCGAGAGCGCCTTTCTGCTCGATATGGATGTCGAGATCATCGCCGATGGCGTGCATTTACCCGCGCCGCTTTTGAAACTCATTTATAAAATCAAAGGCCCCGACCGCATTGCATTGATCACCGACGCCATGCGCGCTGCGGGAATGCCGGAGGGCGAAAGTACGCTCGGTTCGCTCAAAAACGGCTTGAAAGTAATCGTCGAGGATGGTGTGGCCAAGTTGCCCGACCGTACTTCGTTTGCCGGAAGCGTCTCTACAGCAGACCGGCTCGTGCGCACGATGGTCAATCTAGCCGATGTCTCGCTGCTCGACGCCGTGCGCATGGCGAGCGCCACGCCCGCACGCATTATGGGCGTACACGACCGCAAGGGCACATTGGTGGCGGGCAAGGATGCCGATATAGTCATTTTCGATGCCGACATCCGGGTTCAGAGGACCATTATTAAAGGAAAAACAGTTTACCATAACGCTATACCCCAAATTTAACCTAACACATAAAATGAAAGTTGACCAACTGGAAATAAAGATCTTCGAAACCCGCCAGGAAATGGGCGAAAGCTCGGCCAAAGCCGTTGCCGACAAGATCCGCGAGATTCAGGATACGAAGGAATTTGTCAATATCATATTTGCCTCCGCCCCTTCACAAAATGAATTTCTGGCCGCATTGAAGGAAGAAGCGGGCATCCAATGGAAGAAAATCAATGCATTTCATATGGACGAATACATCGGCATCGCCGCCGATGCGCCGCAGAATTTCGGTTATTTCCTGAAAGTGCGGCTGTTCGATTATGTGCCCGTCCGCTCCGTTTCTTATCTCGACGGTAACGCTACCGACCCGCAGGAAGAATGCGACAGGTATGCAAAATTGCTTCGCGAGAACCCGATCGATATCGTTTGTCTGGGTATCGGCGAGAATGGACATTTGGCATTCAACGACCCGCATGTGGCGTTTTTCGATGATCCATTGGAAGTGAAAGTGGTGGAGCTCGACGACGCGTGCCGCCAGCAGCAGGTGAATGACGAATGTTTCGATACCTTCGGCGAAGTCCCGCAAACCGCATTGACCCTCACCATTCCAACTTTGATGAAGGCCAAATATGCCTTCTGTATTGTCCCGGGTGAGAAAAAGGCGCAGGCGATTTACCATACCGTGGCCGAGGATATTCAGGAGGCATTCCCGTCGACAATCTTGCGCACGCACCCGAATGCGATCCTTTTCACCGACAAGGCAAGTTCAGGGAAACTCAAAGAAATTTCGTCATACTCGCAGGCATAGTTCCGCACCGGAGCTATCTTGCATGTATTACCTCAACCCATTCAAATGAGAAAAGAACTCTTGACAATCGCTTTATTGAGCGCAATGGTATTCAATCAGGGATGTAATTCGAAGAAGGAGGAAGCCAAGAATGAGGAGAAGAAACCGCTGAGCCTGATCGTGGTGGAACCCGGCCACTTCCATGCGGCGCTGGTCCAGAAATCCATGTACGCCGACGTTGATTCCGTCGTGCATGTGTATGCGTCCGAAGGCCCGGATGTGAAGGCTTACCTCGACAAGGTGGAGAAATACAACACCCGCCCCGAAGACCCGACGCATTGGAAAGAAGAAGTGTACACCGGCGCCGATTTCTTTGAAAAAATGATTTCGGAGAAAAAGGGTAATGTGGTGGTACTGGCAGGTAACAACCAGAAAAAGACCGATTTCATCAAAAAATCCGTCGACGCAGGTCTTAACGTCCTCGCCGACAAACCGATGGCGATCGACGCGGCTGGTTTTGATAAACTGAAAGAAGCATTCGCGAGCGCCGACAAGAATAAGGTGCTCCTGTACGATATCATGACCGAGCGTTATGAGATCACCAACACCCTGCAACGCGAACTCGCATTGCTGCCCGACATTTTCGGCGAGTTGCAAAAAGGCTCGCCCGGTAACCCTGCGGTTTCCAAAGAAAGCGTTCACCACTTTTTTAAATACATTTCCGGCGAGGCGCTGGTACGTCCTACCTGGTTCTTCGACGTGAACCAGCAAGGCGAAGGGATGGTAGACGTAACGACCCACCTGATCGACCTCGTGCAATGGAGCTGTTTCCCAAATGTAGCGCTGGATTATCAAAAGGATATTCAACTACTGTCGACCAAACGTACTGCGACACAATTGACGCCATCGCAATTCAAACTCGTCACCAAAAGCGAAACTTACCCTGAATTCCTCAAAAAGGACGTGAAGGACTCTTTGCTGAATGTATATTCCAACGGCGAGCTGAACTACACCCTGAAAGGCGTGCACGCGAAGGTATCCGTGATTTGGAACTTCCAGGCTCCCGAAGGCACCGGCGACACGCATTACTCGATCATGAAAGGCTCCAAAGCTAACCTGATCGTCCGCCAGGGCAAAGACCAGAAATACAAACCGGTGCTTTACATTGAAACCACCGATAAGAGCAAAGCTTATGAAGATGCCGTTGCGGCTGCATTCAAAGGTGTTCAGGACAAGTTCCCGGGCATCGAGCTGAAAAAGATCGCTGCGGGTTGGGAGGTTGTAATTGATGCGAAATACGATACAGGGCACGAGTCACACTTCGCGCAGGTCGCTAACAAGTATATGGAGTATCTCAAAGCAGGGAAGTTGCCTGAATGGGAGGTGCCGAATATGATTGCGAAGTATTGGCTGACGACGTCGGCGTTGAAGCAGGCGAAGGAGAAGAAATAATAATTGCGAGGATGTCAGTCTGAGCGAAGTCGAAGACAGTCTGTACAGCAAGATGCAACATCACGCATGATGCTTCGACCGCCGGGCGGCCCCGTGCGCTTAGCATAACATAAACGCAAATGCAGCGAGCAGGTTTCACGGCCTGCTCGCTGTTTTTTTATCGTCACATTGTCAGTTCGCTTCCCTATCTATTGTTCAAAGCGGCTTGAATCTCTTCCTTCCTCGCCCCTCGCATCAAATCCAAAATGACAACCGTCTCAATTTCAAAATAATCATCATGCGCCGCAACGATAGAAAACCAAATTCCATCGGCGAAATCACGGTGAAAAGTCGTCATAATATCGTGCTTCGGTAAATACAGCGGTTCAATATCTACCTGGCGATAAACAATCTCTTCGTCAATCAGGTCATGCACCCATTCACATTGGTTGCCGATTGTCGCGACCCAGCACACATCTTTCGCAATGATTTTACTGATTACCTCATCCAGATATCGCCGCTCGCGATCGTCGCTGACCAATACACAAAGCCAGTTGGCATATGGAAGGTGGTCCGACCAGTTGGTTGCAGTATCGTATTCGACTAGCGTTACCTTTCGGCCGTGGAGAAAGTAGTCTGGTTGCATTGTTAAAGGTTAGCTAAGACTTGAAGTTCGTTCCCATCATGGGAAGCTCAGCAATGACATCGAACTGCTTTCTATCGTCGTTGAATTTTCGAATGGCGAGGGAATTGCACCAAAATTGGGCGTTGAAATCTTTAAAGAGCGAATATGCTATGTCGATCCAATGCGGTTGCAGCCGCCTGCCGATAGTCATGTGCGGTGTTTCGAACATGTCGGTCCAGCCTTCGGTGTGGATACTTAGAATCTCGGGACTGAATGTCTGCCGGAATTGAATGCACCGGTCAATAACCGAGCTCGACGATTCGCTGGTCAGATGCACGTAAAATGCTCCGCTCTTCGAGAAGTGATGAAAGCCCTGAAATTCCAGTTCGAATGGTTCCAGACTTCCAGCCGCCCTTGTACATTCTTCCAGCAATGCCGGATAATGCTCGTCCAAGGCATAAAACTCAAAGAGCGTAATGTGCGCTTCTCAATTGACGCTATTGTAGAATCCGCCAATGGCTTTCTTCAAAGCCATCTTCATTCCTCTCACTTCCGCGATGATGTCTGCGGGCGGACGTATGGCGATGATGTAGCGGATCGGCTGGCTCATTTGTGAAAAACCCTTATTTCTCGTGAAAAGTAATTATTTATTGACTGTTTTCGTGAAAAGTGATTATTTCGATCGCACCCAGTTTAAACGTGGCTACACCCCGCTATGTGGATTCAGTGAGAAATAAGAGTTATTAAGACGAAGTTACTGCCGTTCGCATGTTCGTTCCCGCCAGTTAATCATTCTGCGAGTAGATACACTTTCCCCAACATCTCTTTTGCTAAACGAACATGAAACGAGGGATGCGGCCGTCTTAATCAAGGCAAAGCTTGACATTTAGTTAGTATGAAAACAGTTAAAGAGCAATTGGAATTTAGAGACAAGCTTCTCGCTGGCCTAGACAAGGCCTATGAGAAGCTCATTGAATTCAAGAAGCAGAAAAACAGCGTGCTGGTCGTCATGAGAGACGGCAAAATCACGCATATCAAGCCCGAATAGCTACATTATTGGGGGCTTCTCTGCGGTGTAGCAAATGTCATTGTCACGCTGAGCGCAAGGGGCCGCCCGGCGGTAGAAGCGCATGCGAGATGTCCGGTTACATACCTCGGTACGGACTGTCTTCGACTGCGCTCAGACTGACATTTTGCAACAAGCACTAGACACTCCCCTACTCCCCTCTCCCAATCCGCTCCACCTCTGCAAAAAACGCAATCAACTCCTTAAACGAAAAGTAAGTATCACAAAGCTCCGGCGCGTGGCCTTGTTCTTTGAGGGAGATGATGTAGCCGGTGAAAATCGTCCAGAGTTCGTTGGACCAGCTTTCGGCGCTGCTGCTGCTCAGGAGCTTGCCTACTTCCCTGCCATAGGCCAGCAAGGTCGGGTCTGAGGGGGCGAGTGCGTGTGTTTCTGTGTTCATGGGGTCGGTTTTGAGAAGTGTGGGACAAATCTTGCCTTACGTTTTCCGTAAAGCACGCATTCCTGCCAATTGTACCCAACACAGCGGCCCGGTAACTTACGCCGAAATACCTGTAAATTACCCGAAAACTTCCCGCCGGATTTATATAAATTGCCATTTCAACGAAATCGCTTTCTGTATGACACATACTACCTCCAACCCGAAGATCCACGAAGGCCGCAACGTCAAGCGCTTT
>NZ_JASATN010000022.1:0-101243 GCF_038440355.1 Dyadobacter sp. OTU695 | reverse complement strand
GAAGCGCTTTAGATTACGGCCTTCGTGGATCCTGGGGAGGGGAGATAGTATGTGTCATGCGGAGAGGTGTTTGGTTAAAAAAGGCAATTTATATGATTTCGTCGGGAAGTTTCCGGATAATTTACAGGCCGGAGAATGTAATTTACGGGGGTCGGTAATGTTGGTGTTGGGATGATATTTATCTATCTGGGGAAATTGAGATGGGATCGGAAAGCCCGCGGGCCTGGAATCTGACATTTCGATGGTAATGGTACTGGATATCAGCAAAAAACGCAAGTATTGAGTGCAAATTTCTATCTTCGCTCATTGACCATTCTAAACAACGAACTATCTATGAAACACTTCAAACGTTTAATGGCGGCCGTCGCCCTTTCACTGGTACTGATCACAAGTTGCCAAAAAGACATTGAAAAGCAAAGCACAGTAAGCCCCACAGAATTGCAAAATACCCGGAACGCAGCGCGACTTTCCGCCGAATTGAAGGCGAAGTTGGACAAGGTGCGGGCATCATTGCCTGTTGGCGGCCAAAAAAATCAGCGTCAGAGCGCTGAGCTGGTATTGAAAATGCACCCGGAATACCGGAATCTGATACTCAAGGCGTTGAACTTAGTGGAGACTCCTTGCAACGACAACACGGCCGTAACGCAATGGCTGGATCAGCAACTAGCTGACTGGAACAACGAAATCATTGGTTATGTGCTCGACTTTGCAATGCTCGACCTGCCAACCTATGACGCATTTGTCTTTGAAAATAGCTCTGCCAACCAGTATTTCGGCATTAAGGGTGAGTACACCCAAACGCTTACTAAAACATTTAAGGATCTCAAACGATTTTGGAACATTCCGTCTGATGACATTATACTCGCAGCCATGCATGGTAACATGTTGCTTAACCGCGATAAAATCATCCGGACTTACGTAGCCGCATTCGATGTCGACGCGGCGACTGCTGCCCAGCTTGCCGACATTGTGGTGGAACTGACCAACGTGATTCCGCAATACAGAAAAGGTGATCACCCTATTTTTACATTCAATGCATTTGCCTTGCAGGGCTTTGATTATCCACCATTCGCCAACATTCCTGATAAGATTATCATGGGTGATGGAATTTTGGCAGCATTCACGGCAACCGGCTTTGGCGATGTGGCCCCTCAGGCAATACTCGCCCACGAATTCGGTCACCATATTCAATTTGAACTGGATTTGTTCGGCGATCAGGAAAGTCCCGAAGCTACGCGTAGAACCGAATTGATGGCTGATGCTTACGCCGCATATTATTTGGCACATTCGAGGGGGGCTTCCATGCAATGGAAAAGGGTGAAATTGTTTATGCAGGTGTTTTTTAATATCGGCGATTGCTCATTTACGAGCGATGGTCACCACGGAACACCAACGCAAAGAATGGCTGCTGCTGAATTTGGTTACAGCGTTGCCAACAGCGCTCAAAAACAAGGACAGATCCTGACCGCTCAACAATTTACCGCCCTTTTTGAGGCACAATTGCCGACGATCGTTTTGCAATAGAGCATTTGAATCCAGGAAATAATTAGGGAGGCCGTCTCATTTCACATTTGAGACGGCCTCTTGCGTCTGTCTGATTTAAACCCTGAAATGGAATTAGACCATTCGTTTCGACTACTTTTCTGTTTAAGTTAAAACAACAATTTTCCCGGCTCCCTGGTTGCTTTCCATAAATTCATGGGCTTCTACAATCTCCTCCAAATGGAATGTTTTGCTGATGGGAAGTGAGATTTTACCGGCTTCAATGGAATCAATGAACTCCTGAAAATCAGATGCAGGGCTTGTAATCTGCCCGCTATCATAGACCGTCAGCCGGACCGTTGCCGGGATAAATTCCATCGGTGCAAAATCTGGAACCGTCCAGGTTTCCGAAAGCATGCCTGTCATGCAACCCGTGCCGCCTGGCCTGAGGCATTCCAGCGAATCTTTCAACGTCGTTGCCCCGACCAGCTCCAATGCTTTATCGACTCCATTTGGGAAGATTTCGCGTATTTTTTCTTTCAGATGACCATCGTCGATCAGCACATGCGAGGCACCGTTATCCAACAACGTTTGCGCTTTGGCGGGGTTTCGTGTGGTAGCAATGACGGTCAGTCCTGCGCGACGTGCCATTTGAATCGCGAGCATGCCTACCGATGAAGTCCCGCCGCGGATAAGCAGGGTTTCTCCCTCCCGAATATCAAGTGCCAAATGCAGGGAACCCTGCGCCGTTTGGAACATTTCCGGAATCGCACCCAACGCCTGCCACAAAAGATTACTCTTAAATGGGCGCAGCAAATGTCTGGGTAAAACAGCAAATTCGGCATAACTACCATCGAAATCGCGGCCCATTCCACCCATTAATGCCAGCACTTGCCGACCTTTCTGCATTTCTCCGGATGGGTCCAATTCCACTTCTCCAACACATTCAATCCCCAGGATACGGGGAAATTTCACATTTGGTGAAAAGCCTTTCCGCGTCATGAGCTCCGAGCGGTTGAGTCCAAATGCCTTTATTTTTACTAATACCTGCCCTTCCTGCGGGACTGGCAAAGGTCGGTCTTCCAGGATGAATTGGCTCGCAGGGCCTGGTCGGTGAATGACGGCTGCTTTCATATGTTACGTTTCTTTCCTGACTTTGATAAGCAATTTACGGTCTCATCTTTTGCTTTCGGCAGCTCTGCATCGTCAAATCCCCGCCAGCATCTCATAAAACTTTGTCACGGCTTTCTTTTCGTAGGCTTCTCTGAGGGAAATGATCATAATAGTTCGCCTCATGTTTTTTCCGTCGATAGGGATTCCCACCACATCGGGGTCGTTGACGCTGGTTTCGCTGAGTATGGTGTGCCAATGGCCTGTTTTTACAATTTCAAATAGGGTGGGGATGTCGTTGATTTCCATGCAAACATTCGGGACGAGGTTTTTCTGGCTGAACGACTCGTCAAAAAACTGTATGCTATTGTTGCCGCTGAAAGGCAAAGCCAACGGCAACCCTGCCACTTCTTGAAGCGATATATTGGCCTTTTGCGCCAGCGTAGAATTTTTGGCCGTCACCAGCACCATATTAGCTTTTAAAAGCGTCTGATACTTCAAATGTGGCTCTTTGATTTCTTCGTGAAATGTCAGGATGAAGTCGAAATGATGCAGATTGAGCCTTTCGAGCAGGTCTTTGGTGGTACCGAATACAATTTTGATCTTGATGTTCGGGTATTGACTTGCAAACTGTATTAAGATTTTAGCGAAAAGAATTCGCATGGAATAGATTACACCAATCGTAATTTTCCCGGTATTTAAATTTTTCAGATCTTTTAAAAGCAGCAGTCCTTCATTCGCTCTGCTGATACTCTGCAAAGCATATTCACTGAACAGGTTTCCAGCTTCGGTAAGCGTGATTCTTTTCCCAATGCGATTGAAGAGCGGAACGTCCAACTCGTCTTCCAACTGCTTGATCTGCTGCGATAGAGTACTCTGACTGATGTTCAAAGCCGTAGCGGCTTCCGTGAAATTCAGTAACTCTTTGGCTTTCAGAAAATATTTGAGCTGTCTCAGTTCCATATTTCTAAATCGGTTTTTTCGATTGATCTCATCGAAAAATAACGTTTTGCGAATATAGGTAATATTTTAATATTTGCTCAAATAACTCAAAATGAACATTTTATATCCCTAAATGAAGTAACCATGAAATTAAGACTTTTTGTATCGTTCATCCTTTTAACGTCTTGCTTTGCTGTGTTTGGTCAGGAAAATCAAGGTTCGTCTGTTGCCGACAAAGGCTTGACAAAAGTGTCCGTCATGTACCCTTATGCCGAGGGTAAAACCTTCAACATGCAGTACTATGAAAGCACGCACATGCCTATGGTTGCAAAGTTTTTAGGATCGAACCTCGTTAAATACACCATCGAGAAAGGGCTTGCCAGCGGCATTCCAAACCAGCCACTGCCTTTCATGGCGATCGGCACATTCTATGTAAAAAACCTGAGCGAATATCAGGCGGCCATCGCGCCGAACAGGGACGCTATTCGCGCCGATTTTTCAAATTATACCAATATCACTCCCATTATTTTGGTAGGCGAAGTGGTGAAGTAACTTTCACATTATCAAGTATTCCAGGCTGCTACCTTCGTGAATATCGGGGTTGCAGCCTGGCAGCTTACCACTAACTCAAACGATTTGCTTGTGTCGGGCTTTTAGGGTAAATTCAGTAATCTGCTCACACCTCAGTTACGCACCCTTTCTCCTCGTTCAGTATGACAAGCAAATCTTTTTCGGCACTATGCCTCGGCGTAGTCATTTTGTTTTCCGCTGCTGTTTTTCGCCCCCATAGCAGTACAAACACGGGCATGGCCCGACAGGTGGGGGATATTTATCTGAAAGAAATGCATCGGCTGGACTCCATGCTCGTTGCGTACCCCAGCTACTTTTTGGATAGCAATTACGCCGCCAGAATCCGCGTTTACACCGACCTGGCCCGCCAGTTCAAGCGCGTGGAGCTCTTCTTCCTCTATTTTCATCCTGAAAAGGCATACGCTACCATGTGGCAGCCGATCCAGTCGACCAAGCAGCCCGCCGGGCCACCGTTACCGGACAATTTCCTCATCGCCGGGCCTTTGGGCATCGATACGGACTCGGTCGTCGCGAAATCCAGCAAGGCAGGCCGCGACTTTGAAAAGATGTTTATCACCCGCGCCGCTAGCAATTTCCGTGCGACGATGGCCGAAACACATTATTCGGAAGGCATTCTGCGAATAACAGACAGCCAGATCATGGAAGCCATGAAACTGCAACTGTTCAATATCAGCAGCGTGGGGCTGGGCAATGGTGATTTTCAGCTCAATCCCGTCAATTTGCCCTGTGTGCAGGCTGAAATAGAGGTTTGGAGTAAAATCATGAGGATATATCTGGCCGAGCTTCCCGCTTCTTCTCAAAAGCTGAAAACCGAGGTTAGCCGTTTGCTGGACGAAACTGAAAAGTATATGGTTGTCAATACGGATTTTGACACATTCGACCGGATGGAAATGCTTACCCGGTATCTCAATCCGCTGTGCCGACACCTTGCCGCGGTGAGAAAAGCTTTGAATATTCCAACGGAGCCCCGTTTCGCAGCACTCAAGCCCGAAGCCAACGGGTTGTTCGAAGCAGACATTTTCAATTTGTCCTTCTTCATGCCCGATAGCAGCCCTACACTTTTCAGGGAACGTGCCGGATTGGGCAAACTCCTGTTCTTCGATCCGATCCTTTCCGACAACAACGAACGTTCCTGCGCATCCTGCCACAAACCTGAAATGGCATTTACAGATGGTTTGGGAAAAAGTATAAGTTTTACGCTCGACCAGCTTCCCCGTAATGCGCCTACGGTAATCAATTCCGTTTTCCAGCCGGTGCAATTCTGGGATTCACGCGCCAATTCCCTGGAAGATCAAGCAGATTCCGTGATTATGAACCCCAATGAAATGCATGGAACCTCATTCGAAATCGTGACGGAGCGTATTACCGCCAGCGACGAGTATATCAAGCTATTCAATAAGGCATTCCCTGAAACCGTCAAACAGGGGATTTCCAGAAAACAGATTAAGAGCGCCATTGCGTCCTATGAGCGCACATTGGTTGGTCTCAATTCGCGGTTCGACAAATATATGAGAGGTGAAAAAGCAACCTTGACCACGCAGGAAATAAAGGGTTTTAATGTATTCATGGGTAAAGGCCGGTGTGGAAGCTGCCATTATGCGCCGCTGTTCAACGGCAGTCTGCCGCCCTATTTCTCCATTTCCGATCATCGGAGTCTGGGTGTGCCCGTGAAAGACACGATGAGCAAGTACGAGATCGACGCTGATATAGGGTTGCAGCATTCCAGCAGGAACCCGTTGTTTAAAGCTTCATTTAAGGTTCCGACCGTCAGAAATGCGGCGCTCACCGCGCCATATATGCATAATGGGATTTATCGGTCGCTCGACCAGGTGGTTGACTTCTATAATCACGGAGCAGGTAATAAATTTGGATTCCGGGGTATATTCCTGTCGATTCTACCCGACTCCTTGAATCTGGACGCCGCAGAAAAGAAGGCGCTTATTTCTTTCGTGCACGCGCTCACCGACACTTCGGGCACAAGCGCGAGGCCGGCGCGTCTGCCGGAAATCAAAGGCAGGTACGCCAGGCTCAACGAGCGGGTAATCGGAGGTAAATTCTAGGAAATGCATCCAT
Organism: Dyadobacter sp. OTU695; assembly: GCF_038440355.1. Classification (NCBI taxonomy): domain Bacteria; kingdom Pseudomonadati; phylum Bacteroidota; class Cytophagia; order Cytophagales; family Spirosomataceae; genus Dyadobacter; species Dyadobacter sp. OTU695. Next base: position 95,045 of record NZ_JASATN010000022.1, on the reverse strand, counting down.
TTTTAAAGCAAGATTTAAATCTTTGCCACTGTCCTCAAAAATTGGTGAACCGCTGACTTTGGGTAAACATCAGGCGCCCGGGGCTTTATAAGCTATGTTCAATCATCTCGTCATGCTAGCCCAAATGCAACAATGAACAGAAGAACTGCCATTACCCGCGCTGCCGCCCTGCTTGGAGGAGCGTTTTCCGCTCCGACTTTGCTGGCAATGAAGCGGTGGGAAGACCGCGTGCTCCCGGAAAGTTTTACGACAGAGTTCATACTGACCGAAAATCAAAAACTGATCGTCGCAGAAGTCGCGGAAATGATCATTCCCGTGACAACCACACCTGGCGCGAATGATGTGGGCGTTCCGGCTTTCATTGTGATGATGTTGCAGGATTGTTACAAAACCCCGGAGCATAAAAGTTTTGTTGAAGGGCTGAACAAGCTGGAAAAGAAGCAGTTCCTGAGCCTGAATGCTGAACAGAAAACAACCGTTTTGAAGCAGGTCGAGACCGATTCTGCCGAAGAGATGAAGGCATATCAGGTGCAACAGACCAAAATGGGTGACAACGAAGACCGGGAACAAATGGCGGCACAGGCAAAAGGACTGCCTTATTGGCGCCTGATGAAGGAGCTCACCATGCTGGGGTACTTTACCTCCGAGGAAGGAATCAAATCGTCCTTTGAATACGTCCCCATTCCGGGAAAGCTGGAAATGATCAAAATGAAGCCTAACCAGAAATCTTTCGCCTACTAGCCGCCAACTTCACCATGAACTTGAATTTAAAAGCAGATAAAACACATACTTTCGACGCGATCGTGGTCGGCTCGGGCATGACGGGCGGTATGGCGGCGAAAGAACTCACTGAAAAAGGCTTGCAGGTGCTCATGATCGAGCGCGGGCGGGAAGTAAAGCACATCGAAGATTACGACACGGCCATGAAAGGCCCCTGGGAATTTAAGCACAGGGGAAAAGTTTCGATCCATTCGGCGGAGGAATACTGGGCAAACAGCCGCTTCGGAACGTTGGCCAATGAAGAAACCAGTCCGTTTTTTACCGATGATAAAGAGAATCCTTACATAGAAAAACGTCCTTTCGACTGGATCAGGGCATACCACACGGGTGGGAAGTCCATGCATTGGGGGCGGCAGTCGTACCGGATGAACAAACAGGATTTCGAGGCGAATGCCAAAGAAGGCATTGCAATAGACTGGCCGATCCGGTACGAAGACCTCGAACCGTGGTACACGCATGTCGAAAAATTTGTCGGTATCAGCGGTCAGGCGGAAGGCTGGGAAGTTTTACCTGACGGCCATTATCTGCCGGCGATGCCTATGAGCGCTCCCGAGCTTTATTTCAGGGAGACAATGATGAAAAAGCTGAACCGGCCCGTTACGATCGGGCGTGTCGCTAACCTCACCAAGCCGCAGCCCTGGCATACGGATCTGGGCCGCGCATCGTGCCAGTACCGCAGCAAATGCGCCCGCGGGTGCCCGTATGGCGGCTATTACAGTTCACTTTCGGGCTCTATACCGGCAGCGAGGAAGACCAATAAGCTGACCGTTCTGCACGATACCATCGCCAGTGAGATTATTTACGATGAAAAAACGAAGAAGGCCAAAGGCGTTCGGGTGATTAATCAGCACTCCATGGCCGTCGAAGAGTTTTTTGCAAAAATCGTATTCCTCAATGCCGGTTCGATGAATTCGGCAGCACTTTTACTGAACTCGAAGTCGAACCGCTTTCCTACTGGGTTGGGTAATGACAGCGATCAGGTCGGCAGGAATATTATGGACCATCATCTCGGTGTGGGCGCAAATGCGACAGTCCAAGGTTTTGAAAACGACTATATTTTCGGTCAAAGGCCGAATGCATTGTACATACCGCGTTTCAGAAACTGGGGGACCGACAAAAAGGATTTTCTGCGCGGGTACGGATACCAGGGTGGTGCGAGTAAATCAGACTGGAAACGGGGCATCACAACGAATGGTTTCGGCGCCGGTTTCAAGGAAGATATGTCGCGCCCCGGGACCTGGACAATGGGTTTTGGCGGTTTCGGAGAAATCCTGCCCGATCCCTCCAACCGCATGTTTCTGGACAAGGAAAAGAAAGACAAATGGGGCATTCCCATGATCGTTTTCGACGCCGCCTTCGGTGAAAATGAACTGGCCATGCGAAAAGACATGATGGCCTCGGCCGTGGAAATGCTGGAAGCCGCAGGTTTTAAAGACGTGACCGGATTCAACCGGCAGGACACGCATCCGGGCCTGGGCATCCACGACATGGGCACGGCGCGTATGGGAAAAGACCCGAAAACTTCGGTGTTGAACAAATTTAACCAAATTCACGACTGTAAAAATGTGTTCGTCACCGACGGCGCAGCGATGGTATCGTCCTCGTGCGTGAACCCGTCCATTACGTACATGGCTATGACCGCGAGGGCTGCTGACTATGCCGTCTCAGAGTTGAAGCGGCAGAATTTGTGAGGCTTTGGCTTGTCCGCTTATGCATTGGGCTTGTCCGTAAATGGACAGAGGATAATCGGTTGAATAAATAAAATAGCCGTTTTAGATGCGTTCTGGCCTATTATTGGAGTTGGCCGGGTATTTGTACCACCGACTCAACCATGTATCAGAAATATATCAAAATCGCTTACCGGAACCTGACCCAAAGTAAGGTTTATTCGGCCATTACCATTTTTGGCCTCGCGCTTGGGCTTGCTGTCAGCTTGCTCAGTATTCTCTATGTGATGGATGAGCTGCGCTACGATTGCTTTAATCGGAAAGCCGACCGTATTTACCGCATTAACGGCGATATTACGTATTCACTGAAAGAAAGCAAAGTGGCTGTCGCGCCCACTCCGATGGGGCAAACGCTGAAACGGGATTTTCCGGAAATAGAGCAAACGACCCGTTTGGGGAAATATGGGAGCCATTTGGTAAAAAGCGGCAAGATTGCTATTCGGGAGCAACGCGTGCTCTATGCTGACTCGACTGTTTTCGATGTATTTACCCTGCCGGTGATAGCGGGAAATCGCAAAAAAGCATTAGCCGAACCCAATTCCGTGGTGATCACACAGCGGATGGCGCAAAAGTATTTTGGTGCTTCCGATGCACTCAACAGGACGCTCACTTTCGATACCGACCAGGTCAGGCGCGTGACCGCTGTTATCGCTGATATTCCCGCTCAGTCACACTTCCAGGCTGATTTTCTGCTGCCGTTGCATGAAACCGCGGAAGCTAAGGTGAATAAATGAGGCAACCATGTTTTTAACACCTACCTGTTGCTGAGGCCCGGAACCGATCCCAAATCGGTGGAAGCCAAATTCGAGCAAGTACTTCAAACCTATATGGATCCGGCGCTGCGGCGTTTTTTTCAAACGACGCTGGCAGAAACACGCAAAGCAGGCAACAATTTCAGTTATTCGCTGATGCCGCTGCTGGACATTCACCTCCATTCCGACCGGGAGGGAGAGTTGCTTCCAAACAACAGCGTCGAGTACATTTACCTCTTCCTGAGCATTGCTTTCTTTATTCTGCTGATCGCCGTTTTCAATTTTATCAATCTGTCGACAGCACGCTCGGCCAAACGGGCCCGGGAAGTGGGCGTACGAAAAGTAATGGGCTCTACCCGGGCGGATCTCATCGGTCAGTTTCTGGCGGAGTCCCTGCTGTTTACAATTCTTGCGTCAATAGCAGGGATCGGGCTGGTATACCTGCTGCTTCCGGATTTCAACAGGCTGGCCGCCAAGTCCTTGTCTGTTAGTCAGGTTGTGAATGCCTGGTCTGTTGGCTGCTTCGTTCTGGGAGTTGTTCTTACAGGCGCATTGGCAGGGCTGTATCCGGCCTTCTATTTATCTGCCTTCCAGCCTATTGAAGTGTTAAAAAGCAAGTCCTGGCTTGTGCCGGGGCGCTATAACCTCCGGGGATTTTTAGTCATATTTCAATTCGCGCTATCCATCCTGCTGATCATCGGCACGGTACTTATCCATCAGCAGCTCCACTACATACAAACGAAAAAAGTAGGTTTTACAAAAGATCAGGTAGTTGTTGTCAGGACGAATGAAACCACGGAATCTGATATAACTACCTTTAAGCAGGAGGTACTAAGGAACTCGGGGGTTAAAATGGGTGCGGTGAGTGGCTTTCTGCCTGTCGCGTCCAATCGTTGGAACGATATGTGGTATCCTGCCGGGACAACTGATCAGAAGCAATCGGTCAATATGCAGGAGTGGAAGGTGGACCCGGACTACATCCCGACGCTCGAACTAAAACTGGAGCAGGGTCGCAATTTTATGCAAGCCCGGGTTGCCGACAGTACTGCCGTAATTATTAACGAGATAGCCGCCAAACGTCTGGGCTATACTCAGCCTATCGGGAAAACGATTCACAAGACCGGCGGGGAGCAGTTGACGATCATCGGGGTGGTGCAGGACTTTCATTATGAATCGCTGCGGACGGCCATTGAGCCTGTAGCGCTGGTGATTAATGCAAAGACGCTGGGAGGTAGTGTTGAAAAAATGTCTCTGGACGCTGTCTCGTTTCGGTTGAGATCGGCCGACATGGCCGCTACCCTGAAATCGATAGAGGCGACCTGGAAGAAAACCGCCCCAGGCAAGCCATTTGAATACAGCTTTTTAAGTGATGAATTCGATGCGCTATACCGTACCGAACGGCGTATCGGGCAATTATTCACCGTTTTTGCCATAGTGGCTGTTCTGATTGCCTGCCTGGGCCTTTTCGGGCTTAGCGTGTTTGCGGCTGAACAACGGACCAAAGAGATCGGTGTACGTAAAGTGATGGGTGCTTCCGTAGCGGGTATTACCACTTTGCTGGCCAGAGATTTTCTGAAACCAGTCCTGATTTCCATCCTGGTAGCGTCGCCTATCGCGTGGTATGCTATGGACCGGTGGTTGCAGGACTTCGCTTATCGGATCGATATCGAGTGGTGGGTCTTTGCCTTGTCGGGCGTTTTAGCTGTTGCCATCGCCCTGGCTACGGTAAGCTTTCAAAGTGTCAGGGCGGCGCTGGCGAATCCTGTGAAAAGTCTGCGGAGCGAGTAGTTCTTGTATTTTGTGTAAAAACAAAAAATCCTCCCTGTTCAGGAGGATTTTGCTCACTTTTCGTTTATATCTGATCAGATAATGGTCACGTTCACCGCGTTCAACCCTTTTCTGCCTTCTTCAACTTCGTAAGATACGCTGTCATTTTCACGGACATCGTCTTTCAATCCCGACACGTGTACAAAAATGTCAGCTCCACCGTGTTCTGGAGCGATGAAACCAAAACCTTTGGTCTCATTGAAAAACTTAACTGTTCCTTTGTTCATAATTTTCTTTTATAGATTAATGCAAAGGTAAAGCAAATTTTTGATAGTAAAAATTTGCATGAATGAAATCCCTTCATTTTCACCCTGGTATGGGTAAATATAATCGCTTAGAGGCGATTTTTTCCAAAAATAACCAGTGCAATACCTCCCAAAATGGCAAAAGAAGCAATAACGAGGTTCCAGGTAAGGCTCTCGCCCAAAATAAAAATAGCTGCCGAAGCGGCGATGATGGGGACGGTTAGCTGCACCGACGCTGCCTGAGCGGCTTTGAGCGAAGGGAGAATGCTGTACCAGATAGCATATCCTACACCGGAACTGATACTCCCGGAGAGGATCGCAAATGTGGCGCCTGCCGAATCGATGGAGTCGGCAAAAGGAAGCAATAGCAATGAAAACGGGGCCGCTTTCAGAAAATTACCAGCCGTTGCTTTAAGCGGGTCGCTTTGTTTCCTTCCAAGCAGTGAGTAAGAACCCCAGGCTATTCCGGCAATGGCCATTAGCGCCGCTCTGTGTGGGGCAGGTGCGTGGATTCCAGGAGCTACCAGAACCACCAGCCCACTAAATGCGGTTACCAGGCCAACCCACTGGATGATGCGTAAATATTCCCCCTGGTATAGACCGGTAATGACCATGGTCGCTTGTACCGAACCGAACAAGAGCAATGCACCGGTCCCGGTGGGCAACTCCACATAGGCGAATGAGAATGCGGCGGCGTAAACCAGAAGGCTGAGAGCGCCTTGCCAGCTGCCGTTATTGCCGGGCCCACGTTTACGCAGTAATACAATCAGACCTAGCGTGCCCGCTCCGGCCAGGATGCGGATGATGGTGAAACTCGCCGGGTCGGTGGTAGTTTGAGTGAGCGCCACCCGGCACAGCAGCGAGTTGGCCGCAAAAGCACTCATAGCCAGCACCACTTGCAATATTACCCGTATTGGCAGCGGCTGAATTGGGTGGGCCATGGTGTTCAATCAGGTCAGGATTTCAGAACGGGTATTTCTCGCAGCTGGTTTTTTTGAGTTCAACCAAATGCAGCAGCTCACTCGAATAAATACGGGCGATGTTGCCCCGCGGAATAAACGAGTCTATTAGCGTCGGGTCATCGGAAAGGATGTATTCGTAGCAGAATTTTTTCTGGGCGTTTTTCAACGGCGAAAGTTCCTTCATATAACGGATATAGTCCATCTGGCCGGGGCGTTGCACATTATTGTCCGTCGCACTCCAGAAATGGTAATAACCCACATTCCTGCGAAACATCACGCCCACGTTCCGGTCGGTCGGGATGTGCGGCAGTAGCTCTTTAAAGCTGAGGTAGTTGTCGGGGTTGCTCAGGAAATAGGCCCTGTTGCGGTTCATGGAAATAATATTGGAGTTGCGGTCAAGATCGTAATAACCCGCTTTTTCAAGCAACGAAAATACTTTGGTCCTTTCGGCATAGTCCGGCCATCTTTTCAATGGATGGCAGTTGTCTTTGCCGGGAAATTCGTAGTAGTCGCTCAGGTATTTTTCGTAGATTTTCCCTGCCTCCGCGCTGCTTTCACAAATCGCAACGGGAATATGGCCCAACGCTTTTCGGGTCACGAAACTGATGGAAACAAGCTCCTTGCTCGGGTTGCCGTAAACGAACGGCAGGGAGGAGAGCAGCAATGGAACGATCAGGTAAACGGTTTTCCAGCGAAATTTAAGTGAATACACGCAGGCGATCATGATCGCGCCCATCGCAAACAGGGGCATCTGCGTGCGCGTGCTCCAGAGCTGGAACTTCATTAATGTACAAAACAGCAGAAAACCAAGTGCCGAGCACGTCCAGAACCATTTCACATCGCGGTTTAAAGGCAGGAACAAGAGCATAATGCCGGCACCTACGATCAGCCAGAAGTGTAATGTATTTGGAATCATATCCTCATGAACCGAGTATTTGACCGAAAATGGGTCCACGCTGAGATCAGGATCATCGATATCGACGCCGATGGATTCGTGAAACGACCGGATCTTGTCGTCCAGCATACGGTTGAAGCTCGTGTTGGGCAGACCGATGTTCAGTCCGGCATTTTTGACAACACTGGAAAGTGTAAAAACCACTGAATGCTTCTTGGCCGGGAGCTCTTCCGAAGCAAATCGCGTATCCCTTAGCGGGCTCATTACATGCCCGAAAAGCGAGTAGTTACGGTAAAAGAAAGGCGAAAATGTGATGGTGAGCAACGCCAATGCCACTGCAAGCACTTTCATGGCGTAAGCGAAACGGAACCGTACCAGGATGCGGACACCGAAATAGATGGCAAATGGTATGGCAAAGATCAGGATCGTATATTTTGAAAAGCCACCGAATGCCAGCGACTGCATCATCGCCACAAGCGCCAGTGCCGATTTTTTTTCAAGTAATTCAAAACCGAAATACACGAATGCGATGAAGAAAAAGCATCCGCAAAGGTCGACTTGTGTGCTGGTACTTTCAAAAATCGCTATCGGCAATGTCAGGAAGCAGATCGACGCTAGTAATTGTCCTTCCCTGCCCAGCCCGAATTTTTTGGCTATCAATCCGATCCCGCAGATCGAGCCGATGAAGGCGCTGAATTGGATCAGGCCCGAGAACTGATCGGAGCCGGACAGCAGCACGGTATCAAGCACAAGGTATTCTGCAAATACATTGAGATATAACTGCTGCAAATGCATGGTAGGGAAGTGGTCCAGGTTACCATTGTAAATCCAGATCAGGATCCGGTTTAAATGGTACATGTGCGTATCAAAGTTGTTCGGCGCGGCATATATGGCCAAAAACAACAGCGGGGGCATGTATAGCAGCGTTATGAAGGCGATTACTATTTTATGCGTCGTTCCCAACCCGGTCAGGCGGAAGGCGTCTTTCAGTATGGCGAGTTTCCTCAGATCAATTTTCCCCGAACGATTCAGATAGTAAACCAATCCCGACACCCCAAGAGCTTCCGTTAGCCAGAAAACCAGTGCGGATGTTGTATTAATAATGTTGAAAAGAGAGGCTATTTCGTTGTAAATGAATACGATGCCTGCATTGGCGATCAGCGACAACAGGAATGACCGTCGCAGGTTGGTATAAACCCCGGCTTCGGAGGAGCGCAGGAAGAAGATCGCGAAAATACAGGCAAACGAAATCGGGAGTAAACAGATACCCATATACGGAATGAAAACGAACTGAAAAATAGCAGAATCCCCGTCTGCGCGGGTTCGTGCGTGAATTTTAGTAGTTCAAAGGTACGCGATTATTTTGGGCCCGGAACAGGATTTGTTAGTGTACGTGCGTAATGGGCGTACTTTCAACCTCAATTTCAGGAAACGACATTGCCCGGTTTGCCCGACTGAAAATTCTCCAGATTGTCGGCAACCATTTGTAGCAGCCGCTGCCGCGCTTCGAATGTTGCCCATGCTACATGCGGTGTGATCACGCAGTTGGGCGCAGATAGCAATGGGTTACCGGCCTTTGGCGGTTCCACCGACAGTACATCCAGTCCGGCTGCGGCGATAGTGCCGTTTTGAAGTGCATCGGCAAGGTCCTGCTCGTGGATAAGCGGCCCACGGCCCGTGTTCAGCACAATGGCGCCCGGTTTCATTTTTGAAAGGCTTTCCCGGTTGATAATTTCCCTTGTTTCGTCGGTAAGCGGGCAATGCAGGCTTATGACGTCGCTTTGGCTGAAAATTTCATCGAGCGATACCATTTCTACCCCGTCCGTCGGCACCGGGTGTTTCCGGTATGCGATCACCTTCATTCCGAAAGCGGCAGCAATCTTCGCAACCTGCGAACCGATATCCCCGAGACCGATCAGCCCCATCGTTTTTCCTGCCAGTTCGGTAAGCGGCGTTTTCCAGTAGCAGAAATCGGCGGAAGCGGCCCAGTCACCTGCAAATACGCTTTGGCTATGCGTTTCAACGCGATTTACGATCGCCAGTAGCAATGCGAAAGTCTGCTGCGCGACCGAAGCCGGGCCGTATGCTTTCACATTGGTGACGGTAATGCCGTGTTTTCTGGCTGCGTCAATATCGATATTATTGAAACCCGTAGCCATTACGCCGATATACCTGACTTTTGGCAGTTGCGCCAGCGTTTCCTCTGAAAGTACTACCTTATTAACCAGCAATATTTCCGCGTCCTTCGCACGCTCCACGATTTCTTCTCTGGCCGAACGGTCATAAATGCTCACATTTCCCAGTTTTTCAATCGGCGCCCAGTCCTGGTCACCGGGGTTCAATGTATATCCGTCGAGAATTACGATGTTCATGAAATCAGTAATTAAATGTTTTTCCAACCCGTAACGGTGTACTGCGTTCGGGATTGGTTTGTACTACCGCCGTATATTAAAGTTTTATCTCCGGCATTATTCTCCGAAATCTCGCTGAAATATTTTAGTCCTGCGAAATGCTCGGTCATAATTGTCTGGGTGGATTTGATCTCAAAAATGTCATACAAATTGCCATTTTGGGTCAGCAGGTCAATCTCGTGCCCGTTGGAGTCGCGCCAGAACCAGTAATCTTTGTGAAGATAGCCGTGCTCGTTCTGTTTGTGAATCTCCGCGATGATCATATTCTCGAAGATATTCCCGCGCAGTGGGTTTTCTGCGAAGATAGCGGTATTCCGGATGCCCAGGAGATGGCACAAAAGCCCCGTGTCGTAAAAGTAAACTTTCGGCGTTTTGACTACCCGTTTGCTGAAATTCCGGTAGAACGGTTGCAGTTGAAAAGTAATGTAACTGCTTTCCAGAATCGATAGCCAGGCTTTGGCCGTCGGTTGCGATATTCCGCATTCATTGGCAATAGAAGATAGGTTCATCAGTTGCCCCACACGTGCTGCACAGAGGCTGAGGAATGTCCGGAACTGCCGTAGATCGCGAATGTTTGCAAGCTCCGTTACATCGCGTTCCACGTAGGTCTGGATGTAATTGGCGTAAAACGTGGTGGGGTCGATGTCGCGATCGTAAATTGCTGGATAAAAACCTTTCAAACACGCTTCGGGAAACGTTTCAGCCAGCAGGCTTGCGGATTTCAGTTCGCCGAAATCGAATGGGAGCAGTTTGAAGAGCGCAACACGGCCCGCAAGGGTTTGGGTAATGTTGCTGAGCAGCTGAAAATTTTGCGAGCCGGATAATATGAATTGTCCCATTTGGCGGGACTCATCGACAATGGTTTGAATATAGGAAAAAAGGCCCGGTACCTGCTGAACTTCATCGAAGATCATCCGCTCGGGATACTCCCGTAGAAACCCGAGCGGGTCATCGGTAGCAAATGCCCGGTTATCAGGGTTTTCCAATGAGATATAACGGTAATCTTCAAAGACGGATTTAAGCAATGTGGTTTTTCCCGATTGCCGTGGCCCCGTGACGGCAATCACCGGATATTTTTCCTTTTGCTGCCTGATTGCCGCCTCTATATGTCTTGCAATGAACATCATAACTATCTAATCGTCAATGCAAAGATAGTCTTATTTTGAAATTACATAGTTTCTATTTTGAAATTACATAGATTCTATTTTGAAATTACATAAAAAAGCCCTCCTAAAATACACTTGGGAGGGCTTTAAATATTATTGATATAACGCTAGTTCTTGGGGTCGGTACTGATCTTTCCGCCGCCGACGCCTTGCATTTGCATGGGGTTAGGCGCTTTTTTCTGTTGTTGCTGCTTGAAGATCTGGAACCGGGTAGGTTGCGCGATGCGCGGGAACGAGTTATTCTCGGTGTCGATATCGGCGATTTGCTGGTACGGGTCGAGTGTCCATTGGACTACTTTCTTTTTGGTCGAGATCACCTTGTTGATCTGCACGTCATTGAAACGCCAGATTTCCGCCGGGAACACGGCCACCGAGTCGGTGCCGTCCTCGAAGCCCATTTTTACAATTACAGGCATTGGTACGCCACCCTTATTTTTGATAGCCAATGTATAAAAATTGGTATTCTCCTGAATCAGCTGACGCTCGTTTTCCGTCAATGTCGCCAGGTATTGCTCGTACTTCTGCTTGTCGGCGTCTGTTACCTTGAACGGATCGTAGCGGTTGTAAAAGTCGGCCATGGTCGAATCCTGTGCCACCACGGTCTCTCCCTTGGTTTTGGCATCTTGGATTTTGCTCATGGTCATTTTCTTGCGCGCATCTTCCTTGCGGGCGATCTCTTTCTCGATAGCCGGGTTTTGGGTATCGATGCTGAACCAGTCGACCGTTACCAGATCCTGATCCACCGGCTCGGTGCCGTAGAACCAGCCTTTCCAGAACCAGTCAAGGTCCACTCCCGAGGCATCTTCCATGGTCCGGAAGAAATCGGCCGGGGTAGGGCTTTTGAAGCGCCAGCGGGTCGCATATTCTTTAAATGCGTGGTCGAACAGCTCGCGGCCCATAACCGTTTCTCGAAGAATGTTTAATGCGGTGGCAGGCTTTCCATAGGCGTTGGGCCCGAGGCCGATCACATTCTCGGCCGAAGCCATGATCGGGCTCAGTACCGATTTATCCGACGACATATAGTCGGTGATCTGGTTAGGTTCGCCGCGGCGTGTCGGGAAGTTGTAATCCCATTCCTTTTCGGCCAGATACTGGCAGAAAGTGTTCAAACCCTCGTCCATCCATGCCCATTGGCGTTCGTCGGAGTTGACGATCATCGGGAAAAAGTTGTGACCCACCTCGTGGATGATCACGCCGATCATACCATATTTTGTCGCTTCGGTGTAAGTACCATCTTCCTCAGGCCGACCGCCGTTGAAGCTGATCATCGGGTATTCCATCCCACCGCCCGCTACCGAATGGCAGGAGATCGCCACCGGATAAGGATATTCAAATGTGCGTGCGCCGTAGGACTTCAAGGTGTGCGCCACTGCGCGGGTCGAGTATTGTTCCCACAGCGGATTGCCTTCTTTTGGATAAATTGACATACACCAGATCTTGCGCCCGCTTTTGTAAACATCGCTCTGCATGGCGTCCCAAATGAATTTCCGGCTGCTTGCGAAAGCAAAGTCACGTACATTATCGGCCTTGTAGATCCATGTTTTCTTACCGGGGTTCTTGTTTTCGCGCTTCTCCGCCTTTTCAGCTTCCGCCTGTGTCACGATCATGACCGGTGTTTTGGAAGTTTCGGCTTGTTTGAGGCGTTGTTTTTGGGTGGCGGTGAGTACCTGGGCGTAGTTCTGGCATTCGCCGCTGGCCGCTACCACGTGGTCGGCGGGAACGGTAATGGCCACTTTGTAATTTCCAAAAATTAATGCAAACTCACCCTGGCCCAGGAACTGCTTGTGGTTCCAGCCATTGACGTCGTCGTAAGGCGCCAGGCGGGGAAACCAGTGCGCGATGAAATAGTTGGCATTACCATCTTTTGGAAAATACTCGTAGCCGCTGCGGCCATAGTATTCGGTGATATTGTAATTCCAATCTACGCTGAAAACAAATGCAGTGCCGGGTTTCATGACGAGCGGAAGGTCGATGCGCATCATCGTTCCGTTGATGGTGAAAGGTAATGCTTTACCAGCCTTATCCTTTACTGCGGTGATATTGTAGCCATATTCCACCTTAGGATCCAGCGAAGAGCCACGACCGGTGTTCAATGCCGCCAGTTGGGTGGTACTCATACCTTTTTCATTGACGGTACCTGTGCGCGAGAGGGCTGCGATACCGTCTTTTTTGAAAAGGTTCTGGTCGAGTTGCATCCAGATGTATTTCAGGTCATCCGGCGAGCTGTTGTAAAAAGTAATGGTTTCGGTCCCGATGATCCGGCGGTTATCGTCGTCGAGCTCGGCCTTAATGTCGTAATCGGCCCGCTGTTGCCAGTACTCCTTACCTGGTGCGCCGGAAGCGGTGCGGTAGGTGTTGGGTGTCGGCAGTACAGTGCCCAGTTGTTCGAAACGGTCGTTGGCCTGGTAATTGGGAGAAGTGGGGAGCTGCTGTGCCATGGTGTTGAGCGACACGAGCAGCATTAGTAACGGGAGCAGCTTTTTTTTCATAATCGGTTGGTCATAGATAGTTTGGCTTTTATGAGTCGACAGGCATGCCTGTAAGTGTGCGGAAAAGTTCATTGTTCAGGATCAGCGAGAGCGCCATTCCAAAGATAATACCGGATAGTATCTGTATCCAGCTTAATTTCTGCACCCGCAGGAGCTCGATCATCGCGAATGCAATGGCTAAGATAATAAAGACGATAATCAGTTGCCCCAGTTCGAGCCCGACATTAAAGCCGAGCAGCGGATTGAAAATATTCGCTTCGTTGCCCAACAATGCCCTCAGATAGTTCGAAAAGCCTAATCCATGGATCAAACCGAAGCCCAGTGCGAGCGGGTACCTGAATGCGGGGGCCTTCTCTTTGGGCGCGTAGGAGTTTTTAGGAATTCTGTGGAAAAAGTTGATGAAAGCAGTCAGAAGTATGGTTACCGGGATCATCAGTTCGATCCAGTCGGGATTGACGTTAACATAACCCAACGTGGCCAATGCCAATGTGATGGAGTGCCCCGCGGTGAATGCGGTCACCAGCACGATTACTTTTTTCCAGTCTACCAGCGTGTAGACCGCGCATATTGCCATGATGAAAAGAATATGATCATAGCCATTGGAATCAGTGATATGGCTGAATCCCAATTGGAGGTAAGCCTGAAACTCGGACATTAAACCAGGGTTAGGAGAAAATGAACGCCCGACAAATTAATTGTCAAGACAAAAATAGATAAACCCGAAGATATTTCTTTCGGAAGTGTAAACCAACAATGTGGTTAAAATGCTACATCTGCCCTTCCATTTTCAGGACAAGCTGCATAAGAAAAAGACCGGAAGCATCTGCTTCCGGCCTTTCTAAATTCTGACACCAATTATATAAGATTTTAGAATGCTTATTTGTAGATCGTGTTTTGCGGATCCCAGTTGGCCCATCCTTTGGTCCAGTCTGTTGTTCCGAAAGCACCTCTGAAAAGTTCTTTTGTGAAGAACGCGTCAGCACCTTTTCCTTCCCAGGTAGCACCCGTCAAGAGAGGGGAAGTAGACTGTGGCAGGAAGTTTGGAGCTGTCAGGTTGAAGTTTGCGCTGTTCAGCAGCAATGAAGCCAGGTCTTTGGTTTCGTTCTTGCGTGCAGGAGTATTGAAATAGGTAGTAGCCTGGGCGCTAGTGATCTCGCCTTTGCCTACGATTGCAGTCAGGTTGTTCGACAATACGATACCTCGCAGGTCCAGTTTGCCATCCTGTGCGTTTTTCCAGGTTCCGGTTGCAGATCCGTCCAGACGAAGACCTTCCGGCTCACCTACGAATACTGCGTTAAGGATGCTGATAGCAGTATTTCTGCGAAGGTGCATTCCCGACTGGTAGCCGCCGCTTCCTTTTACAGTAGCCGTGGAAGGAGTTCCGGCAGTTACGAAATGGCTTACGTTGGCAAAAGTAGGTTCTGTCAATGGCAGACCGTTGTTAGGGCCTGTTGCAGGCTCGCCAGAGTTGAAGTTATCCGATTCGAAACCGTTCGATGCAGATTGATCCGCATACTCTGGGTCACGCAATGAAACAGCATACTGAATTTTTCCTGTGAAACCCCAGTCTGTATCGAAATCGTCATCAAAACCACGGAATGCGATCAGGTTTTTAGCATTTACAGTTCCACCGAACCACTCGTATGAATCGTCACCTGAGTAAGAAACCTGTACGTGATCGATTGTTGTGCCTGAACCTACACCGTAAAGTGTCAAGCCGTTGATCTCGCTGTTGGCAGTAGAGCTCAATGCGATACCACCGAATTCGATACGTACATATTGCAATGTTCCTGAGTTGTCGTCAGCGGCCGTTCCTGTGCCGATGGTTCCGCGGATACCACCTTCGAATGCGGTTGAACCCGGACGGTTGTTTGGAGCTTTACCGATCAAAACAACACCACCCCAGTCTCCGTAGCTACGTTTGCCCGGATCGTTGAGAGAAGTAAATACGATTGGCTCTTCGGCAGTACCGATTGCCACCAGTTTCGCACCAGCTTCGACGATCAACGCGCCACCTTTTCCGGAAGCCGTAGGATCGGCGTCTTTGCCGGCTCCTTTGATGATCGTTCCTTTTTCGATCGTCAGGGTAGTGCCCGATGTTACGTAAACAAAGCCTTTCAATACGTAAAGTTTGTCTTTGGTCCAGGTAGCGTTAGCCTTAATCTCGCCGGTAATCTCCACTGTTGTGCGGTCGGATACGGTGAAACTTGTTGCGCTTTTTGCAGTTACTCCACCAACCGTCACAGAGATAACCCCGGCAGTAGCGCCGGCAGGAACCGTTACTTCCAAAGAAGTCGTAGTCGCGGCAGTTACAGTGGCAGGTGTTGTGTTGAACAATACGGTATTGTTAGCGGGCGTTGGGTCGAACTTTGTTCCGGTAATCGTTACTTTGGTACCAACCGGGCCGGATGCAGGTGCGATAGCGGTAACAGCCAGCACAGGTTGCGGAGTTGTATCCGGCTCATCGTCATTGTCGCAAGCCGTCAGACCTGCCACCAGACCCGTCAGAAGGAGTAATGAAAACAGTTTGTTTTTTAAGCTAATCATAGTGAATTCAAGTTTGTTTGCAATTGGATGGTTTTGAACTGATACTGATATTACTCCGGCGCTCGCCGTGCTGGTATTGATTGAATTATGGTATGATTGTCCTTCTTCCGAAATTGTAGGCAGCAGTAAGCGTGAAGTAGCTGCCACGTCTGAACTTGCGTATATCCTGATCGGCATTAGGCCCCTTGGTAGTCACGTCGCTGCCAATTTTGCCGTCGTGGTTGAAATCCTGTGAGAAACGAACCGGTTGGTTGAGGATGTCTTGGATACCTAGGCGCAATTCCAGGTTGCTTTTGAACTTTTTGCTGATGTTCAGATCGATCACGTTGCGGGGCATTTCATAAACCGTCGGGTTATCGACATTACCCACTGCGAAGATCCGCTGTCCGAAAACGTTGTAAAGCACATTCCACTGCCAGCCGCTTGGTTCGGCGTAGTAAACACCCGCATTCACGAGGTAAGGTGACTGGTTGGCCATCGGGCGTTTGGTATCGGTGATGCCTGTCAGGTCATACTTCTGAATAGCACCGCTCAAATCCGGTCCTTCCACCACTTGTCCAAGGTTTACCTTGCTTTTGATAATGGAAGCATTCGCTACCAATGTCAGGTTCTGGAAAAAGCGGCTTGAAGCCTGTGCAAATCCTTTGCGTACTTCCGCCTCAACTCCGTAGCTCTGTGCGGAACCGGCGTTGATGAACGTGTAAGCCAGGCCATTACCCGTCGGGATCAGGAATGTTTCGATCGGGTTTTTGAAATGCTTGTAGAAACCTGTAACCGAGATCAGTTCGTTGGGTGTTGGGTAAAACTCCCATTTGGCATCCATATTCTGGATTTTTGCCGTTTTCAGTGCCGTGTTACCGCGGATGTCAGCCAGGAGGTTGAAATCGAAGTAGGTAAATGGCGCCATTTCACGGAATTCAGCACGGTTAAGGGTTGAGGAGTAGGCCAGGCGCAAGTTCTGTTTTTCACTCAGCTTATAAGTGAAGTTCAGGGATGGCAGCGGGATGAACACGATGTTGTTCACAAGCTCCTTGCGTTCGTTCACGATCGTCGAATGCAACTGCTGGTTATTGTACTCGCCACGGAAACCGAGGGTCAGAATGGCTTTCGAACCGAAGTTAACATCACCGCTCAGATAGGCCGCGTAATAGTTGTTGATACCATTGTAAGAATCAAGGTCTTTGGTTCCGTCCTTAATGGTCAGACCGCCATCCTGGCCGGTAACGTTTTGAGGAGTGAAAATCGAACCGATGTCGGCACGGAGGATGTCAGAAGCATTTCCTACATTGGTATACCCATAAAAACGGGCAGAATAATCGCGGTCTTTGCGCTCACCATAAATCCCGAAACGGATCTTGTTAGGCTCGCGGTCAACCGGGTTGCCGAATGCGTGCTCACCGTTTACAGCCAGTGTCAGCACACGCTCATTGAGTTTGGAGTAGAAGCGTCCCAGGTCGATCGGGTTAGGATCGATCGGCGCCACAGCCTGGTAAGGAGATGCTTCTGCACCGTCTTCGGCAGTTTGGCGCTGAAAACGGATCCTTTTCCAGTCGGGCTCCCAGCGGCCTGTGTAGCCGAAACCTGTGATCCAGTTCAGTTTGGTAAGGTCGCCGATCTTGTGGTCGCCCGAAACCTGGGTTGTCACAATGCTGCGGTTTTCAAATCGCTGAGAATAGTTTTTGATATCGTAACCATCCACTACACGCTGGCCTTCGCGGGCCACGGTTTCGGTATTGCCCATCTGGTTGAACAACGTCTTCCATTCCAGGTTGAAAACCGGGGAGAAGCGGAATGTCCAGTTATGCAGCACGCCGATACGCGTCTGGCGTGAGTAGTTGGAATCTTTATATTTTTCAAAAACATCATTTGCATTCAGACCATTCTGATAGAGTTTCAAATCAATGTTGGAAACCTGGTTGGTCATCGAATAGTTGATGTTCGTGATGTTGCTCACATCGACATTACCAATGTCGAAACGGCGGCCGAGATTGAATGCGAGACGCAAGTCCGGGGAAACATTCACGTTTTTCAAAGCCCAGCTGTTAGGAAGGATCCTGCCGAAAGCGGCTCTTTCAGGTGAACTAAGGGTGTTGAAATCGGCAGAACGTTTAGGGAAAGCGCTGGACAATGTCTGATCCGCGCCCCACAAACCAAGCCAGTTGGCACCGCTGCGCGAATGCGACTGAACGTTCTGGAACGTGGTATTGGCACGGTAACCTACTGTGAGGGCACCGTCGGTGAAGTTCTGGTCGGGACGGCGTTTGGTATAGATCTTGATCACACCACCTGCGAAATCGCCGGGAGATTCGGCAGAACCGGATTTGTAGACGATCATCCGGTCGATGATATTGCTTGGAATAAGGTCGAATGAGAACGAGCGGGTATCCACTTCACTGGAAGGGGTGATCACATCGTTGATCAGCACTGCATTGTAGCGTGAGCCCAATCCGCGGATCATGACAAACCGGTTGTCGACAATGCTGATACCTGGTACACGGCGGATAGCGGCGGCAGCGTCACGGTCCTGCGATTTCTGGATCTGCGCGGCGGAGATACCAACAGCGATGGGTTTAAGCTGCTTGATTTCGCTGATAACTGCTACTTCGGTATTGGTCGCACGGCTACCGCGAACAACAACTTCCTGCAATGCTTTGCCTTCCTCATCCAGTTCCGTATCGATCACCGTAATGTTTCCGGATTCTACACGGACATTCGGGATTTCTTTGGTTTGGTAGGAAACAAAGGAAATGATGATCTTGTGGGTACCGGCAGGAACATTGGAAAGAACAAAATTTCCGTCGACGTCGGCGGCCGCACCGATCTGCGTGCCTTCTATGAGAACGGACGCTCCGATGAGCGCCTCTTTGGTTTTAGCGTCTTTGATCGAGCCACGGATAGTACCCGGATCTGCGAATGCCGTTATGACGGCAGCGAGGGTAAACAGTAAAGTAAACAGTTTGGTCTTCATTCTTAAGGTGTCAAATTTTCGACACAAAAGTAGATCGCCAATGTTACCCCAATGTTAACCCTATGTTACGCGTCAATTATTTAAAAATTGTACTTTTCCTTAAAAATCAGCCGTTTACTCAACAATTCCTTGTCCTTTTTCAGCATCGAAGTCGTCCAAATCATGCACGAAGCCGTTGATCACGGCATATTTCACTTTTCCGGCTTTTTTCAGAATGAACGTGGCGGTGGCCCCGAGGCCTGGCGTACCCGTCGGTACTGCTTGCCCGCTTCTGAGAATATGCAGCGGCGCGGTGGTGAAATACAGGCCTAATGCGCGGGTGTTGGTGTCGGGAGCGAGGCGCACGTACGTGTAACCTTCTCTGAGCAGGTTCAATGCATTTAGCTTGCTGATCTCGCTCACATTTTTAAATGCCGTGGGGTAAAGCTTACCCTTTTCGATGGTAAGCCCCGTCGCGTCGAGCTCCTGGCTGCCGTATTGTGGGTGCAGGTCGCCGAAGTCCTCGATCTTGCTGTAATAAAAGAACTTGGTAGCATTGGCATAGTTGACCTCCGCCCGGTTGATGCCCAGGTCGGCCGTGAACGATTTGCCTGATTGCCGGACAGTCGCATTACGTACGACGAGGTCGTACACCCAGCGGCCGTTTTCGGGAATATTGTAATAATCCTCGCGGTTTTCTTTGGTCAGAGAGTTGTCCGAAATCTTATCCAGTGCGGACAAGATGGCCATAAAATTGAGCTGACGTATATATTGTTTTTCAGGATCGCCCACATAGCCGCCCGATTCAATCAATACCAGTGTGGTACCCCATTTTTGTACATTATCCCCGAATCCACGCGGCTCGTGGTCGTCGGCATAGCGCGCTACCTGGCCCGGGATGTACTTTTGGAGAATTTTATTCATACCCACGATCAACTGCATCGAGCGCTCGCGTACGTCGTTGATCGACAGTTCGTAATCATAGGATGTTGCCAGAAATGAGATCGTAGCCACTTTTGGGCTGCGGCCCGCAGAGTAGCGCGGGCTCTGGTCGTGAAGGTTGAAGCCGTAATCTGGTTTCAGGCGGTCGACGAGGCCTTTCAGGATTTGTGCTTCGGGCGTCTGGCGTGCCGCTGCGTCGCGGTTCATGTCGATGCCCTGCATGGTCCGACGCTGGTAACGTTCGGCGCCGTCGGGGTTGAGCATGGGCACAAAATACAGGGTGGTATTGTCGAGCAGTTTTTTGCGCAGATCGTCGAATCCGTCGTTTTTACCTTCCAGGAAATTAAAGATATCAAAGCTCGCCATGGTAGCGGTCGGCTCGTCGCCGTGCATTTGTGTCCATAGCAGCACCTTCTTCTTCCCGGCCCCGATTTTAATCATTTGAATACTCCTTCCTTCAAAGGATTCTCCCACTTTTTCGATCTGGTACATGGCATTACCCTGCCGCCTGGAAATCAGGGGGAGAATGTCTTTTTGCTTGAAACGGCGCTGGGTAAGGGACTGTTCGCGGTAGGTTTCGTGAATCTTGAAAAGACGGTCGGCAAGCTCTTTGTTTTGTGCCTGGGAATCAATGGTAATCAAGGTAATGAACAGGAAAAATAGTGGCAGAATAGTTGGTCTGGTCATGGTTCAAGGCCATTTGTTACCCGCAAGGTACGAAGTTTCTCTAAGCAAATTTTAATGTAATATTTACGCGTTTTGTTGTCCGCTTATTGTAATTTTTGCTTACATTTGTGGCATGTTAACAGCTGAAACATATCATTTGCATCACGGCCTTTTGGCTTTCGGACGTCTAGGGTGATGTGTTTTTGCAAGTAGTGTTGTAATAAGGTTGAATACATAGTATCCCAGAAGCCCGATTGTTAAGATCGGGCTTTTTTGTTGTCGATTTCAAGCACTGAATGGTATGAAAACCGTCATTATCAAATACAATGCAGGCAATGTGCAGTCGGTCATGTACGCGCTCGACCGCATTGGGGCCAGCTACCTTTATACCGACGATGAGGCCGAGATCCGCTCCGCGGACAAGGTGATCTTCCCAGGCGTAGGCGAGGCCAGCACCACCATGAGTTATCTGCGGAATGTAGGCCTCGACAAAGTGATTCCTTCATTAAAACAACCCGTGTTCGGAACCTGCGTGGGCATGCAGCTTATGTGCCGCTTCTCGGAAGAGAACAATACCGAGTGCATGGGCATTTTCGATGTCGATGTGAAGCGCTTTCCGGCAGCTTCGGGGCTGAAAGTGCCGCATATGGGCTGGAACAATATCACTGGCTATCAATCGCCGCTCACGGCCGGCCTGCCCGACAATGCGTACGTTTATTTCGTACACAGCTATGCGGCACCGGTTTGCGAATATACCGTCGCCAGCTGCGATTACGCTTCGCCATTCAGCGCGATGCTGCATAAAGACAACTTTTACGCGGCCCAGTTCCACTGCGAGATCAGCGGAAATGCCGGCCAGCAAATCCTCGAAAATTTTCTTAAACTCTGACAACCGCCTGCCCCGAACCCATGATCCAGATTATTCCCGCTATCGACCTGATTGAAGGCAAATGTGTCCGCCTCACCCAGGGAGATTATGGTCAGAAGAAGATTTACAATGAAAACCCGCTGGAAGTAGCGATGCAATTTGAAGACGCCGGGCTGAAAAGGCTGCATTTGGTGGATCTGGACGGCGCAAAGGCCAAAAAGGTCGTCAATTGGAAGGTACTGGAAAGAATTGCGTCCAAAACTTCGCTGCATGTCGATTTCGGTGGTGGGGTGCAATCGGATGATGATTTGAAAACGGTATTCGAAAGCGGTGCAAAACAGGTTACCGGCGGCAGCATTGCCGTGAAGCAGCCCGATTTGTTTGAGCATTGGATTAAAACTTATGGCGGTGAAAAGATTATTCTCGGAGCAGATGCGAAGAACGAAAAGATCGCGGTAAGTGGCTGGGAGGAAGGTACTGCTATCTGGGTATATGACTTTGTGGAAGAATACGTGGAAAAGGGTGTCAAATACACCATCAGTACCGATGTTGCCAAAGACGGCCTGCTACAAGGCCCTTCTTTTGATTTATATAAAAACCTCCAGGACAAATGTCCCGACCTGAACATTATCGCCAGCGGCGGCATTGCAGGGATCGAGGATGTGGAGAAACTGGCGGAAATGAATATCTACGGCGTGATCATCGGGAAAGCCATTTATGAAAACCGGATCAGTCTGGCCGATTTACAGCGTTTTTCAGTTTAAAATATGCTTACAAAACGAATCATTCCCTGTCTGGATGTGAAGGACGGCCGGACGGTCAAAGGGGTCAATTTTGTGAACTTGCGCGATGCCGGCGACGCGGTGGAACTGGGCGCTATGTATGCGGCACAAGGAGCCGACGAGCTGGTTTATCTCGATATTACCGCCACTGTCGATGGGCGTTCGACATTTATCGACCTCGTACGCAGAGTAGCGCAGACCATTAACATACCTTTTACAGTCGGTGGAGGCATTTCCTCGATTGCGGACGTGTCGGCGCTCCTGCATGCGGGTGCGGACAAAGTGTCGATCAACTCGGCGGCGGTGCGGAATCCGGACCTGATCAACGAGCTGTCGCTCGAATTTGGCAGCCAATGCATCGTGGTGGCCATCGATACGCGTTATATCGAAACGGAAAACGGCTACGAGCACATCGTGCACACGCACGGGGGCAGGAAAGCGACGGAAATCCGCTCGATACCCTGGGCAAAAGAGGTAGAAGAGCGGGGCGCGGGTGAAATCCTGCTCACCTCGATGGATACGGACGGAACGAAGAACGGCTTCGCGCTGGAACTGACCGCCACAATCTCAGGCAATGCGAATATTCCCGTGATCGCGTCCGGTGGTGCGGGGAATATGGAGCACTTTTACGACGTATTTACAGCAGGTAAAGCCGACGCCGGATTGGCCGCAAGCATTTTTCACTTCCGTGAAATCGATATTCCGGATTTGAAAGAATATCTCAAAAACAAAGACCTGCCGATCCGGGTGACCCGGTAATGGCGCGGAGTTTTATCCAATATACTAAACCGGCAGGCCAGCCAGCGCATGGCTGCGGCCGCGGTGAAAAGTTTTAATAGAAAAACAAAAAATGAGCGAGACGTTTTCATCCATTGACTTTAATAAATCGGCCGACGGCCTGGTGCCGGCAGTTGTCCAGGACACAAATACCGGTAAAGTGCTGATGCTGGGCTACATGAATGCCGAAGCCCTGGACGTTACCAGGCAGCAGGGAACCGTTACTTTTTTCAGCCGGAGCAAGCAGCGCTTGTGGACGAAAGGTGAAACGTCGGGTAATTTTCTGTTTGTAAATGAAATTGCGGCGGATTGCGATGGTGATACTTTGCTCATTAAAGCCACGCCTGCGGGCCCTGTTTGCCATACCGGGGCGGATACCTGTTTTGGGGAAAAAAATAGTCAGCCGGAAATTGATGACACACGTTCGGGCGAAGCGGCATTCCTGAATTATCTTCAAAAAAGTGTGATCCGTGAGCGAAAACTCAACCCGTCGGATTCTTCGTACACGAGCAGTCTTTTCAAAAAAGGGATCAATAAAATTGCTCAGAAAGTAGGGGAGGAGGCGGTCGAAGTTGTCATTGAATCGAAGGATAATGACGACAATCTTTTCAAGAACGAAGTGTCGGATTTGCTGTTCCACCTGCTTGTTTTGCTGGAACAAAAAAACATTGACTTAGATGAGGTAATTGACGTACTTCGTAGCCGTCACCAATAAAAACCAATTTAGTATGAAGCTACTCCTGCGTCTTGTAATCAGTACATTGGCGATCATTGTCGCCGCAAATTTGGTGCCCGGGGTTGTGGTTGCGAGTACGGGCACGGCCATCATCGTAGCCATTGTGTTGGGTATTCTGAACACATTTCTCAAACCGATCCTGCAACTTCTCGCTTTACCCATCACGATACTGACGCTGGGGCTATTCTATTTTGTAGTCAACGTTTTCATCATTTATCTCGCTGCGTCGCTTGTAGACGGCTTCCGGGTCGATGGTTTCATTTCCGCATTGTTCTTCGGACTTATCGTTTCAGTCGTTTCCGCAATCCTTGGTATGTTTTTGGATTAATGTGAAAAAAGTCTGTTGTTCAGACCTAAAAACGTTTCACATGATTTGAAATTTACCGCTATGCTGAGTCAACTGGAAGAAATCAAGGACACGCTTTTTAAATATTTCGAAACCAGGATCGATCTATTTAAAATTGAGACCCGTGACAAGATCGAGCGGGCCGTTGTCATAGGGATATTTGCCGCCATACTGCTTTGTCTTGGCCTTACGATCCTGATTTTGCTGGTCATATTGCTCGGGACATTCCTGAACAAGTGGCTGCACAGCGATTACCTCGGCTTTGTGATATTGCTGGGCGTTTTCATTATCAAGCTGGCCGTTACCATCATCTGGAAAGAAACCTGGATCAGACTGATCCGGAAAATAATCGTTCGTTTTGTCAGCGAGAAGGAGGAATAATGCTTTTTGGCTGCTTTATTTGGCAATTAGTTTCTCTGAATTGCTATTTTTGGATTCCTTTTGAAAAATTCCCGGACACTATTCAACAGATATGAAATGAGTTCTTCAATAGATTCTTCGGTAAAAATCACGAAGCCGTTTTCATCCGATACGGACAAGGAAAAAGAAGGTTTGTTGCAGGATGCTGATCTGTACCGCGACAAGCTGGAAACACAATGGAGCGGGCTCAAAAAAGAGGCTACTGAATACGGTAAGCAGGCGCTGATCATCGGCGGGGTCGTAGCAACGACTTTTGTGGTCATGAATGCATTGCTGCCAAAGGGGAAAAAGAAAAAGGAAATTTTGGTCGAGCCGGTAGAGCCTGTCGAAAAGAAAGTCACCAAAATCAAAACCCAGTCTGCGGTCGGACAAGCCGTTCAAAGTTTAGCCTGGACATTGGCTGTGGGGTGGGCGCGCCAGAAGCTGAAACATTTTATTGATGACGAACGAAAAACCGAATGAAAGCAGCGAAACATCAAATCGCAGACCTCCTTTCCGAACGTAAAGACGAAAAAAGGAAATCGTTTGCTGTTCTCCTTGATCCGGATAAAATTAACCTTTCCACATTCCCGAAATTCCTTGAATACGCGGCTGGGCACGGCGTTGACTTCTTTTTCGTAGGCGGAAGTCTTATTACCAACTACGCCATCGACAAGCTGATTGCCGCCATTCATGAATATACTGACATTCCCGCGATACTTTTCCCCGGCAGCAGCCTGCACATCGAGCCCTCGGCCGATGCTATTTTGCTGCTTTCGCTGATTTCCGGTCGCAACCCCGAGTTGCTGATTGGCCAGCACGTTATCGCTGCGCCTTTATTGAAACGAAGCGGCCTGGAAGTGCTGCCGACGGGTTACATGCTCATTGAAAGCGGCAAGCTCACGACCGTCTCCTATATCAGTAATACCACACCGCTCCCGCGCGACAAGCCGGGTATTGCGGCCTGTACCGCATTGGCCGGTGAATACCTGGGCCTTAAAAACATTTTCCTCGATGCCGGCAGCGGTGCATTGTTCCCGGTTCCGGCAGAAACCATTACAGCTGTACGGGCTGCCGTGGACATTCCGATCATCGTCGGTGGCGGGATCGATTCCTATGAAAAAGCGGACGCGGCCCTGCAAGCGGGCGCGGATGTGATCGTAGTCGGCAACGGCATTGAAGCCAACCAGGAATTGTTACCGGAAATCGCTGCCTGTGTGAAGGCTTATAACCAAAAGTTGGAGAGCGTTTAGGGGGATGGAGAGAAATAATAGGACAAATTAAAGTGAATTAAGAATTTTCTAAGGAAATTTTAAGTTCTTGGAAAAATACAAACTCAAAATTTAGGAATATTCAATTCGATCCTATTACCTTTGCATCGAACCTTAATTACACCCAAGAAATGAAAAAATTCTTTGCATTTGCGTTTGTTGCCGGGATGGTAGCTTTCGCTGCTTGTACTAGCAAACCTGCTGACGAATCAGCTGATACAACTGCTGTAACTGTTGAAACTCCAGCTGTTGACACAACTGCTGTTGATACAACTGCTGCTGCTGCTGACACTACTGCTGCTGATACTACTAAGAAGTAATCAGACGTACAAGTCGAAAATCTTGAAAAGCCCTATGAAAGTAGGGCTTTTCTTTTTTTATTCGGGGTATGAAAAACGTGTCTTTGGGTTCGTATGTGCCGGACGGGGCAGCTGAGTATTGCCAGGAGTTGTATCGTTCCCACCGCTTTGATTTTTTCCTTTCGCGCCCGCGTCGTACCCGCCTGGGCGATTTCACCGTAAAACCGGGCATGGTTCCTCGGATAACGGTCAATGTCAATCTGAATCCTTACAGTTTCCTCATTACCTACCTGCATGAAGTGGCGCATTGTGTTGTGCATTACAAATATAAAGGCCGCGGCCGCAGACGGGTAGCGCCGCACGGTGCGGAATGGAAACATGAGTTCAGGGAACTACTGATGCCTGTCATGCGCGAAAGTATTTTCCCGGAAGACATTCTCGTCCACCTGCTTCGTTATGCTCAAAACCCCGCCGCGTCCACCGGTGGTGATCAGAAACTTTTTAATGTGCTCAGAAAGTACGATGAGCAGGAGTTGAATACCGGCAAGGTATGTTTGTTTCAGTTGGACGAGGGTACCAACTTCGTCTTCCAGAATAGGACATTCACACGCGGAACGCTCAGGCGCACACGCGTACTTTGCACGGATAAAGCCTCTCAGCGTCTCTACACAATCCCCGCTCATGCATTGGTTGAAGCGTGTTGATGTCCGGAAGAGAGCTTGTCATTCAGTTTTGAGCTGTCTGGCATTGCTGCTGTCCTTTTTTTCCTATGGGCAAAAATCGGTATTGTCCGAAGGTCAGTGGTTTAAACTGGCTGTGACGGAATCGGGCATTTACCGCGTGGATGCCGACCTGCTTTCCAAAATGGGCATCGATATCACTTCCGTGCGGCCTGCCGGCATCCGGATTTATGGAAATGGGGGAACTATGCTTCCGCAATCCAACAAATCTGGATATGTGAATGCATTAATGGAAAATGCGATCTGGGTCAGCGGGCAGGAGGATGGGAAGTTTGATAAAAGCGATGCCGTATACTTCTACGCGGAAGGCCCGCATACTGTCCAGTATGACGCTGCAAAAGCGCAACTCCGGCATCAGCTCAATTACTACTCCGATTCGAGTTTCTATTTTATCACGTTCGCAGAAGGCGATGGTCAGAGGATCAGACCCGATGCCGGGCTTTCGGTTACCGCTTCAAAAACAGTGAGCCAGTTTGATGATTACTGGTATCATGAAACGGAATTGTCCAATACACTCAAATCCGGGCGTGAATGGTGGGGCGAATATCTTGGCGGCACATCGGGTTTTAGTATTCAGGTAAATATGCCGGGAGTAGTACCATCTTCCGACTTTATACTTAGAACATCCACCATAGGAGCGGCGCAGGTGCCAACCCGTTTTATATGGCAGGTTAACGGCGGGGAGATAGGCCAGGAGGCCATCGGGACAGTGAGCCCCGGGACTTATGATGTGAAAGCGCTGCAGACCGGGAATACCTATACTTTGAAAAATGCGCCGGCGTCGGGGAACTTCAATATTGGGGTAACCTATAACAAAAACGGACAGAGCTCTGCCGAGGCTTATCTGGATTATATCGGTTTACAGGTAAAACGGGAACTGAGGAACTACGAAGGCCAACAGACCTATTATTTGTTGCCGCAACCGGTGGATACCGTTACGTGTCAGTTTCAGGGTTCAGGGGAAGGGTTCAGTCTCTGGAATATCACAAATCCGATTGCACCGCTTTCAATAGTTCAGAAAGATGCTTCCGGGGCTTTCAGGTGGACTGCAAAGGGCGGTAAAATGCTTCAAAAATACATCAGTTTTAAAACGGATGATGCATTGTTACCGGCGAACTGGCGCCGCGTCGAAAACCAGAATGTGGCTTCGGCAACTACACCTGACTTGCTCATTGTAACGCCGGCTGCCTGGGCGAACGAAGCCAACCGGCTCGCAGGGTTCAGGAATAGCCACGACGGATTGGATGTGCTGGTCGTAACGACCGAGCAGATTTACAATGAGTATGCCTCTGGCCGGCCCGACATCACCGCAATCCGCGATTTTGCCAGACACCTTTATCGCCAGACACCCGGCAAGCTGAAATACCTTTTGTTGTTTGGTGATGCCACCTACGATTACAGGAACCTCCTCAAAAATCAATCGCAGGCGCAGCGCGCCGCGTGGGTGCCCGTGTACGAAAGCCGGGAATCGCTCAACCCGGTCTATACCTATTCGTCTGATGATTATTTCGGCTTTATGGATGTAGATGAGGGTGACTGGAACGAGAGCTCGGCTGGCGATCATACTGTCGATACAGGTATCGGAAGGTTGCCTGTGAAGTCGTTGGAAGAAGCGCGGATCGTGGTCGATAAGTTGATACGCTACGAATCGTCATTTGGGGTTTGGAAAAATTCGGTGCGGTTTGTGGCCGATGACGGTGATGGGAATATTCATCAGCGTCACGCCGACCAGCTCGCCAATCTTATTCAGGGAAGAATGTTTTCTGCAAGGTCTTTCATCGACGAAGTGCCGCAAACCACGACCGATGCCGGACAGAAAGCGCCGGCTATCAACAAGGCTATTCGGAATGCGATCGACAACGGGACGCTGATATTGAATTATACGGGTCATGGAGGCACCAGCGGCTGGGCCGAGGAACAGGTACTGACATTGGCAGATATGCTTTCGAGTCGAGGCATGGGTAACCTGCCCTTACTGATCACAGCAACCTGTGATTTTGGGCGTTACGATGACCCAGGCGTCGTATCAGGCGCCGAATTGATGGTTTTAAGTCCGAAAGGAGCGGCGATGGGGGCGATAAGTACTACACGACCGGTTTATTCCAGTACCAATTTTGCATTGAACAAGGCATTTTACGAAGCATTGTTAAATGCAAAACCGGGCGAGCGACTAGGTGATTTTTTTAAATACACCAAAAACAATGCGCTGGCCGGTAGCCTGAACCGGAATTTCACATTGCTGGCCGATCCGTCGATGGTTTTGACGCCCGGAAAGAAAAGGTTAAGATGGACTTCTGTGCCCGATACCTTGCGTGCATTGCAGAAAGCAACGTTGCTTGCAGAGGTTTTTGACCCCGAAACGGGAAAGACCGATGCGAATTTCAACGGCACGGCCAGGCTGGTGGTTTACGACAAAGCGATCGAATTCCGGACGCTGGGTAATGAGGGCACCCCGGAAACTTATAAGGAGTTTCGCAGCAAACTTTTTGATGGAAATGTGACGGTGAAAAACGGTCGGTTGCAATGCAGTTTGCAAATGCCGAAAGACATCGATTACCGCATTGGCCCTGGACGCGCGAGCCTTTACGCCGTGAATGCCGACAGTACGGAAGATGCCTCGGCGCAACTGGAGCTTGTAGTTGGAGGCAGCGCCGTGCAGCAGAAAGATACGATTCCCCCCAAGCTGGCCGGTTACCTCAATACCCCCGCATTCCGGGATGGTGATACGGTCGAGCCATCGTCGGTGCTCGTGCTGCGGATGAGCGACGAGAGTGGGATCAGCATCTCCCGGGCGGGAATCGGGCATGATATTACAATGACTTTGAATGATACGCTGACAGTCGTTTTGAATGATTATTACGCGGCGGATCTGGATAATTATCGATCGGGGACTATCAATTATCCGCTAAATAATCTGCCTGCCGGAAAATATATTGTCCGTGTAAAAGTGTGGGATGCGTATACTAACTTTTCTGAAATAGCGTTCGGGTTTCTAGTAGGCGCTGCCAAAGGAATTGAACTCAACACTTTTAGGATTTACCCTAACCCATTTCAGAAGGATATTGCATTCGAGCTTGGGCACAACCGGGTAAATGACGATGTAGAATTAATTTTTAATATATTGCTTGCTAACGGTCAGCGTTTGGGTACTTATAAAAAGCGCTATTATAACAGCGAGCCGGTTATCAGGGAAAGCATGGAGGTCACCGAGTGGCTCAGGACAGTGCCGGTTGGTCAATCGCTGGTTTACCAATTACTGATCAGATCGTTAAAAGACAATTCTTCCGATCAGAAAGCCGGGAAATTGATCCGGTCTCCTTAAGATAATAAAACTTATCAAATTTTTAGTAATAACTATCTTTCATTGTATTTTTGACCCTTTAAAGAAGCTGACACAGGCACTTCCTATCGCAAATCCAATTTCTATGAGACTTTTTTTTGTTACATTATCCTCACTATTCTTTTTAACATCAGGTACGCTTTTCGCTCAGCAGGATTCTACAAGAAGAATACCGGCATCACCACTTTCCTTTTTGACATTTGCCCCTGATGCTAGAAGTGCAGCAATGGGAGAAGCCGGTGTAGCACTCAGCCCCGATGCAAATTCAGCTTACTGGAACGCAGCAAAGCTTCCTTACAATACCAAAGATTTTGGCGTTTCGCTTTCCTATACTCCATGGCTCCGTTACCTGGTGGACGATATGTGGCTCGGCTATGTCTCTATTTACAAGAAATTGGGAGACCGTCAGGCAGTTGCTTTTTCTGCTAATTATTTCAACAACGGTGAGTTGGATTTGCGGGATGCCGTAGGTAATAATATCGGTTATTTTAATTCCCGTGAAGTTGCTTTCAACGGAACCTACTCACGCCAGTTGGGCAGAAACTTCTCGATGGGTTTGACATTGAAATACATCTCCTCGAACCTTGCAGGAAACGCGGTAGTCAATAATGTTTCGTTGAGCCCTGCACGTGTAGCTGCGGGTGATATCAGCGCTTACTATAAGAAGGAATTCAAAAACGAAGATACCGGCAGCGAGCTCGTATGGTCATTGGGTGCCGTGCTTTCCAACCTGGGCGGTAAGATCAATTACGGTTCCAGCAGTGAAACAGAGAATTTTATTCCTACAACCTTGAAAGTGGGTACCGGATTGTCGTATACCGGCGACGGCAGAAACCGCTTCAACTTCATCATCGATTTCAGTAAACTGATGGTGCCTACTCCCGACGGGAAAACCAATATCAATACCAAGCCCTTGCTGAACGGTGTGTTCGGTTCATTCTCGGATGCTCCGGACGGGTTTAAAGAGGAAATCCAGGAAGTGGCCATCGCGACAGGTCTGGAATACTGGTACAACAATATTTTCGCTTTGAGAGCCGGGTATTTTGGAGAGAACAAAAATAAAGGCGACCGCCGTTTCTTCACCGCGGGAGCCGGCCTTCGTTTCGCAGATAAATGGGGTGCCGATTTCGCCTACATGTTCCCGACAACACAAGGAAGCCCGCTTGCTCAGACATTGCGTATCACCGTATCACTCGGATTGAACAAAGCCGAGAAGCTGGACGTAAGCGACAACGAAAACTAAGCATTAACAGAATTTAATTATTCCGAACGAATGGCGTTATTGCAACGTCATTCGTTTTTTTATACTCATCGCTGCCCATGCTGGACCGTACTATTGCCCCTGATTTCAAAGTCATTCAAACCGTCAATTTGCCCGGCCCTCAAACCCACACGCTCGATAACGGGATCGCATTACACGTGATCAATATCGGAGAGCAGCCAGTGGTACGTCTCGAATGTATTTTCGAAGCAGGCAACTGGTATGAGAGCGAGCCGGCGGCGTCGTATTTTGCGGTTAAAATGCTGATGGAAGGTGCCGGGGGGATGACGTCGCAGGAAATCAGCGAGGCATTCGATCGGGTTGGAGCGTTCACAGAACTAACCCATACGTCGGACCGCGTTGGCATAGTGGTGTACTGCTTGTCGCGCTTCCTGCCGGAGGTACTGCCATTGGTTCAGAAGCTGATCCGCAATGCTACGTTTCCGGAGAAAGAGTTTCAGGAACTGAAAAATATCACGGTCCAGAATCTGAAAGTGAACAGGGAAAAGACCGCATACCTGGCCACCACGGAGTTCAGGGCGCGGTTGTTCGGAGCAGGCCATCCTTACGGGCAAAGCCAGAATGCAGAAGAAATCGAAGCATTGGATCTTGACGCTGTGAGGGCGCATTATGAACGGTTTATCCGGAATGGCAAATTTACAGCAGTGCTCGCCGGACAGATTACCGACGCCGATGTGCAACATGTGAATGCGACGTTAGGACAAAATTCTTTCCATATAGAGCCGGGTGAATTTTCGTTCCAGGCTTCCGAGCCCTACCAGGGCGAAGAGACGATCGTGGAGCGGCCTGAAAGTGTTCAATCCTCGATCAGAATGGGACGTGTTCTTTTTAACCGTCACCATCCCGACTATTTCAAGATGCTGGTTACCAATGAAATCCTGGGCGGTTATTTCGGGTCGCGGCTAATGAGAAATATCCGCGAGGAAAAGGGGCTTACTTACGGGATCTCCTCGCACGTGGTGACGTTGCGTAACGAGGGTTACCTGATGATCGGTACGGATGTGAAGAAGGAATTTACCCAACAGACCATCGACGAGATCAAAAAAGAAATAGTCCGGTTGCAAACCGAGCTGGTTGGTGCCGAAGAATTGCAGACCGTCAAAAGCTTTATGGCCGGCGAGTTTGCCGGCTCTCTGAATACCGCATTCGAAGTGGCTGATCGACGGAAGATACTGTTGCTGGACAGTTTGCCGGCCGATTTCTTCAACCAGTATATCGACCGCATTCACGCAACAACTGCCGAGGATGTGATGGAAATGGCCAATAATTACCTGAGTGCTGACGATATGGTGACGGTCGTTGCCGGTGGTAAATAGTTACTGGTTAGCCTTATCAAGGGCGTCCTTATAGGCTTTCAGGCAGCGCTCCCGGGCTTCTTTATGGTCGACCATTGGCGCCGGATATTCATCAGTGCCATACTCCGGTACCCATTTTTTAACATATTCCATTTTCGGGTCGAACTTCTCCGCCTGCGATGCCGGGTTGAATATCCTGAAATACGGCGCTGCATCCGTGCCTGAACCCGCAGCCCATTGCCAACCGCCATTGTTGGCTGCCAGGTCGTAGTCCAACAGTTTTCGGGCAAAATAAGCCTCCCCCCAGCGCCAGTCGATCAGTAGATGTTTGGAAAGGAAACTGGCAGTGACCATCCGCACACGGTTGTGCATGAAGCCGATCGCATTGAGCTGGCGCATTCCGGCGTCCACAAGCGGATAG
Organism: Dyadobacter sp. OTU695; assembly: GCF_038440355.1. Taxonomy (NCBI): domain Bacteria; kingdom Pseudomonadati; phylum Bacteroidota; class Cytophagia; order Cytophagales; family Spirosomataceae; genus Dyadobacter; species Dyadobacter sp. OTU695. The sequence goes on along the minus strand of NZ_JASATN010000022.1, from coordinate 62,133 downwards.
CCTGTTTTTCCCTCGCACCATTTCCGGAAATCGGCCTCGTCGTAACGCCATTTGATAAAGTCGTAAGCCTTCCGGAAGGCCTCGCCTTTGCCTACGTGCGGGAAATTGAACAGGATTTGCTGATAAAAATCCCGCCAGATCAATTCGTTCAGGAAGGTATCGCTATGCCCGCGGGCCTGGCTTGCCAGCTCGCGTATGCTCACCGTGCCGAAGCGCAGGTGAATGCCGATGCGGCTTGTGGCTTCTTTGGCGGGGAAATCGCGGTCCGTTGCATAATCTTTCAGCAAAGCATCGTCGATGCGGTCGGAAGGAAATTCATAGTCGACCTTTTCAAACCCCATATCCTTCAATGCAGGTAATGCTGCGCCGTGCCATTTGTAGAAATGCCTGAAATACTTTTTCGTAGGATAAGATTTGAGATAAAAATCGTTGAGATTTTCTTTCCAAACCCGGCTGTAAGGAGTAAAAACGGTGTACGGCGTTCCCTGTGATGTCAGTATTTCCTGTTTCTCAAAAATAACCTGGTCTTTGCAGGTTTTGAAAACAATCCCCTTTTTCTTCAGAATCCGGTAAACTTGCTTGTCCCGATCGGTCGCATAGGGCTCGTAGTCGGTGTTGGTATATACTTCTGCAATGTCATATTCATCTACAAGCTTCTCCCAGATTTTTGATGGGAATCCGTATTCAACGAGCATATCCGCTTCTTTTTGCTTTAACTCTTCCCGCATCTTTAAAATGGCCTCATATATAAAAGTCAGGCGAGGGTCCTTCTTCTCTTCGAGATCATCGAGGATATTCCGGTCGAAAATGAAGAGCGGGACGACCGGGTAACCGGAGCGCAATGCATAATAGAGCCCTGCATTGTCTTGCAAGCGAAGATCGCGACGAAACCAGAATATCGCGATTTTGTCTTTCGTTTTCAGGCTCATATAACTCTTGTGATCGGGATAAGGGATTATTAATACAAATTAACTACGAAGTAAGTCTGTTTTTGGATCAGGAAACCTGTGGCAGGACAAGGTTTTTAATCATTGCCTCCGCACGAGTATGGTTTTTCAAATCGTATATTTACAGGTGCCCGACGCCGCAACCGAGTCAAGGCGCAATCAATCTTAACTTAACCAGTATTCATGAAATTACAACTCACGATCCTATTCAGCATGGTGTGCCTTATGGTTTTTGGCCAAAAGAATGATGCCGGCAAACAGGAATGGAAGCAGCTCTTCAACGGAAAAAATCTAGACGGCTGGGATATCAAAATCCGCGGCTACGACCTGAACGATAACTACAACAATACTTTCCGTGTGGAGGATGGCAAAATGGTGGTACGCTACGATCAATACGACGATTTCGCGCAGAAATACGGCCACATCTTTTATAAGGGGGATTTCTCCTATTACCGCATTGCCGTTGAATACCGCTTCGTAGGCGAGCAGGCACCCAAAGGCGAAGGCTGGGCATGGCGCAACAGTGGTATCATGGTACACGGACAACCGGCTGCCACAATGGGTAAAAATCAGGACTTTCCTGCGTCGATCGAGGTGCAGCTTTTGGGTGGAAACGAAAAGACCCGCACGACCTGCAATCTTTGTACGCCGGGTACCAATGTAGTAATTGATGGTAAGCTGGTTACGCAGCATTGCATCAACTCCAAGTCCAAAACTTACAATGGCGACCAGTGGGTGCGGGCCGAAGTGCTAGTATTGGGCGATTCGCTGATCCAGCATTTTGCTAACGGGGAAATGGTTCTGGAATACAACAAACCACAACTGGGCGGTGGCAATGTAAGCGGCCATGACCCGTCGCTGATGATCGCCGGGAAACTGCTCGATCACGGGTCGATCTCGCTGCAAAGCGAAAGCCACCCGGTGGAGTTCAGAAAAGTGGAGATATTGGATTTGAAAGGCTGTATGGATCCCAAAGCGACCAATTACAAGTCGTACTATGTGAAGGCCGACAATAGCTTGTGTACCTACGGAAAGAAGAAGTAATTAGCAGATTGTCAGTCTGAACGGAGTCGAAGGCAATCCTTACCGTAGCCGCGTATGGGCATCACGCAACTACCCTTCGACTGCGCTCAGGGTGACATTTGAGTTACAATCGCACAATCTCCGCGCCGATCGCATTCAGACGTGTGTCGATGTTCTGGTATCCGCGGTCGATTTGCTCGATATTGTCGATAATACTTACACCTTTGGCGGACATCGCCGCGATGAGCAATGCAACCCCGGCACGGATGTCGGGTGATGTCATGCGAATGCCGCGAAGCTGGGTCTCGCGGTTATGTCCGATCACCGTAGCGCGGTGCGGATCGCAGAGAATGATCTGCGCGCCCATTTCGATCAGTTTATCCACGAAAAACAGACGGCTTTCGAACATTTTCTGGTGGATAAGAACCGTTCCCTGGGCTTGTGTAGCCGTAACGAGCACGATACTCAGCAAGTCGGGCGTAAAGCCGGGCCATGGAGCATCGGCAACAGAAAGTGTAGAGCCGTCGAGGTAGTTTTCGATGCGGTAGCGCTCCTGGGCCGGGATGAAGATATCATCACCACGGAATTCCATTTGAATACCTAATCTTTTGAAAACGTCGGGAATAATGCCCAGCTCCGGAATTTGGCAGTCTTTGATAGTGATCTCGGATTGCGTCATAGCCGCCAGTCCGATGAAGCTGCCGATTTCGATCATATCCGGCAGCATCGTGTGCTCGGTTCCTTTCAGTTCCGTTACGCCTTCCACAATCAGCATATTGGAAGCAATACCCGATATTTTGGCGCCCATTCGGTTCAGCATTTTACAAAGCTGCTGCAAATAAGGCTCACAGGCCGCGTTGTAAATGGTAGTCGTGCCTTCGGCCATTACCGCCGCCATCAAAACGTTGGCAGTACCCGTTACCGAAGCCTCGTCCAAAAGCATATAAGTACCTTTCAGATTGGCGGCATCGACCCGGTAGAACCCGCCATCTTCTCCGTCATAACTGAACTCCGCGCCCAGTTTCTCAAAACCCAGAAAGTGGGTATCCAGTCTTCTCCGGCCGATTTTGTCTCCACCCGGGCGGGGAATGCGTCCTTTGCGGAAACGAGCCAGCATAGGCCCTAGCAGCATTACCGAGCCGCGCAATGCGGCAGCTTTCTGGCGGAAGGAATCCGATTCGAGGTAATCGAGGTTGATATCGTCGGCTTCGAAACGGATGGAAGTTTCACTCAGACGCGTGCGGCGTACGCCCAGATCGCCCAGGAGGTTGATCAGCTGGTTTACGTCGCGGATATTCGGGATGTTGTGGATCGTAACCGGCTCTTTGGTCAGGAGTACGGCGCAGATAATCTGTAACGCTTCGTTTTTGGCGCCTTGCGGCACGATTTCACCCTTGAGACGTCGATCCCCGGTAATTTTGAATGATGCCATAGAAAGATTTTGGGCAATTGAGACTGTATAAAATGAAACCTGGATGTTAGATTCCAGGTTTTTTGCGGTTGTTATTCCGGTTGTTGTTATTGTTGTTGTTCCGGTTCGAGAATTTGTTGTTCCGGTTCCGGTTCTGGTTGCCCTGGTTGCTGCCTTGTCTGTCGGAATTGTGGCTGGGCTGCGGTTTGAAGTTATTTCCGCCCATCTGGTTTACGCGGTTGCGCTCCTGATTGTTGTTGCGGTCTTTCGGCGCCGCATCAATCGGCCCAGATTTGCGGATATAGTCGATTTCTTCTTGCAAACGGCCTTTGCTGAGTTGTTCCAGCTGGATGAGCAGAACGCTGTCTTCCGGATTATCCTTGTTCCATGCGTTGAAGAATGAACGCATCAGTCGGAAAATATAGGAAACAAATGCGAGACGGTCTTCCGGATTTTCTGTCTGCGAAGCCTTTTCCAGAAGCAGATCGATATTGCGGCCGTAGTGGCGGAATGTCAGGTTTTGCTGGTTATACTCAACCCGGAGTGGCTTTTTGCCCAGCGCTTCTTTGGATGGCGGCGGAAAAGGACTGTCGACATCCAACTCGAAACCGGAAATAATGTACAGGTCGTCCCATAACTTGTTGGTGTAGTCCTGGTTATCCCGCATGTTGGGATGTATCTGACGCATAAGCTCGACCAGGATATGCGCGTAAAGTGTGCGCTTAGCCTTATCCTCGATCGTGACGATGTGATCGGCCAGTTTTTGTACGTTACTTCCGTATTCTTTCAATGGGATATCTTTTATATAATGGACAAAAATAATAAGTTTTTGTGGAAACAAAATGAGGTACAGCGGTAAAACAGGCATTCTGCGGCGCTGGCTCAGGGCGTGTAAAGCAAATGTCCCCGCACACCTTCGAAGGGAAACGCAGGAGCGAAGCTGCCTTCTGCGCGATTGATCGTGTAATGATACACTCCCGCCGGAAGCCCGGCGGAGGAAACTGCCGGATTCCAGAACCATTCATTTAGCCCGGCGTAACAATGCAACAGTTTCCGAAATACCTTCGTTCCCAGCGGATTCCGGATAGTCAGTTCCAGCTCGGTAGCGGAAGTCCCCTGGTTTTGAATAATAAACCTGAACCATTGCCCGGAAGGATTCGGCGAAACGCTCGCTTCAATCGGTCCGCTTTGGTCAGTTACTTCAAAATGAATCTGGTAAGGAGGCGCCGAATGCCCTGCTTTGTCGCGGCACTGGATGGTGAGCAGGTATTTGCCGGGCTCAAATGCATATTCAAGAATGATTTCATAAAATTTTCCGTCCACATTTTTTCCAGTCGCATTTCGTAACGGCACCCGGGTATCGGTGCATCCGTTGCATTGTTCTTTTTGCCAAACGGCGATCAATGTTGTGTCGTTGCTGAGATTCGGGAGCGCGTCGTCAAAAATACGAATCCGGATAACGGGTTTCCCGGAAATGATGTCTCCATTCATAAGTTGCCTTCCATCGACTGAAACCTGCATCAGCGGCGGTAGGTCGGTTGCCACCTGTTCGCTATCGATGGGGTAGGCGTCGCGTGCGGCCGGGAAAATGCGGATGGCCGGGTCGCCGTGTAATGTCATTTGCTGGACGGTAATGCTATCCTGAATGCCGGGGTTTCGCGACAGGTTTCGCCGGATCGCTTCCCGCTGGATCGTGCCAAACGGCTCGTGCGTGAATGCGGAATCGGCCAGGACTTCATAGAATATCTCGGTGTAACGTTTCAATGCGGTCGACGGAGCATTAAAAGTATGGGCCAGAAAGAGTACCGCTCCGCTTTCGGGCGTAAAAATCCAGTCGCTGCTCAACGTCCGGGTCGAATAGAAAATGCTACCCGCCGCACACCCGTTCACGATGATCGCCGGATAGCGGGGATGGTTCTGATAATTCTTCGCCGGGTCGCTTGCGCGGCCAATGTCGATGTCGGTAATGTCAACCGAGGAATGGCCAAACACGGTAAGAAGCGCTACACCTTCGTTGATCTGTTTATCAATATTAGCAGCTTCAACCGCATTATCGGTGAGCTTCGAGATCGTGGTTACTTTGGGTGCGGGGGATGTCTTTTCTAGTTTTCTTGCAAATGATTGAACATAAGATCGGAACACATTTAGCTCGTCGCGCGATCTCCCGCCGCTCAGGTGCAATACACGCTTTCGCCAGGCAGCTCCGGGCGGTTCTGCTTCCATGGCCTGTACTTTGCGGAGGTAATCGAGCAGTTGCCGGGAATTTAATGCATTAATGCGGCCGATCGGAACAAGGGGATTCCAATAGCCTCGTTCGGTCGCCAGTGCGACGTCGGAACCTGGCCAGCCCGCATTGGGTACCATGTCGCTTGACCACGAATCCCTTGTTTTTCTTGCTTTCTGAGGGTCAACAGACCTCCCTGCCAACAATACGAATTTCAGATGCCCCTTATCGTGCGCCCAGCGGATCGCATTGCGTATGCCTTGCGGACCAGGTTGCCCTGCATTGAATTGGTCGTACAGCTCATAGGTAAAAACGACTTGCGTATTATACCCTCCGCCGACAACAGAGGCGCGATAGTGTTCATATGCCCTGATCGCGTCTGTCCCGCTCCCGGCCGGCGGTACCCGCATGAGTGGGTGTGTGATGATGAGGTATTCTGTTTCGGGATCGATCAGGGTAAAATTCACTACACGGGGAGGCGGGATTCTCAGGGACTCGGGCGCAACGCGCGGACCTGCCTGCGGATAGCGCATACGTGCATACGAGACGGAAATGTGTCCTGCGGAACCGATGGGTAATACTGTTAATGCCAGCAAGCCTGTTTCGTCAAAATCCTCCATTTGTATTTGAAACTTGATGGACTTTGGTTCACGCCCCGTAACACTTGATTCAGCTAATTTTCTCTTTAAATTTTGGTCGCTACCAAGCCATAATGCAAATGAATGCTTACCAGGAGACCAACCTGCCATGCGTATTTCGCAGTCAATGGCTGATCGCTCTTTTTTAAAGAGCTGCTTGGTTTTAAATGCAATTTTAAAGGGAGCTTGCCCGGTTACTTCCGGCCCGGTCCAGCCTTCACCCTCGTCGTAGGTAGTCAATAAGGAACCGGTTTCATAGTCGGTTTCGGGTGGGAAAAACCTTCCGGGCAGGTAATGGGAGGTGAATAGCAGCAAAGCTTCTTCCCAATGAAATACCGCACTGTCGGTAACTGTACCGGCAGCAGGGAACCTGGTCCTTAATCCACGCTGGCCGTTTCGCCAGGTCAGAAAGTAGGCGGTGGTATCCGAGTAAAGGTTATAGTAATGGTGCGGCATTGCATCGGGCTTCGTGTAAAGCACGGTGTCCGGGTAGTCGTCATTCTTTTTGCCTGAAAACAAAATGTATCCATCGCGGCCTAGCCTGCCAGATGATTCACTTAAAACCTCGATAGGCACTTCGCCGCCGTGTGCGAACAGTTGCAAGCCCGATGCCCATATCGAATCGACGGGAATTCCTTCGCGCACGAGTTCGGCGGCGGTGATTTTGTAAATGCCGGTTTCTGCGACGGGAATGCGCAGATAGGTTTGCTTGTAATCGATCCATTCGTTGCCGTAGTGTTTTTGCGCATAGCCATTAACGCAGCAGACAATACAAAAAAGGATCGGTAGGGAGTGTGCCGATGTCCTTGTCATCTTATTAAATTTTGACGCACAAGGACGGTTGGGCTTACCTCGGCTGCTTCCGGATATACAAGTTCATGGAAAACGAATAGGCATGATCGTCATCGGTACCATGAAATTCTGAACTCGCAAGTTGCCAGTCGTCGGGGTCGAATGCCGGGAAATACGCATCGCCTTCGATTTGTGCGTGTACAATGGTCAGATACATTCTGTCAGCCAGCGGAAGCATTTGCTGGAAAATACTCGCGCCGCCTAATACGAATACGCTCGTTTCGCCGGAAAGTAACGCGATCGCTCCGGAAATATCTTTGGCATATTCCGTATGTGGCTCAGCGTTGGCCGGTGGGTTGGAGGTAATGATCACATTCCGGTATTCCGAGTGCAGCGCGTCCGGAGCTTCGAAGCTTTTTCTGCCCATGATAAATGCCTTGCCGGCAGTGACCTTCCGAAAATGCGCCCATTCATCGGGCAAGTGCCAGGGAAGGCTGTTGTTCAGTCCGATCACATGGTTTTCGCTCATTGCAGCGATCATGTAAAGTTGTGGTTTTGTGCTCAACATTGTCAGGTTTTGGCCGATGGATTCCTCCGGCGGATACTCAGAATAATAATGCTTTTAGTGCCAAAATGATTTTCAACCGATCGGCACATTAAATTAACCATTCATCCTAACAAGAGGATCTTTTTAACATGGTACCTTGCATCACAAAGTACCTGTGTATACCTTTGTATTGTTAGAAGTTTGAATTCTATCTATTAGCCATGAACATATTCATTTAAAATTAACTCATGAAACCACATGAATATTGAAAATGCCCAAGTGCAGATGCGGAAGGGAATTTTGGAATTCTGCATCCTGCACATCATATCCCGGGGCGAAGTGTATGCTTCGGATATGTTGGATGAACTGACGTCCGCTCACATCATGGTGGTGGAAGGAACATTATACCCTCTTCTTACCAGGTTAAAGAACTCAGGCTGGCTGGATTATAAATGGGTGGAGTCGTCTTCGGGCCCTCCAAGGAAATACTATGTTTTGACGGATGAGGGGAAGGTCTTCCTGGACGCGATGCAGGCTACTTGGTTTGAGCTCGCTGACTCGGTGCAAACCGTGATTAAACGCACAGAGGAGTTGAGCAAAACGGCTTCAAGCAATCTTCCTGACCCTAACTGATCACTCTAAGAGACATTCGATTATTTCAATCATGAAAAAGACAATCAGCATAAATATTGGCGGTATAATCTTCCACATCGAGGAGGATGGCTACGAGAAACTGAAAGGGTATCTCGCCTCTATCCAGAAGTATTTTTCTTCGTTCGCGGATAGCAAAGAGATCCTTTCAGACATTGAGGGCAGGATTGCAGAGCGCTTTTTGAACAAACAAAAAGTGGAGAACAAGCAGGTGATCTCGCTGTCGGACGTCGACGAGCTGATCGCGGCGATGGGTACCGTGGCCGATTTCGAGGCGATCGAACAGGCGGAGGATATCCTGGCCGACCCGCTGGAAACGGCTTCCGCAAAAACATCTGCACCGAAACAGGAAGCACATTCTTCTCACAGCGCGCCCAAAACGGAGCCGGTGAAACCTATCGGGCCCAAAAAACTTTACCGCGACCTTCGCAGAAAATTGCTTGGGGGCGTGGCAGCCGGTCTGGCGCATTACTTTACAGTTGATGCTATCTGGGTAAGGCTTGCGTTTCTGTTCGCGGTGATCGGCTTGCCGGCAGGCTCTGGAATGCTCGACATGAATGCAGAGGAGGTTTTCGGGCCGATCTCGGGCTTTATGGTGCTGGTTTATATTGCGATGTGGGTCGCATTCCCGGGGTCGACCACTTTGGAGGAAGATGCTCATATCAAGAAGTTCTACCGTGACCCGGACCGCAAAGTCGTGGGTGGTGTGGCGGCCGGTGTGGCTTCCTATTTCGGAGTGGACCTTGGCGTGGTGCGTTTTCTTTGGGTATTGTCGATCCTGCTGTTCGGAACCGGTTTTCTGATCTACATCGTGTTGTGGGTGATCGCGCCGAATGCCAATACACTCACCGAAAAAATGGAAATGCAGGGGGAGCCTATTACCCTCTCCAATATTGAGTCGAACATCAAGCAGAGCCTCAATTTGGAAGAAAGAGGGGGAGAAGAGCACATTGCTACCAAAATATTGCTACTTCCTTTTCGCGCCATCGGGTTGGTTGTGGCGGCGCTGGGTAAGTTACTGAAAGGACTCGGGCCTATTTTAAGGGTGCTTATCGGCGCATTTCTGATCGGTATGTCGGCACTCGGGTTGTTAGGGATCGTAATCGCAGCCGGCATAGCGCTGGGCCTTACCAGCGCGGGCGTGTTTGATGACCTGCCTATCCCGATGCTGATTTACCAGGAATTACCCGAAATATTGATCCTGTCGGGAATATTGGTGGCGGCTATTCCTTTGGTGACCTTCCTTTTGCTGGGACTTACATTAATCTCCAATAAAAAGATTGTAGGAGGAAGCGTATGGCTCACATTGCTTGGTCTCTGGATCGTGGGCATCATCGGGGCCAGTGTCGGCGGGGTTAACTATCAGCGAAATTTTGCTAAGAGAGGCGAAGTGACCGAAACCAAATATTATGCCGCGCCGCGCGGGACGCTGACTCTGGATTATAATTATGTATATGATGAAGAAAATATTGATGTAGATGTACAACTGGCCGGACTAAATGCAGCTGACAGCATTAAGGTTGAAAAGACGCTCCATGCAAAAGGCCGGTCCCGCGAGGATGCTCAGAAAAATGCACGGGAAATTAAATATGATCCGCAGTTCCGCGACTCGGTTCTGGTCCTTACAGAAGGCCCGACGCTTTCAAGCCGCTCGCGATTCCGCGACCAGCAGATAGACCTGACGGTGAGTGTGCCTTATGACAAGCCTTTTGTAATGAAACGTGATTTTTACCACCAGTTGAATGATTGGGACGTAAATCAGCAGAACATTAAAAAATATGATCTGCGCGAGGCCGACGACATTACCTGGAATAAGCTGATATGGGTCATGCGCCGCGATTCGGGACTGGTTTGTACCAACATCCCTTTGAAATACATCCGCAGTGAGAAGAACGAAGGCGATCAGGACGGCTATTCCTTCGAATACAATGATAACAGCGACCTGGAACTGGGTGAGCGTGGCAATTACAGCAAACAATTCCCCGTTTCGGATTTCAAAAAAGTGGATATCGGCGGAGCCTATTCGATCATCATCCGTCAGGGTACCGAATATAGTGTAACGGCCGATTCGGATAATCAGGAGAATATCGACGATATCAGGGTAGTGGTGGAAGAAGGCGTGCTGCGTGTGAAGCGTAACCGGGAGTTTAACCTCTTCGACCATGAAAAATGGGAGCGCGTTGGCCTGGTAATTACAATGCCGGCGATTGAAAATCTATCGCTTTCCGGAGCTAATAAAACACTGGTAACCGAGTTCAAAGACCTGCCGAAGCTGGATGTGGATATTTCGGGTGCTTCGAAAACCGAGCTGAATGTGTTCGTGGATCAACTGTCCGTCAATGTCTCCGGAGCATCGAAAGCCACGCTGAGAGGTTCGGCCAAGTCGGCCAAGCTGGACGCGCACGGTGCCTGCAAGTTGACCGCGACGGAAATGAATATCCAGAATGCGGACGTAAATGCCTCCGGCGCCTCGAAAGTTGAGCTGAGCCATGTGCCCAACCTGAATAAGCACGCCAGCGGCGCGAGCAACATCAACGTACAGTAATATTTCGAATGCCGGTGCAACGTCGCCGGCATTCTTTTCATCTTTTCGGAAAATCTAACTTATTGAACCATGAAAAGAACGCAACTATTCCTTATTGCAGCCCTATTGATCACCGCATTATCGTGCCAGGTATCGGCGCAGGAGACCCGTAAATTTTCCGTGTCGGGCTTCAACAAGCTATCGATGGGCAGTGCCTTCAAAATAGATGTAAAGCAGGGAGGCAGTTTCAGTGTAACGGCAACGGGCCGTGCCGAGGATCTCGACGATATGGAGTCGGCAGTGAAAAGCGGTACCCTGCATTTAGGTTATAAAAACAATGGCTGGAACAGGAACCGGAAGACCGTCGAAATCAGTATTACGATGCCAGCCCTCGAAGGTGTAGATTTTTCAGGTGCTTCCAAAGCGAATGTGGCCCGTTTCAGCGGCGTGAAAAGCATGGATATTGAGGTTTCCGGAGCATCGGCCGTTACGATGAGTGTCGCTTCTCCAAAGGTAACCGTCGATCTTTCCGGCGCATCGTCGCTTACGCTCACCGGAGAAGGCGACGTTTTAACCGGCGACGTGTCAGGCGCATCGTCGCTCAAAGGCCGCGATTTCTCAGCCAAAACCGTCAATATCGACGCATCGGGTGCCAGCAGTGCAGCTATATTGGCGAGTAATACCGTTAATGCAGAAGCAAGCGGAGCCAGCAGCATCCGTTACTCAGGCGGGGCGAAAGACATCCATTCCAGCACCTCCGGTGCCAGTTCGATCAAAAGAGACTAAAGGCAATCATTTAATATTCACCACGAACTACAAACAAGGCCTGCGATTGCGGGCCTTGTTTGTTTAGGGGCATTTGTAGCGGAAGGAGGTGGTCTTGAGCTGAACGGGTGCATCCCCGATGCGGCTCATTATTGACGATTCCGGCATGCCGGCGCTGTTATATCGATAGACAGTCTTGATTTTAGACGCGACTTCCCCTTTTTCGTTGGTTGAAATTTCTGAGATCTGATTGTTCACGCCGTCCGTTAGTTGGATCGTTTTGATCGCTTCCGGAATACCCTTGAAGATTTGGTTGATTGTGTTTTCCGGATTTTCATAATCATCGTAGCCGAATTCCTGAATGTAAATTATCTTCCCGTTATTCTTCAGTTGCACGCTTGTCAAATTCCCTCTGGTGTCCCATCCCATTTCGTAAGTGGATCCGTTTGAGGTAATGCTTGAGTTGAGACCCATTGAATTGTATTTGGTTTCAGAAATGATTGCGCCGTTTTTGTTCTTCTGGATTTCGCTAGCGATGACACCGTTCACAAACGTGGAGGCAATGCTGCCTTCGGCTGAAATTGTCGCCGCCGACATTGCCTTGCCGTTTTCGTCATATTGGTAAGTCTTCGACTCTTCTAATTCAACGACTACCGGTGGCTGGCTATCCCCCTTTGTAGTCGTCACCGTTTTGGCTGATATCGATGTCGCCCGTCCCGCCTGATAGCTGAAATTTGAAGTTCGTACTTCATCCAGTTTAAAATTTGAAAATACCTGGTTATTGTGTTGATAATGTGCTTTTCCGAAGCCTAAAAATTCGTAACTCCTATGTGCCACCATTGTTTTTAGAAAGCCATCCATATCGTACTGGAAAGTGAAGCGAAGGGTTTCCGTGACTTTGCTTATAGCATCATTTGTAACTTCGTCTGTACTTTCGCGAATGAATGTCCTGGTCAAGCTTCTGGGCATTTTAGGATCATCATAATCCAACTCGCTGGTGCCTGTTGACTTAGAACCAATTCCTCCCGTATAAGCATACAAATCAGTTTTCCCTCTATAAACACAGGTTGGTTTGGTTTCATGATCCTTTTTAGAGCAGGAAATGAAAAACGCGATGAAAAAAATTGGAACGAGGGATTTTGGAGAAATACGCATGGAATGAATAGTGGGTTAGCGTCATTCACCACAGAGGTGATCAACAGGTTTGTTATTGGCACTTGTAGCGGAAGGTGGTGGTCATTGTTTCTCCGCCAGGAACCGATTTGGGTGACCAGGAATCCGGTAGTCCGTTTGCATTGTATTGATAAAGGAATTCGCTGTTATAGTTACTTCCTCCTGCGTAACTCGTAAATTTCTCAGCTATCAGATTATTTCTGCCTTCGGAGGTTTGAGCGGTCCAGATTTCTTCGGGAATGCCCTTGAATTTTACAGGAATGTGGGTCTCGGGGTTGACGTGATCATCGTACGAGAACTCCTGAAGATAATTTAGCTGGCGGCCTTGCGTAAATTTGACGCTCTTCCGATTGCCATTCGCGTCGAACTCGAACTCGTACTGGTAATTTCCGTCCTTGATGGATGTTCTAAGCCCTTTGTCGTTGTAGAGGAATTCTGCAGTAACTACACCGTCTGCATTTCTTCGGATTTCAGAAGAGATAATTCCGTTCTTGAAAGTCGAAATGATCGTGCCGGTCGGCGCGGAAGTTAATGCTGATAAGGGATTGTTTTGACTGTCGTACGTGTATGCCTTCGTTTGTTGGCTTTCCGTTACGACCGGCGTGTCGTTATCGCCTTGCGTCCGAAGGAGGATTTTAGTCAGAACCGATTTTAAATGCCCCGATTCATATTGGTAGTCGGATGTCTCTATGGTTTCTGATTTGAAAGTCAGGTATTCCCGGCCCTTATCTTGATACGAATAGCCTTTCGTTCCTTCATATAAATTGACTGTGGTAGTAGTCATTTGAGTTAGAAAACCCTGCGTGTCGTATTGAGGTGTATAGTTAGTGGTGATAGTTCGCTTCCACCGCCGGTTATTTGACCCGTCAAAAAATTCGGAATTATCTATTTTTCGGGCTGATGCCAACTGTTTTGCGTCATTCAATACAATTTCATTGCCATAATCAATCTTGGACGTGCTGGAAATAATAGTCGAGGTTTTGCCAGCATAGAGGCAAGTTTGCTCTGGGACAGGATCCTTTTTAGAACAGGAGATCAGTGAACCCAGTATCAGAAGAGCAACAAGGAACGCAGTAGAAAGGCGCACGGGATTGAACAGATTAAGTTTGAAGGATATTTCAGAAGGTTGAGAAGCGATTTTGCAAGTAACCCAGAATAACTTTAACAATTTGGGATAAATCAGTTTCTTTTACAACTTGCATCACTCAACACGCATTACTGACATCACAAATGAGCCGAAAATATTTACTATCCGTTGCATTAGTCCTGAGCTTATTTCATCAGTTCGCGATGGGACAGGGGCGTTCCAGGTTCGGCGGGCGCTATACCGACCCGTTTGGAATATTGAGCGTGCAGGCGGGGGTAGGTGTGGCATATTACATGGGTGACCTGAACGACGGCGTGAATATCAAACACCTCGGACTCGGGCCTTCGGTATCGTTGGGCGCGCTGTACCGGCTTACGGAACATGTGAGCGCTCGTGGAGAGCTGCGTTTTTATCAGGTTTCGGCGCATCAGAAGTACTCCAAAAATTACCAGAATAACCTTTCATTCAAGACATTCAACCCGGACATTAACCTGGGTTTGCAGGCGGATCTATTCGCATATAACCGGCACGCGCGGATTAACCCTTATCTTTTCGGTGGAGTGGGCGTTACGTACCTGAACCCGAAAGCAAAGCTCGACGGTACCTGGTACAGTCTGGCGCCGCTTACGACAGAGGGCGTGAAATACAAACGATTGCCACTCGTATTCACCGCCGGAATAGGCGTTTCCTATAAAACTTCCGAAAGACTGAGTATCGGCGTGGAGCTTTGCAACAACTTCGTCCGATCCGATTATCTCGATGATGTAAGCACGGTTTATCCCAACCCCGACCAGCTGCCCAGCGACCTCGCACGACGGTTATCCGACCGTTCTTCCGAGATCGGTGAACCATTGCGCCAGCCCGGATGGAACCGTGGAAGTGCAAAAAGCAAGGACAGCTATCTGTTTTTGCAGGTACGGGCTACTTACCTGATCGGCAACCGCGCCCAGGCAATCGAGCGGAAAAAGACCCGCTGTCCCAAGTTTTAAATCATCTCAATACCAACATGCTGAAACCGAAAAAGCCCCATCAATCCGAAGTGACCATGACTGAAATGGTGCTTCCCAACGATACGAATACACTGAATAACCTGATGGGAGGAAGGTTGCTGCACTGGATGGATATTTGCGCGGCCATTTCGGCACAAAAGCATTCCAACCGCATCGTGGTAACGGCGTCGGTGGATAATGTATCGTTTACAGAGCCGATCCGTTTGGGGAACATCGTGACAATGCATGCCAAGGTTACCCGAGCATTCAACTCCTCGATGGAAGTGTTTCTCGAAGTTTGGGCAGAGGACATTCCCGCTGGCCAGCGCGTGAGCACCAACCGTGCTTTTTATACTTTTGTGGCTGTGGACCAGAACGGAAGGCCTATCGAAGTTCCACCCCTGGAACCGGAAACCGACGAGGAAAAGGAGTTGTACCTGAGTGCTCTTCGCCGCCGCCAGTTACGCCTCGTACTGGCCGGACGATTGAATGCGGCCGAAGCCACGGAGCTGAAAGCGCTTTTTAAAGTGGAATAAGGCGGTATGCACGGCATAATTTGGTAATTTTGCGGCATAAACTCTTGTAACTTATGCCCAAGCAAATCATATTTTCAGATAAAGCACCGGCCCCCATTGGTCCTTACAGCCAGGCTGTTAAAGTAAATGGTACTGTTTATGTTTCAGGGCAAATCGCTGCGGAGCTGGCGAAATCCGGGGACATTAAAGCAGAAACCGGCGTGGTCATGCAAAATATCGGGCATATCCTGGGAGCGGCAGGCCTTGGCTTTCAGCACGTGGTGAAAGCCAGCATTTTCCTCCGCGATATGAACGACTTCGCCTCTGTCAACGAAATCTACGGCAGCTTTTTTTCCAAAGAACCTCCCGCGCGCGAGACGGTACAGGTAGCACGCCTGCCGAAAGACGTTAACGTTGAAATATCGGTTATTGCGGTGGAGTAACGAATGTCAGGTATGGTCAGGAAGTAGTCAGATATGGTCAAGCGTGGTCAGCAAGTCAAGTGTTAAGAGGAGAGAGTTTAATAAAAATGCCTGACAATCAATGACAATACTTGACAACAAATGACTATTAATGACAATACGATAGAACTAGTAAATAATTTAGAATAAATGAATAACAAACCTGTCAGGGTGCGATTTGCGCCTAGTCCTACCGGTCCGCTGCATGCGGGCGGTGTGCGTACGGCCCTGTATAATTACCTGTTTGCGCGCCAGCAAGGCGGCCAGATGCTGCTTCGCATCGAAGATACCGACCAGAACCGATACGTTCCGGGAGCCGAGGCATACATTCTGGAAGCGCTCGAATGGTTGGGTATCGGCATCGACGAAGGCCCTCAGCAAGGCGGCCCGCATGCGCCTTACCGGCAATCGGAAAGAAAAGAAATGTACCGCGAGTATGCGGAAAGGCTCGTTCAGGAAGGAAAGGCATATTATGCTTTCGATACGCCCGAGCAGCTGGACGATATGCGTAAGCGCCTGGAAGCTGCGAAAGTGGCTGCCGTGCAATACAATGCGATTACCCGAACGGAAATGACGAACTCGCTGACGCTGTCGGCCGAGGAAACCAAAGCGCGGTTGGAAAGCGGCGATCCTTATGTGATCCGGATGAAGATCAGTCCGAAGGAAGACATCCGTTTCAATGATTTGATACGCGGCTGGGTGGTGGTCCATTCGTCGCAAATTGATGATAAGGTGCTTTTGAAATCGGATGGAATGCCTACCTACCATTTGGCGAATATCGTGGACGACCATCTGATGGGCATCACCCACGTGATCCGCGGGGAAGAATGGCTGCCGTCGGCTCCGCTGCACGTGCTGTTATACCGCTATTTAGGCTGGGAAAGCACCATGCCGCAGTTCGCACATTTGCCGCTGCTCCTCAAACCGGATGGTAATGGCAAGCTCTCGAAACGCGATGCCGATCTGGGCGGTTTCCCGATCTTCCCATTGGAATGGACCGACCCTAATACCGGCGATAAAGCACGGGGTTTCCGCGAAGAAGGCTATCTGCCGGGCGCAACTGCCAATTTCCTCGCATTGCTGGGATGGAATGCAGGTACCGAGCAGGAAATTTTCAGTATGGACGAGCTCATAGCCCAATTCAGCTTCGAGCGCGTGCATAAGGCGGGCGCGAGGTTCGATATCCAGAAAGCAAACTGGTTCAACCAGCAATATCTGAAACAACTGGACGAGGCTGCCATTATCGAACAGTTGAAACCGCTGTACGGTGCGCAAGGAATTGATGTAAACCAGGATCAGCTCGCGCAGATCGTGCATTTACTGAAAGATCGCGTGCATTTCGTTAAGGAGATCGTTTCCGAATCGCTCTTTTTATTTGCGGCGCCCGAAGCGTACGATCAGGACGTGGTGATCAAGAAATGGAATGAGGAAGCTGTGAATGCGATCGGCACTTTCAAAGATACGCTGGCAGCTTTTGAAGGTAATTTCGTCGCGCACGATATCAAGGAAGTCCTTTCGGCGACCATGGAAGCGGCGGGGATCAAAATGGGCAAGATCATGCAGGCATTGCGCCTGGCGGTGACCGGCGCAGGTGCCGGCCCTGACTTGATGATCATCATGGAGATACTTGGAAAGGACGAGGTCGTCAAAAGGCTTGAAACAGCGCTCAGCCGCTTGTCAGCACAAATCAGGCTGGCATAAGGCCGCGTAAACCGTAGGATCAAAAACCATTGGTACGGCGGGGATCATTGCATATTTTCGTAACAAGTGAAAAACGGACCGCGCTGCGGCCCACTGGCATCAAACACATGGCTAAGAAAAAACAGTCGGAAACGTCCAAGCCTGCACCGGAGAAACCGCGCGTGCACAAAGACCTGGAAGGTTTTGATATCCAGATCAACTCTTTCGGTGAGATCACCACGAGCTTTGACATGGACCGTATCAATGAATTTTTGAATAAAAATGTGGATGATAAAAAACTCCGTGACCGGGAGGATATCCCGGGCCGAAAAACCCGGAAATCGAAGAAAAAGACTTCCGAGGAAGAAGAGGAGGAGGAATAGGCCGTCCACGCAGTTCGTTTTGACCAACCTATAAAACCTTTTACGAAAAAATGATCTCACACGAAATCGATTACAAAATTATCGGCGACGACATCCAGGTCGTGGAAATTGAACTGGATCCGAACGAAACCGTGATCGCCGAAGCGGGCGCTATGCTTTTTATGGAAGACGGCATTCAGTTCGAAACCAAAATGGGCGACGGATCGGAAGCGAACCAGAGCATTATGGGCAAGATTTTCCAGGCGGGAACACGTTTGATCACGGGCGAATCACTCTTTATGACCCATTTTACCAACAGGGGTGTCGGTAAAAAGAAAGTGGCGTTTTCAGCGCCTTATCCGGGAACTGTGATGCCGATCGACCTGTCCAAAATCTACGGCAACGAGCTGATCGTGCAGAAAGACGGGTTCCTCTGCGCGGCCATGGGCACGAGCATGAAAATCCATTTCAACCAGCGTTTCGGATCGGGATTGTTTGGCGGGGAAGGCTTTATACTTCAAAAGCTGAAAGGCGACGGGATGGCTTTCGTGCATGCGGGCGGCGTGGTCATGGAGAAGCAGCTGAACAACGAAACCCTGCGCGTCGATACGGGTTGCGTAGTAGCGTTCGAACAATCGCTGAGCTTCGATATCCAGCGCTCGGGCGGTCTGAAATCGATGGTATTCGGTGGTGAAGGGATGTTCCTGGCCACTTTGCGTGGTACCGGCCGTTGCTGGATCCAGTCGATGCCGATTTCCAAACTGGTTCAGCGGCTTTCTGCACACGGCCCTAATGCCAGGAAAGAAAGCGGTTCGGTGATCGGCGGGTTGGGAAGCCTTTTCGAGGATTAATATATATCAATGTCACCCTGAGCGGCCCGGGCCGCTCAGGGTGACATTTTTTTATTTCAAAATATAAACCCCTCTGCCGCCTCCCAACCATATTTCACCGGAAGGACTTTGGCCTATCGCAAATATCCCTTCACTTTCGTCGAGGTCTTTCATCTCCCATTTCCCGTTGCGGAAAATGCCGTATTCTTTATCGTCCCAAAATGCAGCCCAAATCCGGTTGTCTTTGTCGGAGAAGACCTGCTGGGTCATGTAAACTTTTGTACCCTCTTCCGGAAGATTGATCACCTGGCTTGACTGCCCATTGAATTTAAATATCTGTGGTCGTCCCGGGACAATGGTGCTCGATAGCCCGTAATTGATAGAGGCCAGCAGTTCATTGTCTTTATTGACCACGATATTGCCGTAGTAATAAGGATTGAATCCCAGTTCTTTTTCTCCAAAAATATCCCATTTATCGCCGGTAATGCGTACAATCGACGTAGCGGTAACGCCGTCGTTGAGTGCAACCCACACCGTATTTTTCTGATCGATCGCAATGCCGGCAATGAGGTTTCCAGGAAGTTTGGAATTTTCAGGCGTAAAAGCGGTAAACCGGTTACCGTCATATTTCACCAACCCGCCTTGGCGAAATGCTCCGGCCGAAAACCAGACATTGTTCGCGCCGTCGACAGCCACCGAACGTACCGCATTGCGTGGCAGGTTGTATTGCCCGGAGCCATAGCGCGTGAATTTCGAGCCGTCATATTTGATGAGGTCATCCGTCCCGAGCCAGACGTTTCCTTTTTTGTCAACCTCGATGTCCCAGATCGGCGCCTTGCTGAGAATGGAGTTGCTGGAATCAAAAACGGCTATGCTGGTGCCGCTATGCCTGATAAGTCCCTGGCTGAGTGTCCCAAGCCATGCGGTACCCGACGCATCGAAGGCAATGGAAATGACGTGGTAATCTTTAAGTTTGGCATCCGAGATTTCCAGCGGGACGGGGTTGTCGCCATTCTTGCAGGCATTAACCAGGATCAAAAGAAGCAAAATAGGTAGCAATTTTTTCATAGCATAGAAATTTGCGGTTTCGGGAAGTGGAACTATCCTATGGACACAGTGGAGTAGTGTATGGTTGGAACTTGCTGACTGTTAGCAAGATATATTTTGCATTAATGAAAAACAACGCTCTGTACTTTGATTTGGCCGCCATAAGTTACTTGAAGGATATATTTTCCGGCTGGTAAAGTATAATGCGGGCGAACAGAGAGCAACCCGACAGCGTCTCGCCCCGATGTTCGAATGGGATGCTCACGACCAGCCGCTTCGAAAAGGCGGCAACTAATGTCAGTTTGCCCGTTTGCCGCTTCGTCGGACGGCATAATGTAAAACTGCTGTTGCGTAACGGGGTTCGGGAAAACAGTCCATGGGGCGGGGGCACCGTCGCGGAATAACGTTACGATGGTGGAATGGGCAGTGGTGCCATTGGTATACCCCATTTTGATCCTGTAAAAGATCGTCCCGTTGCCGGGATCATTATCTGTAATACCAAATACCCCCGGTTCGCCGGCGGCCGGGGCGGGGAGAGTTTCAAGGTCAGAGTATTGTACGCCGTCGGTCGTTTTCTGGACGGTCATAGATGCGAGCCCGGTTGCGGGAGCCACAACCCAGGACAGATAAATAGCACCGCCAGCATTTCGGAGGCCGATGGTATTGACATATTCGATCGTCCGTGATGAGCGCTCCACATAAACCGGCTGGGATACGCTGCCCGGCAGGATCGGGTTGAATCCAGTGAGCCGGATGTGGTACGGCCCGTCGGCGATGTCGGCAGGTAGCTGGATTTTAAGCGGCTTGCCATGGCCTGTACCTGCATTGGCGATGAACTGCCCCTGGGCATCCAGCAGTTCCGCCACGATTTGCAATCCCGCGGGTGCATTGCCGGTAACCATGAATGGCAGATCGAATGCGGCGCCCGGGTAAGCACGCGCGGGCGTCACGCCTGTATGTAACGTGTATGCGGGTTGCAAGGGAATAGTCCTGGCAATAGTTGTATCGGTCAGGCTTCTGTTCCATGCCGCTGCTGCGAGTGTCAACCCCTGAATCCCGCCAGGTACATTTTCGAAATGCGCGGAAACGGGCCGTGGTATCTGAATGGTGTCGAGGTAGGGGCCGTGGAATGTATTGAAACCGCGCAGGGCTATCAGCCGGTTTTGGGCATTCAATACGGGGAGATAGGGATCTCTTTGCTGATTACTGGCCGAATTGCGGGCGATGTACCAGGGAATGTTATAGCCCGAATCCCTGCGACTGTTCTGAATGAGTGTTCGGATACCTTCGAAATATTGTGTTTCGTTAAAACCGAGCTGTGCATCGTTTTCTCCGTGCGACCACAGCACCGCCCTGACGCCCGTCAGCGCAGTCAGGTAGCGCATCGTGTTGACGATATTGCTGTACGGCTGTCTGTTGGGCCAAAATTTACCAACATATAAATTATAGGCGTCTTTGCCCGAAGCTGCATCGCGGTAGTTTTCAGCATTAGCTGCTGCCCAGGCAGTATTGAAAAACAGCACCGGTGTTTTCCATCTTTGGAATAATAAGTCCCCCAATTCGCCCCAATACCACGAAGTTTCGCCGTTCGGAAAAATGTAGCTGCTGTTTTTGAGAGGTTCAAATCGCGGAGCAGGCATCGGGCCGTCGGGCGCTACGGTGATGTTTTCGCTATTGAGGGTTTTGTTGAGTGCATTGTAAGACACCACATTGGAAGACGCGTCTTTGGCGCCGAGGCCGGGTAAGCCCATGGCATTGGAGTTGCCCGCTACGAGAAACACTTCACCTACACCCACACGGTCTACCACTGCTGAATCAGTAATGCCGTTGGCGGCTGTTCCCGTTAGTTTGAGACGATACCAGCCGGTGCCGGCGCTGAATGCAGTATAAAGAAATCCCCGGGTCAGCTGTTTGGCATCAAATTGCTGGTCCTGCCGGGCATTTGTATTGCCCTCGACGGGGATTAAAGAGGCATCGATGCGGGAATAGGGATAATGCGCGTAAGCGGTAAGGGAAATGGAGGCTGTGCCCGACGAATCTCGCTGCATGACCTGATTCGGGACAGGGTTGGTAATGACCAACTGTGCATTTACCTGCATGATACCGGTAACCAGGCAAAGCAGGGCTATCCGGCCATAGGCAGGCCATCCGGCAGCAAGACAAATCCTTTCTAACATCTGCAAAACGCTTTGATGATCTCTGTTTGTGAATATAAGAGAAAATGGCTTCCTGGTCGGAATGCTCTTATAAGAACGAAAAAAGCCGGCCCTCAGATGAAGGCCGGCTTTGATAAAGCAGATAAGAAAATACTACTTGGTATAACCCGGGTTCTGAGGTTTCAGGTTCGGGTTGTTAGTCATTTCCTGGATGCCCAGCGGGAACAGCAGGTGTTTTTCCTGCAAAGCTGCGCCGCCACTCACGTTTAGGTTGCGGTGTCCCACGAAGTTGTCGAACTTCTTGGTTTCCTCATTAAACACTTTACGCAGACGCACCATATCGAACCAGGTAATGCCTTCGTAAGCGAATTCGTGCCAGCGCTCTTTCCATACAGCCTCTTTGAAGGAAGCGGGAGTATAAGTACCGATTGCAGGTGTAATCAACTTGGCACGGTCGCGGATGCTCTTGAAAGCCTCGTATGCTTCCTGATTTACAGTACCCAATTCCGCTTGTGCTTCGGCGTACATCAGCAATACATCCGAGTAACGCATCTGGTTTACATTCAGGTTGTTCAAGCGGGTAGGGGTAATGCCCGGGCCGCCCAATGCAGCGATGTTGAAGTACTTGAATACATAAGGAGCTCCCAGGTCGAATTTCTCGCCGGTACCATTGGTATAGTAGGTGGTGTAGAACCAGCCCTCCTGATCTTTGGTACGAAGGTCGCCTGTTTCGTAAGACTTATAGAACGACAGCGTAGGTACTGTGCTACCTGTTCCACTGGGTCCAGCATAGGTCACCGCTTTGAAGTTCGGGAAAAAGTCGTTCAGCGGGAAACCCGCTACTACCGTGTTATACTGGATCTGGAACAGGTGCTCCATGCGGTTTTTCAGTTTCTCATCGTGCAACTCCTTGTAGGTTGGGAAAAGACCCAGCGTAGAAGCGTTAGCTTTGGCGTAAGTGATCACTTCAAGCGCTTTGTCGGCAGCCAGCTTGTAATGCGATTGTCCTTTTGACAACGGGAAGCCAGCCATGGTCAGATATACTTTGGCCAGATAGGCTTTCACCGCCATTTTAGACACACGTCCGTTAGAGTTGAAGTCAGCGAGTCCGGCAGCTTCGGCAGCCAGAAGATCGTCGACAATCAGTTTGTACACTTCTTCCTGTGGTGCGCGCGCCGGGAAGAAATCTTCCGACTCGGCCGTTTGAGGTTTGGTGATCAACGGTACATCGCCCCACAATCTCACAGCATAGAAATAAGCCCACGCGCGAAGGAAACGCGCTTCACCCAGCAGGCGCACTTTCTGAGACTCGTTCGCCGCAGGGAACTGAATGCCCGGAATTTTTTCGATCGCCAGGTTGGCGTTCGCGATTACGCGGTACAAGCCGTTCCACCAGTTGCTGATGTGCCCCGTGTTACCATCGTAAATGAGGGCATACAGGTTGTTCAGGTCGGAGTTTTGGCCTGTTTCGGTCGTAGCCGTACCGGTAGGCGCTTCAAGCATCTGCCAGTTTGCCGAGAAGATACCGGCACCGTCGCCGAAGAAGCGCATGTCCGCATAAGTAGCAGCAATGGCAGCTTCCGCGTGGTCGGGAATGGTGTAGAAGGTATCCGGTTGAAGGTTCGACGGGTCTTGCTCGTCGAGGAAGTCGGAGCAGGCAGTCGGTCCCAGCAGGATCGCTCCGCAGAGCAAAAGTTGATAGAATTTTTTGTTATTAAGTTTCATGCTGAAAGTCATTTTTGATGATACAACGGTCCCGGTGATTAGAATGCAACCTGAATACCTCCCAGGAATGTGGTTGGTTTAGGGTAGCTGTGCCAGATCATACCTTGTGAGAATACGTTGTCGGAATCGCCACCGCGGATTGGGGTCTGCTCTGGATCGCCGAACGGATATTTGCTGATAATGAAGAAGTTCTGAGCGGAAACATACAATCTCAGTTTGCTCATTTTCAACTTGCTCGCAATTTCTGATGGGAAGTTATAACCCAGCAACAGGTTCCGGCCACGGATGAATGACCCGTCGAAGATCCAGCGGGTATCCACGTTAGTCACGTAACCAGCCTTAGTGTCGCGGACCTGTGCGATCGGCGTGTTCTGGTTTTCAGGTGTCCATGCATCCAATACGGTCGCGTAGCTGTTCGCCAATGCCTGACGGTCTTCGCTGGCGTGCAGGTTCATGTCCATCAGATCGTTTCCGTACGAGAATTGCAGGTCGAGGGTCAGGTCAAAGCCATGGAAACGCAGGCTGTTTGAAAGCGATCCCCAGCCCTTTGGAGAACCGTTACCGATAATGCCACGGTCAGCGTCGGTGATCGCATTGTCGCCGTTCACGTCTTTGTACTTGATATCACCCGGCAGCATTTTCAGGTTTCCACGGTAGCTGGTAAATTTCGCAGCCTGGTCTCTTTCAGCTTCGCTCCAGGTTCCCAGACGGGTCAATCCCCAGAATGCACCTGCTGGTTCGCCGATACGGATTACGCTGGTTTGGTTGGTGATCGAAGGACCACCCACGCCGAAGATATCCGACGGTGTCGCCAGTGACAATACTTTGTTTCTGTTGAATGAGATATTAAAGCTGGTATTCCATGAGAAATTCTGTTTCTCGATGTTAACCGTGTTCAGGCCAAATTCGAAACCTTTGTTTTCCATCGAACCGATGTTCTTTCTGATCGTCGCGTAACCGCTTGTACGTGGTACGGGTGCATCCAAAAGCATGTCGGTAGTTTTGCGATAGTAGTAATCCGCTTCGAGAGAGATTCTGCCTTTCAGGAAGCTGATTTCCAAACCACCGTCGGTCTGTGCTGTTTTTTCCCAACGCAAATCGTTGTTAGCAAGCCTGTTGATACCCGTTCCGCCGAAACGTGTGTCGCCATAAACGGTAGCATAGTTGGATCTCAGCAGTCCAAGCGACGAGTAAGGTGGAATCTCCGAGTTACCTGTCAAACCGTAGCTCGTACGAACTTTCAGGCTGGAAATGATCGGGTTGCCTTTCAGGAATTCTTCGTCAGAGACTTTCCATGCGAGTGCCGCAGATGGGAAGAAGGCGAATTTGTGGTTATCCCCGAATTTGGAAGAACCATCAGCACGGCCTGTTACTGTCAAAAGGTACTTATCAAGCAAAGTATAGTTCAAGCGACCGAAGTACGAGTTAAATGCAAAGCGTGATGCACCAGACACATACGGGTTCGATGAAGGCGCTACCGATCCCGCACCAAGGTTATCGAAAGTATAGTAATCGGTAGAGAAGTTCTGAGCACCTACACCGGTGGTGGCCACGTTTGTTTCCTGCCATGAAATACCTACGAGGGCATTGATCGAGTGGATGCCGAATGATTTGTTGTAGGTCAACAAGTTCTCCCATGACCAGAACGTCTCTTTTCTGGTCTCTTTTCTTGCGGTACCCAGCTCGTTAGGCGTAAGTGTACGTGTTTGCGACTGGTTTACCTCCTGATTGATCACATTCACACCCAATACCGTCCTGAATTCCAGGCCTTTTGCAAGCGTAACGTTTCCGTAAAGGCTACCAAGGGTAGTTTGCGTATTCAGGTTGAATTTACGTCCCATCAAACGGTGTACCGAGCTGAACGAACCCTCAGCACCCGGATAATCGCGGTTGTTGGCATAAGATCCATCAGGCCACTTCACAGGAAGGAAAGGAAAGTCTTCCACCATCTGGCGAGGTACGGCGTCGTTGATATCGACGAGGTTCTCCGCCTGGTTGTTGTAGCTCAAAGTACCACCCAGACGTAACCATTTCTTCACCTGGTCGTCGATGCTGAAACGGGTAGCATAACGTTTCAGGTAAGAGGTTTTGATCAGACCCTGGTCGTCACGATAGTTGAGCGACAAAGAGTAAGTCGTTCTCTCGTTACCGCCGCTGAAACCCAGCTGGTGGTTTTGAGAAACACGGTGCTGGGTCGACTCATCGAACCAGTCGGTGTCGTAGTTGGGAGCAAATGTACCGTCCGCGCGTTTGGTGAACACGTCGGGGTGGGCAGCTGCCAGTGCGGCGCGACGTACGAGCGGATCGTGGGTTTTGTATTTACCCGCATCCCACCCGGCCGGGTCGAACTTCTGCATATTCTTGTAAGCAAGATCTTCCACGTCCATGTACTGCTGGGCGTTCAGAACTTTCGCTCTTTTGGGGCCTACTTTCGGTACGCTCAGATCAAGGCCGTAGGTGATCTGGCTTTCACCTGATCTACCTCTTTTGGTGGTAATCATGATTACCCCGTTAGCACCACGGGCACCATAGATCGCCGTCGACGAGGCATCTTTCAGCACCTCAACAGATACGATATCGTTGGGGTTGATAAAGTCGATCGCTTGGCTCTGCTGGTTTTGGTTACCTTGAGGGAGCATTACTCCGTCGACTACGTACAACGGGTTGTTGGACGAGTTAATGGAGCTGAAACCACGGATACGTACGTTGGCGCGACCACCCGGACGACCCGAGTTGACGTTCACCTGCACACCGGAGATTTTACCCTGCAAAGCCTGGTTCAATGAAGGAGCAGGACGCTCTCTCAGTTGTTCTTCTTTTACGGAACCTACCGAGCCGGTAAGGTCGGATTTTTTCGCGGTACCGTACCCGATCACGACTACTTCACTAAGCGCCTTGGAATCCGGGGCCAGCGAAATGTCAAGGGAAGTGCGGTTTCCAACAGCTACTTCCTGGCTGATATAGCCTACAAAGCTGAAAACCAGGGTGGCATTATCAGGTATGGAAAGCGTGTAGTTACCTTCCCCGTCGGTGGTGGTACCACTGCTGGTGCCTTTCACCACAACGTTTACGCCGGGAAGACCGTCGCCGGTTTCCTTGTCGGTAATTTTTCCTTTGATTGTTTTATCAGCGCGGATTGTCGTCGTAATGCCGGAGTTGGCAAGGGCTGCATTCACCAATAATGGGCTTGCGAGCGCGGGCAGGAGCAATAAAGAGTTACGGATGCTCCGCATTTGGAGCAACCATGAGTTGGTATCGGAAATTTTCATGTAGTAAGGCTTGTTAAACGTTTCTCATGCAGTCTTGGAAAACACGTAGAATTTTAGTCTTAGGTCTCTGTTCGTTAGGCTTTTGCGTTTTTTGTTTAATCATAGTTTGCGGTTTACAGTTAAAATGTTTCGGTGAGTAGTTAAATAATAATAGTTGTTATTCGATAAATCATATTCCATTAAGGCCGCAACGATCCTCGCCAAGGTTTTGAAATCAAATCGTGATCACAGGTCCTGACAGCACTTGTCAAAAGGCAAAAAGATAACGTTACATTTTCTCTGACGGAGGATGGAATGGACGGCGGACTTTCGGGACTGCACCGATTGTCTGCCTGGGTAAATACTTTAATTAGTAAGTGGCGTCAGTTTGGTATTACTAAAAGTCTTTAAGAAAACGCGTTGCAATATTATAATATTTAACAATAGATTTCGAATAAAGAGGACGGAAAAATGCAGAATTATTTATGCAAACGTTTGCATTATATCGGTACAAAATTACCCTTTCAGACGTTGAATCAGCAAGTTATAGGGTAATTTTGGGCAAAAATGGCGATATTTAAGAGCTTAGAGGAGAGGAACGAATTTTGCAAAGATCCTATAAGTATAGAGTAGTATACCACTGATTTTATGCTAACATCGTATAAAAAAGCCCTGCTTTCCGATTCAAAAGCAGGGCTTGGAAGGTTAGTATATGACGATCAGGCCAGGTCGACAGTGCGCCCGGTCTTAACCGACTCGTCGCACGCGAAGGCGATCTGCAAGCTCGTCACCGCATCCTGCAAATGATCCGTCAGGTCGAGGTCTTCGGTGATCGCACGGAGGAAGTAACGCTGCTCGCGGTTACAAAGCTCCTGGTGATCCGGCTCGTCTTCCAGATTGATCCACGTATCTTCTTTTACAAATTCGTCTGAACCGTTCAGATCGGCGTGGTGTACACGTATCGACTCGGTCTTCGTATGTGCTTCCACGGAAGAAGATTTGCCGGTCCCGCCGGCATCTTTCGCGACGATCGACGCCGAGCCCTTCGGACCGATCACGTCCTTCACAAAGAATGCGGTTTCGCTGATCATCGGGCCCCAGCCGGCTTCGTACCAGCCTACCGAACCGTCCTCGAACCAGATTTGTAGTTGACCATAATTATAATTTCCGGCCGGGATATCTTCGGTAAGGCGTGCGCCGATCGCATTGACACGGAGCGGTTTTGAACGGGTCATCTGGCACATCACGTCGATATAATGCACACCGCAATCCACGATCGGGCTGAGGCTCTTCATCAGGTTACGGTGAACGCCCCACATATAGCCGTGGCTCTGCTGGTTGAGGTTCATACGCATAACCAGCGGCTTGCCCAGGCCTTGCGCTTCGGTCACGAAACGCTCCCACGACGGGTGTACGCGCAGGATGTAGCCTACTACTACTTTCTTATTGGCCTTTTTGGCAGCTTCTACCACGCGCTTGGCGCCTTCAACGGTGTCGGCAAGCGGTTTTTCGATGAATACGTGCGCTCCGGCTTCCAGCGCCTTGACGGCAAAATCTTCGTGCGTATCGGGGTAGGTTGAAATACAAACCGCGTCAGGTTTCGTCTCTTTCAATGCCGTTTCGTAGTCATTGAAAAGGGCGTAGCCGCCGCCTAATTTCTCATTAAGTACCTCTTTGCTTTTTCCCGTCGAAACGATCCCGCAGATCTCGAAACCGTCCAGAAGCTGGTAAGCAAAGGCATGGGAAGCACCCATATTCCCGCAACCGACTACCAGTACGCGGATGGGGCTTTCGTTTTCAAAAGATGACATAGATTAAAGATAAATGTTAAGATTATGGGTTAGCAGGAACAGATGCATGCAACAATGCATCCTGGTTTTTGTGTCAAAATTAGGCATTAAAATCCGTATTCGGCCAGTTTCGGGTCAAGTGAAAAAAAATCCGGTTTCGGTGATAAAATTCTCTTTGAAAATCCGAATAACTGTACGATAATGCATAAAATTTGTTACTCCTCATCTACTTGTTCATGACTAACTTTTTACTTCCTCTCAGACTGTCCGGTCTGTGCCTCAGGAGTGTTTTGCCCATCCCGTTCCTGTTGATTTTCTTCACTTTTCATGCTTTCGCCCAGGACGATTTCAAACCCAAACTGGGAGTTATCGACCGTGCTTCGCTTGAAATGACTGCCTACCCCGGCGACAGCACGGCCGACGCCGTTTACCTCTACGATTACGGTAAGGTTACGTTCTCCTACGACGACCAAAAGGGCCTGCTGATGAAAGCCAACTTCTGGGTCAGGGTCAAAATCCTTAAAGAATCGGCGCTCTCCCGGGCGTCCGTCGGCATTCCGCTTTACGATGGGCCCAGCTATAAAGAGCAGCAGTGGATCGAGGACCTGGAAGGCTACACTTACAACCTGGAAAACGACCGGATCGTCCGTACGGAACTGGAAAAAAAAGCAGTCCGGCGCGAAAAAACAGCGGCGTCGGTCGTCACTACCAAGTTTAACCTTCCGAATGCAAAAAAGGGTTCAGTCGTCGAATATTCGTACTCGGTGGTGTCGCCGATGAATATAAAGAACGAGCCCAGTCCATGGGTTTTCCAGGCGCCGATCCCCTCCAAATGGAGTGAATACAATATTGTCGTTCCAGGCTTCCTGGATTACAAGATGACAATGAGCGGTTATCTGCAGCTACATATGAACAAGCAGGAGCCGGTTAACGTCGGCGTGGGACACTCGAAGTTTGACGGCCCGGGAATCTCTTATCGCTTTGTCGTGAAAGATGCACCCGCGTTTGTTAATGAGCCGTTCATCACTACGGAAGCCGATTATTTGTCCAAGATCTCTTTCGAGCTCGCGACCGTGCGCGTGCCTGGGGAGATGGTCAAAAATTATTCCCAAACCTGGGAGAATGTGGACAGGACGCTCGATGAAGCCAAGTGGTTTGGTGGGGAATTACGGAGAAGCAGCTTTTTAAAGGAAGTGCGGGACGAGATCGCCCAGAAAACAACCGATCCGATGGAAAGGATGGCCCTGGCTTACAAACACGTTCAAGACCGTATGAAATGGGACGGATATTCAGGGTTATATGCTGGTGATGGCATCAAAAAGGCCTACGACAATCGGAAGGGCAATGCTTGTGACATCAACCTGATGCTTACTGTATTGCTCCGCGAGCTGGACGTTGATTGCGACCCGGTATTGCTCAGCACACGTGCGCATGGATACCTGAATCAGTACATCCCATTGATCGACTGGTTTAATTATGTGATTGCCCAGGTGAAGATTGGTGAAAAGACACTTCTCCTGGATGCGTCGGAACCCTTCGCTAAGCCGGGATTGCTACCTGAACGCGCATTGAACGGTTTTGGGCGGTTGATCCCGAAAAAAGGGGCAGGCCGCTTCAT
Source organism: Dyadobacter sp. OTU695 (assembly GCF_038440355.1). Taxonomy (NCBI): domain Bacteria; kingdom Pseudomonadati; phylum Bacteroidota; class Cytophagia; order Cytophagales; family Spirosomataceae; genus Dyadobacter; species Dyadobacter sp. OTU695. Next base: position 31,930 of record NZ_JASATN010000022.1, on the reverse strand, counting down.
AGAAATTAACGCGGCCGACTCGCAGAGCAAACTGGAAATGATCACGGCCAGTATTGTCCCGGAGGATGGTATCGTGAAAGGCAGTTACAGCATTTCCTATGGCGGCTACGAAGCGCTCGACTGGCGATCTAACTATGCGGCGGAAGCCGATAATGTTTACCATGAGGCGCTTAAAAAGGAAGTTCCCGAATGGAAAATCCAGAATTTGGTGATCAAGAACAAGGCCGACGATCTCAAAGGGACCGTCAATATAAGTTGTGACTTTGAGCTGGAAGATGAAAATGCGTCGCCGGGCGTGTTCTATTTTAATCCTGTTATGGCAGGCAGATGGACGAAGAATCCGCTGAAATCGAAGGACCGCATCTATCCTATCGACCTGGGAACGGGCATTTCGGCATCCTTCATCGGAAATTTTACCTTGCCGGAAGGTTACGCGCTGGAAGAAATGCCAAAGACGGAAATCATCATGTTGCCCGACAAGGGCGGCAAGTTCTCTTACCAGGTCAGGCAGGTGAATAACGTAATTCAGATCAATACGATGATTCAGGTCAGCCGTACCCGCTTTTTGCCCGAAGAATACGCGGACCTGAAAGAATTCTTCGAGCGCGTCGTACAGAAGCATGCGCAACCATTGGTGATCAAGAAAAAGAACATTTAATACCCTCCTCTGTTCATGCAAAAAGTAAAATTATCTGTGCGGTACGCGATTGGCGTGTGCCTGATGTTGCCGCTGACTGTTTTGGGGCAGTCGGATTTCAGTGTAGCTGGGATTAAGCCTGATCTGATGAAAAATGCAGATGCAGTGATCCGCGTCGATGAATTGTTCTGGGATATCAAGTCGAAGGGGGAGGGTGTCCAGAGAAACCGGTTGGTTGTCACAGTATTTAATGAAAAAGGAGAAGAGCGGTACGGTTCGACGCGCGAGTGGTACGACAAGTTCAGAAAAGTGACCGAGCTGTCGGGGACTTTGTACGACGCCAGCGGCAAAGTGGTGAAGCGACTTCGTAATTCCGATATCGAGGATCGCGGGGATGGTACTGCGGGGGACGACATTACTGATAACCGGGTGAAGACCGCTAGTTTTGGTAAGAAAAGCTATTCATATCCTTACACCGTCGAATTTGTTACGGAAGTGCGTACGAGGAATATGATGTTTTTTCCCAACTGGACACCCGCACCTGCGGAGGGCTCAGCAGCGGAATACTCCTATTTCAGGATCAAAACACCGGCTGGTCTTGCATTCCGCTACCAGGAATGCAACGGCGCACCTTCGGTGAAGAAATCGAAGGATGTCGATGGCTCGGATATTTATGAATGGACCCAGAGAGACTACGCCAGGCCCAGGATTGACGACCTTTACCCCATACCGCATTTCGAGCGGATTCCTTTGGTTTTTACTGCGCCCTCCGATTTCGAGGTGCAGGAATACAAGGGGAATTTCAATACATGGGAAGATCTGAGCCGCTTTTACCACACATTGAATGCCGGCCGGGACATCTTGCCCCCTCAAATGCAGGACGAGGTGAAAGCGTTGATCAAAGACGCTCGGTCCGACCGGGAGAAAATAGACCGGATTTATAGATGGATGCAGGGTAGATCGCGGTACGTGAGCATTCAACTGGGAATCGGCGGATGGCAGACCATCGACGCGATGACAGTTGCGAAAACTGGTTACGGCGATTGTAAGGCGTTGACAAACTTCACCCTCGCCGCCCTGAAAGTAGCCGGCGTGCCATCCTGCGCCGCGTTGATCCGGGCCGGAAAAGAAGCGAAGATAAAGGCCGACTTTCCAAGCAGCACGTTTAATCACGTGATCGCCTGCGCGTTTGTAGGGAAAGACACTGTGTGGCTGGAATGCACAAGTCCCAACGAGAAACCTAATTTCATGGGTAGTTTCACTGGCGGCCGCCCGGCATTGCTCGTATTGCCTACGGGCGGGAAATTGGTGATGACGCCGGATTACACTGCGCGGGAAAATGTGAAGGAAAGCAGGGCGAATGTGAAGTTGAACGAAACGGGTGATGGCCAGGTTGTGGCATGGGCTCGGTACACCGGCTTGCAGCACGAGCCCCGCGTGCAACTGATCCAGTACAGGACCAAAGAGGAGCAGGAGAAATGGCTTTTAAGCCACATTAATCTACCGAGCATGGATTTGCGTCATTTCGAACTTGCGGAAGGTGCGGGAGGGGAGCCGTCGGTGATCGAAAAACTCACCCTGAACGTCCGCAATTGCGCTACCAAAACCGGTACACGCCTTTTCATTAAGCCCAGCCTGCTAAGCCGGCCTTTCGAGCTTCCCGCGACGAGCGAGCGCACGACGGATTTCTACCTGCCGGTTTCGGAGTATAACTTTACCGATCTTGATACGGTATCGTATGAAGTTCCGGCCAACTACAAATTGGAAACTACTTTGCCTGCATTCCAGATCAGTTCGGGATTCGGCAGCTATGAACTGAAAACGAGCTATGAGAACAACAAGCTCGTTTGTGCGAGGAAAGTGGTAATGAACGGCGGACGCTACGCATCGAAGGACTTTGCCGCCTGGGTCGATTTTCTGAAAAAGATCAGAAAGGCCGACAGGGCACAGGTGGTGTTCGTCGAAAACAAGCTTTGAGCGTATTTTGGGGAGTATGTTAAAATATGTCAGGAATTGATTAAAACATGTGAATATCCGCATGCCGGCATGGATTAATTTTGAACTAAAATTTTAACATAAGCAGGATATGAACAAAGAAGCATGGTACGGCATTTTCCCCGCGTTGGTGACGCCATTCAAATCAGATGATACGGTTGATTTTGAGCTGTTCGGCAAGAACCTCGAAGCGCAGGTTGAAGCAGGTATAACCGGGGTGATCGTTGGTGGTTCGCTCGGGGAGGCCAGTACGCTCACCAGGGCCGAGAAAATGGAGCTGGTGAAATATGCTAAAAAGGCTCTTCCTGCTGGTTTGCCCGTAGTTCTCGGTATTGCCGAGCAGTCTACTGCCGAAGCGGTGAGCATTGCGAAGGAGGCCGAAAGCATTGGTGCCGATGGTCTGATGATCCTTCCGCCGATGCGCTACAAGGCTGATGACGAAGAGACAGTGATCTGGTTCAGGACGATCGCGGAAAGTGTGTCGCTTTCGATCATGATCTATAATAATCCTTACGACTACAAGATCGAGGTAACGCTGCCTATGTTCGAAGAGCTGGCCAAAGTTCCGAACATCCACGCCATCAAGGAATCGACCCGCGACGTAAGCAATGTAACGCGCCTGTTCAACAAGTTCGGAGATCGTTTCCGCGTCTTCTGCGGCGTGGATACTTTGATTATGGAAGAGGTAATGCTCGGTACGGATGGTGTGATCGGTGGCCTGGTGGATGCGTTTCCGAAAGAAACCGTTGCGATCTTCAACCTTGTGAAAGCGGGTCAATACAAGGAAGCACTGGCTATATACCGCTGGTACCTGCCTTTGCTGGAACTCGATATTCATCCTAAGCTGGTACAAAATATCAAGCTCGCCGCCACGAAAATGGGTATCGGTTCGGAATATGTACGCGCCCCGCGCCAGCCGCTGCAAGGTGCCGAACGCGAGAAAGTGCTCGCGATCATCGATCAGGCCATCGCTACGCAGCCTGAGTTGCCCGATTATTTGAATTTGACGGTTGATGTGGCATAGGAGGCTCCTCCGTAGCTGACCGCATTGGCTATGATTTGCTACAAACAGGTTGTTCCTCCGGAGCTATTCGACGCCTTATACGGCAATGATTGCGGAGCAATCCCCTGTTTGTAGCAAATTCGATCATACAATTTTCCGGACCCCGGCGGGGTTTCCTTTTGTCCAGAATGGCCACAACCCGGCCAAAAGGCGTAATATTGACAAAATAACGGAGGATAATCGTCGAATTTCCGTTATAGGTTTATTCCTTTTTGTCAAAACATCAAATTATGAAATTGTCCGATTTAGACCTTATTCTTGAAAAAGCCCAAGAGGCATTCGTGGCGATGAACGCCTACGCATTGCGCCGCCGTGTGGCATTGATGCACACCATTGCCGACGAGATCGAAGCCCTGGGGCCCGAGCTCATCCAGACGGCCATGGCGGAATCCAACCTGCCCGAAGCGCGCCTTAACGGCGAAAAAGCACGGACGGTATTCCAATGGAGAAGCTATGCCGATGCGGTGGAGAAAGGTTATTCGCTCGACGCGAGCATCGATACCGCCAATCCGCAGCGTGCCGTGCCCAAGCCGGATATCCGTAAAACGAATGTGGGATTAGGTCCTGTGGCAGTTTTTGGGGCGAGCAACTTCCCGTTTGCATTCTCAACAGCGGGTGGAGACACAGCAAGCGCTATTGCAGCGGGTTGTCCCGTGGTGGTGAAGGCGCATCCGGGCCATCCGAAAACATCACAGATCATGGCGGACGCCATTAGCCGCGGGGTGTCGAAAAGCGGTTTTCCGGAAGGGACATTTGCCCATATTTTTACTGAAACCGTCGAAGAAGCGCAGGCACTGGTTGCCCATCCGGTAATTAAGGCAGTGGGTTTTACGGGCTCGAACCGCGCCGGTTTGGCATTGGTCGATGTGGCCAACAAACGTAAAGAACCCATTCCGGTATTTGCCGAAATGGGAAGCATTAACCCGGTATTCCTACTTCCGGGCAAGCTGGGCACGGCGGGTGCAGACCTGGCGAAGCAATATGCCGGCTCGTTGACATTAGGTGTCGGACAGTTCTGCACTAACCCGGGATTGCTGATCACGGAGGACAACCCGGCGCTGGACGGCTTCATTGAAGCATTGAACCAGGAGATTGTAAATATTCTTCCCGCACCCATGCTCAATGCGGGCATTGCAATCGCATACCGTGGCAACCGCGAGAAGGTGATCGGTCAGACAGGCGTGGAACTGGTGGCAGTTGCTGCTGCCGAAGCGGCTGACGGGCAGGGTGCTGCTACGGTAGCAACCGTTTCGGGTGTCGACTTTCTGATTAACGAGGAATTGCAAACCGAAGTTTTCGGGCCATTTGCATTGATCGTCAAATGCCGGAATGCAGAAGAAGTGCTGGCGGTAACTGAGAAACTACACGGCCAGCTGACCGCTACATTGCTGGCGACAAGCGAAGACCTGGCTTCTCACCGCGAGCTGGTGGCTGCTATCCAGAACAAATGCGGCCGCATTATATTCAACAATTTCCCGACGGGTGTTGAAGTATGCAAATCGATGCACCACGGCGGCCCATTCCCATCGTCGAGCAACAGCCAGTTTACATCGGTAGGCCCGGATGCGATCAAGCGTTTTACCCGCCCATTAAGCTTCCAGAACTGGCCCGACGAATTTTTACCCGACGAATTAAAAAACACCAACCCGCTCGGAATATGGCGGACGGTGGATAATGAGGTGACGAAGGAAGCTTTGAGGCTTTAGGCCTTAAGCTATAAGCAAAATTTTTAAAAAAGTAAATAATAAGCTTATGGCTTAAAGCTTAGTGCCTAAAGCTCCAACCAAAACATAGCCTAAAGCTTAAAGCCTAAAGCCCTTTTTATGCGCAAAACTTTTTTCTGTATCGATGCCCACACCTGCGGGAACCCTGTACGCGTAGTCGCAGGTGGCGGGCCGCTCCTTGAGGGCAACAGCATGATGGAGCGCAGGCTCCATTTTTTAAGGGAGTTCGACTGGATCCGTAAGGGCCTCATGTTCGAGCCGCGTGGCCATGATATGATGAGCGGTAGCATTCTCTATCCGCCGATCGATCCGGCCAACGATATCGGCGTGCTTTATATTGAAACAAGCGGTTGCCTGCCCATGTGTGGGCACGGGACGATCGGTACGGTCACCATCGCTATCGAAGAAGGGCTGGTGACACCCAAAGTACCGGGTAAGCTGCGCCTCGAAACGCCTGCCGGACTGGTTTTGGTAGAATATGTGCAGGAAGGCCGGAAAGTGAAGTCGGTTAAGCTGATTAATATTAAATCATTCCTCGCGGCTGAAAAATTGACGGTCGAATGTCCTGATCTGGGCACATTGACCGTAGATGTTTCGTACGGAGGTAATTTCTACGCCATTGTCGATCCGCAGGAAAACTTCAAAGGCATCGAAAACTATACCGCTGATCAGCTGATCAGTTGGAGCCGCGTATGCCGGAAGCGGATGAACGAGCAATACCAGTTTGTCCATCCCGAAAACGAGCATATCAAAGGCCTGAGCCATTTCCTCTGGACCGGCGCACCGCTCGACCCGACTTCCACCGCGCGCAATGCAGTGTTCTATGGTGATAAGGCCATCGACCGCTCCCCATGCGGCACGGGCACGTCCGCACGTATGGCGCAATGGCACGCGAAAGGCAAGCTCAAAAAAGGCGACCGTTTCGTGCACGAAAGCATTATCGGCTCCAAGTTCATTGGTACGGTCGAGGAAGAAACAACCATAGGCGATAAGCCAGCCATCATCCCCGGCATAGAAGGCTGGGCCGTCATCACCGGGCATAATACCATCTTCATCGACGACGAGGAAGATCCTTATGCGTTTGGGTTTCAGGTGATTTAAATGGCTTTAGGGTGTAAGCTTTAAGCAATAAGCTAATGCTTTGTTAAAGTGATAGAGTTAAAAATAGCTTAAAGCTTACAGCCTAAAGCTTAAAGCAAAACAAAAACAATGAACACCAAAAAAGGCACCTCCGTCATCATTGGTGGCGGAATTTCGGGTTTGGCTTCGGCCTATTATTTGCTCAAAAGCGGATGGAAAGTGACGTTGCTCGATAAGGGCGATTTGTTCGATAATTGCTCTATCGGCAATGCGGGCATGATTGTGCCGAGCCATTTCATACCACTCGCCGCTCCTGGAATGGTTTCGAAGGGCATCAAATGGATGTTCAACAGCCGCAGCCCTTTTTATGTAAAACCATCCCTCGATTTTTCGCTGATTTCCTGGGGTTTGAAATTCATGAAAGCAGCTACCGAAGCCAATGTGGAACGCGCGGCACCGCATTTGAGGGACTATCATTTGTTGAGTAAAAAACTGTACGAAGACCTCGTTCGCGACGAAAACCTGGATTTTGGACTGGAAGAAAAGGGCATACTCATGCTCTATAAATCCGACAAAACCGGCGAGGAGGAAATTCACGTCGGCAAGCAAGGTCAAAAGCTCGGCCTGGACATCGATATGCTGAACCGCGAACAAGTGCAGGCATTGGAGCCAGGTATTAAGCTCGATGTAGCAGGGGCGGTCCATTACCGCTGCGATGCACATTTGTATCCGACCGCGCTGGTGAACGGTTTAATCAAGAGCATTACTACTCTTGGCGCTGAAATCGTTAAAAACGCGGAGGTAACTGGTTTTGATATTCAAAACGGGGAGATCAAGAGCGTTAAAACAGCAACCAAAACTTACGAAGGCGATCTGGTTGTCATGACCGGTGGCTCGTGGCTGCCGCAGTTGGCGAAGCAAGCAGGCCTTTCCATTCCTGTAATGCCGGGCAAAGGTTATTCCTTCATGGAACCTAATGCTGCGCACCCGATCGTTCATCCCGCATTGCTCCTAGAAGCCCGTGTGGCGGTGACGCCGATGAACGGACAGGTGCGATTCGGCGGTACGATGGAGCTCGCGCCGTTGAATAACCAGATTAATATGAACAGGGTGGAGGGAATCGTCAATTCCATCCCGCAATATTATCCTGAGCTGAATGTGGCTGTTCCTCCAAAGGATCGCATTTGGTACGGTTTCCGGCCTTGTTCACCGGACGGCCTGCCTTATTTGGGGTATTCCAAAAAACTCAGCAACCTGGTCGTCGCCGGCGGGCATGGTATGATGGGCATCAGCCTCGGACCCGGGACTGGGAAAATCGTAGCTGAACTGGCCGAGCGAGTAAAACCTTCCGTGGATGTGGCGCTTTACGACCCTGAGCGCTATCAATAAGTGCGGGGCCATTTAGGGCCATTTTAGCGTATGGCGGGGCGGGAATATTGTGAGTAGTCCAAATACTTCGTAGTTTACACAGATTAACACCTGACTTCATAACCTATTACCCTTTATGCCACAAGAAAACACCTCTTTCAAGCCCTCACTAGGTCTTGTTGACGCCACGATGCTCGTTGCCGGCAGTATGATCGGATCGGGCATTTTTATTGTTAGCGCCGACATCATGCGCAACACCGGAAGTGTGGGCTGGCTGATGTTCGTGTGGCTCATCACGGGTTTCATGACGCTTACGGCCGCATTAAGCTATGGCGAGCTTAGTGCGATGTTTCCCAAGGCTGGTGGTCAGTATATTTATCTCAAAGAAGCCTACAACCCGCTGATCGGTTTTCTGTATGGTTGGAGTTTTTTTACCGTCATCCAAACCGCCACTATCGCCGCTGTGGCTGTGGCATTTGCCAAATTTACGGCTTACCTGATACCGCAATTCAGCGAGGATCTGGTCGCATTGGATCTCGGCTTTCTCAAAATAAGTCCCGCCCAGCTGCTGTCCATTGTCGTCATTGTGGTGCTGACGTTTACGAATACACGTGGCGTGAATAGCGGGAAAATTATCCAAACCACATTTACATTAACGAAACTGTTAAGCCTTCTCGGACTCATCGTTTTTGGGTTGATTTTCATGAAACCCGAAGTATGGGCGGCCAACTGGGGCGAAGGCATGTGGGATCTGCACAAACTCATGCCGGACGGCAGCATCGAATCCTATACCACGATCGCCGCATTCGGCGCCATTGCTGCTTCCATGGTAGGGTCCATTTTCAGTAGTGATTCGTGGAATAACGTTACTTTCATCGCAGGCGAAATCAAGAACCCGCAACGCAATATAGGCCTAAGCCTTGCATTAGGAACTATCATAGTAACAGTCATTTACGTGCTCACCAATGTGATGTATACCGGTGTGCTTTCGTTGCAGGAAATCGCCGCCGCCGACAAAGACCGCGTTGCTGTATCCGCTTCGCACGTGATATTCGGCAACGCGGGAACGATCGTTATCGCAGTTATGATTATGATTTCGACTTTCGGCTGCGACAACGGCCTCATCATGTCGGGCGCCCGCGTGTATTACTCGATGGCGAAAGACGGCCTGTTTTTCAAAAAAGTAGGTCAATTAAACAAGAATGCGGTGCCGGAAATCGGCCTTTGGCTGCAATGCGTGATTGCCTCGTTGTGGGCGCTGAGCGGGAAGTATGGTAACCTGCTGGATATGATCTCCTTCGTGGTGGTGGTATTCTATATGCTCACGATCATCGGGATTTTCATTCTTCGCAAAAAACGTCCCGACGCGCCGAGGCCTTACAAGGCATTCGGCTACCCGTTTTTGCCTATCATTTACATTATTATGGGTATCGCATTCTGCGTGCTGCTCATTATCTACAAGCCTGAATATACCTGGCCTGGATTGATTATTGTGTTGCTTGGCATACCGGTTTATTTTATGGTAGCAAAGAAAGAAGTAGCGTCTGTGGATTAATCAGACAATAAAATGAATGTCCCCCTGGCGGAACCGACCGTTTAGGGGGACATTTGTTTGTTGATGAATGTGCAGAATTACTTTTCCAGCAACTCGTCAAGGTTACCCAGCGCCATCGTGAATCCTTCCTTGAAGCCCATCTGCATGATTTGCTCGATGTCCTCATATTTGTCATACTGAATCACGACGGAAACAGTAGTTGTGCCATCGGCTTCGGTGAAAGTATTCGTCCAGGTAGACCGTGCGAAGTCCTGGTTGATCGTGCCGTTTTCATCACAGAATGCATCGATCGCCGAAAAGCTCTTTTGGGGATTAATCGTTTTGTAGTCTGCTTTCGCCCAATGCTCTTCGCCCTCGGGACCTACCATGGCGTAGAGCCAGCTGCCGCCTTCACGGAAATCCATAGATTTGGTCCGCGCTTTCCACGGGCGCGGCGCCCACCATTGGTCGAGCAGCTCACTTTGGGTCCATGCAGCCCAGACCTTTCCAACCGGGGCGGCAAATTCACGTTCTACATTGACACGGCTATTCTCCTTGTCTACCGAAAAATTCATTAACAGGTTACTTTTCATTGGAATCGGAATTTAGGTTGATTAAAAGTTGATCTAATTGATTAAAACGGTCTTCCCAGTGTTTTTTGAACTGCGTCAACCAGTGGTCGAACTCTTTCATTTTCACAGGATTGAAATAATAATGAATCTCCCTCCCGACCTTGTTCTGCGTGAGCAGTTCACAATCGGCGAGTACCTTGATATGCTTCGAAACCGCCTGTCTGGTAGTGTCAAAATGTTCTGCCAGCGCATTAGGCGTCATAGATTGCGCGGCAATCAGCACGAGAATCGCCCGCCGCGTCGGGTCCGCAATAGCTTGAAATATATCTCCTTTCATACACGATCGAAATATGCAACTTGATGGTTGCAAATATATGCGCAACTTTTGAGTTGCGCAAGTTTTTTGATAATTTATTTCGAATCGTTTGTCAGAAAGCTTTACCGGAAAATAATTTTTATGCACATTGAAGATAAATCGCACCTTAAAAATTTGAATTATGAAAAAGATGTACAACTGGCTGTCAACCAAGACATTGATTGTCGCTTCGGTGGCGGCGTTTACGTTGGCCGGCTGTCAGGAAACTACCGTTGAAAACCAACCTTCTCCGCCTTCGGAAACTTCCGGCAATGCGCTGCGGACAAGTGGTGAAAATGAATTTGTGGAAGGGGAATTACTGATCCAGTTTAAAGAAGGCGTATCGGCCGCTGCCAAGCAGAAGGCTTTTGACAGGGTGAAAGGTCAACCTGTTGAGAAAATCCTGACGAAGGCGATGGAACGGGCCGGTAAGAAAGAAGGGCTGGCGCTGGTGAAGGTTAACAAAAATGTGTTGGAAGCCATTGCCGAACTGAATGGCGCGGAGGGCGTGGAGTTCGCCGAACCCAATTACGTGTATTATCACACCGCAATTTCGACGGACACCTACTTTACCAACGGATCGCTTTGGGGTATGTATGGCGCGGGTACGAGCCCTGCGAGCCCCTACGGCAGTAATGCGGCGGCTGCCTGGGCAGCTGGTAACACCGGGCTCGCTTCGGTGTACGTCGGGGTGATCGACGAGGGTATCCAGCTCACACATCCGGACCTGGCAGGTCAGATTTGGGTTAATCCTGCCGACCCCACTGACGGCGCCGACAACGATGGAAACGGCCTTGCAGACGATACCAACGGGTGGGATTTCGCCAATAACGACGCCACCATTTACGACGGCGGCACCAAAGGCTCCCTCGACGACCATGGTACGCACGTGTCGGGTACCATTGGCGGCAAGGCGAACGGCCAGGGAGTTGTAGGTGTAAACTGGAACATCAGGCTCATTTCGGCGAAGTTCCTAGGCCGTCGCGGCGGCACCACCGCCAATGCGGTAAAGGCAGTCGACTATCTCACCAACCTGAAAAACCGCGGCATTAACATCGTTGCCAGTAACAATTCCTGGGGTGGCGGAGGCTATTCACAAGCATTATACGACGCGATTGCCCGCGCCAATAATGCGGGAATTATGTTCATTGCTGCTGCTGGTAACTCCGGGACGAACAACGACGTTACGGCGAGCTATCCGTCCAACTACAATCTACCCAATGTGATTGCAGTGGCAGCGATCGATAAAAACGGTGCACTGGCAAGCTTCTCCCAATACGGCGCTACTACTGTGGACATTGGCGCGCCGGGCGTTGCCATCAACTCTACTACGGCCTATAACACCTATTCGTCTTACAACGGCACTTCCATGGCGACCCCGCACGTGACAGGCGCTGTGGCTCTGTACGCGTCTACACATCCGGGTGCGTCCGTCGCACAGATCCGCAATGCTATTCTGTCCAGCGCGGTACCTACCGCTTCATTAGCAGGAAAGACAGTTACTGGCGGGAGGTTGGATGTGAATGCGGCTTTGAGCAAGTAGGTTTGTTGAATCTTTGTGGAAGGGAGAATGGCGTTGGGCTGTTCTCCCTTTTTTGATAATAAGTGGCTGATGGTGACGGTGCCTACGAATAGGATGGGATTGGCAAAAAAGATAGGAAACTAGGTTGTCCAATTTTCGAGCCTAATCTTTCAAAACGGTTCTATCTGACGGGTTGCAACTCAGCTGTTACGAATATCCTCTATAATCTCATCGGCCGATTTATCAGAGACAAAGGCACCAAAGGCCTTGCGAAAGGAAGATTTCCTTTTGTGAGAAGTCAATTCATCCTTCTCGCCTAGCCTGGATATCAGCGCGAGTTTGTCATCAGCGCTCAGATTGCCCAAAAGGGAGGCATAAGCATCCACGATGGTTGTATTTCTTTTTGCTGGTTTCATCTAACTTTAAATTTACAAAAAATGCCCATATGTACACTAAGAGGGATATCCCTCGACGACCCGAGGTCGACCTTCATGCACCGCAGGCGTTTTCGAAGTATGGAATGAAGATAATTCGTCCGTAAGCGTCAAGCTACTTTGCCTGATAAGCGAAACCAGTCACTTATTTATTTCAATTTAAGCCGTCGACGCTTTGTAAGTGGGCATAAGCGGTTTAAGTTTACCCCATCCAATCCAATTTTTACCTGTATGAGGGACGGCGGTATTGCCAAGCCTAATGTGCTGTTTTGTCATTCACCGAAAACGGTGTCGTGGCTACCGTAATGGATTAAACACCATTGCCCGGGGGGCAACGATAAGCGCGGAAAGTCGTATCGAGCCCGAACTCACGAATTATTGAAAATCGGTTTGATGATCGGAAAATGTGCCATTCGGGTTAAATAGGTAGGTTCGTTTATTTTCTTTTATTTCGGCTAGTATTCTGTCCGTATCGGGAGTTTTAGTGATCATTTCCTTAACCTGAAAATAAAGCAACTCTCCAACAGTGATACCTGCCTTATCCTTATCAAATTCGAGTTGAGGAAGGTCTGCTTTTATTTGGTAATCACCTTTGCCGGAGATTTCTGAAAAAAATACAGGTCTGTTTTTGATACTTAGGTTGCAATGGGTCGCGATTGCAAACAGCTCGCACATCTGGAAATGGGTTACCGGTGCAGTAATTTTTCGGAGAGTTTCGGTGAGAGCGTTAAGGACGGCACATGAGTCATTCAAGACGCATATTATAACCTTTTCATCCATACGAAAGAGTATTGTCTGCGCAGTTGTGTTGTCATGAAAGTAAAATTGGGGAATCGAGTCGTGCTGAATGCCAGGTATGATAAAAACAGAACCTATCGCTTGTGGAGTGATCTGTGCAGCTGTATAATAGGCTCTCGCAATACAGTGAATATGATGCATTGATTCCCATATATAGGAGGCGCCAATTTTAGGACTTTGTTTCCTTTTGTCCATGGCCCAATCAAAATGCATATCTTTCAAGTGTGTCTTTAAAAAGATAAGATTTAGCCATTGGAACAGGAGGCCGATATTCTGATGTGAATTAGTCAGAGCGAAAGTGAATTCATTGAACGGCAATTTTAGCAGCTTACTCATCGGAATCTCCACTTTATCTCCCAGCTCCGAATTGCAGTCTTTACAACATGGAATGGTGTATTTGCCGTAAAGTTGACCCAATTGGTTTGGAAGGTTTATGATCTGACTATGTAGCTGGTACTTTGCCAACAGCCAATCAGGGAGAATGTGCTCATTATTGAATTCTTTCGAATGGGGCGGCGCACCGCAAATAAAGCAATGGTTCTGAAGTACAATTTTTTCATAAAATTCCTCGACACTGAACAGCACTGTTCGGCCATCGTCAGTTTTTACGCTGTCATACCCCATTGCCTTATTGTTTGGAAAAGCATGAGGCTAAGATACACGTTATTAGTTGTTTAATGTAATGGTCACCATCCCCCGTGCAGGAATTTTAAACCCCTCTTTCAAATTCCCAACCTTCCCCCTTTTCATATCAACCCCGGTCTCCCCGGTAGTCAAATAAACATCCGCATCACCCTTTACCTTCAACCCACTCACCTCCGGCTTCAAAACCCGCGCTTCATTCCCATAATTAATAGCCACCAAAACCACCTGCTTCTCACTCGCATACGCCGAAACCATTAAATCCTGCGCGATTTGTTCGGCGGAAAGATCGTCATTCCGGATAATGTTTAACCGGTACATGCCCGGGCGGATGAAACGGCTATAATGGCCCAACGCCCATAAGTTTTTGGTGGCGGTGATGGTGCCGTCGGTATATTCGTTGTTTGAGGGTTTGAGGGCGATGAGGTAGTAACGCGTGTCGAAATCGGGGTTGCCGGGTTCCCAACTGTTCCAGAGTTGCCAGGCGGCGGCGTTGCCGTACACGAGGTCGTCGTGGATGACCTTCGAGAGGAACAGGGCGCAGTCGATGGCGGGGATGCGGCCGGCTTTGCCTTCGCGGTAGCCGTCGGCGAGCATGGAATACTCGGTTTGCCAGAAGGCGACGCCGTATTTGGCAGTTGTGTCGGCTACGTGGCGGCGGATGGCGATGCGGGCGCTGTCGCCTTTGTCGGTGAAGTAGCTGTGGCCTCCGATGAGGGACGGGAGGTGTTTCAGGTTTTTGAGGAAGAGCTTGCTGCCGGGTTTGAAAAAGGCCTGCGTTTGTTGGTTAGCGTTACCCGTTTTGCCGTAAAGAAAATCGAGCTGGGCGGCTTCGGTGAGGAGGATTTTGGAAGGCGATCCGGTGGCGGTCAGTGCGCTGTCGAGGGCTTTGGCGACGTGCGCGATCTCATCGTTGCGCCACGGGCTGCCTTCCTGCTTGGCGCCTTGGCCGGGTGCGTGGTACCAGTCCCATTGCGGCTCGTTGACCGGACTGATGTAGTTGAAATGCAAGCCCTCGCCATCGAAATGCTTCAAAACTGTCACCAGAAAGCCCGCATAGCCGCTATAATGCTCCGGTTTGAGGTTTGAAATGTAATCTTTATCCGTTTTATAGCCCCGTCCATTCTTAGTAAACTGTACCGGCGGTGTATTGGAGAATGCAATGAGGTTCGCTACACCGTATTCCTTCGCTTTTTTGGTAAACCAGACATAACCGGCCTGTTTCGACCAGTCGTATGTGCCATCCGGGCGCAGGAAGCATTCGACGCGTTTGCGGAAATCGGTGATGCCGCTGCTGTCGCCCTGCTCCGCGGTGCCGCCGCCGATGTTGAACCGCCAGGCTGAGAGTCCGATTCCTTTGGGATTGCCGTTGGTGTCGAATTCCTTGCTGAAAAGCCATTCCGCCATTTGCTCGCGGTTTTGCGTCGGCCAGTTTTTGGCAATCCCTTCGGTGAACCAGGCACCGGCAGCGCCAAAGTTGTCGATCTTTTGGGCCTTGTTTTTGATGTCTATTTGAACAACCAGTTCACGCGGTTTTTGGGCGTAAACCGTAACGGTAAAAAGCAGCGAAAGAGCAGTAAGCAGTAGTTTTTTCATCGACTAAGGATTCAGGAATATTATTAATCAAAACATATTAAAACCCATAGCAAGAAGGATCAGCACGACGACCCAACCCGCGGTTTGCAGCAGCAACGAATGCCTGTAACTGCCCATCAGGCGCGGCTTGCGGCTCGCTACAAGCAAAATCCCAAGCGCTACCGGGAGTACGAAGCCGTTCAGCGTACCTACAAATACCAGTACTTTTACCGGACGGCCGACCAGCAGGAAAACGACGGTGGAAATGAGGATAAAAACAATGGTAATGTAAGCATGATATCGCTCGATGAGCGGGTGAAACGACCTCAGAAACGATATGGAAGTATAAGCTGCCCCGACGACGGAAGTAATGGCCGCCGCCCAGATCATCAACCCGAAAAGCTGCTTTCCGAATGTTCCTGCTGCATTTTCGAATACGGAAGCGGCCGGGTTTTCCGGATTAATGCTGACGCCGGTGAGGATAATGCCCAGCGTGGCGAGAAAGAGCAGGTAGCGGATCGTGGCGGTAATGAGGATGCCCGTTGATGCGCCCTGGTTGACTTCCTTCAACGCACTTTCGCCCCGTACGCCCGAGTCGAGCAGGCGGTGCGCGCCGGCGAACGATATGTACCCGCCCACGGTCCCGCCTACGAGCGTGAGGGTGGCGATCGCGTCGAATTTTTCGGGGAAAAAGGTGTGTTTCAAGGCACTTTCCAATGGCGGGTGCGAGGTGAATGCGACGTAGAGAATGAGGGCTATCATCACAAAACCGAGGATTTTGGCGAAACTGTCCATCGCTTTCCCGGCTTCTTTGAAAAGGAAAATGGCGATGGCAATGCCCGCACTGACGACGGCTCCGGTTTTAACCGAAATGCCCGTCATAGCTTCGACGCCCAGGCCTGCGCCTGCCACATTGCCGATGTTGAATGCGAGCCCGCCTGTTACGATGAGGAATGCGAGGAGGTAACCGAGGCCGGGGAGCAGTTCATTGGCCAGGTCCTGGGCGCGTTTGCCGGAAACGGTGATGATCTGCCAGATGTTGAACTGGACGGCGAGGTCGATCAAAATCGATATAAAAATAATAAAACCGAAACTCGTCGCCAGCTTTTCGGTGAAGACGGTCGTTTGCGTCAGGAAGCCGGGGCCTACCGCGGAGGTGGCCATCAGGAATGCTGCGCCTAGCAGGGCATTTTTGTTTTTTGACATTTTTGATTTAGCCACGAATTTCACGAATGTCCACGAATGCGCTTTGTGTTCCTTTGTGTCTTCGTGGCATTTAAAGTTTAAACACCATACCCCCCGCCCCCCGGAGTTTCAATAGTCAAAATATCCCCCGCATCCACTTTCAGACTACAAATCCCCGGTAGCTCATTATTCAAACCATTTGATAACAGCGTATGCTTCCCGCAAAGCCCATCGCCACCTCCATTCATCCCATAAGGCGCATACCGCCGGTGTTGGCCGAGCAACGTCACCTGCAAGGGCGCGAGAAATTCCAGTTTACGAACGATTCCATCCCCGCCGCGCCAATGCCCCGCACCGCCCGAACCGCGACGAATGCCGAATTCCAGCAGTCTGACCGGATATTTCCGCTCCAACTGTTCCGGATCCGTAATGCGCGTGTTCGTCATGTGCTGGTGAACCGCCGAGCGGCCGTTGAACCCGTCCCCTGCACCCACGCCGCCGCCAATGGTTTCGTAGTAGCCGAATTGCTCGTTCCCGAAAAGGAAATTGTTCATCGTCCCCTGGCTGCAAGCGGCGAGGCCAAATGCTTTCAACAAGGTATCGACCAGCCGCTGGCTCACTTCCGTATTACCGCCTACCACCGCCGGGCAGCGCAATGGGTCGTCCGAAAAATCGGGGTGCAGGAAGCTGTTTTCGGGTAATTTAATTTCCACATCCCGCATCAGTCCGTCGTTCAAAGGAATTTCCTGATCAACCAAAAGCCTTAAAACATACAGAATGGCGCTGTACAGAATGGAAATGTTGGCATTCAGGTTGTTCGGATGGACGCCTGACGTGCCGGTAAAATCGAAAACTTGCTTATTATCGGTTATGCTGATTTTTACGACGATCCGATGGTCATCATCCAGGGATTCTGAAGCTTCGAAAACCCGGCCCTGCAATGGTACCAATGCATTCCGGAGCTGCGAAACAGCCGTCTGTTTCAGCAGACCCATATATTTCTGCACGGTTGCCAATCCATGATTTTCCACCAGTTTCAACAACTGCGCGCTGCCTTTTTTCAATGCCGACAATGCTGCGATAATGTCCGCTTCATTGGAGAGGAACGACCGGGTAGGATAGGGGCCGCTGGTAAAAAGAGCCCGCAATGTCTCCCACTGAAATTCCCCCGCCTTCACTAGGTACTGCGGCACAATCACCACGCCTTCTTCGGCCAGGCAGGTAGCATCCGGCGGCATCGAGCCGGGCGTTTTACCCCCGACTTCCGCATGGTGCGCACGGTTGATGACGTAACCGACGCAAATCTCGTCCTCCGTAAAAACACCGGAAAGCAAGGTAATATCCGGCAAATGCGACCCGCCGTAACGTGGATGGTTGGTAATTACCACATCGCCCGGGTCAATCGCGATGGCCTCGCGCACGAGGCGCCCGCATATGCCCATGCTACCCAGGTGTACGGGAATATGCTGCGCATTTACGAGCAGTTCGCCATCGGCATCGAGCAGGGCGCAGGAGAAATCGAGGCGCTCTTTGACATTGACGGAAAAGGCCGTCCGCTGCAACTGAACGCCCATTTCGTCGGCAATGGCTTTGAAACGGTTCGTGAAAAGTTGTAGTGCTACTTCCTCGCTTTGCTGGCTTGCATTGACCTTTGCAGCCCGTGTTTTCCGGGCAATGGCGTCGAGCCCGTGCTGAATCACGAGCTGCCAGCCTGCCGGCAGATAAGTGGTGGAAGTATTGTTGAGTAGAATGGCAGGCCCGTCAATTCCGTCGCCCGGTAGTAGATTATCCCATTCAAAAACGGCTGTTTCGGGTAGCCTAATGTCAGTCATAAGAGGCCTGGTATGGCCGGAATCCGCTGCTTTTCGCCCGATTCCGATGATCGTGAACGGTTCCTGACGCGGGCTTTGCTCCTGCACTTTGAGCTTGATACTTTCCAGTTCCACCATCGCATTGGCGGGATAGTAACCGAATTGCGCGCGGTAGGTTTCCTCAAATGCTTTCAGTGTATTTTCCGCTTGGAAAGGTATTTCAATGGTATTTTCCTGACCCGCAAAACGCAGGTAGAGATGGCAAAAAACAGTTTCAGAAGCAATAATACCCTGTTCCCCTAAAATTTCGCCCGCCTGTTTTTCCAGAACATCACGCCATCTGGCAATGTGCTGCGATGCTCCCTGCCACGGCGAAAGGAGCTGCTTCGAAACAATAGTGCTAATCAACGCCTCACCAATGCCCGCCGCGCTGAAAAGCCCGCCGTCGTAGGGCAGCAACACCGTGTCCATATCCAGTAATTCGGCCAACTGGCAAGCGTGGAGGCCGCCCGCACCGCCAAAGGTGACGAGAGCAAATGCATTGGGGTTAATGCCTTTTTCCACTGAAATCTTGCGGATCGCGTCGGCCATTTTCTCGTTGGCAATGCGTTCGAGGCCGGTCAGGATTTCCTGGTGGCTGAGTAGGTTGCCGGTTTGGGCTTGAATTGCGGTCCTGAGCTCTCCCAGCCGGGTAATCGCCGACGCCGGGTCAATGGGAATGCTGAATTTGGAAGTTTCCAGTTTGCCCAGCAGCAGGTTCACGTCTGTTACCGTCAACGGTCCGCCGGCGCCGTAGCAAGCCGGGCCGGGCGATGCACCAGCGCTTTCAGGACCTACTTGCAGGGAAAATCCATCAAACCAGCAAACCGAGCCACCGCCTGCGGCCACGGTTTCAATGGCCAGGGTAGGGTTATGGAATTCAATGCCGTCGATTTCGGTAATGTATTTCAGTTCCGGCTGGCCGTCTATCAGCGCCGTATCGGTGCTGGTACCGCCCATGTCGAATGTGATTGCTTTGGTGAAACCCAGTTTTTGGGCAAAATTCGTTGCCGCGACCATTCCGCCTGTCGGCCCGCTGAGCAGGCTGTCTTTCGCGCGGAAACCGCTCACTTCCGAAAGGCTGCCCGTACTCGTCATCACTTGCAGGCTGGCGCCGTTCAATACAGCCCTGATATTGGTCAGATATTGATCCAGTATCGGGTCGAGATAGGCGTTGACGACCGCGGTTTGCGTTCTTCGCAGGTAATGCGAGAATGGAAACAGGTCGGAGGAAGCGGAAATGTAGTTCGCGCCATTATCCCGGAAATGCCCTGCAACCCGCTTTTCATGTTCCGGGTTTTGGTAGGAATGCAGCAGTGAAATGGCTACTGACTTGTAATCAGTAGGTCTGTCTTTATCCACAATTTGTGTTAATTTCAATTCTTCCAACACATTTCCGCTTGCATCCAGCCGCTCTTCCACTTCGAGCACTTCATTATAAAGCAGTTTAGGTTCAGGAATATTGAGCTGGAAAAGCGAAGGACGCTGCTGGTTGCCGATGTAAAGCAGGTCTTTAAAACCTTTTGTAACAACCAATAAAGTTTTAGCGCCTTTTCGTTCGAGTAATGCATTGGTGCCCCTGGTCGTGCCCAGTCGCATTGCGATCGGTGGGAGTGGGTGATCCAGTGGTGTTTGCGTGAGCAGGCGTGCGGCCAGGATGGGGGCTTCTTCGCCGGTGGTTATTTCAAAATCTACCGCTTGTGTGAACGCCAGATCGTCCGCTAATGTGATCGTGTGTTGCTGCCGGTCGATATGGATAACGTGACTCGTCTCATTGTTGCCGTGCAGTTTGAATGTATAGTTTTTGAAAAGGTCGCCATCGTGTGGCCAGGAGGCTTCGAAACGATAGGTACTCGGGCTTGATTTTCCGGTAATGCGGCCGCGAAGGCAACTGGAACTGAGTACTTTGATGCGCGTCTTGTTTCCGGCCGGATCAATAGCGAGGCAGTCGGTAAATGTCCCGCCGGTATCGATCCAGATTTGCCAGGCGGTTGCAGGGGTGTCTTTCAAAACAACGAATTTGTGAGAATAGAGTGATCGGATTCCAATTTAGCCAAATCAATAACACAGAATCGGTTTTTGGACACGTTTTAATGATTCAAAATTGCAGTTTTGGGGCCTCCTGATGAACACCAGACACCCATTAAATATCTCGGAACCCCTTCTGATATTCCCCCGGTGACATCCCCGTTGTTTTCTTGAAAACCCGGTTGAAATTCGTCACATGGTCGAAACCTGTCTGGTAGCAGATATCCGAAAAGCTGTCAAATTTGCCTGAAAGAATGATCTTGCAGGCTTCATTAATGCGTACCTCATTCAAAAAACTGACAAATGTCTTATCCGTATGCTTTTTGAAATACCGGCAAAATGCCTGGGGCGTAAGGTTGGCGATCTCGGAGATTTCCGCGAGGGAAATGTGGCGTTTGTAGTTCGTGACGAGGTATTGAAAAATGCGGTCCATGCGGATACCTTCGACTTCGGAAATGACCTGTTCGCTATTGCTCGTGGCCAGCGGCTTCAAATCACGGGTGGTGGAGAACTGGTAAAGGAGCTTGATGAACGCCGCAACCCGTTGACTCTCTTTGTGGTGAATGATTTCAGAAATGATCTTCTGCACAGCCTCCCGCGCTTCTTCCGGAATTTGAAAACCATTATGTACCCCGTTCACGAACTTCCGGATATTGGCCATTTCCGGCAGGCTCAGAATATTTTGGGATAGGTAATTGGGATCGAAAAAGATGGAAACGGAGTGGATTTGCCTGGGTTCGTCAGGATTGAAATAGGACTCGTCGTTCTTGAAGATGTGTGATTGATTGGCACCGATAATGTAAATGTCGCCGGACTCGAACCGCTGCATATAATTTCCCGCAACCAGAATGCCCGAGCCTTCTACTACCCATTCGATTTGAACCTCGCGGTGGCGGTGCAAATGCGGGTAGTAATGTGGTAGTTTTTCCTCCTGCACTACAATTGTACTTTCGCGGGAAACGGGGATAGTGAACTGTACGACTTTCATAATACTAAATATACGCAGGAAGGTTGGTTAATGCCTTATGCGGATTTGGATTTTAGGGGTAGATTTGCATTTTTTTTCGGTTGAGGCTGACGGAGGAACAAACGTCTATTGGTTGTTACATGCCTGACGGCATTGCGAAACGGAGTCACGATCTGTTAGCTACCAATGTTTCATGCCTGACGGCATTGTCGAAATCAGTAACACGGTTCATTTCAGGCAACAAGTCGCGTAGCGACGCAACATTGGTAGAAACCAGCCGCTGTTTGCATTCATTTCCAATCCCGTCAGGGATGTAACATCAATGCGAACGCAACACAGGCCAGCCATCCTTCCATTCCAAACGCTCTACACGCAACTTCGATCTCCCCTTATCCTTCACATTGTAACCATGGAAAACCAGATAGTCCACGCCATCAGACGTGCAAACGGTATTATACCCGACGCCGTGCCAATCTGCATTGCCTTCCAGCAGTAATGTACCGCCGCCCTGCTTCATTGGCGTTCCATTGCGGTCGAGGTAGGGACCGGTTAATGCTTTCGAACGGCCCAGGCGCATTTTTTAAGTACTTTTTGCACCCCGGCAACAATAACCATAGGAGGCAAAGAGGTAGAAATAATCAAATTTTTTGAAAATAAATGGCGCTTAGATGGCCCCATCCTGGGCGCGACCGATTTGCACGCCCAGGATGAGTATAAAGAACATGAATTGCCTCATTATTTCAGTATGATCTTCTGCGGCATGCCGAAAAGCATTTCGCCCACGCCCGAAGTCTTCACGCCTATACGCGCGTAAACGTACGGCCGCGAGGCAAGGTTAGCCGGAATATTGGCTGTCAGTGTAACCGGTTTCGACAGGTCGGTCAGATTCGCAGCTACTTCCTGCGCATTGGCGATATTATTGTTGGGGTCAACGATCGTCGTGGTACCAATGTAAAGGTTCACCCGTTCGATAGTCCGGCCGGTTGCCACCTGTTGCACATTGAAAGTGGCCGAGACTTTGCCTTCGCCTTTGGAATACACTTCATTTTTAAACACAAAATAAGGGTTGACCGGCACATCGATTTCTTTCGAACCGCGCAACTCCACGTCGATGGAATCGGTATTGTCGGTCCACGGGCCATTGCCGCGGAGCCTTACGAGTTTGTAGTTGCCATCGAAAAGCGAGGCGGAGAATGTGCCGTCCTGGTTTACGTGCACCGGCAACTTGGTGAAAAGCTGGTAACCATGCTGCCAGAGTTCGAGCTGTACACCATTGGAACGCAGACCAACGGGTTGTCCTTCGAATACGACCCGCCCCTTCAAAACCGACTTAGGTTCGGTGCGATTATCTTTTTCACATCCTGACAGGCCGACCATGAATGCCAGCAGCAAGGCGGGAATGCATTGTATGATTTTTGATTTCATAGCGATTAATGGAATGGGTTACGAATGATTTTCGGGTTGTTATCGATGACGTTCTGCTGAATGGCTGAGTAATAGTTGCCCATCTGGAAGAATCGGGGAGCGCGGAAACGCGGTGCTACGAGCTTGTCGAAAACATATTTGCCGTGGGAAGCGTGGCCCGGGCGTACTACACGGTAAGGATATAATGCATACACAACCGCATCCGGATTGGCCGGATTGCCATTCCAAACTTCGTGGGCAATGCGCCATCTTTTCAAATCCCACACGCGGTGATCTTCGAATGCCAGCTCGACGCGGCGCTCGTTCTGGAGCTTTTCCAGGTTGAGCGTTTTCAAGCTGTTGGCGGGGAAGCCGGCGCGCTCGCGGACGGTGTTGGCATATTTCAATGCATCGGCAGTTTGTCCCAGTTCCAATGCGGCCTCGGCGGCATTCAGGTAAATTTCACCCAAACGGAACCGTACCCACCACATGTCGCTGCGAATACCGCGTGTGCTGGACATGGCGGTTTGGTCCACATATTTGCGGAGATAGAACCCGGTGTTGGAAACCTCGGTTTGCGAACGCTGAGGGCCGGAAGCACCGGTAAGCAAGCCTCCGTCTTCATAAAGAGAGCCCAGAACGTTGGATTCGACAGTTTTGAAAGCATTTGTCGCATTATCCCAGACTTTTACCCCGGCCTGTATCTGAACTTCCAAACCACGGAACGTCGTACCAGGGAAGATGACCGTTCCGTAGAGGCGGGCATCCTTGTTGGCAAAAATGTCCTGTAACTTGTCGTAATAGATGTAATCCGTGTTGCCTGTATTGCGGTTTTTGAGCTCACCCGAAGAGCCGTCGAGGTATTCGTAGTCTTCGACCAGGTTCAGCGAAGGTGTAATGGACGACGACGACAGGTTATCTTCCCGTACGTTGCGCGCAATGTTGTCATAAGTGAACCCATGGCGCTTGTCTTTGGTAACCAAAAAATCCTGCGCCCAGATTACCTCGCGGTTAGCGCTTTTCTTCGTAATGGCTTCATAGAAGTTTACACCTTTATCGGGATTGGATTTGTAAAGTTCATAGTTCCCGCTATTGATGATCTCCTTCGAAGCTTCCAGCGATTTGGTATAATAATCGTTGGCGCGGGAAGCAGGAATCCCCACCTCACCGCCTGGCGTGGAAATAGGCGATGCCATTTTACCATTGTACTTCGCAATCGAAGCAGCGTAGAGCATTGCGCGACTTTTTACTGCTAATGCGGTAAACTTGTTGGCGCGGGTGTTACTGGTCCCGTTCCCCAGCTGATCCTTCACGGCATCGAGCTCGCTGGCGATGAAGTCGTACACTTCTTCTTCCTTGTTACGGGGCTGTTGGAGCGCCGCAGGATTGCCATCGAAGTTGTAAATGAGCTGTTGGGTTACCAGCGGGACACCGCCCATGCGCTTTACGTGCTCGAAATACGCGAATGCACGCAAGAACCGTAGCTCAGCAGTGAACTGCGCCTTTTGGGCATCTGAGATTTTGACCGCATAAGTCCCGATATTTTCCAGCGCCAGGTTAATGTCACGGATCAGCCCGTAGTCCCAAAGCCGCCACCGGTCCACCGGGTAGGAGAGGATATTGTTCCGAGCATCGTCGTTGTTGGACCACATCGCCTCGTCATAGGCGGCAAAATCCTGCCAGCCTTCCCGGTTGGTTGCATTCACATCACCATTGGAGCCATGGTTGAGGTCGGTATGGTAGGGCAGGCGATCGTAATAGTTGGCAAGTAGCCCCGTGATCATCTTTGGATCGTTCCAGACCTGCTCTTCTAGGATAATGTTCTGCGGCTTGCGTTCCAGCCAGTCGTTGCAACCGGCAAAAACGAGCATGGAGGCAGAAACGAATATTTTGAGTGATAGTTTTTTCATAATCAGTTTTTAGAAAGTAAGGTTAAAACCTGCATTGAACAAGCGCTGCTGGGGGTATACCAATGCATTACCCGATGAAATCTCCGGATCGATTTCGTACTTCTTCACATTGTCGATCGAAAAGAGGTTGGATGCATTGACATAAATGCGCAGTGCCGAGAGGCCCAGTTTCTTCGAAATTTTCTGATCAAAACTATAACCGAATTCGATGTTACGCAGGCGGATATAGCGAACGTTGGTAATCCAGAAATCGCTTTTCCGGAAATTCACGTGGCTGGTATTGTCCTTGCGGAGGGCTGGATAGGTGCCTGGGACCCATTTACTGTTGGGATCGAACGGATCTTCGCGGTGCCAGCGGTCTTCAAGCATGAAATGCGGCGAGGTACCATTGTTCTGATAAGGAATTTTCAATTCCCAGTTGCGCTGGAAGCTTTGCAGCGAAGCGCCCGCAAAGTCGAAGAACATCGAGAAGCCTTTGTAAGAAACACTTCCGTTCAATGCAAAGCTCAGGTACGGGTTGGCGCCTTCCGCGTATCCGATCGGACGTTCGTCGAGACCGTTGATGATGCCATCGCCGTTGACATCCTTGTAAATGAAATCGCCTGGGAGTTGGCTGCGGTTGCCCTGTCCGTCGTTATCGACCGTATGGCTCTCGATCTGCTCCATCGACTGGAACTGGCCTACCACCTGGTAACCCCAGTTGATATTTCCCCAACGGTCTACGAATGAGTCGCGGTATTCGTTAAAGGAATTCCCGAAGCGCGGTTTGTAGAAGTCCAGGTCGCGACGGCGGGATAGCGTCGCATTGGCGCTCAATGTATAATCAACCTGTCCTACATTGCTTTTGTAGGTCAAAACCCCTTCCAAACCGCGGTGCGTATCAGAATTCAGGTTTTCGTTTGGCAAAGAATAACCCACTTCTGAAGGCAGCAACACGTCGTAACGGGCAGCCGGTAAGCCTTCGCGCTTTCTTTCGAAAATATCAAACTGACCCGTGAGCTTTCCGTCCAGCAAACCAAAGTCGAGACCGATGTTGGTCGTAATGTTGGTGATCCAGGAAAGCGTCGTGATCGGTAAGCCTCTCGGACGAACGCCAATGGTGTAGTTACCATCAAAAATAGCACTGCCTTGCAGGAAGTTGTAACCCGGCAAATAGCTGAACGGTGCTACCAGGAAGTTGTCGTTGCTCAGGCGGTCGGCACCGGTACGGCCGTAGGAAGCACGGAATTTCAGGCTGCTGAACACATTTTCCAGTTTGCCTTTGAAGAAGTTCTCCTCCGAAATACGCCATCCAGCGGAAACGCCGGGGAAGAAACCGTAACGTTTGCCAGGCGCATACAGGAACGATCCGTCATAGCGGCCCACCAGTTCAAGCAGGTATTTTTGTTTAAAATCATAATTAATCCTGCCCACATAACCGGCCCGCGCCTCGGTGCTCCATTCGTCGATGAGTACATCCTGGTTGGCGAAGGACATCAGCGGGATGTAATTATTCGGCGGAACCGTGTGGACCACCAGGTAGGTGTTCACATTATCGGAACGCTCGTAGGCTGCAACGGCCGAAATGTCGTGGTTACCGAATGATTTAGCATAACTCAGCTGCAACTGCGCAAACCGGTCGACGATATTGCGTTTCCGGCGTTCGCGCCAGGGGTTCTGGTTACCGCCCCCGGGCACTACATTGTAGGTGTCGTTCTTTTCGTCGTAGGTATAGGCGTCATAGGTGTATTCAAAACCGTCGAAATCGAAGTTGGTGAATGCGTAGGAATAGGTCCCTTTCGCTTTCAGGCCAAATTTGAAATCATATTCGGCGTAAAAGTTGCCCTTCACATTTCGCCAGACCTCGTCGATGTAGCCTGTCACGTCCTTCTTGTAAGTAGCCGGGTTGACGTTCACATTGTGGGTCTGGTTGATGTATTTCGGATTGTCGTTTGCATAAGGACGCTCCGTAGGCCACATGGTGAAGATACTGAGGAAGGGGTTGAAGTAATCATCCAAACCCGGTACCCCTACCTGGAAGCGGTTCTCAATGCGGCCGCTGATCTGCGTTCCTACTTTCAAACCTTTGGTCAGGCTGGATTCGATGTTGGCCTGAATGTTCGTCCGCTTGAAGTTATAATCGCGGATCAAGGCATCCTGGTTCAGATGGCTGATGGAGAGGAAGTAATTCATTTTCTCCGAACCGCCCTGCACGCTCGCATTGCCGAAGTACTGGGGCACATTCGGGCGCATGACCATATCGTAATAATCAAAGCTTTGGTAGCCCTTTTCAGTACCCACGCGCCATTTTTCCAATTCAGCAGGCGTAATGGAAGGTGTACGTCCCTGGTTCACATCCGACTCGACGAGCCCGCGCATGTGTTGGTAGGCATTCGCAGGCCTGGGGTAGCGCGTGAAGTTTTGCAAGCCATAGTAGCCCGACAGGCTGATTTTCGTACCATCGCCTGCCTTACCTCTCTTGGTGGTTACCAAAACAACCCCGTTCGACGCCCGCAGACCGTAAACAGCCGCAGAAGCGTCTTTGAGGATGGAAACGCTCTCGATGTCATTTTGTCCAAGGTTGTTGAAACTGGCCGCATCCGAAGGAACTCCGTCGATAACGAAGAGGGGCGTTCCCATGTTCCGGATCTGAATGGTCGTGGCAGCACCCGGGCGTGCATCCGCTTTACGGGCGGTGATTCCCTGGACGCGGCCTACCAATGCATCGGCCGTTCCGATCGACGGCGTGCGGATGAGATCTTTGGCCTGAATGTTGCTCACCGCGCCGGTTACCGCCGCCGAAGACTGGGTTCCGTAACCTACCACGACCACTTCGGTCAGTTCTTCGCTGCTGGGGAGCAATGTCACCTGAATGTTAGATTGGCTGCCGATCGCGATTTCCTGGGATGTGTAGCCGATGAAGGAGAATGATAGCGCGGTCGCTGTTTCGGGCACGCTCAGTGAGTAGGTGCCGTCGGTGCCGGTAATGCTGCCCGTTGTGGTGCCTTTCACGACCACGCTTACGCCGGGGAGCGGAGTGTTCTTTTCGTCGACAACCTTTCCGGTGATTGTTTTGTCGATGTTTTTTCGGTAGGTGATGGCCGGTTCAAAGCGCAGTTTTTCCGACCAGACCTCCTGGGGCGACAGGCATCCTGCCGCCAAAAGGGCAAAAAGAGGCCTGCAAAGCCCCGAGTAGGGGTTTCGTCTTTGTTGGTTGTTCATTGTTAACCTGGGTTAGATGTGAGTAGTTGTTAAAGCATTATAGTTTGTTGGTATTCTTAACTATTTATTAATAAAAATTATTGAATAAATACTATTTAAAAAATGGCGCAAAAATAGCCCTCCCGCGGGTCTTGGAAACCCGTCGCACGTTTTGTGTTTTAAAATCAACCACCCAGATTCGCGAAGGCACTTTTAAATGCCTTGCGAATCTGAACGTTGACAACTATACGCTAAACTTGAATTGTTTTTGAAACCATAGGCGAATGCAGTTAAGAATTATAGCCCTTTTTCCTTTACAACTTTCATGACCCCGGTCATCAGACGCCAGTGGCCAGGGAACGTACATACATACGGATAGTCTCCAACCTGATCCGGTACTACAAACTTCAAGCGGTAAGTTTGGCCGGGGTTTACGAGCGGTGTCGCAGCCAAAACCTGAGGGATATTAGGTACATAATTCTTCTCTGCGCCATCTTTGGCGGTGATCATTTTGTCGGCAGCAGCGCCGATGATCTCGGTAGACTTGGGACGTCCTACCACAATGTTATGCTGCATCGCATCCGGGTTTTCGAACACGATTTCAACAGTTTTACCGGCCACCGCTGTGAATTCAGTGACGGTGAATTTCATTTCTTCACGAATCGCCTTGATCGTCACAACCTGTACATTCGGATCGGCGGCAACGTCTTCTTTAATGCCGTAGGATTCGAGCAAAGTTGTGTAGCGGCTGCTCAGGTCGTCCGGGATCGTGCTTTTAACGCTTGTCAGCAACTTCTGGCCTTCGTCGCTGGTGGTTTCCTTCCGTTTCGGGTTCCATGCACCCAGGATACCTTTGATGATCGCATTACGGCCCTGCGCGTCCAGCGATTGTGACGTCTGGATGAGTTTCAGCACATCGTCACCGCTTGCGTAAGAAGTGTATCCACGCACGGTACGTTCCAACGCGAAATCCGAAAGGCGGTCGAGGCGGCGCACTTCGAACGACTTGCTCATCGTGTTGTTTTTGTTCTCGTCTTTTTCGGGAACTACATTGTCCACGTCGACGGTCGCCGTTACGTTCACTTTACCGGCTTCATCGGAAGTGAAACCAAATGCGGTTTTCCATGGACCATTGTTACCTTCAACAAGCTTAACGGTTTCGCCCGGGGCAATACCATTGGTAAGCTGGCGGCTGATATAGTTCGTATTCAATGAGCGGCTGCGGATACCAACATTCACGACAGGCACCTGCTCTTTCGTCACGGGTACGGAACCGATGTTGGTAATCTCGATCACCACGCGTGCATATTCACGTACGTAAGGTGTCTTCGGCTCGATTACGATGTTGGTAATCGCGAGGTCGGCAGCGCCTTGCACCGTCACTTTGCTTACGCCGTGACCTTCGTGGTTCATGGCCGCGTGATCTGCGTGGCTGGCAGCAGTTGTTTGCTGCGCAGCTCCCGCTGAACCAGCTTTTGCAGCACGTTGAGCAAGGTATTTCTGACGCAAAGCTCCGTCATGTGAATTCAGGATGGCGGCAAATGCATCCGGCATCCAGCGGTCTTCCGCGTTGGAATAGTTATCCAGCAATGCAAGCACGGCGGTTTCGATCTGCGGAATCAATGGAATTTCGGAGAATGCCAACAATGTGTTCAGTACCACCAATGGCTCTTTGTCGTGCAGCGCATCGGCGGTAAGCAATACCTCGCCCGTAGCTGCTGTGCGTGGAAGCACTTTTACAGCCGTTTTACGTACGTCGTTCGACGGGTGTTTCAATGCTTCAACCACCACGGGCAACACTTGCGGGTCAGAGATCGCATTCAAACCTTCCAGTGTCCACAATGCGTGGATCACAGCCGTATTCAGGCCGATTTCGTCTACGGATTTGTCCTTGACGAGTTCAACCAGCTTCGCAACTACATCTTTGTTGCCGCGTTCTACCAAAAGGCGCTGCGCATGCTGGCGCCAGAACATGTTGTTGTTTTTCAAAGTCGCTACCAGTTCGTCCGGGCGTGATTTGCTCAGAGAAATCGGCGTGTACTTCGGTGCATTCTTCCAACCGATACGGTAAAGACGGCCGTGGGTGAAATCGCGCAATGGCGTTTCGTAGGCATTGCCTTTTCCGTTTTCCGAACCTTTGGGAGTAGGGTTATGCTGGATAATGTAGCTGTACCAGTCGGCTACCCAAACGGCGCCATCCGGACCCACTTCGGCGAATACGGGAGCAACCCATTCATCGGCACCGGCGAGCAGGTTAAAGCCCAGCTGATCTTCATAATCCGTACCTTTTTTCACCATTACATTGCGGTGCAGGATGTGGCCGGTAGGCTCTGAAACGAATGCGACCTTGTTCCAGTATTCTTTCGGGTATGCACGGGCGGTGTAGAAGTTGTGGCCCGCTGCGGCAGTAAAGCCACCGAATACGTCAACCTGCCGTACTTTCGGCGTGATGGGCTGCATATCCTTGTGGGTATCGGTGCTGCGGCTGCCGTTATCCACCTTGCTCGCGCCGAAATAGCGGTTTGGAATGGCGCTGTACCAGCCGTGAGAGTTGTTTGCAGTAGAACCGAACAGGTCGCCGGCCTCGTTGAAGCCCAATCCCCAGGTGTTGTTCGAAGTTTTGGCAACGATTTCCATATCCGAACCATCTGGTTTGAAGCGGAACAATGCCTGACCAAAATCAAGGTCTGCGCTTTTGCCTACTTTGCCTTTGAAGCCGGAGTATCCTACCGAGCCGTAAACCCAGTTGTCGAAGCCATAATGCAGGTTGGAAGGGCCTGCATGGGTATCGCCGGTTCCGAAGCCGGAGAAGAGAATTTTCTTCACATCAGCCTTGTCGTCACCATCGGTATCCTGCAAAAACAGCATATGCGGTGCCTGCGATACAACCAGGCCGCCGTTAGCGAACGCCAAACCGGTTGGAATACTCAAATCATCGGAGAATTTCGTGAATTTGTCGGCTTTGCCATCTTTGTTCGTATCCTCGCAGATCAGGATGTAGTCGCTACCACCTGTGTCTTTGCGTTCGTTAGGATAATCTTTCGTGATCAGTACGTATAACCTGCCGCGCTCATCCCATGTCATCGCGATCGGGTGCATGACGTCAGGCTCGTGTGCGAAAACGTCCAGGGTAAAGTCAACCGGGATTTGAATGTGTTTCACAGACTCTTCCGGTGAAAGCGGCAACTGCTGCAATTGCGGTCCGGGGCGCTGCTCGTAGTTAGGAAGCTTTGCCTCGCGGTATTCGAATGGCTTCGGGGCCAATGCCGCCAGCGACTTGCGGGCATCGTCGTTCACAGCCCAGAGAATACCTTTTTCGATTAGGTCCTGGAAGCCTTGCGTGCCCCAGGTACGCTCGTCGTGGCCATATGCGGTGTAGAAAATGCGGCCTTTGCCATGCGTTCTCACCCAGGTGTAAGGCTCTTTCTGCTGTCCGGGACGGTCTTTTTCCTGGTCTTTCTGGATCAGGCGCTCGGTCAATACGATGTTATCGGGTTGCAGCAAGGTGTGCAAATACGTTTCGTCCACCGTTTTGAATGGTTTCACGCCTGCGATGGCGGGGTGGTCGGGCTTCGTCCATACCGGCTGGATCGTATCCCAGGTATGGCGCCAGAACTGCCCGCCGATCAGCTTTACTACCTCTGCATTGTTGCGGAAGCAATAGGAAGCGCAGTGAATGGGGATAAATCCTTTTCCGCTGGCCACATAGTCGAGCAGCGACTTCGCCTGTTGCGGCGCGATCGAGTCCCAGTTGGCATACAGCATCAATGCGTCGTACTTGTTCAGCGTTTCGGGGTTCAGGTCGTTGAGGTTATCCGTGTAGGTAAAGTTGAACCCTTTGGGACCCAATGCAGCCATGATCTGCGGAACGCGTTCGGCGGGCTTGTGATGGCCCTTGTCGCCCAGAAACAGGATTTCCAGTCGGCGTGCCTTTCCAGCCTCGCTTTTGGAAGAAGCACTTTTAACCGACGCGTTCTGAGACGTTTGCTGAGAGGCACATCCCAGCAGGACAATACCTAAGATAAAGGATAACGCTTTGGTTTTCATTGAGGTTAATTGTTTCTTGTGGTAATGGAATTTGATTGGCTTGCAGTGTGTGAGTTTTAT